>NZ_JBIWEF010000010.1:0-312835 GCF_044762405.1 Streptomyces sp. NPDC097107 | reverse complement strand
CGCCACGCGCCCGACCCAGGACAAGCCGCCACGCGCCCGACCCAGGACAAGCCGCCACGCGCCCGACCCAGGACAAGCCGCCACGCGCCCGACCCAGGACAAGCCGCCACGCGCCCGACCCAGGGCGGGCCGCCGCGAGCCTGACCCGGGGCGGGCCGCCGCGCGCCCGACCCAGGGCGGGCCGCCGCGCGCCCGACCCGCGGCAAGCCGCCGCGTGCCCGACCCGGGGCGGGAGCTCTCGGGTCACGATTGGGTTGCGGCCCTCGCCCACCCTCTTGCCATCCGTTCGCGTAATCGATTCCAATCCTCCGTGTAATCGATTCCACGAGGAGGTGGAACGGCGATGGCGAGTATCGGCATCAAGGACGTCGCCGCCGAGGCGGGCGTCTCCGTCGCGACGGTCTCCCGCGCGCTCAACGGCCACCCGTCGGTCAGCCCCGCCGCACGCGAACGTGTGCTGGCCGCCGTCGAGACGCTGGGCTACCGCCCGAACGCCGTCGCCCGGTCGCTGCGCACCGACCAGACCCGCACCCTCGGCCTGGTCATCAGCGACGTCATGAACCCGTACTTCACCGAACTGGCCCGGTCCGTCGAGGAGGAGGCCCGCGCGCTCGGCTACAGCGTCATCATCGGCAACGCCGACGAGCGGCCCGATCTCCAGGACCACCACGTCACGACGCTGCTGGACCGGCGTATCGACGGGCTGCTCGTCTCCCCCACCGACGGCGGCTCCCCGCGGATGCTGGACGCCGCGCGGGCCGGCACGCCGATGGTCTTCGTCGACCGGTGGATCCCGGGCGTGGACGTGCCCGTCGTCCGGTCGGACGGGCGGGACGCCGTACGGGACCTCGTGGCGCATCTGTACGGCCTCGGGCACCGGCGGCTCGCCATCATCGCCGGGCCCGCCGCGACCACGACCGGACGCGAGCGCGTCGACGCCTTCCGCGAGGCGCTCGGCGCGTACGGGCTCCCCCTGCCCGACGCCTACATCGGCCAGGGTGACTTCCAGGCCGACAGCGGGCGCCGGGTCACCGAGGGGTTCCTCGACCTGCCCGAGCCGCCCGAGGTCGTCTTCGCCGCCGACAACCTGATGGCGCTCGGCGCGCTGGACGCCGTACGCGCGCGCGGGCTGCGGGTCCCCGAGGACATCGCCCTCGCCGCGTTCGACGACATCCGCTGGTTCGTGCACACCGATCCGCCCGTCACCGCGATCGCCCAGCCCACGGGCGACCTCGGGCGGGCCGCCGTGCGCGCGCTGGTCGACCGCATCGGGGGCCGGCCCGGCGAGTCCGTCACCCTCCCGGCGCGGCTGGTCGTCCGCCGCTCCTGCGGTGAGGCGGCCCCCCGGGAAACCCCGTCCCCGTCCCCCGTACGAAGGAGTACGCCGTGAGCAGCCGCAGTCCGGACGAGTTGCTGCGCATCGAGGGCATCCGCAAGACCTTCCCCGGCGTGGTCGCGCTCGACAGCGTCGACTTCGACCTGCGCCCGGGCGAGGTGCACGTGCTCCTCGGTGAGAACGGCGCGGGCAAGAGCACGCTCATCAAGATGCTCTCCGGCGCCTACACGCCCGACGCCGGGCGGATCCTGGCCGGTGGCGAGGAGGTGCGCATCCACGGTGCGCAGGACTCCGAGCGCCTCGGGATCGCCACCATCTACCAGGAGTTCAACCTCGTCCCCGATCTGACGGTCGCCGAGAACATCTTCCTGGGGCGCCAGCCGCGCCGCCTGGGGATGATCGACCGGAAGAAGATGGACGCGGACGCCGAAGTGCTGCTGAAGCGGGTCGGCGTGAACGTGTCGCCGCGGGCCCGGGTGCGGGAACTCGGCATCGCCCGCCTCCAGATGGTCGAGATCGCCAAGGCGCTCAGCCTGGACGCGCGCGTGCTCATCATGGACGAGCCGACCGCCGTGCTGACCTCCGAGGAGGTCGACAAGCTGTTCGCCATCGTGCGGCGGCTGCGCGAGGACGGCGTCGGGATCGTCTTCATCACCCACCACCTGGAGGAGATCGCCGCCCTCGGCGACCGGGTCACCGTCATCCGGGACGGACGCAGTGTCGGGCAGGTGCCCGCCGCCACGCCCGAGGACGAGCTGGTACGCCTCATGGTCGGGCGGTCGATCGAGCAGCAGTACCCCCGCGAACGCGCCGCCGCCGGTGAGGCGTTGCTCAAGGTGGAGGGACTGACACGGGACGGCGTCTTCCACGACGTCGGCTTCGAGGTGCGCGCCGGCGAGGTCGTCGGCATCGCGGGTCTCGTCGGTGCCGGGCGGACCGAGGTCGTCCGGGCCGTCTTCGGCGCCGATCCGTACGACGCGGGGACCGTGCACGTCGCGGGTGCGCCCCTGCGGCGGCACGACGTCAACGCCGCCATGGCCGCCGGGATCGGGCTCGTGCCCGAGGACCGCAAGGGGCAGGGGCTCGTGCTCGACGCCTCCGTCGAGGAGAACCTCGGGCTGGTGACGCTGAAGTCGTCCGCACGCGCGGGGCTCGTCGACCTCAAGGCGCAGCACGCGGCGGCCGAGCGGATCGCCGGACAGCTCGGTGTGCGGATGGCCGGACTCGGGCAGCACGTGCGGACCCTGTCCGGCGGCAACCAGCAGAAGGTCGTCATCGGCAAGTGGCTGCTGGCCCACACCAAGGTGCTCATCCTCGACGAGCCGACGCGCGGCATCGACGTCGGCGCCAAGGTCGAGATCTACCAGCTGATCAACGAACTCACCGCCGGCGGCGCCGCCGTGCTGATGATCTCCAGCGACCTGCCCGAGGTGCTCGGCATGAGCGACCGGGTGGTCGTCATGGCCCAGGGGCGGGTCGCCGGTGAACTCCCCACCGAGCAGGCCACCCAGGACGCCGTGATGGCGCTCGCCGTCAGCACCCCCCACACCGACGGAACCGGAACGGAGGCCTCCCGTGGCCGCTGACACGCTCAAGAGCAAGCCGGGCGCGCAGGGCGCCACGGGCGGTCTGCGCCGCCTGCTGCTCGACAACGGCGCGCTGACCGCGCTGATCGTCCTCGTCGTCGCCATGTCGGCGCTGTCCGGGGACTTCCTGACCGCCGACAACCTGCTGAACGTCGGCGTCCAGGCCGCCGTCACCGCGATCCTCGCCTTCGGCGTCACCTTCGTCATCGTCTCCGCGGGCATCGACCTGTCGGTCGGCTCGGTCGCCGCGCTGTCGGCCACCGTGCTGGCGTGGAGCGCGACCGAGGCCGGGATGCCGGTCGTACTCGCGGTGCTGCTGTCCGTCGCGACGGGCATCGCGTGCGGCCTGGTGAACGGCTTCCTCATCTCGTACGGGAAGCTGCCGCCGTTCATCGCGACGCTCGCCATGCTGTCGGTGGGGCGCGGTCTGTCGCTCGTCATCTCGCAGGGCTCGCCGATCGCCTTCCCGGACTCCGTCTCCCACCTCGGTGACACGCTCGGCGGGTGGCTGCCGGTGCCGGTGCTCGTGATGGTCGTGATGGGGCTGATCACGGCGTTCGTCCTCGGGCGTACCTACATCGGCCGCTCCATGTACGCCATCGGCGGCAACGAGGAGGCCGCGCGGCTGTCCGGCCTGCGGGTGAAGCGGCAGAAGCTCGCCATCTACGCCTTCTCCGGGCTGTTCGCCGCCGCCGCGGGCATCGTGCTCGCCTCCCGGCTCTCCTCCGCGCAGCCGCAGGCCGCGCAGGGCTACGAACTGGACGCCATCGCCGCCGTCGTCATCGGCGGTGCCTCGCTCGCGGGCGGCACCGGCAAGGCGTCGGGCACGCTGATCGGCGCGCTGATCCTCGCGGTGCTGCGCAACGGCCTCAACCTGCTGTCCGTCTCCGCGTTCTGGCAGCAGGTCGTCATCGGTGTCGTCATCGCGCTGGCGGTGCTGCTGGACACCCTGCGGCGCAAGGCCGGGGCGACCACGCCCGCGGCCGGGGCCGGCGGGGGCGGCAGGGGCAAGCAGGCACTGACGTACGTGATCGCGGCGGTCGTGGCCGTGGCCGTCGTCGGTGCGACCTCGCTGCTGCACAACGACTCCTCGGCCGGCCGGACGCAGAAGGTCGGTCTGTCGCTGTCCACGCTCAACAACCCGTTCTTCGTGCAGATCAGGGACGGAGCGGAGGAACAGGCGAAGAAGCTGGGCGTGGACCTCACGGTCACCGACGCGCAGAACGACGCCTCCCAGCAGGCCAACCAGCTGCAGAACTTCACCAGCGAGGGCCTGTCCTCCATCATCGTCAACCCGGTGGACTCCGACGCCGCGAGCCCCTCGGTACGCTCGGCGAACAAGGACGGCATCCCCGTCATCGCCGTGGACCGCGGCGTCAACGACGCGAAGACCGCCGCGCTGGTCGCCTCCGACAACGTCGAGGGCGGTGAGCTGGGCGCCAAGGCGCTCGCCGAGAAGCTCGGCGGCGAGGGCACGATCGTCGTCCTCCAGGGCCAGGCCGGCACCTCCGCCAGCCGGGAGCGCGGGGCGGGCTTCGCGGCCGGTCTGAAGGAGTACCCGGGTATCGAGGTCGTCGCCAAGCAGCCCGCGGACTTCGACCGCACCAAGGGCCTGGACGTGATGACCAACCTGCTCCAGGCGCACCCCGGCATCGACGGCGTCTTCGCGGAGAACGACGAGATGGCGCTCGGCGCGATCAAGGCGCTGGGTTCCAAGGCCGGGAAGTCCGTGCAGGTGGTCGGGTTCGACGGCACCCCGGACGGGCTGAAGGCGGTGCGGGAGGGCACGTTGTTCGCCTCCGTCGC
Organism: Streptomyces sp. NPDC097107; assembly: GCF_044762405.1. Classification (NCBI taxonomy): domain Bacteria; kingdom Bacillati; phylum Actinomycetota; class Actinomycetes; order Kitasatosporales; family Streptomycetaceae; genus Streptomyces; species Streptomyces sp. NPDC097107. Next base: position 308,107 of record NZ_JBIWEF010000010.1, on the reverse strand, counting down.
GCAGCAGCCGAGGGAACTGGGCAGGATCGCGGTCGAGAACGCGCTGCGCGCCGCCGACGGCAAGAAGGTGGAGAAGATGGTGAAGGTGCCGGTGAAGGTGGTCACCAAGGAAAACGTGGCCGGCTTCGAGGGCTGACAGGGCGCGCGGCGGTGCACGGGCGGGCGGTCACGACGACCTCCCGCCCGCCGGCCGCACGCGGATTCACACGGATTCACACGGATTCATTCGGCTCGGGGAGCGATTCATGTACGACTACGACCTCCTGGTCGTGGGGTCGGCCAACGCCGACCTCGTGATCGGCGTCGAGCGGCGGCCGGGTGCCGGCGAGACGGTGCTCGGCACCGACCTGGCCGTCCACCCGGGCGGCAAGGGCGCGAACCAGGCGGTCGCCGCCGCCCGGCTCGGCGCCCGTACGGCGCTGCTGGCCCGGGTCGGCGACGACGACTACGGCAGGCTGCTGCTGGACTCGCAGCGGGCGGCCGGCGTCGACACGGTCGGCGTGCTGGTGGGCGGGGCGCCGACCGGCGTAGCGCTGATCACCGTCGACCCGTCCGGGGACAACAGCATCGTGGTGTCGCCGGGCGCGAACGGCCGTCTGGCACCGGGGGACGTCCGGGCCGCCGCGAGCCTCTTCCACGCGTCCCGGGTCGTCTCCACGCAGTTGGAGATCCCTCTGGAGACGGTCGTCGAGGTGGTCCGGTGTCTGGCGCCGGACAGCCGCTTCGTGCTGAACCCGTCACCGCCGCGCCCGCTGCCCCGGGAGGTGCTGGCGGCCTGCGACCCGCTGATCGTCAACGAGCACGAGGCGAAGGTGATCCTCGGCGACGCCTGCGTGAGCGAGCGCCCGGAGGACTGGGCCCGCATCCTGCTGGCCAAGGGGCCGCGTTCGGTGGTCGTGACCCTGGGCGCCGAGGGCGCGCTGGTGGCGTCGGGCACGGGCGTCTCCCGGGTTCCGTCGGTGAGGGTGGACGCCGTGGACACGACGGGCGCGGGCGACGCGTTCACCGCGGCGCTGGCCTGGCGGCTCGGCACGGGTGAGTCGCTCGCCGAGGCGGCGGCGTACGCGGCCCGGGTCGGCGCGGCGGCCGTCACGAGGGCGGGCGCGCAGGCGTCGTACCCGACGGCGGCGGAGGCGGAGGCCCTGTGAAGCGGGCCGGCATACTCAATCGCCACCTCGCCGGCGCCCTCGCCGAACTCGGCCACGGCGACGGCGTCCTGGTGTGCGACGCCGGCCTGCCGGTCCCGGCCGGTCAACGCGTCGTCGACCTGGCCTTCCGCGCCGGAGTGCCGTCCTTCGCGGAGGTGGTGGACGGACTGCTCGACGAGCTGGTGGTCGAGGGCGCCACGGCGGCGACGGAGGTCCGGGAGGCCAATGCGGAGGCCGCCGCGCTTCTCGACGGGCACTTCCCCGCCCTCGCCCTCGTCCCGCACGAGCGGTTGAAGGAACTCTCGGCGGGGGCACGGCTGGTGGTGCGCACCGGGGAGGCCCGCCCCTACGCGAACGTGCTGCTGCGGTGCGGGGTCTTCTTCTGACGACCGGGACAGCTTCGAGGGGGCCCGGTCGACGACCGTGCCCCCTCGGGTTTCCCTCCCCTTCAGAACCCCGTGGTCCCCCCCGGGTCCCCCCAATGGGGTTCTGATGCCAAGTACGACCCGCGGACCCCCGAAACGGTTGCACGGGCCGCCGGGTTTTATTTTCCGGCCCCCGCGTGCGCGGCGAACCGTGCCGCCGTCTCGGCGAGCACCTCCCGCCCGTCCCGCGCCCACAGCTCCTCGTTGAACAGCTCGACCTCGATGGCACCGGTGTACCCGGCCGCCTCCACGTACCCCTTCCACTCCCGCATGTCGATCGCGCCGTCCCCGATCTGGCCGCGGCCGTTGAGGACGCCCTCGGGCAGCGGAGTGGTCCAGTCGGCGAGCTGGAAGGTGTGGATGCGTCCGCCCGCCCCGGCCCGGGCGATCTGCTCGGGCGCCCGGTCGTCCCACCAGATGTGGTACGTGTCGACGGTGACGCCGACCTGGTGCGCCGGGAAGCGTTCGGCGAGGTCCAGGGCCTGGGTGAGGGTGGAGACCACGCAGCGGTCGGAGGCGTACATGGGGTGCAGGGGCTCGATGGCGAGCCGTACGCCGTGCCGCTCGGCGTAGGGGGCCAGCTCGGACAGGGCGTCGGCGATGCGTTCCCGGGCGGCGCGCAGGTCCTTGTCGCCGGCCGGGAGCCCGCCCGAGACCAGGACGAGGGTGTCGGTGCCGAGGGTGGCGGCCTCGTCGACGGCACGGCGGTTGTCGGCCAGGGCCTTCGCGCGTTCGTCCGCGCCGGTCGCCGTGAGGAAGCCGCCGCGGCACAGGGTGGTGACGGTCAGGCCCGCGTCGCGGACCAGCTTGGCCGCCGCCTCGACGCCGTACGCCTGGACGGGTTCGCGCCACAGGCCGACGTTGCCGACGCCGAGTTCACGGCAGGCGGCGGTCAGTTCGGGCAGCGGCAGCTGCTTGACCGTCATCTGGTTGATGCTGAAACGCGTCAGGTCGTGATCGGGGCCGAGGTCGCTCACTGGTCCACTCCGTACAGGTTCAGCAGGGTGCGCATGCGTTCCTCCGCGCGCTTCGGGTCCGGGAACAGGCCGAGGCCGTCCGCGAGTTCGTAGGCGCGGGCGAGGTGCGGCAGGGAGCGGGCCGACTGGAGGCCGCCGACCATCGTGAAGTGGCTCTGGTGACCGGCCAGCCAGGCCAGGAGCACCACGCCCGTCTTGTAGTAGCGGGTGGGGGTCTGGAAGAGGTGCCGGGAGAGTTCCACGGTGGGGTCGAGGAGGGCGCGGAAGCCTTCCGTGTTCCCCGTGTCCAGGACGCGGACCGCCTCGGCCGCCAGCGGGCCCAGCGGGTCGAAGATGCCGAGCAGCGCGTGGCTGAAGCCCTGCTCGTCGCCGGCGATCAGCTCGGGGTAGTTGAAGTCGTCGCCGGTGTAGCAGCGCACGCCCTGCGGGAGGCGGCGGCGCAGGTCGACCTCGCGCTGGGCGTCCAGCAGGGAGACCTTGATGCCGTCGACCTTGTCGGGGTGGGCGGCGATGACGTCCAGGAAGGTGCCGGTGGCCGTGTCGAGGTCGGACGAACCCCAGTAGCCCTCCAGGGCCGGGTCGAACATCGGGCCGAGCCAGTGCAGGATCACCGGTTCGGCGGCCTGGCGGAGCAGGTGGCCGTAGACCTCCAGGTAGTCCTCGGGGCTCCGCGCCGACGCGGCCAGGGCGCGGGAGGCCATCAGGATGGCCTGGGCGCCCGACTCCTCGACGACGGCGAGCTGTTCCTCGTAGGCCGCCCGGACCTCGGCGAGGGTGCCGCCCGTGATCTGGTCGGTGCCGACGCCGCAGGCGATGCGGCCGCCGGTCGCCTTCGCCTCGGCGGCGGACCTGCGGATGAGTTCGGCCGCGCCGGCCCAGTCCAGGCCCATGCCGCGCTGGGCGGTGTCCATGGCCTCGGCGACGCCGAGTCCGTGGGACCACAGGTGGCGGCGGAAGGCGAGGGTGGCGTCCCAGTCGACGGCGGCGGGCCCGTCGGGTGTGGTGTCCGCGTACGGGTCGGCGACGACGTGCGCGGCGGAGAAGACCGTACGCGAGGTGAAAGCGCTTCCCCCCGAGACGGCGAGGGGCTCGGTGCGGGGCTCGTAGGCGCGCAGGGTGCCGCCCGCGTCCGGCAGGTGGAGGGTCACAGCGCGATCTCCGGTACGTCCAGGCGGCGGCCCTCGGCCGAGGACTTCAGGCCCAGTTCGGCGAGCTGCACGCCGCGGGCGCCGGCCAGCAGGTCCCAGTGGTAGGGGGCGTCGGCGTAGACGTGGCGCAGGAACAGTTCCCACTGGGCCTTGAAGCCGTTGTCGAAGTCGCCGTTGTCCGGGACCTCCTGCCACTGGCCGCGGAAGGCCTCGGTGGCGGGGATGTCCGGGTTCCAGACCGGCTTGGGGGTGGCGGAGCGGTGCTGGACGCGGCAGTCGCGCAGGCCCGCGACGGCGGAGCCCTCGGTGCCGTCGACCTGGAACTCGACGAGTTCGTCGCGGTTGACGCGCACGGTCCAGGAGGAGTTGATCTGGGCGATCGTGCCGCCGTCGAGCTCGAAGACGCCGTACGCGGCGTCGTCGGCGGTGGCGTCGTAGGGCTTGCCGTTCTCGTCCCAGCGCTGCGGGATGTGGGTGGCGGTGAGGGCCTGGACGGACCTCACGCGGCCGAACAGCTCGTGCAGGACGTACTCCCAGTGCGGGAACATGTCGACGACGATGCCGCCGCCGTCCTCGGCGCGGTAGTTCCAGGAGGGACGCTGGGCGTCCTGCCAGTCGCCCTCGAAGACCCAGTAGCCGAACTCGCCGCGCACGGACAGGATGCGGCCGAAGAAGCCGCCGTCGATGAGGCGCTTGAGCTTGAGCAGGCCGGGGAGGAAGAGCTTGTCCTGGACGACGCCGTGCTTGATGCCGGCGGCGTTGGCCAGGCGGGCGAGTTCCAGGGCGCCGTCCAGGCCGGTGGCGGTGGGCTTCTCGGTGTAGACGTGCTTGCCCGCGGCGATCGCCTTCCTGATCGCGTCCTCGCGGGCCGAGGTCACCTGGGCGTCGAAGTAGATGTCCACGGTGGGGTCGGCGAGGACCGCGTCCACGTCCGTGGAGACGTGCTCCAGGCCGTGCCGTTCGGCCAGCGTCCGCAGGGCGTGCTCGCGGCGGCCGACCAGAATCGGTTCCGGCCACAGCACGGTGCCGTCGCCGAGGTCGAGGCCGCCCTGTTCGCGGAGGGCCAGGATGGAGCGGACGAGGTGCTGGCGGTAGCCCATGCGCCCGGTCACACCGTTCATGGCGATTCGCACCGTCTTGCGTGTCACGTCGTTCCCTTCGTACGGGCGGTGAGGTGGAGGTAGTGCGGTACAGCAAGCGCTTTCTATACGGTACGAAGCTAGCCTGTGGACGGTGGTCTGGACAAGACCGGGATCCGGGCGAGTTGTTCGAGGGGACGAACAGCGGCGGGCCGCGGCCCGTAAGGTCGCCTGAGACGGTGGCGACGGCTGAGTCGGAGTACGGCACAGGCGCGATGCGGAGGACGAGGACATGACGGTGACACTGGCGGACGTGGCGGCCCGCGCCCAGGTCTCCCCCGCGACGGTGTCGCGCGTGCTGAACGGGAACTATCCCGTGGCCGCCTCCACCCGGGAACGGGTGCTGAAGGCGGTCGACGACCTGGACTACGTGCTCAACGGTCCCGCGAGCGCGCTGGCGGCGGCCACGTCCGACCTGGTGGGCATCCTGGTCAACGACATCGCCGACCCCTTCTTCGGCATCGTGGCCGGTGCGATCCAGTCCGAGATCGGCGGACCGGGCGGCAGAGCGGGCGGCGAGAGACTCGCCGTGGTCTGCAACACCGGCGGCTCCCCGGAGCGCGAGCTGACCTACCTCACCCTGCTGCAACGGCAGCGGGCGGCGGCCGTCGTGCTGACCGGCGGGGCGATGGAGGACGCGGCGCACCAGGCGGCCGTGGCGGCGAAGCTGCGCAAGCTGGCGGAGGCGGGCACGCGGGTGGTGCTGTGCGGGCGGCCGCCGGCGCCGGACACCGGGGCGATCGCGCTGACCTTCGACAACCGCGGGGGCGGCCGGGAGCTGACCGACCACCTGATCGGGCTCGGGCACCGGCGGCTCGGCTACATCGCGGGCCCCGAGGAGCGCACCACGACCCGGCACCGGCTGGAGGGCCACCGCGCCGCGCTCGCCGCGCACGGCATCGAGGAGGACCCCCGCTGGGCGGTCCACGGCCGCTACGACCGGCAGTCCGGCTACGAGGCCACGCTCGAACTCCTGCGCAGGGACCCCTCGCTGACGGCCGTCGTCGCCGCGAACGACTCCGTCGCGCTGGGTGCGTGCGCGGCACTGCGCGACTCGGGTCTGCGCATCCCGGACGACGTGTCCGTGGCCGGCTTCGACGACCTGCCCTTCAGCATCGACGCGGTACCCGCCCTGACGACGGTCCGGCTGCCGCTCGCGGAAGCGGGGGCACGGGCGGGGCGCATCGCGATGGGGCGGGAGGAGGCGCCGCCCGGGGGGATCGCCACGGTGCGGGGGGAGTTGATGGTGCGGGGGTCCTGCGGAGGGCCGCGAAAGTGAGCGTGCCGTCGGTTCCTCCGCGCCCCGCGTCGGTGTGGGCCCGGCGGGGGCTGCCGCCCCCACACCCCCGCTTCGGCCTGGACGGCCTCGTCCTCGAGCGCCGGACCGGCCGGGTCGGCCCGCCGGGCGTCGGAGTGCGCGGCCGGGCGGCGACACCCGACTGACGGGCAGGAGTGCGGAAGGCGGGTACGGGTACGCTCCGTGGTCATGAAGCTGGCGTTCTCCACCCTCGGTGTCCCCGGCCTGCCCCTGACCGACGTGCTGGGGCTCGCGACCACGCACGGCTACCACGGTGTCGAGTTGCGTGCCCACCCGGAGGAACCGGTGCACCCCGGCCTGGCCCCCGGCGAACGGGCCGCGGTGGCGGCCGGGTTCAAGGAGGCGGGCGTGGAACTGCTGGGCCTCGCGGGGTACCCGCGGGTCGCCGCGCCGGGCGACGACGGCGCCGTGATCGCCGAGATCCGCTCCCTGCTCGACCTGGCCCGCGACCTGGGCGCCCCGTACGTCCGGGTCTTCCCCGGCGGCGGCGCCGGCCAGAGCCCCGAGGAGGCCGACGCGACGGCGGCCCGCCGGCTGGGCACGGCCGCCGAGTACGCCACCGAAGTGGACGTGCGAATCCTCCTGGAGACCCACGACTCGCACCGCACCGGCGCCGACGCGATGCGCGTCCTCGGCCTGGTCGGGCACCGCCAGGTCGGCGCCCTGTGGGACGTGATGCACACCTGGCTGGGCGGCGAGCAGCCCTCGGAGAGCTACCTCGCCCTCGCCCCGCACCTCGGCTACGTCCAGGTCAAGGACATCGCCTCCGCCGAGGACACCACCCCGCTGCCGCTCGGCGCCGGCGTGCTGCCGCTCACCGAGGTGGTGGACGTCCTGTCCCGCCACGGCTGGGACGGCTGGCTGTGCTGGGAGTACGAGAAGCGGTGGTACGAGTCGGCCGCGCCGTTGCCGGAGCTGCTGGTCGCGGGGCGCGAGCACCTCGCCCGGCTGCTCAGCGACGCGGCGTGAACGCGGGCTGCGCGGGCCGCACCCGGCGCTCCAGCCGCTCGCGGCACTCCGGCCACTGAGCCGCCGTGACCGAGTAGATCGCGGAGTCGCGCAGCCGGCCCTCCTCACCAGGGGCCCAGGAGCGGGACCAGTTGCGCAGCACGCCCTCGAAGCGGGCGCCGGCCGCCTCGATCGCGGCGCGGGACCGAGCGTTGCGGGCGTCGGTCTTCAGGTCGACCCGGGGCACCTGCCAGACCCCGAAGGCGTGGCGGAACAGCAGCAGCTCGGCCTCGGCGTTGACGCCCGTTCCCTGTGCCGACCGGGCCAGCCAGGTGAAACCGACCTCGATCACGTCGAGGGCGTCGTCCGTCAGCCAGGATCGGAGCTCCCAGTAGGAAGTGGCGCCGACCGCCCGGCCGGTGGCGAGGGAGACCTGCGCGTAGGGCGCCAGCCGCCCGTGGCCGCCCTGCCCAACTGGGCGTCGATGCAGGCGCCGACCTCGTCGGCTCCGGGCACCCACGTGAACGCGTAGGTGCCGCGGTCCTCCTCGGCGGCCACGGCCAGGTCCGCCGCGTGGTGCGGGCCCGGCGGTTCCAGGCGTACCAGCGTGCCTTCGAGGGCCGGGCCCTTCAGGGTGGATGTCACCGGACGGATTCTTCCGTCCTCGCGGGCGGCCGTCCAACGGGTTCCGGGCGGGCCGCGACAGCGTCCGGCAGCCTGTCCCGGCCGCGCCGGGTGGGCGCGAGCGTCGTCAGCGCCACCCCGCCCACCAGCAGCGCCGCCGCGCACCACCGCAGCGGGGTCACCGACTCCCCGAGGAAGAGCGCCGCCGACGACATGCCGAAGACGGGCACCAGGAGGGAGAACGGCGCGACCGTGGAGGCGGGGTGACGGTGCAGGAGCCAGCCCCAGGCACCGAAGCCGAAGACGGTCGAGACCCAGGCGACGAAGAGGATCGCGCCGGCGCCCTGCCAGTCGAGCCCGCGCAGGGCCGCGAGGTCCCGGGACGGGCCCTCCGTCGCGAGGGAGAGGGCCAGCAGGGGGAGCACCGGGACGGTGGACACCCACACCATGAAGTTCAGCGCGTCGGGCGGGGAGGCCTTGCGGGTCAGGACGTTGGACAGGCCCCAGGCGGCCGCCGCCCCGACGACCAGGGCAAAAGCGCCCAGCGGTCCGGAGGCGCCCTCGTCGAGGGCCGCCACGCCTATGCCGGCCAGCGCCACCACCATGCCCAGCACCTTCACTCCGGTGGGGCGTTCGCCCAGTACCGCCGCCGCGATCACCGCCGTGAACACCGCCTGGATCTGCAGGACCAGGGAGGACAGGCCGGCCGGCATGCCCGTGTCCATGCCCACGAAGACCAGTCCGAACTTCGCGACCCCCAGCACCAGTCCCACGGCCACGATCCACTTCCAGGCCACCTTCGGCCGGCCCACGAGGAAGACGGCGGGCAGTGCCGCCGCGAGGAAGCGCAGGGCGGAGAAGAGCAGCGGCGGGAAGTGGTCGAGGCCGATCTCGACGACCGTGAAGTTCACGCCCCAGACGGCGGCGACGAGCACGGCGAGAAGCAGGTGGGAAGGTCGCATGCGTCGAGAATCACGCCCATCCACCGTGAAGCACCAGCGATGATTTCTGCATGGTTGGATGAAGCACTGCTAACTGTTCGTATCAGGGACATCAACGATTCGCATCAGGGGGCCGCCTCGTGCTCGATCTTCAGCGTCTGCGTGCCCTGCACGCCGTGTCCGTGCACGGCACCGTCGGCGCGGCCGCCGCCGCGCTCGGCTTCACACCGTCCGCCGTGTCCCAGCAGATCGCCAAGCTGGAGCGGGAGACCAGGACGGTGCTCCTGGAGCGGGAGGGGCGCGGGGTGCGGCTCACCGACGAGGCCTGGCAACTGGCGGCCACCGCAGTCGAGTTGCTGGCCGTCGTGGAGCGGGCGGAGACCCGGCTGGAGGAACGGCGCGGGGTGCCGGCGGGGCGGCTGACGGTAGCCGCGTTCGCGTCGGCGGCGCGTGGTCTGATGCCGGCCGTGCTCGCCGACCTGGCGGCGCGGCATCCCGCGCTCGACGCCCGGCTCACCGAGGTGGACCCGCACCTGTCCGTCGACCTGGTGGCGAAGGGCGCCGTCGACCTGGTCGTGGCGCACGACTGGGACATCGCGCCGCTGCCCGCCCCGGCCGGGGTGGAGCAGGCGTCCGTCGGGGAGGACCTGTGCGATCTGCTCGTGCCCGAGGGTCACCGGTTCGCGGGGCGGGCGGGCGTGCGGCGGGAGGAGCTGGGCGGGGAGCGGTGGATCTGCCAGCCGCCCGGTCGGGTCTGCCACGACTGGCTGCTGCGGACCCTGCGGGGCGCGGGGCACGAGCCGGACATCGTCCACCAGGCCGACGAGAACCCGACCCTCGTCGCGCTGGTCGCGGCCGGGCTGGGCATCGCCCTGATCCCCCGGCTGGGGCGCGGCCCGCTGCCCGCCGGGGTGGTGGAGGTGCCGCTCGTCCCGACGCCCGTACGGCGGCTGTACGCACTGTGGCGCACGGGCGCGGCTCGCCGCCCGGCCATCGCGGAGACGGTACGCACGCTACGCACCCACTGGCCGGAAGCCTCCGCCCGCACCGCCTCGCCCGCACGAGCCGACTGACCGGCGCCGGCCCCCTCGCCCACCCGGACCGGTGAGACCGCCGGACGGCGCGGACGCGGGCGACCCCCTCGCCCACCCGGACCGGTGAGACCGCCGGACGGCGCGGGCGCGGGCGGCCACTCGCCCACCCGTGTCTCCGCGCTCCGGCCCGGCTCGTCCCGCCCGTTGCCGGGCGGCCCCTCGCCCCACCGGCCCCGTGAGTACCGACTTGGGAAAAGCGGCCCGGCCGGGAACCCCTCCCCGGCCCGGGCCGTCCAATCCGCACGCTGCCGGACGAGTCCGCGCGGTGCGGTGTCGGCCTCGCTGCTGGCTGCGATCGCTGACCACCCTTTCCGCCGTACCGCGACACGGCAGCGCGCCGCCGTCGGCGCGCCCCTCCCCGGCGCCGACGGCGGCCCCCTCCGGCTCGCCCTCCGCGGCTTCGGGTGACTCCTGTGCGCTCCCTTGACTGGCAGAAACTTCCCGGATATTGGTGACTCCTTGGCAGTTTCCTTCAGCACCTCTCCAGCGATTCCCCAGCGGATCACTCCGGAAGGAGCGCACGTGCACCACAGCAGCACGGCCGGCACGGGAAGCACCGCACACCCCTCCAGACGTACCGTCCTCACCGCGACCGCGGTCGTCACCGCGACCCTGGCGGCCGGCGGCGGCACCGCGTACGCCGATGCGGGCCGGCCCGACGACGACAGGCTCCGGGCGCTCATCTCCCGCATGACGCTGGAGGAGAAGGTCGGCCAGCTCTTCGTCATGCGGGTGTACGGCCACTCCGCCACCCACCCCGACCAGGCCGACATCGACGCCAACCTCAAGGAGATCGGCGTCCGCACCGCGGCCGAACTGGTCGCCAAGTACCGGGTCGGCGGCGTCATCTACTTCGCCTGGGCGCACAACACCCGCGACCCGCACCAGATCGCCGACCTGTCCAACGGCATCCAGAAGGCGTCCCTGGAGCTGCCGCGCGGCCTCCCGGTGCTCGTCTCCACCGACCAGGAGCACGGAATAGTGGCCCGCGTGGGCGAGCCGGCGACCCTCTTCCCGGGCGCGATGGCCATCGGCGCCGGCGGATCGCGCTCCGACGCCCGTACCCTCGGCCGGGTCGCGGGCGCCGAACTGCACGCGATGGGCATCCGCCAGGACTACTCCCCCGTCGCCGACGTGAACGTCAACCCCGCCAACCCCGTGATCGGCGTACGGTCCTTCGGCGCCGATCCACAGGCGGTGGCGGAACTGGTGGCCGCCGAGGTGACGGGGTACCAGCGTTCCGGCGTCGCCGCCTGCGCCAAGCACTTCCCCGGGCACGGCGACACCGCCACCGACAGCCACACCGGCCTCCCGGTGATCACGCACAGCCGCGAGCAGTGGGCGGAGCTGGACGCCCCGCCCTTCCGCGCGGCGATCGAGGCCGGCATCGACGCGATCATGACCGCCCACCTCGTGGTGCCGGCGCTCGACGACTCCGGCGACCCGGCCACCCTCTCCCGCCCCATCCTCACCGGCATCCTGCGCGAGGAGCTGGGCTACGACGGGGTCGTGGTCACCGACTCCCTCGGCATGGAGGGCGTACGGACCAAGTACGGCGACGAACGGGTGCCGGTGCTGGCGCTGAAGGCCGGCGTCGACCAGCTGCTCAATCCGCCGCACCTGGACCTCGCCTGGAACGCGGTACTGACGGCCGTACGCGACGGTGAACTCACCGAGGCACGGCTCGACGAATCGATCCTGCGGGTGCTGCGGCTGAAGGCGAAGCTGGGACTGTTCCGGGACGCCTACACCAGTCGGCGGGACGTCGACCGCACCGTCGGCACCCGGGGGCACCTGGCCGCGGCCGACCGGATCGCCGAGCGGACCACCACACTGCTCGTCAACGAGGGGCGGCTGCTGCCCCTGTCGCGCAGGGAGCACCCGAGGGTGCTCGTCGTGGGCGCCGACCCCGCCTCCCCCTCGGGCACCACCGGGCCGCCCACCGGTGTTCTCGCGGGTGAGCTGACGGAGCTGGGCTTCGCGGCCACCGCCCTGTCCACGGGCACCGCGCCCTCCGCCGCCGTCATCGACCGCGCGGCCGCGGCGGCCGGGGACGCCGACGCGGTCGTGGTCGCCACGTACAACGTCACCGCGGCCAGTAGCCAGCGCACGCTGGTCGCACGGCTGCTGGAGACGGGCAGGCCGGTAGTCGCGGTCGCCATCCGCAACCCGTACGACGTGGCCCGCCTCCCGGACGTCCGCGCCTGCCTCGCCGCGTACTCCTGGACCGACGTCGAGGTACGGGCGGCGGCCCGGGTGATCGCGGGGCGGGTACGGCCGCGCGGCAGGCTGCCGGTGCCGGTGGTGCGGGCGGACGATCCGGCCAAGGTGCTGTACCCCCTGGGGCACGGGCTGTCCTACCGGTCGCAGGCGTAGCGCGGCCTACGCCACGCGCCGGGGGGCGCCCCCCGGCCGCCCCGCGCAAAGCACCCCGCGCGTCTGGCGTGCGCCCGCTGCGGCGGGTCACGCTGGACCGGGGATTCCGGGGGGTTGGCGATGCGTGAGAGATGGGCTGCGGGGGCGCTATGCGCCCTGTCGGCGCTGGGCGCCGTGCTGCTGACGGGCTGCCAGAGCCCGTCGGGCCTGACGGGCGCGGAGAGCGGCGGCAAGGACGCGGGCGGGGACGGGCGGCCCGGCGGGGGGACCGTTCCGGGCTCGGCACCGGCCGTCGTACGACCCTCCGGGTACGGGGCGGTGTTCCTCGCGATCGACGAGTGCAGCTCGTTCGGGACGGTCTCGTTCACCGAGGTGCCGTGCGACAGCGAGCGGGCGGCGGCGCGGGTCGTGGCCCGGGAGGACGGCCGTGCGGGCGGCGGGCCCTTGTGCCCCGCCACCACCGACTTCGTCCTGCACATCAGCGAGCGGCGCCCCTCGGCCGACGAGGACGGCGACGGGGCCGTGTCGCGGGGCTACGCCTGTATGCGAGGGCTCCAGCCGCCGCACCCCGGCGATCCGGGCGGTGGGGGCGGCCCGCGCACCATCGTCGGCGACTGCGTCTACGACGCCGGGGACGGCAAGGTCCGCGAGACCGCGTGCGACGGAAAGGGCAAGAGGAAACCGCAGTTCGAGGTGGTCGAGGCGGTCGCCGTCCGGACGGACTGCCCGGCCTCGACCGGCCTCTACGTCCGCCTCGGCGGCGAACGGCCGGTGGGCTGCGCCCGGCCGCTGTGAGCGTCCGTACAGCGGAGCGTCTCAGCGGCGGCCGGGCGCGGTCACCGTCCTAGGGGCGCAGCGCCGGTTCGCGCTGCACGTCCCGCTTGTCCAGCTTGGCGTCGAACGTCGCCAGCGGCTCGGCCGCCGACGGGTTCTCCCGGACGTCGGCGGAGGCGACGCCCGCCCAGTCGAGGATGCGGGCCGTGGCGAGGGCCTTCTCCTCGGGCACCAGGCCGGCGACGTTGGCGCCGTGGTTCATGCCGGGCGCGGTGAGGACGTAGGAGTCGTGCGCGCCGCGCCCGAGACGGAAGGGCTCGGCGCCCCACGGGTCGTTCTCGCCGTACACGAACAGCATCTGGTCGGCGTTGTGCCGCACCCAGCGGTCGACGTCCCGCATCACCCACGGCTCGGACCTCATCGGAATCGACCGGGGCACGAAGTTGCGCGGCGGCTGGTAGCCGTAGCGGATGTACTTCTTCTCGATGTGCGGGAAGTGGATCGTCGGCGCGCCCAGCTGCGTGCCCGCCTGGTAGTAGTACGGCGTGTACGGGGCGAGGCCCTGGTCCGTGTAGAAGGAGAAGCCGGAGATCGTGTCGACGGAGTTCCAGATCTCGTCGTCCGTCGCGTTCTTCGCGTCGGCCGGGATGTCGGCGCAGTCCTTCAGGGTGCTGTACTGCCAGAAGCCCCACACGTAGTCGAGGACGACTGCCTCGTACGCGCGGTCCAGGCTGCCGATGGTGTCGAAGGTGTAGCCGTTCTCGGCGGCGTACGCCTCGTACTTCTCCTTGAGCGGTGCCCGGCGCACCAGCGCCTCGCGCTGCACGCCGTTCAGCCGGTCGCGGCACTCCTCGGTGCCGACGCGGGCGAAGAAGCGGTCGTAGGCCTTGTCCTCGCGGTTCACCACGTCGTTGGGGGCGACGTAGGCGACGACGCCGTCCATGTCGCGCGGGTAGAAGCGCTCGTAGTAGGTGGCGGTCATGCCGCCCTTGGAGCCGCCGGTGGAGAGCCAGTTCTCGGGGTAGAGCGGCTTGAGCGCCTTGAAGATGCGGTGCTGGTCGCCGGCCGCCTGCCAGATGTCCAGCTTGTCCCAGTCGGCCGGCTCGGGCCGGGACGGGGTGAAGTAGCGGTACTCCATGGAGACCTGGTTGCCGTCGACGATCTGGGTCGGCTCGCGGCGGCTCGGGTTCGTGGAGACGCTGTAGCCACCGGTGTAGAAGACCGTCGGGCGGGCCGTGTCCTTGTGCAGCACGGTGATCCGCTGCTGGAACGTGCCCTTGGACGGGCGCCGGTGGTCTACCGGCTGGGTGTAGTTGAGGACGAAGAAGCGGTAGCCGGTGTACGGCTTCTCCTCGATCAGGCTCATGCCCGGTATGGACAGCAGCCGGTCCTTGATGTCGACGGCCTTCGGCTCGGCGGCGGTGGCCGCGCCCGCCGTGCTGACGGTGCCTATGAGCACCACGAACGCCAGCAGCCATCTGAGCGCCTTGCGCATGCACCCTCCCTGTGAAACATATGTGCGCCGGAAGCTATCGGAGCAAGTCACCCGCGCACCAGGGGAGATCGAGGATTGGCTGCCGGGAGCCGGCTCAGCAGAGGATCCAGCCGGAGCTGACCGAGCCCCGGGACACCTTGCCCTTCACCCACACGCAGCGCTTCCCGGCGTGCACGGTCACCGGCCCCGCCCGGTAGGCGTACCGCCCGGAGTCCACGACCGGCCGGCCGCCGCGCGCCTGCACGCTGACCGACATCTGCCGCTTGGTGCCGGGCTTCTCGGGGACGGTGACGGCACAGACGTAGCCGCCGCGTTTGTAGACCAGGACGGACCCGGTGGAGAACGGCAGCGTACGGACCTTGCGGCCCGGGCACGCCGCGGCGGCCTGCGCGTCCTGCGGCACCGCGACGGCGAGCAGCCCGGCCGCCGTCAGCACGGCCGTGCCGAGCGCCAGCCGCCGGCGTGTTCCAGCACCACCCTTGCCCACAGCGGTCCCCTCCCTCTCCGCCTCCGCCGTACGGCGGCACCGGCGTACGGCTGTACGGACGTACGGCTGTACGGACGCACCACGTGTGTCGAATGGTTGCGCGAGTGTCACCGCAGCGCGCCGACCGGCTCCTCCGGTTCGGCGGCCCCGACGAAGCTCCGCCACAGTCGCGCGTACCGTCCGTCGAGCGCCAGCAGCTCGTCGTGCGTACCGTCCTCGGCGACCCGCCCGTCGTCCATGACGACGACGCGGTCCGCGCGGGCGGCCGTGGTCAGCCGGTGCGCGACGACCAGCGTCGTACGCCGGCCCGCGACGCGGTCGGTGGCCTGGTTGACCTGTGCCTCGGTGGCCAGGTCCAGGGCCGCCGTCGCCTCGTCGAGGAGCAGTACGTCGGGGTCGACCAGCTCGGCGCGGGCCAGCGCGATCAGCTGCCGCTGACCGGCGGAGAGGTTGCGGCCCCGCTCGGCGACCTCGTGGAGGTAACCGCCCTCCAGCGTGGCGATCATCTCGTGGGCGCCGACCGCCCGCGCCGCCGCCTCCACCTGGGCGTCGGAGGCGTCCGGGCGGCCGTAGGCGATGGCGTCCCGGACGGTTCCCGGGAAGAGGTACGCCTCCTGCGGGACCACGCCCAGCCGGTGCCGGTAGGCGGTGAGGTCGAGGGCGCGCAGGTCCTGCCCGTCGACGGTCACCCGCCCGCCCGTCGGGTCGTAGAACCGGGCCACCAGCTTGACCAGCGTCGACTTGCCCGCGCCGGTCTCACCGACGAAGGCGACGGTCTGCCCGGCGGGGATGCGCAGGTCGATGCCGGTGAGGGCCTCTTCGTCGTCCCCGTACTTGAAGTGCACGTCCTCGAAGGCGATCTCCCCGCGCAGGGACGCCACGTCGAGCGGCTTCTCGGGGGCCTTGGTCGAGGTCGGCTCCCGCAGCAGCTCCTGGATGCGGCCGAGGGAGACGGACGCCTGCTGGTAGCCGTCGAAGACCTGGGAGAGCTGCTGGACGGGCGCGAAGAACAGGTCGATGTAGAGCAGGTACGCCACCAGCGCGCCGGTCGTCAGCGTCGCCTCGTCGATCCGCCCGCCACCGACGATCAGCACGGCCGCGGCCGCGCCGGAGGCCAGCAGCTGCACGAACGGGAAGTAGATCGAGATGAGCCACTGCCCCCGGATGCGGGCCTGCCGGTAGCTGTCGCTGCGCTCGGCGAACCGCCGCCCGCCGTCGTGCTCACGCCGGAAGGCCTGCACGATCCGCAGCCCGGCCACCGACTCCTGGAGGTCGGCGTTGACCGAGGAGACCCGCTCCCGGGCCAGCTCGTACGCCTTCACGCTGGCCCTGCGGAAGAAGTAGGTGGCGATGATCAGCGGCGGCAGCGTCGCGAAGACGACCAGCGCGAGCTGCACGTCGATCACCAGCAGGGCGACCAGGATGCCGAAGAAGGTGACGACCGAGACGAAGGCGGTGACGAGCCCCGTCTGCAGGAACGTCGACAGCGCGTCCACGTCCGTCGTCATCCGCGTCATGATCCGGCCGGTCAGCTCGCGCTCGTAGTAGTCGAGGCCGAGGCGCTGGAGCTGCGCGAAGATCTTCAGCCGGAGCGAGTACAGGATCCGCTCCCCCGTCCGGCCGGTCATGCGGATCTCACCGGTCTGCGCCGTCCACTGGGCGAGCACCGCCAGCAGGCCCAGCAGGGCGGCCGCCCAGACCGCGCCGAGGGCGGCCTGCGTGACGCCGTCGTCGATGCCGTGCCGGATCAGCACCGGCAGCAGCAGGCCCATGCCGGCGTCCGCGGCGACCAGGGCGAGGCTGATCAGCAGCGGCGCGCGGAAGCCCCGCAGCAGGCGGCGCAGGCCGTACGACTCCTCCGGCTCCACGGCCCGCGCCTCGTCCACGTCCGGGGTCCCGTCGGCCGGGGGCAGCGCGTCGACCTGGGCGAGCAGCTCCGGGGTGGCCGGGGTGCCGGCGAGGGCGGCGTCCTTCGGCGCGCGGTCGCCGGTCCACAGCCGTGGCGTGACCCCGCGCTCGGCATCGAACTCGGCGTCCAGCTCGTCCCGTACGGAGGTGTCCTCGGCGGGTGCGGCGGGACGGGCGTGTCCCGGTGACACCCCGCCCAGCTCGTCGGGGTCGGTCAGCAGGCGCCGGTAGAGGGCCGAACGCTCCTGGAGCTCCTCGTGGGTGCCGAGGTCGGCGAGGCGGCCGCGGTCCAGGACGGCGATGCGGTCGGCGAGGCCGAGGGTGGAACGGCGGTGCGCGATGAGGAGCGTGGTGCGGCCCCGCATGACCTCCTTCAGCGCCTCGTGGATCTCGTGCTCGACGCGGGCGTCCACGGCGGACGTGGCGTCGTCGAGGACCAGCAGCCGGGGGTCGGTGAGGATCGCGCGGGCGAGGGCCACCCGCTGGCGCTGGCCGCCGGAGAGAGTCAGACCGTGCTCGCCGACTGTGGTGTCGTAGCCGTCGGGCAGCTCCGAGATGAACCCGTGCGCCTGCGCGGCCCGCGCGGCGGTCTCGATCTCCTCGCCGGTGGCGTCCGGGCGGCCGTACGCGATGTTGGCGCGCACGGTGTCCGAGAAGAGGAAGGAGTCCTCGGGTACGAGCCCGATGGCGGCCCGCAGCGAGTCGAGGGTCAGCTCGCGCACGTCGTGGCCGCCGATGAGGACGGCGCCGCGCGTCACGTCGTAGAAGCGCGGCAGGAGCAGGGAGACCGTGGACTTCCCGGAGCCGGAGGAACCGACCACGGCGAGGGTCTCGCCCGCGCGGATCTCGAAGGAGAGACCGTCGAGGACGGGCCTGCTCTTCCCGGACTCCGAGGCGTAGCCGAAGGCGACGTCGTCGAACTCGACGGTCGCGGGCGCGTCCGCGGGCAGCTCCCTCGTGCCGTCCTTGATCGCGGGTTCGGTGTCGATCAGCTCAAGCACGCGCTCGGTGCCGGCGCGGGCCTGCTGGCCGACGGTGAGGACCATCGCGAGCATCCGGACCGGGCCGACGAGCTGGGCGAGGTAGGTGGAGAAGGCGACGAAGGTGCCGAGGGTGATGTTGCCGCGTACGGCGAGCCAGCCGCCGAGGGCGAGCATGGCGACCTGGCCGAGGGCGGGGACGGCCTGGAGGGCGGGGGTGTAGGTGGCGTTCAGCCGGACCGTCCGCAGCCGCCCGGCGAAGAGCCTGCGCCCGACCTCCCTGAGCTTCCCGGTCTCCTGGTCCTCCTGGCCGAAGCCCTTCACCACGCGTACACCGCTCACCGACCCGTCGACCACGCCGGCGACGGCGGCGGCCTGGGCCTGGGCGTACCAGGTGGCGGGGTGCAGACGGGTGCGGCTGCGGCGGGCGATGAACCACAGCGCGGGGGCGACGGCGAGTGCGACCAGCGTGAGCGGCGGGGAGAGCCACGCCATGATCACCAGGGAGATCAGGAAGAGCAGGACGTTCCCGATGGTCATCGGGAGCATGAACAGCAGGCTCTGGATCAGCTGGAGGTCACTGGTCGCCCGCCCTACGACCTGCCCCGTGGACAGCTCGTCCTGCCGGCGCCCGTCGAGCCGGGTGATCGTCCCGTACATGTCGGTGCGCAGGTCGTGCTGGACGTCGAGGGCGAGCCGGCCGCCGTAGTAGCGGCGGATGTAGGTGAGGACGTAGACGACGGCGGCGGCGCCGATCAGCAGACCTGCCCAGACGGCCATGTCTTTGGTCTTGTCGCCGATCACGTCGTCGATGATCACCTTGGTGATCAGCGGGACCAGGGCCATGACGGCCATGCCGCCCAGCGAGGCGCCGAGGGCGAGGACGACGTCCTTGGGATAGCGCCAGGCGTAGCCCGCCAGTCGTCGTGCCCATCCCCGTTGCGCGTCCACGCCGTGCCCTCCGGTCGGTCGTCCTGCTCACCTGATCTACCGGAAGGCACCAACACGGGCGAGCGGGGATTTCATCCCGCCGCAACGATTCAGGCCCGGACCCGGAGCCGGAGGAAGCGGGTCGTCTGCACGGCGTTCTGGTTGTCGTCACTGACGAGGAGGACGTCCAGGCGGCCCTTGCTCCGGCCGGTGACGGTCAGCCCCTCGAAGTTGTCGAGGAGCGGATTGGGCTGCGGCTGCTTGGCGGTGGCGCCGAGGGAGGGGCAGTCGGCCAGGTCGGCGAGGAGGGTCTTGCCGAGCGCGGTGCCGCCGCGGGGCCGGTCGGTCAGGTACAGGCGGACCGTGTTGCCGACGCCGGAGGTGAAGCCGCGTTCCAGGACGAGCAGGCGGCCGGAGGGGGCCCCGGTGACCTCGGAGACTCCGAGGCCACCGTCCGTCCGGTACGTGAACTGGGTGCCGAGCCCGAAGCCGCCGTGCCCGGTCCGCCGCCAGCTCTGGAAGCGCACGAGGTCGGCGGGGTCGCCGGCGAGCGGGTACTCCATGGACGCGATCAGGGTCCGGCCGCCGGGCAGGAGGGTCAGCCCCTCGAAGCTGCCGTTGGCCCGGGCGCGGCCCTCCGGGGCGGTGCGCAGGGCGTCCGGCACGGGCAGACGGCCGAGGATCTCGCCGGTACGGGAGTAGCGGCGGACGGACGGCTCGGTCTCGGAGGAGACGAGGTAGGTGCCGTCCCGGTCGGCGACCAGTCCCTCGGCGTCGAGGGCGGCGCCGTTCTCGTCGGCGAGCGGGATCACGTCCCGTGGCTGGAGGGAGCGGGCGTCCAGCCGGAAGAGGGCGGACCGGTCGGAGAGGGCGGCGACCGTGCCCCGACCGTCGCGGGCGAGTGCGGAGAGGTT
This sequence comes from Streptomyces sp. NPDC097107, assembly GCF_044762405.1. Classification (NCBI taxonomy): domain Bacteria; kingdom Bacillati; phylum Actinomycetota; class Actinomycetes; order Kitasatosporales; family Streptomycetaceae; genus Streptomyces; species Streptomyces sp. NPDC097107. The sequence continues at coordinate 288,481 of NZ_JBIWEF010000010.1, read as the reverse complement.
GCCGACGTAGGCGCCGTCGTGGGTGGTCTTGTCGAGGGCGTCGGAGTAGCCGGTGAGGGAGACGGCGGGCGAGCAGGCGTTCCGCTGCGGACGTTCCTGTGCGACGGCCGGTCCGGCGGCGATGAGACAGCCGGCGGCCGCGAGGCTCGCGGTGAGGGTGGCGAGGGAGGTGCGGAGCATTCTCGGGCGCATGGCCGAAACCCTAGGCCGGAGGAATGGCCAAGAGTTGACCGCTTTCCGAAGGACAGGGTTCGGCGCGGTACCGGTGGCAAGTAATGAGCCATGCCAGACCAGAACGAGAGCGGCCACAAACTGGCCGGTCGGCTGTACGCGACGATGCGGGTACTGAAGTTCCTCACCAAGCCCTCCGGGGCCAAGCCGGTCGCCGATGAGGAACTCAAAGGCCAGGACAGTCCGAGCGAACGCGTCCGGGCCCTGGAGCTGGACCTCTTCAAGGACCTGGTGGCCGCCGTCCAGAAGGGCCGGCACGCGAGGGCGGCGGGCGCAGTGTTCCGCGCGATACCCGCCCTGGTGCCCAGGCAGAGCGCCGCCTTCGAGAAGAACCTCGGCGTGCACGGACTGGCCGAATTCAACGCCGGCTATCGCGCTCAGCTCGCCGACTTCAAGGAGGCCTTTCCCGAACTGGTCGAGTGACGGCTCGCGGCTCGCCTTCAGCGCAACCGCATGCCCCGGCTCTCCGCGACGCGGTGCACCTCGGTGAGCGCCTCGCGCATGCGGTGCAGCATGAAGCGGAGCTGTTCGGGCGTCGCCCGAGCGTCCGCGAGCAGGGCGGCGGCGTGTTCCATCAGGTCCTCCGCCATGTCGAGGTGGGTGGTCTCGACGATGTCGGCGATCCGGGACAGCGGGCCGTCGCCGTCGGTCAGCAGGTAGCAGGGTTTGCCCTCGGAGCCGGTCCAGGGCAGCAGCCGGGCCGGGCGCGCGCCGGGCCTCACCGTGCCACCTCCACGTCGTGCAGCACCCGGAGCCCGAGGTCGATGCCGTGCACCGCGAACCGGAGCGCGCGGCGCCGGGCCTGGCGGCGTCGGGCCTCCTCCCGCCGTTCGTGGGCGAGCAGGTAGGGGCGTACGAGCACGTTGTCCTCTCCGCGCAGGGCCGGCATGCCGGTGCGGCGGACGGTCATGTCCGGGGCGTAGGGGGATTCGGTGGGTTCCGTCGCGGGAGGACGTCGGCGGCGGCGCCCTGAGCCGGGTAGCAGGAGGGCGAGCAGCGATAGCAGGGGCAGCCCGGCGAGGCGGGCGATACGGTGACGCATGTCGTCGGCTCCGTGGAGATCGGTGACCACGCCCCCGGACCGGTGCGACGGTCGCGGGGGTCTCGCTTTCCGTAGCGATGCGCGTACAGAGTGAAACAGGCGGAGCTAGGCTCGCCAGGGGTGCGGATGTGACGGCGCCTTTGTCACACGGGAGTCGAACGGATGAGCAACATCTACGGCGACTGGCTCAAGCAGCAGCGCGAAGCGGCCGACCTGACGCAGCAGCGGCTGGCCGACATGGCCATCATGACGCGGTCGCACATCGCGCACATCGAGGCGGGGCGCCGGGTGCCGTCGAAGGAGGACGCGCGACGGTTGGATCGCGCCCTGAACACGGGGAATGTGCTGAGCAGCTTCCTTCCGGAGGAGGACGCGGCGGTCGCGGACTACTTCGAGGCGGCGCGGCAGCTGGAGTCGCAGGCGGTGATGATTCGTGAGTTCGCGCTGTCCTTCGTGCCGGGCATTCTTCAGACGGAGGGGTACGCACGTGCGGTTCTGAGTACGACGTTCCCTCGCATCAGTGAGGAGGAATGTGACAGGCGCCTTGTCACACGCCTGGAGCGCGCGAAGGTTCTGGACGATCCCGTCACGCCCGTAGTGTGGGTGCTGCTCGACGAAGCAGTGCTCCATCGCCGGATCGGCGGGCGGCGCGTCATGGCAGGGCAGCTGAGGCATCTCGCGAGCCTCGCCCAAGGCGGCCGGATCCAAGTGCACGTGCTGCCGTTCGCGCTGGGAACCCACCCTCTTCTGAGCAACATGCTCACCCTGATGTGGTTCGAGGACCAGCCGCCCGTGGCGTACGCCGAGGGGCTGCACATGGGCATGCTCCACGACACCCCGTCCGTGGTCCAGGAACTGCAGCATCGCTACGATTTCGCCCTGGGCAACGCCCTGCCACTCGAGGAGACGCTGGCTCTGCTCGAAGCGACAGCAAGGGGCTGTGAAGGCGATGACTGACCGGACCATACGCAACGCCGCGACTCTGAGGGGCTGGCGCAAGTCCTCGCACAGCAATGACCAGGGGGGGAGTTGTTTGGAGGTGGTGGACGGTCATCCTGGTGGGATACCGGTGCGGGATTCGAAGGTCCCCACCGGGCCGGTGCTGCTCCTCTCACCTTCCGGCTGGACGTCGTTCATCACGTCCCTCAAGGAAGACCCCCCTCCCTCCAAAGCGTGAACACTCCGCCCCCGACTGTCCTCCGGTCGCTCATCCGAGTGCCTGGATGACATTCACCCCCCAAGTGCTCACACTTTTTCCCGACCATGGGGCCATGAGCCCCGCCTCCTGGCACCACCGCAACCCCCTCGGCACCGGAAACGTGATCAGCACGGTGCGCACCCTCATGCGCGCCGACGGCCTCAACGTGTCGATGACCGCCATCGCCCGCGCCTCCGGAACGTCGCGCAACTACCTCTACGCAAACTGGAAGACCGCCTCCAGACTCCACTTGCGCGCGCTGCAGACGGAACTCGGCCGTGCCTTCGACGAGGTCGACCGTACCCATCCGAGCGACGGCACCGCCGAGGGAGTCGTGCGGCACCTGACCCAGGTCGTACGCATCGTCCGGCGGCATCCGACGACGGCGGCCATCGCCCGAACCTCGCACACGGCGCTCCCCCGGGCGCACGCCGCGACCGACGGCCCCTTGGTGCAACTGGTCACCGGACGCGTCAGCGACCTGCTGCACCCCCTCGCCCCGCACGGCGGCGTGTGGAGCGATGCCGCCCTCTTCTCCAGGCCCTGGAAGGTCCTGTGGATCGCCCGTCCCGCCGCTCTCTGTCCCGAGGCCGTCGGTGACCAGGAGCGGGAGGACACCTTGGACGGGGCCTTCGCCGAGTTGCTGCGCGATCTGCTCGCCCCTTGGACCCCGGCGGACTGAGCACCGCCCGGGATTCACAGCTCGCCCCAAGTCGGAGCACAGCCCCCGCCCAACGCCGACAGACACGGTGGCGTGGTGACATCTGCCACCGCTCCCCTGCAAGCGGCCCCCGAGCCGCCGCCCGCGCCGGCCCCCGCACCCGGCACCCCACGCTGGTCTCTGCCTGCGCTGCTCGCGATCCTCGCCCTGGCGGCGGGGCTGTACTCCTGGAACCTGTCCGGGACCGGCCTCAACAGCTTCTACAGCGCCGCCGTGCTCAGCGGCACCGAGAGCTGGAAGGCGTGGTTCTTCGGCTCGCTCGACGCGGGGAACTTCCTGACCGTCGACAAGCCGCCCTTCGCCCTGATGGTCATGGGGCTGTCCTGCCGCCTCCTCGGCTACGGCACCTGGCAGATGATGCTGCCGCTGATCCTGGCCGCGCTGGCGACGATCTGGATCCTGCACTCGTCCGTCAAGCGGGTGTGGGGCCACGGCGCGGCGGCGGTCGCCGCCCTGGTGCTGGCGCTCACGCCGATCACGGTCGCCATCAACCGGGACAACAACCCGGACACGCTCCTGGTGTTCCTGATGGTGGGCGGGGCGGCCCTCGGCCTGCGCGCGGTCCGCGACGGGCGGCTGCCGCCCTTGATCGGCTCGGCGGTCTGCTTCGGGCTGGCGTTCAACACGAAGATGCTGCAGGGCTACATCGCCTTGCCGGCGGTCTTCGTCGTGTACGCGTACGCGACGAATTCGGGTTGGGCGAAGCGGATCGGGAACCTGCTGCTCGCCGCCGTCGCCCTGGTGGTCTCCAGCTTCTGGTGGGCGGCCGCGGTGTCCTTGGTCCCCGCGTCCGAGCGGCCGTACATCGGCGGTTCGACGGACGGCACGGCCTGGGACCTGATCATGGGCTACAACGGGCTCGGCCGGATCTTCGGTGGCGACGGCAACATGGGCGGCGGAGGTGGTAGTGGCGGCGGCGGCGGGGGAGGCTTCTCCGGCGCCGCGGGCATCGGGCGGATGTTCAACGACGTTCTCGGCGGCCAGATCTCCTGGCTGCTCCCCTTCGCGGGCGTCGTGCTGGTCGGCGGCCTGGTGCTGTGCGGCCGGGCACCCCGCACCGACCTCACGCGTGCCGCGCTGGTGCTGTGGGGCGGCTGGACGGTACTGCACTGTCTGACGTTCTCGATGGCCGAGGGCACGATGCACCCGTACTACACGACCGCGCTGGCCCCGGGCATCGCGGCGCTGTGCGGAGGCGGTGGGGTCATGCTGCTGCACGCCTTCCGGGCCGACCGGCGCTGGGTGTGGGTGCTGCCGTTCGCCCTCGGTGTCACCGGCGTCTGGGCGATCGTGCTGCTGCGTCGAGCCCCGGGCTGGAACACCTGGCTGTGGCCGACCATCGCGGTGGTCATGGCGCTGGCGATCACGGGCTTGCTCGTCTTCCGTTCGGGGCGCCGGGTGAGGCTGCTGGCGGTGTCCGTGGCGGCGGCCGTCGTCGCCGGGGTCGCGGGTCCGGCGGCGTACGCCTGGTCGGTGCCGTCCGGTTCGGGCGGCGGCATGGGCGGGACCAACCCGACCGCCGGGCCGTCGACGGGCGGCGGCATGGGCAGGCCTGGCGGCGCAGACGGCCGGGGCGGGTTCCCGGACGGCGGGGAGAGCGGGCCCGGTACCGCAGGGCCCGGCGGCGAACAGCCCACTGGGGAGGAGACCGGCGGGCAGCAGCAGGCCGGCCCCGGCGGAGGCTCCCTCCCGGGCGAAGGGGAGGAGAACCAGACTCCGGGCGGTGCGACCGGCGGGCCCGGTACCGCAAGGCCCGGCGGTGAACAGCCCACTGGGGAGGAGACCGGCGGGCAGCAGCAAGCCGGCCCCGGCGGGGGCTCGTTCCCGGACGACGGGGAGGAGAACCAGACTCCGGGCGGTGCGACCGGCTCGGCACAGAACGGCACACCGCCGGGGAACGACACCGCAGCGAACGGTGACACGGGAGCGACCGACGGCACGGGCACGGCACCGGACGATGACACCGGAACCGAGACGGGCGACGGCACGGGCCGGGACGCGGGAGTGTCCGGAGGCATCGGCGCGGAGGGGCAGCCGGGCAGCGCGGACCGCTTCGGCGGAGGCGGCGGCATGGGCGGCGCGAGCGCCGAGCTGGTCGCCTACCTGAAGAAGCACCAGGACGGCGCCAAGTGGCTGCTGGCGGTCTCCGGTTCGCAGAGCGCCGCACAGCTCATCCTCAGCAGTGGCGAACCGGTCATCTCCATGTGGGGCTGGTCGGGCAGCGACAACGCGATGACCCTCGCCCGGCTCAAGGAGCTGGTGACGAAGGGCGAGTTGCACTACGTCCAGGTCGGAGGGGGCATGGGCGGCGGTTCCGGGACCAGTTCCGAGGTGACCCGGTGGGTGCGGGAGCACGGCACGGCCGTGGAGGCGAGCGAGTACGGCGCCTCCTCCACCTCGGAGTCCTCCACGGGCCTCTACCGGCTGGACCCCTCGGACGTCACCTGACACGCCCCCAGTGACACGACGGCCCCCGACCACCCCGGTCGGGGGCCGTCGTCACGCGATCGCCACCCTCCGTACACCCCACCTCCTACATGTCCATGTCACGCTCGAACCACCGTTCCACTCCACACGCGTAGATCGGACACCCCACATGCTCGCGATACGCACCCGGCGCCGGAAAGCGGTGGCCCTCGCCACGGCCGCCGTCCTCGCCGCCCTCGCCGCCCCCTCGCTGTCCGCGACCCCGGCCACGGCGACGACCACGGCGGCACCGGCCACGGCATCGGACTACGACTCGACGTACTACAAGGACGCGGTCGGGAAGACGGGCGACAGCCTCAAGTCCTCCCTGCACACCATCATCAGCGACCAGACCAAGCTCTCCTACTCGGCGGTCTGGGACGCCCTGAAGGTCACCGACCAGGACCCGGCCGACAGCGGCAACGTCATCCTGCTCTACTCGGGCATCTCCCGCAGCAAGTCGCTGAACGGCGGGGACACCGGCGACTGGAACCGCGAGCACGTGTGGGCCAAGTCCCACGGCGGCTTCGGCACCTCGACCGGGCCCGGCACGGACATCCACCACCTGCGTCCCGAGGACGTGCGGGTCAACAGCGTCCGGGGCAACAAGGACTTCGACAACGGCGGCAGCGGCTTCACCGACAACGGCGGCAGCCTCACCGACTCCGACTCCTTCGAGCCCCGCGACGCCGTCAAGGGCGACGTGGCCCGCATGATCTTCTACATGGCGGTCCGCTACGAGGGCGGCGACGGCTGGGCCGACCTCGAGGTCAACGGCAGCGTCGACAACGGCAGCAGCCCGTACATCGGCAAGCTCGACGTACTGAAGCAGTGGAACGACGAGGACCCGCCGGACGCCTTCGAGGAGCGGCGCAACCAGGTCATTTACGACTCCTACCAGCACAACCGCAACCCGTTCGTCGACCACCCGGAGTGGGCCGAGTCGATCTGGTAGGTCCTGCCGCCCTCAGTCCAGGTGCGTCGGCGCGAACATGCGCAGTACGGCGGGGAGGACGACCACCGAGGGCCCCGGCGCGGCCAGGGCCTTCGCGAGGTCGGCCTCCAGCGCCTCCGGCGACGTACGCACGCCCGGGACGCCGAACGACTCGGCGAGGGCCACGTAGTCGGGGCGGGTCAGTTCCGTCGCGGTCGGCTGCCCGAAGGCGTCGGTCATGTACTCGCGCAGGATGCCGTAGCCGCCGTCGTCGACGATCAGCCAGGTGACGTTCAGGTCGTACTGGCGGGCGGTGGCGAGTTCGGCGATGGAGTACAGGGCGCCGCCGTCGCCGGAGACCGCCAGCACCGGGTGGGTGGGGTCGGCCGCCGCTGCTCCGAGGGCCGCCGGGAAGCCGTAGCCGAGGCCGCCCGCGCCCTGGGCGGAGTGCATGGTGTTGGGGGCCTTGGCGTCGAAGGCCGACCACGCCCAGTAGGCGAGGATGGTCATGTCCCAGAAGGACGGGGCGCCGGCCGGGAGGGCCCTGCGGACGGCCGCCAGTACGTCCTGCTCCAGGGTGAGTTCCTGGGACGCGATGCGCTCGTGGACCTTGGCCAGCACGGCCCGTACGCGTTCCGGGGCGGCGGGGTCGGTGCGTTCGTCCACCGTCTCCAGCAGGGCCTGGACGGCGAGGCGGGCGTCGGCGTGGATGCCGAGCGCCGGGTGGTTGGATTCGAGTTTGCCGAGGTCGGCCTCGATCTGGACGACTCGGCCGCGCGGCTTGAACGTGTGGTAGTTCGAGGAGAGTTCGCCGAGGCCGGAGCCGACGACCAGGAGTACGTCGGCGTCCTCCAGGAAGTCCGTCGTGTGCCGGTCCTCCAGCCAGGACTGGAGGGACAGGGGGTGCGTCCACGGGAACGCGCCCTTGCCGCCGAAGGTCGTGACGACCGGGGCCTGGAGCCGCTCCGCCAGTTGCCGCAGCTTCTTCGACGCGTCCGCCCGCACGACGCCCCCGCCCGCGATGACGGCGGGGCGCTCGGCACGGGAGAGCAGATCGGCCGCGAGCGCCGTCAGTTCGGGGCGCGGGGGCAGTTCCTCGGGGAAGGCGTCACCGCCCGTCACCACCGGGATCGGCGTCTCGGACAGGAGGACGTCCTGGGGGATCTCCACCCAGACCGGTCCGTGCGGGGCGGTCAGCGCCGACGTCCACGCCTCCGCGATCGCGGACGGGATCTGGGACTGGGTGCGGACCGTGTGGACGGACTTCACCACGCCCCGGAACGACGCCGCCTGGTCGGGGAGTTCGTGCAGGTAGCCGTGGCGTCCGCCGCCAAGGCCCGCCGTCGGGACCTGGCTGCTGATCGCCAGCACGGGGGCGGAGGCCGCCCGTGCCTCCTGGAGCGCGGCGAGGGAGGTGAGGGCTCCCGGGCCGGTGGACAGGAGCAGCGGGGCCGCCTCGCCCGTGATCCGGCCGTACGCGTCCGCCGCGAAACCGGCGTTGTTCTCCACCCGCAGGCCGATGTAGCGCAGGTCCGAGCGGCGCAGCGCGTCGAACATGCCGAGGGCGTGCTGGCCGGGCAGGCCGAAGACGGTCATCGCGCCGAGCCCGGCCAGGGTCTCCACGACCAGGTCTCCGCCGTTGCGGCCGGGGGGAGGGTTGAGTGCGGCCTCCGTCTGGGCGGCGGTCGGACGGAGTACCAGGTCGTGGTCGTGGGTCACTTGGTCTCGGTCTCCCGGTCCGTCGCGCGCGCCTGGGCGATCTGGCGGCTCATGATGGTGGTCAGTTCGTACGCGGTGTGGGACGCCGCGACCGAGGTGATCTCCGCGTGGTCGTACGCGGGGGCCACCTCGACGACGTCGGCCGACACCAGGTTGCAGGATGCCAGGCCGCGCAGGATCTCCAGCAGTTCGCGGGAGGTCATGCCGCCGGCCTCGGGGGTGCCGGTGCCGGGGGCGTGGGCGGGGTCCAGGCAGTCGATGTCGATGGAGATGTAGAGGGGGCGGTCGCCGATGCGCTGGCGGAGCTGGTCGGCGACCTCGTCGGCGCCACGTCGGTAGACGTCGGCGGAGGTGACGATGCCGAAGCCCATCTTCTCGTCGTCGGTGAGGTCCTGCTTGCCGTAGAGGGGGCCGCGGGTGCCGACGTGGGAGAGGGCGGAGGTGTCGAGGATTCCCTCCTCGACCGCGCGGCGGAACGGGGTGCCGTGCGTGTACTCGGCGCCGAAGTAGGTGTCCCAGGTGTCGAGGTGGGCGTCGAAGTGGAGCAGGGCGACCGGGCCGTGCTTCCTGGCGACCGAGCGGAGCAGCGGGAGGGCGATGGTGTGGTCGCCGCCCAGGGTCATCAGCCGGGCGCCGGTGCCGAGGAGGTCGTCGGCGGCGGCCTCGACGGTCTCGACGGCCTCGTTGATGTTGAAGGGGTTGACCGCTATGTCACCGCCGTCGGCGACCTGGGCGAGGGCGAAGGGGGAGGCGTCCTGGGCCGGGTTGTAGGGGCGCAGCAGGCGGGAGGCCTCGCGGATGGCGTTGCCGCCGAAGCGGGCTCCCGGCCGGTAGGAGACGCCCGAGTCGAACGGCACGCCGACCACGGCGACGTCGGCGGTCCCGACCTCGTCGAGGCGGGGCAGCCGGGCGAAGGTCGCGGGACCCGCGTACCGCGGGACGCGGGAGGAGTCGACGGGGCCGCGGGGCGTCTCGTTGCTGCTCATGTACTGCCTTCCTTCTTACGCTTCGTCGCGTATGTACTACCGCGATCCGACTCTACTGGTGAGTCGGGACCGCCGGTTCGGACTGGGGTTCGGGAGCCCGTCCGGCGAGGCGTTCGCGCCAGGCGGTGAGGATCGCCTCGTCGGTGGGGCGGGTCACCAGGGAGACGGCGACGTAGACGGCGAGGGAGGCCGGCAGGCCGTAGTAGACGGGCTCGTTGGCGAGGATGCCGTAGGCGGCCATCAGGCCGACGACCGCGAGGCCGCCGACCGCTACGGCGGCGAGGGCGCCCTGTGCGGTGCCGCGCTTCCACAGCAGCCCGCCGAGGATGGGGACGAGGAGGCCGCCGACGAGGAGGTTGTAGGCGACGGTGAGGGCCTCGACGACGTCGTTGAGGGCGATGGCGATGAGGATCACCGCGACGCCCATGGCGAGGATGAAGGCGCGGTTGCCCTTCACCTCGTCGTGCTCGCCCTCGCCTTCGCCCGCCGGCTTGCGGATCACGCCGCGCAGCCGGGACCAGATGTCGTTGTTGGCGACGGTGGCGCAGGCGATGAGGGCGCCGGAGGACGTGGACATCACGGCGGCCAGGGCGGCGGCCAGCACGAGTCCGCGTACACCCATCGGCAGTTCGTCCTTGACGATGGTGGCGAAGGCGTCGTCGGGGCTGCCGAGCTTGGGGTAGAGCACCTTGGCGGCGGTGCCGATGACGGCACCGGCGACGGCGTAGACGAGGCAGTAGGTACCGGCGATGGTGCCGCCCCACTTGGCGGTGCGGTCGCTGCCCGCGGTGAAGACGCGCTGCCAGATGTCCTGACCGATGAGCATGCCGAAGGTGTAGATCAGCACGTACGTGAAGATGGTCTCGCCGCCGACGCCCAGCGGGTCGAAGTACGAGGTCGGCAGCTGCGCCTTCATCTCGCTGAAGCCGCCGGCCTTGACGACCGCGATGGGCAGCAGCAGGAGCAGTACGCCGATGGTCTTCACCACGAACTGCACCATGTCGGTGAGCGTGATGGACCACATGCCGCCGAGCGTGGAGTACGCGACGACGATCGAGCCGCCGAGGATGATCGCCAGGGTGCGGTTCACGTCGAAGAGGACGTCGAAGATCGTGGCGTAGGCGATGGTGGAGGTGACGGCCAGCATCAGGGTGTACGCCCACATGACGACGCCGGAGATGACGCCGGCCCTGCCGCCGTAGCGGAGGTCGAGCATCTCGGAGACGGTGTAGACCTTCAGGCGGGCGATGCGCGCGGAGAAGAAGACGGACAGCGCGAGCAGGCCGAGGCCGATGGTGACGACCATCCAGGCGCCGGACAGTCCGTACTGGTAGCCGAGGCCGACGCCGCCGATGGTGGACGCGCCGCCGAGCACGATCGCCGCCATGGTGCCGGAGTACATCGCGGGGCCGAGACGGCGTCCGGCGACGAGGAACTCGCTCTTGGACTTGGCGCGGCGCATGCCCCACCAGCCCATGGCCAGCATCCCGGCGAGATAGACGACGATCACTACGTAGTCGACGGCCATGGGGGCCTCCTTCGCCTGTGTCGGTGGCGTGTCGTGCGGTGGGGAGTTGTCCGGTGGCTGGTCGCGGGGACATCCGCCCGTACCCGCGGCCGCCGGTCGAGGTTGACACTAGGTGGCTGAAAAGCGGCTGCGAAGTGTACGTTTCATCCAGTCGGCAGCACTTGGATGGAGGAAACGTCCATCATGCAGGAATCGGCCGTTCCGCCCACGCCTCCCACTCCCCCGGTGTCCCTCGCGGCCCTGCTGTCCCGCGATGACCTGGCGCTGCGGCAGCTCGCGGGGCCCCCGGCGGCGGAGGTGACGGTCCACTGGGCGCACACCTCGGAGATGTCCGACCCCTTCCCGTACCTGCTGGGCGGCGAGCTGCTGCTGACGGCGGGCGTGCACATTCCGGAGGGGGCGGAGTCGGGGACGTACTTCGACGACTACGTCTCGCGGATCGTGGCGGCCGGCGGTGCCGCGCTCGGCTTCGGGGTGGCGCCGGTGCACGACACCGTGCCGGGGGCGCTGGTCGCGGCCTGCGAGGCGTACGGGCTGCCGTTGGTGGAGGTGCCGCCGAGGACGACGTTCTCGGGTGTGGCCCGCGCGGTGTGGCAGCTGATGGCGCGGGCCCGGCTCGCCGAGCTGCGCCGGGTCTCCGAGGCCCAGCAGGGTCTGGCAGCCGCGGCCTCCCGTCCGGATCCGGTGCCGTCGGTACTGCGCCGGCTGGCGACCCGGCTGGACGGGCGGGCGGTGCTGTACGGGCCGGAGGGTGCGGAGATCGCGGCGGCGGGGCGGGAGCCCGGGGGCGAGGTGGGTCGGGCGCTGGCGGAGCTGGCCCGGTACGTCACCGGCCACGCCTCCAGCACCGCCACGGACACGGTCGCCGGCACCCGTCTCGCCGCGTACGCCCTCGGCACCGGGCAGGGCTTCGTCCTCGGGGTGGCGGGCCCGCACCGGGAGTCCGGGGACCACACCATCGCGTCGGTCGCCGCCGTCCTGCTCTCCCTCCTCACCGGCGAGCACCAGAGCGGCACGGGCGCGGCCCGCTCCTCGGCACTCGTACGGCTGCTGCTGGGCGCCCGCCCCGAGGAGGTCGCGCCGCTGCTGGGCGGAGGGGGCGGCGAGGGCGTCACCCACTGGCACGTCGTGCACGCCCGCCCCGCCACCGGGGCCGCCGACCCGGTCTCCGCCTCCGCGCTGGGCACGGCCCTCGGCTCCCCACTGGTCGACACGGACGGGGACGTCGTACGGGTGCTCGTACCGGCCGCCCGGCACGCCGGCGCGGAAGGCGGACCCGGGACCGGCACGGGCCCCACACCCGCGACCGGCCCGGGAACCAGAACCGGCGCAGGCCCCACACCCGCGACCGGCTCCGGGGCCGGGGGCCCGGCGACCGTTGCCGGTCCGGCCGCTCAGCCCGGCTGGACCCTCGGCGTCAGCGCCCCCGTCGCCCCCGCCGAGTGGCCGGCCGCCGATGCCCAGGCGGCCCGCGCGCTGGCCCGGGCCGGGGCCACCCGGGTGCCGCTGGTCCGGCACGGCGCGCGGCCGGCGCTGGCCGACCTCGTGCCGGACGGCGAGGCCGAGGCGCACGCGCGTGCGCTGCTCGCGCCGGTCGCGGCGGTTCCGGCGCTCACCGAGACGCTGCGCGCCTGGCTCTCCCTGCACGGCAGTTGGGACCGCACCGCCGTCGCCCTGTCCGTGCACCGCAACACCGTCCGGCAGCGCATCGCGCGCTGCGCGGCCCTGCTGGACGCCGACCTCGACGACCCGGACGTACGGATGGAGTTGTGGTTCGCGCTGCGGAGGTGACCCACGTCCCAGCGTGCGATATGCCCGAGACGCCGACTGTCGGCTGCCTCACAATGGAGCCATGCCGATACCCGGGACACCCAGCCGCGCCGAACTCGCCGAACACCTCGTCAGAACCCGTATCGCGGGCGACGTCGCCACGCCCCGCGAGAACAACCTCTCCCACTACCGGAAGCTGGCGAACGGCGACCGCAACTTCTGGCTCGGCCTGGAGCTGGGCGACCGCTGGAGTGACGAGCAGGACGTGCTTGCGGTGATGGCGGAGCGGGTCGGCGTCAACGACGACCCGGAATACCGGTACGGCCAGGACACCATCGACCCCGAGCTGACCGTGGCCGCGCTGGAGCGCATGGCCGGCCGGCTGCGCAAGGCGGCCGACGGCGGGCAGCGCGTGCTGTTCGCGACCGGCCACCCGGGCGGCCTGCTCGACGTGCACCGCGCCACGGCCGACGCGCTGCGCACCGCCGGATGCGAGATCGTCGTGGTCCCGGAGGGGCTGACGACGGAGGAGGGGTACGTCCAGCAGTTCGCGGACGTGGCCGTGCTGGAGCACGGTGCCTCGCTGTGGCACACCCATTCCGGTGAACCGATGAAGGCCATCCTGACCGGTCTGGAGCGCGCGGGCCGTCCACTGCCCGACCTGGTCGTCGCCGACCACGGCTGGGCCGGTTACGCCGCTCAGCACGGCGTCGACTCCCTCGGTTACGCCGACTGCAACGACCCGGCGCTCTTCCTCGCCGAGTCCGAGGGCACCCTCCAGGTCGCGGTGCCGCTGGACGACCACGTGGTCAGCCCGCGCTACTACGACCCGATGACGGCGTACCTGCTGACGGAGGCGGGACTCAAGTAGCCCCGCAGCCCGAGCATGCCCCGCCGGCCCCTCATGGCCAGGGGTTGAGCCCCTCCGAGCGGCGCTGCGCGAACCCGGGCGCCGGGGTCCGGGGTCCGGGTAGGCGGTAGGCGGTAGGCGGTAGGCGGTAGGCCGTAGACCGTAGACCCGGGCGGATGACCGCCAAATCCTCGCGACCGCGCCGCCGACGAAGGTGGCGACGGCGATGCCCGGATCGGCGAGGGCGGCGACGACCACCGTGAAGGTGCTGTCGCCGCCGCCGTTCGTCGCATGCCGCTCGCGCGCGGGTTCGGCCATGCCCCTCAGTGTTCCCGAGGGACGCGCACCACGCCTTCCTGGATGACCGAGATGGCGAGCCGCCCGTCCTCGGTGTAGATCCGGGCCTGGCCGAGGCCGCGGCCGCCGGACGCGGACGGCGACTGCTGGTCGTACAGCAGCCACTCGTCGGCGCGGAAGGGCCGGTGGAACCACATCGCGTGGTCCAGCGAGGCCCCCACGACGTCACCGACGGCCCAGCCGCCGCGGCCGTGCGCGAGCAGGACCGAGTCGAGGAGGGTCATGTCGGAGACGTAGGTGGCGAGGACGACGTGCAGGAGGGGGTCGTCCGAGAGCTTGCCGTTGGTGCGGAACCACACCTGGGAGTGCGGCTCGCGGGGCGTGCCGAAGTCGCCGAAGGGCGGGTCGTCGACGTAGCGGAGGTCGACCGCGGCGCGGGCCTCCACGAAGCGTTCGACGGTGTCGGCGGGCAGGTGCGGATAGCTCCGCAGCCGCTCCTCGCCGGTGGGGAGGGTCGCCGGGTCCGGTGCGGGCGGCATCGGGGCCTGGTGGTCGAGGCCCTCCTCGTACGTCTGGAAGGACGCCGACAGACCGAAGATCGGCTTGCCGTGCTGGACGGCGACCACGCGGCGGGTGGTGAAGGAGCGGCCGTCGCGCAGGCGGTCGACGCTGTAGACGATGGGGGCGCCCGGGTCGCCGGGGCGCAGGAAGTACGCGTGCAGGGAGTGCGCGTGCCGGTCCTCGGGGACCGTGCGGCCGGCGGCGACCAGCGCCTGGGCGGCCACCTGCCCGCCGAAGACCCGGGGGATGACGGCGGAGCGCGAGTGGCCGCGGTAGATGTCCTCCTCGATCCGCTCGAGGTCGAGCAGGTCGAGGAGGGACTGGAGTGCTTCGCTCATGCTCCGTGGGTCACAGGCCCATGTTCTTCGCGATGATCATCTTCATGACCTCGCTGGTGCCGCCGTAGATGCGGTTGACGCGGTTGTCCGCGTACAGGCGGGCGATCGGGTACTCGTTCATGTAGCCGTAGCCGCCGTGCAGCTGGAGGCAGCGGTCGATGACGCGGTGGGCGACCTCGGTGGTGAACAGCTTGGCGCTGGCGGCCTCGGCGGGGGTCAGCTCGTCGGCGTCCAGCGCCTCGGTGGCGCGGTCGGCGACGGCCTGGGCGGCGTCGACCTCGGCCTGGCAGGCGGCCAGCTCGAACTTGGTGTTCTGGAAGTGGGCGACCGGCTTGCCGAAGACGGTGCGCTCCTGCACGTACTGCTTGGCGAACCGGACGGCGGCGGCGGCCTGGGCGTAGGCGCCGAAGGCGATGCCCCAGCGCTCGGAGGCCAGGTTGCGGCCGAGGTAGGAGAAGCCCTTGTTCTCCTCGCCGAGCAGGTCCTCGACGGGCACCTTGACGTCGACGAAGGCCAGCTCGGCGGTGTCGGAGGTCTTCAGGCCCAGCTTGTCCAGCTTGCGGCCGACCGAGTAGCCCTCGGACTTGGTGTCCACGGCGAACAGGGAGATGCCGTGGCGGCGGTCCTCGGCCGTGGGGGCGGCGGTGCGGGCGCAGACGATCACCTTGTCGGCGTGCACGCCGCCGGTGATGAAGGTCTTGGCGCCGTTGAGCACGTAGTGGGTGCCGTCCTCGCTGAGCTTGGCGGTGGACTTCATGCCCGCGAGGTCGGAACCGGTGCCCGGCTCCGTCATCGCGATGGCCCACATCTCCTCGCCGCTGACGAACTTCGGCAGGAAGCGCTTCTTCTGCTCGTCGGTGGCGAGCATCTTGATGTACGGCAGGGCGAGCAGCACGTGCACGCCGGAGCCGCCGAAGGTGACGCCCGCGCGGGCGGTCTCCTCGTAGTGGACGGCCTCGAACTTGTGGCTGTCCATGCCCGCGCCGCCGTACTCCTCCGGCACGTTGATGCCGAAGATGCCCAGCTCGCCGAGCTTGTAGTAGAACTCGCGCGGCGCCTGGCCCGCGGCGAACCACTCGTCGTAGACGGGGACGACCTCGGCCTCGATGAAGGCGCGCAGGGTCTCCCGGAACGCCTCGTGGTCCTCGTTGAACACCGTACGGCGCACCGCGCCACCTCCAGGGTACGTATCTAAGCGCTTGCTCAGACTTCACCGTACCGGCGGGTAGGGGAGGGCGTCCAGGGTGGGACGCGGGTAACCCTCGTCACTCCCCGGCACCCCTCCTCCCCCGGCACCCCCTCCTCCCCCGCACCCCCTCCGCCCTCACCCCTCTCCTCCCTCGCGACCCTCCTCCCTCGCGACCCTCAGTCGGCGGCCACCGCCGCGAACGCCCCCCGCGCCATCCGGTGCAGGAGCGTCGCCGTCGCGGCGCGGCCCGGCAGGGATCCGGGGCGGCCCAGGTGCGGGGTGGAGTTCAGCAGGCCGAAGACCGAGTGCACGGCCGAGCGGGCGCTCGGTTCCGGCACCGCCGGGTAGACCTGGCGCACCACCCCGACCCACAGCTCGACGTACTGCCGCTGGAGCTGCCGCACCATCTTGCGGTCGGCGTCCCGGAGGCGGTCCAGCTCGCGGTCGTGCAGGGTGATGAGCGGGCGGTCGTCGAGTGCGAAGTCGATGTGCCCCTCGATGAACGAGTCGAGGACAGCCTCGGGACCCGCCTCTGGACCGGTCACCCCGTCCGCCTCCGCCAGCCGCCGCTTCGCGCCGGTCAGCAGCGAGTCGCTGATCCCGACGAGCAGCTCGGCGAGCATGGCGTCCTTGCCGGCGAAGTGCCGGTAGAGGCCGGGGCCGCTGATCCCGACGGCGGCGCCTATCTCGTCGACGCCGACACCGTGGAAGCCGCGCTCGGCGAAGAGCCGGGCGGCCTCCTTGAGGATCTGCTCGCGGCGGGTGGGGGCGTCGGTTCTCGTGGCCATGAAGTCAATTCTAGACAGGAAGGTTAGCGGTCGTTAACCTGGAGGAAATGCGTTAACGCTCATTAACTGATCGACCATCGGTGAGGGGACCGCAGGATGCACGAGGCACCGGAGCTGACGACGGCGGCAGATCCCGCCTCCGAGGCCTTTCGGGCCAACGAGGAGGCGCACCGCGTCCTCGTTCAGGAGCTGCGCGCCAAGCTCGCGGCGGCCCGGCTCGGCGGCGGCGAGCGGGCGCGGGCCCGGCACACCGCGCGCGGCAAGCTGCTGCCGCGCGACCGCGTGGACACGCTGCTCGATCCGGGCTCGCCGTTCCTGGAGCTGGCGCCGCTCGCGGCCGACGGGCTCTACGACGGACAGGCCCCGGCCGCCGGCGTCATCGCCGGTATCGGGCGGGTGAGCGGCCGGGAGTGCGTGATCGTCGCCAACGACGCCACCGTCAAGGGCGGCACGTACTACCCGATGACCGTGAAGAAGCACCTGCGGGCCCAGGAGGTGGCGCTGGAGAACCGGCTGCCGTGCCTGTACCTCGTCGACTCGGGCGGCGCCTTCCTGCCGATGCAGGACGAGGTCTTCCCGGACCGCGAGCACTTCGGGCGGATCTTCTACAACCAGGCCCGGATGTCCGGCGCGGGCATCCCGCAGATCGCGGCCGTCCTCGGCTCCTGCACGGCGGGCGGCGCGTACGTCCCCGCGATGAGCGACGAGGCGGTGATCGTCCGCAATCAGGGGACGATCTTCCTGGGCGGCCCGCCCCTGGTGAAGGCGGCCACCGGTGAGGTGGTCACGGCGGAGGAGCTGGGCGGCGGCGAGGTCCACTCGCGCGTGTCCGGCGTGACCGACCACCTGGCCGAGGACGACGCGCACGCGCTGCGGATCGTGCGGCAGATCGTCTCCACGCTGCCCGGGCGCGGCAGACTCCCGTGGGGCGTGGAGCCCGCCGTCGAGCCCAAGGTCGACCCGCACGGGATGTCCGGCGCGGTCCCGGTCGACTCCCGCACCCCCTACGACGTACGAGAGATCATCGCGCGGGTGGTGGACGGCTCCAGGTTCGCGGAGTTCAAGTCCGAGTACGGGCAGACCCTCGTCACCGGCTTCGCCCGCGTCCACGGCCACCCGGTGGGGATCGTCGCCAACAACGGCATCCTCTTCTCCGAGTCGGCCCAGAAGGGCGCCCACTTCATCGAGCTGTGCGACCAGCGCGGCATCCCGCTGGTGTTCCTGCAGAACATCTCCGGGTTCATGGTCGGCAGGGACTACGAGGCCGGCGGCATCGCCAAGCACGGCGCCAAGATGGTGACGGCGGTGGCGTGCACGCGCGTGCCGAAGCTGACGGTCGTGGTCGGCGGGTCGTACGGCGCGGGGAACTACTCGATGTGCGGGCGGGCGTACTCGCCGCGCTTCCTGTGGATGTGGCCGGGCGCCAAGATCTCCGTCATGGGCGGCGAGCAGGCCGCGTCCGTACTGGCCACGGTCAAGCGGGACCAGCTGGAGGCGCGCGGGGAGGGCTGGCCGGCCGAGGAGGAGGAGACCTTCAAGGCGCCGATCCGTGCGCAGTACGAGCATCAGGGGAACGCCTACTACGCGACCGCCCGCCTGTGGGACGACGGGGTGATCGAGCCCGCCGACACCCGGCAGGTGCTGGGCCTGGCCCTGACCGCCTGTGCCAACGCGCCACTGGGCGACCCCCAGTTCGGCGTCTTCCGGATGTGAGGAGGGGACTCGATGGGAAGCGCGATGGGGAGCTCGATGTTCGACACGGTACTGGTGGCCAACCGCGGTGAGATCGCGGTGCGTGTCATCCGGACCCTGCGCTCGATGGGCGTGCGCTCGGTGGCGGTCTTCTCCGACGCCGACGCGGACGCGCGGCACGTGCGGGAGGCCGACGAGGCGGTACGGATCGGCCCGGCGCCGGCGGCGGAGAGCTACCTCTCCGTCGAGCGGCTGCTTCGGGCGGCGGCCCGGACGGGGGCGCAGGCCGTCCACCCCGGGTACGGCTTCCTCGCCGAGAACGCCGGTTTCGCGCGGGCCTGCGAGGAGGCGGGGCTGGTCTTCATCGGACCGCCCGCCGACGCCATCGCCCTGATGGGCGACAAGATCCGCGCCAAGGAGACGGTGCGGGCGGCCGGGGTCCCGGTGGTGCCCGGCTCCAGTGGTAGCGGGCTGACGGACACGCAACTGGCCGACGCCGCCCGCCAGATCGGCACGCCGGTGCTGCTGAAGCCGTCGGCCGGTGGTGGCGGCAAGGGCATGCGGCTGGTGCGGGACGCCGCCGTGCTCGCCGACGAGATCGCCGCCGCCCGCCGCGAGGCCCGCGCCTCCTTCGGCGACGACACGCTGCTCGTGGAGCGGTGGATCGACCGGCCCCGGCACATCGAGATCCAGGTCCTGGCCGACGGCCACGGGAACGTCGTGCACCTGGGCGAGCGCGAGTGCTCGCTGCAACGCCGGCACCAGAAGATCATCGAGGAGGCGCCGAGTGTGCTCCTCGACGAGGCGACCCGTGCCGCGATGGGCGAGGCGGCCGTGCAGGCGGCGCGCTCCTGCGGTTACCGGGGCGCGGGCACGGTGGAGTTCATCGTGCCGGGCAGCGACCCCTCGCAGTACTACTTCATGGAGATGAACACCCGCCTCCAGGTCGAGCACCCGGTGACCGAGCTGGTCACGGGAGTGGACCTGGTGGAGTGGCAGCTGCGGGTGGCGGCGGGTGAGGAGCTGGGCTTCGCCCAGGCGGACGTCCGGCTGACCGGACACGCGGTCGAGGCCCGGCTGTGCGCCGAGGACCCCTCGCGCGGCTTCCTCCCGTCCGGCGGCACGGTGCTGCGCCTGCACGAGCCCGAGGGCGACGGCGTCCGCACCGACTCGGGGCTCAGCGAGGGCACCGAGGTCGGCAGCCTCTACGACCCGATGCTGTCCAAGGTGATCGCGTACGGCCCCGACCGCGCCACCGCCCTGCGCAAGCTCCGGGCGGCCCTGGCCCGGACGGTGACGCTGGGCGTGCAGACCAACGCCGGGTTCCTGCGCCGGCTCCTCGCGCACCCGGCGGTGGTGGCGGGCGAGCTGGACACCGGGCTGGTGGAGCGCGAGGTCGACGCTCTCGTCACCACCGACGTGCCCGAGGAGGTGTACGAGGCGGCGGCGGCCGTACGGCTGGACGCGCTGCGTCCGCGCGGGGACGGCTGGACGGACCCGTTCTCGGTGCCGAGCGGCTGGCGGATGGGCGGCGAGCCGAAGCCGGTCGCCTTCCACCTGCGGATCACCGACCCGGTGGAGCACACCCCGCGCGGCTCCCACACCGTCACCGGCGACCACGTCGCCGTCACCCTGGACGGCGTCCGGCACACCTTCCACCGCGCCGCCGACTGGCTCGGCCGCGACGGCGACGCCTGGCACGTGCGCGACCACGACCCGGTCGCCGCCTCCCTCACCGGCGCCGCCCACGCGGGCGCCGACTCGCTGACCGCGCCCATGCCGGGCACGGTGACGGTGGTGAAGGTCGCCGTCGGCGACGAGGTGGCCGCCGGGCAGAGTCTGCTGGTCGTGGAGGCGATGAAGATGGAGCACGTCATCTCCGCCCCGCACGCGGGCACGGTCGCCGAGCTGGACGTGGCGCCGGGCACGACGGTCGCCATGGACCAGGTACTGGCGGTCATCACGCCGGCGGAGGACACGGAGGAGACGGCATGAACGCCCCCGAACCGGGCCTGCCCATGGTCGTACCGGCGGGCGGCCTGCCCGCCCGCGTCCGCATCCACGAGGTCGGCGCCCGCGACGGCCTGCAGAACGAGAAGGCGACCGTCCCGGCGGAGGTGAAGGCGGAGTTCATCCGCCGCCTGGCCGCCACGGGGCTGACCACCATCGAGGCGACGAGCTTCGTGCACCCCAAGTGGGTGCCCCAACTGGCGGACGCGGAGCAGCTCTTCCCGGCGGTCGCGGACCTGCCGGTCGACCTGCCCGTCCTGGTGCCGAACGAACGCGGCCTCGACCGCGCGCTCGCGCTCGGCGCCCGCCGCGTCGCGGTCTTCGCCAGCGCCACGGAGTCCTTCGCCAAGGCCAACCTGAACCGGACGGTGGACGAGGCGCTGGCCATGTTCGAGCCGGTGGTGGCGCGGGCGAAGGACGCGGACGGCGTTCACGTACGGGGCTACCTGTCGATGTGCTTCGGCGACCCCTGGGAGGGCGCCGTGCCCGTCGAGCAGGTGGTGAAGGTGTGCCGGGCCCTGCTGGAGATGGGCTGCGACGAACTGAGCCTGGGCGACACGATCGGGGTGGCGACCCCGGGGCACGTGAGCGCGCTGCTCACCGCGCTCGCGGAGGCCGGTGTGCCGGTGAGCGCCCTGGGCGTCCACTTCCACGACACCTACGGCCAGGCCCTGTCGAACACCTACGCCGCCCTGCGGCACGGCGTGACCACCGTCGACGCCTCCGCCGGCGGACTGGGCGGCTGCCCCTACGCGAAGTCCGCCACCGGCAACCTCGCCACCGAAGACCTCGTGTGGATGCTGCGCGGCCTCGGCATCGACAGCGGGGTCGACCTCGGCTCTCTCGTCGCCACCAGCGTCTGGATGGCCGCCCACCTGGGCCGACCCAGCCCGTCCCGCACCGTACGAGCCCTCGCGGGCTCGGGCGCCGACTCCCACCAGGAGCAGTGACAGCCATGGACCACAAGCTCTCCCCCGAACTCGAGGACCTCCGCCGCACGGTGGAGGCGTTCGCCCACGACGTCGTGGCGCCCAAGATCGGTGATTTCTACGAGCGGCACGAGTTCCCGTACGAGATCGTCCGGGAGATGGGCCGCATGGGCCTGTTCGGCCTGCCGTTCCCGGAGGAGTACGGCGGCATGGGCGGCGACTACCTCGCCCTCGGCATCGCCCTGGAGGAACTGGCCCGGGTCGACTCGTCGGTGGCCATCACGCTGGAGGCGGGCGTCTCGCTGGGCGCGATGCCGGTCCACCTGTTCGGCACCGAGGAGCAGAAGCGCGCGTGGCTGCCCCGGCTGTGCTCGGGTGAGATCCTCGGCGCCTTCGGCCTGACCGAGCCGGACGGCGGCTCGGACGCGGGCGCGACGCGGACGACGGCCCGCCTGGACGCGGAGACGAACGAGTGGGTCATCAACGGCACCAAGTGCTTCATCACCAACTCCGGCACCGACATCACGGGCCTGGTGACGGTCACGGCGGTCACCGGCCGCAAGCCGGACGGCCGTCCGCTCATCTCGGCGATCATCGTGCCGTCCGGCACCCCGGGCTTCACGGTGGCCGCCCCCTACTCGAAGGTCGGCTGGAACGCGTCGGACACCCGTGAGCTGTCCTTCTCCGACGTCCGGGTCCCGGCGGCGAACCTGCTGGGCGAGGAGGGCCGCGGGTACGCCCAGTTCCTGCGCATCCTCGACGAGGGGCGCGTCGCCATCGCGGCGCTGGGCACGGGGCTCGCGCAGGGCTGTGTGGACGAGTCGGTCAAGTACGCGAAGGCACGTCACGCCTTCGGCAAGCCCATCGGTGCCAACCAGGCGATCCAGTTCAAGATCGCCGACATGGAGATGAAGGCCCACACGGCCCGCCTCGCGTGGCGCGACGCGGCCTCCCGGCTGGTGACCGGCGACCCCTTCAAGAAGGAGGCGGCACTGGCGAAGCTCTACTCGTCGACGGTGGCCGTGGACAACGCCCGCGAGGCCACCCAGATCCACGGCGGCTACGGCTTCATGAACGAGTACCCGGTGGCCCGCATGTGGCGGGACGCGAAGATCCTGGAGATCGGCGAGGGCACCAGCGAGGTTCAGCGGATGCTGATCGCGAGGGAGTTGGGCCTGGTGAGCTGAGGTACGGGCCGTCCGGGCGGGGCTGGTCGGGGGCTGGTCACAGCCCCGCCCTATGGACAAGATCTGAGGTTAGGCTAACCTACCTTGAACTTGTCCTGCGGACGCTCCGCACCGTTCGAAAGCAGCCACGCCATGTTCAACGCCAGAGCTACCCACCTGA
The DNA here is from genome assembly GCF_044762405.1 of Streptomyces sp. NPDC097107. NCBI lineage: Bacteria > Bacillati > Actinomycetota > Actinomycetes > Kitasatosporales > Streptomycetaceae > Streptomyces > Streptomyces sp. NPDC097107. The sequence goes on along the minus strand of NZ_JBIWEF010000010.1, from coordinate 265,885 downwards.
CCCGTCGCGGAATCCTCGCCGCGGGCGGCGCACTCGGCCTCGGTGCCGTGCTCACGGCCTGCGGTGACGAGGACGCGAAAAACGGTGGCTCGGACGACGGGACGGCCGCCGCCAAGTCCGGCCCCTGGTCGTTCAAGGACGACCGCGGCACGACCGTGAAGCTGGACGAGGTCCCGGCGAACATCGTCGCCTTCACCGGTGTCGCCGCCGCCCTCCACGACTACGGCGTCCAGGTCAAGGGCGTGTTCGGGCCGACCACGACCAAGGACGGCAAGCCCGACGTCCAGGCCGGCGACCTCGACGTCGGCAAGGTCACCGTCCTCGGCAACGAGTGGGGCAGGCTCAACGTCGAGAAGTACGCCACCCTCGCCCCCGAGGTGCTCATCACCACGACGTTCGACACCGCGGGCACCTTGTGGTCCGTCCCGGAGGACTCCAAGGACAAGATCGCCAAGCTCGCCCCGAGCGTCGCGATCTCCGTCTTCGACCGCCAGCTCACCCAGCCGCTCCAGCGCATGTGGGAGCTGGCCGAGTCGCTCGGCGCGGACATGAAGGCCAGGAAGGTCACCGACGCCAAGGCCGCCTTCGAGAAGGCCGCGGCCCGGCTGCGCGCCGCCGCCAGGGCCAAGCCCGAGATCAGGGTGCTGGCCGGCTCCGCGAGCGCCGAGCTCTTCTACGTCTCCGGCACCAACCTCTCCGTCGACCTGGAGTACTTCAAGGCCCTCGGCGTCAACTTCGTCGAGCCCTCCGAGGCGGCCAAGAAGGCGACCGGCGGCTGGTTCGAGAGCCTGAGCTGGGAGAACGTCGACAAGTACCCGGCCGACGTCATCGTCATGGACGACCGCGCCTCGACCATCCAGCCCGCCGACATCACCGAGGGCACCTGGAAGCAGCTGCCCGCGGTCAAGGCCGGCCAGGTCATCGCCCGCTCCCCCGAGCCGATCCTGTCCTACGACAAGTGCACGCCGCTCCTCGACAACCTGGCCGAGGCGATCGAGAACGCCAAGAAGGTCGGCTGACCTCTCGCCCTCTCCCCCTCCTCCCGGAGCCTTTCATGACGACGGCCGTAGCCGCCCCGTTCCGTTTCTTCTCCCTCCAGGTCGTACGGACGAGGCGGCTCGGCCCGTCTCTGACCCGGGTCACCTTCGCCGGCCCCGACCTGCGCGCCTTCCACTCCGGCGGACAGGACCAGTCCCTGTCGCTGTTCCTGCCGCATCCGGGCCAACCGGAGCCGGCGATACCGATCGAGCTCGGTGACGGCTGGTGGCAGGGGTGGCGCGAACTGCCGGAGGACGTGCGGGCGGTGATGCGCTCCTACACGCTGCGGGGCCTGCGCCGGGACGCCCACGGGGACACCGCCGAGATCGACATCGACTTCGTGCTGCACGGCGTGGCCCCCGGGGCCGCCTTCCAGGCCGGCCCCGCCTCCCGCTGGGCAGCCGACGCCGCCCCGGGCGACCGGGTCGTGCTGCTCGGCCCGGCGATCGCCGACAACCGGGCGATCCGCTTCCGGCCGCCCGAGGACGCCGACCTGGTGGTCATCTGGGGCGACGAGACCGCCGTACCGGCCGTCTGCGCCATCGTCGAGTCACTGCCGCCCGGCACCCGCGCCCGGGTCTGGCTGGAGGTGCCGCACGCCGAGGACGTGCAGGACCTGACGACGGCGGCCGACGCCGAGGTCAGCTGGCTGGTCAGGGACGCCACCAGCGGCCCCGAGGCCACTCTCACCACCCTGCGCGCGGCCCAACTGCCGCCCGCCGGGCGCCCGTACGTCTGGATCGCCGGCGAGTCCGGCCGCGTCAAGCAACTGCGCCGGCACTTCGTGGGCGAACGCGGCATCGACCGCCGCAGCGTCACCTTCGTCGGCTACTGGCGCCAGGGCCTGACGGAGGAACAACTCCGCGATCAGGGCTGACGCCCGGCATCGCCAAGCCTCAACTCACCGTCTGCAACGCCCAGATGATGCGCAAGTGATGACAGTCACGCAGAGGTTCGCGTTTGATCGAAGTTACTTAGGTTAGGCTAACCTAAGTCGAAGCAAGGGCTTCGCCCTCCCCGTCCCCCTCTCGGCCCGTCCCCAACCGGAGGACCCCCGCATGCGCTCGCACCTGCTCAACGACACCACCGCGGAGCAGTACCGCCGCTCCGTGACCGAAGGAGTCGAGCGGGTGGCCGCCAAAATCGCCACCACCGACCGCCCGTTCACCGGCGTCACGGTCGACGCCCTCTCCCCCCGCATCGACGAGATCGACCTCGACAAGCCGCTGCACGACACGACGGCGGTCCTCGACGAGCTGGAGGACGTCTACCTCCGCGACGCCGTCTACTTCCACCACCCCCGCTACCTCGCCCACCTCAACTGCCCGGTGGTCATCCCGGCCGTGCTCGGCGAGGCGGTCCTGTCCGCCGTCAACTCCTCGCTGGACACCTGGGACCAGTCGGCCGGCGGCACGCTGATCGAGCGGAAGCTGATCGACTGGACCACCGCCCGCATCGGTCTCGGCCCGGCGGCCGACGGCGTGTTCACCTCCGGCGGCACCCAGTCCAACCTCCAGGCGCTGCTGCTGGCCCGCGAGGAGGCGAAGACGGAAGACTTCGCCGACCTGCGCGTCTTCGCCTCGGAGGTCAGCCACTTCAGCGTCAGGAAGTCGGCGAAACTCCTCGGCCTCGGCCCCGACGCCGTCGTGTCGATCCCCGTCGACCACGACAAGCGCATGCAGACCGTCGCCCTCGCCCGCGAACTGGAGCGCTGCGCCGCGGACGGCCTCGTCCCGATGGCCGTCGTCGCCACCGGCGGCACCACCGACTTCGGCTCCATCGACCCGCTGCCCGAGATCGCCGAACTGTGCGAGCAGTACGGCGTGTGGATGCACGTGGACGCGGCCTACGGCTGCGGGCTGCTCGCCTCCCTGAAGTACCGGGACCGCATCGAGGGCATCGAGCGCGCCGACTCGGTCACCGTGGACTACCACAAGTCCTTCTTCCAGCCGGTGAGTTCGTCGGCCGTGCTGGTCCGGGACGCGGCCACTCTGCGTCACGCCACCTACCACGCGGAGTACCTCAACCCGCGCCGCATGGTGCAGGAACGTATCCCCAACCAGGTGGACAAGTCCCTCCAGACCACCCGCCGCTTCGACGCGCTCAAGCTGTGGATGACCCTGCGCGTGATGGGCGCCGACGGCATCGGCGAGCTGTTCGACGAGGTATGCGACCTGGCCGCCGAGGGCTGGAAACTGCTCGCCGCCGACCCGCGCTTCGACGTCGTGGTCCAGCCGTCGCTCTCCACCCTGGTCTTCCGCTGCATACCGGCGGCCGTCACCGACCCCGCCGAGATCGACCGCGCCAACCTGTACGCCCGCAAGGCCCTGTTCGCCTCCGGCGACGCCGTGGTCGCGGGCACCAAGGTGGCCGGACGCCACTACCTGAAGTTCACCCTGCTCAACCCCGAGACGACCACGGCCGACATCGCCGCCGTCCTCGACCTGATCGCCGGCCACGCCGAGCAGTACCTGGGAGAGTCCCTTGACCGCGCTTCCTGAAGCCAGTGCCCCGTACGACTTCGTGGGGATCGGCCTCGGCCCCTTCAACCTCGGCCTGGCCTGCCTCACCGAGCCCATCGGCGAGCTGAACGGCGTCTTCCTCGAGTCCAAGCCGGACTTCGAGTGGCACGCCGGCATGTTCCTGGACGGCGCCCACCTCCAGACCCCGTTCATGTCGGACCTGGTCACCCTCGCCGACCCGACGTCCCCGTACTCCTTCCTCAACTACCTGAAGGAGAAGGGCCGGCTGTACTCGTTCTACATCCGGGAGAACTTCTACCCGCTGCGCGTCGAGTACGACGACTACTGCCGCTGGGCCGCGAACAGACTGAGCTGCGTCCGCTTCGGCACGACGGTCACCGAGGTGACGTACGACGAGCGGGACGAGCTGTACGTCGTCGCGACCACGGGCGGCGACACGTACCGCGCCCGCCGCCTGGTCCTCGGCACCGGCACCCCGCCGCACATCCCGGACGCCTGCCGGGGCCTGGCCGGCGACTTCATCCACAACTCCCGCTACGTGCAGCACCGGGCGGAGCTGGTGAAGAAGAAGTCGATCACGCTGGTCGGCAGCGGCCAGTCCGCCGCCGAGATCTACCACGACCTGCTCGGCGAGATCGACGTCCACGGCTACCAGCTCAACTGGGTCACCCGCTCCCCGCGCTTCTTCCCCCTCGAATACACCAAGCTCACCCTGGAGATGACCTCGCCGGAGTACGTGGACTACTACCACGCGCTCCCGGAGCCGACCCGCTACCGCCTCACCGGCGAGCAGAAGGGCCTGTTCAAGGGCATCGACGGCGACCTGATCAACGAGATCTTCGACCTGCTCTACCAGAAGAGGCTCGGCGGTCCCGTCCCCACCCGCCTGCTCACCAACTCGGCGCTGACCGACGCCCGGTACGCGGACGGCACGTACACGCTCGGCTTCCGCCAGGAGGAGCAGGGCAAGGACTTCGAGATCGACACCGAGGGGCTGATCCTGGCCACCGGCTACCGGTACGCCGAGCCGGAGTTCCTCAAGCCCGTCCGGGACCGGCTGCGCTACGACTCCCAGGGCAACTTCGACGTCGCCCGCAACTACGCCGTCGACGTCACGGGCGGCGGCGTGTTCCTGCAGAACGCGGGTGTCCACACGCACAGCATCACCAGCCCCGATCTGGGCATGGGTGCCTATCGCAACAGCTACATCGTCCGAGAGCTGCTCGGCACCGAGTACTACCCGGTCGAGAAGTCGATCGCGTTCCAGGAGTTCAGCGCATGAGCACCACCACCCCCACGGCCGCCGGCATCGGCGCGCTCACCCTCCGCCCCCTCGACCCGCTGAAGGACGCCGAGCTGCTGCACGGCTGGGTCACGCACCCCAAGTCCGCGTTCTGGATGATGCAGGAAGCGAGGCTGGTCGACGTCGAGCGCGCCTACATGGAGATAGCCGCCGACGAGCACCACCACGCCCACATCGGCCTGCACGACGGCGTCCCCGCCTTCCTGATGGAGAGGTACGACCCGGCCCACCGCGAGCTGGTCGGCCTGTACGAGCCCGAGCCGGGCGACGTCGGCATGCACTTCCTGGTCGCCCCCACCGACCGGCCCGTGCACGGCTTCACCCGCGCCGTCATCACCGCCGTCATGGCCGAACTGTTCGCCGACCCGGCGACCGCCCGCGTCGTCGTCGAACCGGACCTCGGCAACAAGGCCGTCCACGCCCTGAACGCAGCCGTCGGATTCGTGCCCGAGCGCGAGATCCAGAAGCCGGAGAAGAAGGCGTTGCTGAGCTTCTGCACCCGCGAGCAGTTCGAGAAGGCGGTGTCCGCATGAGCCTCGCCGACGCCGTCGCCCACCTCTCCCCCGAGCGCTGGGACCAGGCCAACCGCCTCCTGATCCGCAAGGCCCTCGCCGAGTTCACGCACGAGCGGCTGATCACGCCGGAGCAGTCCGCGGGTGACGCGTACGCCGTCCGCTCCGACGACGGCAAGACCGAGTACCGCTTCACCGCCACCGTCCGCGCCCTGGACCACTGGCAGGTGGACGCGGACTCGATCACCCGCCACCGCGACGGCACCGATCTCCCGCTCGCCGCACTGGACTTCTTCGTCGAGCTGAAGGAGTCCCTGGGCCTGAGCGACGCGATCCTGCCCGTGTACCTGGAGGAGATCTCCTCCACCCTCTCCGGCACCTGCTACAAGCTCACCAAGCCGAAGCTCACCTCAGCCGAGCTGGCGGACAGCGGCTTCCAGGCCGTCGAGACCGGCATGACCGAGGGCCACCCCTGCTTCGTCGCCAACAACGGGCGGCTCGGCTTCGGCATCCACGAGTACCTGTCGTACGCCCCGGAGACCGCGAGCCCCATCCGGCTGGTGTGGCTGGCCGCGCACCGCTCGCGGGCGGCGTTCACGGCCGGTGCCGGGATCGAGTACGAGTCCTTCGTACGGGACGAGCTGGGCGAGGCGACCGTCGACCGCTTCCACGGCGTGCTGCGCGAGCGGGGCCTGGACCCGTCCGACTACCTGTTCATCCCGGTCCACCCCTGGCAGTGGTGGAACAAGCTCACCGTCACCTTCGCCGCCGAGGTCGCCCGCGGGCACCTGGTCTGCCTCGGCGAGGGCGACGACGAGTACCTGGCACAGCAGTCCATCCGCACCTTCTTCAACACCTCGCACCCCGAGAAGCACTACGTGAAGACGGCCCTGTCCGTCATCAACATGGGCTTCATGCGCGGCCTGTCGGCGGCGTACATGGAAGCGACACCGGCCATCAACGACTGGCTGGCCCAGCTCATCGAGGGCGACCCGGTGCTGAAGTCGACGGGCCTGTCGATCATCCGGGAGCGGGCGGCCGTCGGCTACCGGCACCTGGAGTACGAGCAGGCCACCGACCGCTACTCGCCGTACCGCAAGATGCTGGCGGCGCTGTGGCGTCAGAGCCCGGTGCCGTCCCTCCGGGACGGCGAGACCCTCGCCACCATGGCCTCCCTGGTCCACGTCGACCACGAGGGCGCCTCCTTCGCGGGCGCGCTGATCGAGCGGTCGGGTCTCGCGCCCGCCGAGTGGCTGCGGCACTACCTGCGGGCCTACTTCGTCCCGCTGCTGCACAGCTTCTACGCCTACGACCTGGTGTACATGCCGCACGGCGAGAACGTCATCCTGGTCCTGAAGGACGGGGTGGTGCAGCGCGCGGTCTACAAGGACATCGCCGAGGAGATCGCGGTGATGGACCCGGACGCGGTGCTGCCGCCGGAGGTCTCCCGGATCGCGGTCGAGGTCCCGGAGGACAAGAAGCTCCTGTCGATCTTCACGGACGTCTTCGACTGCTTCTTCCGCTTCCTCGCCGCGAACCTCGCCGGCGAGGGGATCGTGGAGGAGGACGTCTTCTGGCGGACGGTCGCGGAGGTCACCCGCGAGTACCAGGAGTCGGTGCCGGAACTGGCCGAGAAGTTCGACCGGTACGACATGTTCGCGCCCGAGTTCGCGCTGTCCTGCCTCAACCGGCTCCAGCTGCGCAACAACGAGCAGATGGTGGACCTCGCGGATCCGTCCGGCGCGCTCCAGCTCATCGGGAATCTGAAGAACCCCATCGCGGGCCGCTAGCCGACGGCCCCTGGCAGACGGGCGGGCACCCCGGAGACGGTCCTCCGGGGTGCCCGTCGAGTATTGCGGGTCAGTCAGCGGCCGTCCAGGGCACCTGCGGCGACCGGTAGTAGTCGATCCCCAGCGCCTCCCAGCGCGGTGCCTGCTCGGCGAGCCGGACCTTGTAGGTGTCCCAGTCGTGCGTCTTGGCCGGGGACCAGCCCAGCTCGGCGACGCCCGGCAGCCTCGGGAAGGCCATGAAGTCGAGCTGGTCCGGGGTCTCCAGGGTCTCCGTCCACATCGGCGCCTCGACGCCGCGGACCGCGGAGGCCGGGGCGCCCGGCAGATAGGCGGCCGGGTCCCAGTCGTAGGACCGCCGCGCCTCCACGTAGCCCGCCCAGGACAGGCCCAGCGGAGTGTCCTTGGTGTACTTCATGTCCAGGTACGTCCGGTCGGCCGGGGAGAGGATCAGCCCGGTCCCGTTCTGGGCGGCCTTCGCGACCTGCGCCTTCTCCGCGTCGCTGGTGCGGTCCAGGCCCCAGTACTGGACCAGCGCGCCCTCGGCGGGGGTGGCGCCGGCCAGCTGGTGCCAGCCGATGACCGTCTTGCCGTACTTCGCGACGACCGGCTGCACCCGGTCCATGAACTCCACGAAGTCCTCGTGCGGGGTGGAGTGCGCCTCGTCGCCGCCGATGTGGAGGTAGCGGCCCGGGGTGAGCGCGGCGATCTCGCGCACGACGTCGTCCACGAAGTCGTAGGTGACCTCCTTGTCCACGCACAGCGAGCTGAAGCCGACCTTGGTGCCGGTGTACAGCGGGGGTGCCACGCCGTCGCAGTTCAGCTCGGCGTAGGAGGCGAGGGCCGCGTTGGTGTGGCCCGGCATGTCGATCTCGGGGATCACCTCCAGGTGGCGGGAGGCGGCGTAGCGCAGGATCTCCCGGTAGTCGGCCTTGGTGTAGTAGCCGCCGGGGCCGCCGCCGACCTCCGTGGAGCCGCCGTACGTCGCCAGGCGCGGCCAGGAGTCGATGGCGATGCGCCAGCCCTGGTCGTCGCTGAGGTGCAGGTGGAGCTTGTTGTACTTGTAGAGGGCGAGCCGGTCGATGTAGCGCTTGACCTCGTCGACGGTGAAGAAGTGCCGGGAGACGTCCAGCATGGCGCCGCGCCAGCCGTAGCGCGGGGTGTCCTCGATGGTGCCGCCCGCGACCAGCCATGGTCCGGGCTGCGCGGAGTCCTTCTCGACGGCGGCGGGCAGGAGCTGACGGAGGGTCTGGACGCCGTGGAAGAGCCCGGCGGCCTCGCGGGCGGTGATGGTGACGCCGCCGCGACCGCTGTCCAGGCGGTAGCCCTCGTCGCCGTACGGGCCCTCGGCCAGGCGGAGCTGTATGCCGCCGTGACCGTGGGAGGTGACGGGGAGCCGGTAACCGGTGGAGGGCCGCAGGAGGTCCGCGAGGTAGTCGCCGACGCGGCGGGCCTCGCGCGAGCCGTCGACGCGGATGTGGGTGCCGCGGGTGATGCGGTACGGGGAGCCGCCCGGGTCGACCGACGCGGGAGCCGGAATCACCCGGTCCAGGGGGGTGGTCGCCGGCGTCCTCCGGTCCGGCGCCGCGCCGGTGGTCATGGCGCCGACCGCGGCGACCAGCAGCAGCGAGCCCAGGATCCGGGACAGCCGGGGAGTCGTTCTGTGGTGCCGTCGAAGAGGTCTCACGTGCGCTCCCTTCACGATGGTGCACAGATGGGGGTGTGGACCACTCTCCCTCACAACCGCCGTACGCAGAAGCGGTGAAACAATCCGCGCATGGCGGAAATCATCCAGAAGGACGGAACGTGGGTCTTCGACGGCGACACCCTGCGGCTGACTCCCGGGCGGGACAAGAACGTCGGTCTGCTCCGCAGGGAACTGGGTGAACTACTCGTCCCGCTGGCGGCGTTGGCGGGCATATCGTTCGAGCAGGGCAAGAGGACGGGGCGGTTGCGGCTGCGCCTGCGGGACGGCGCCGACCCGTTGCTGCACGCGACCGGCGGCCGGCTGGCCGAGCCGCACGACCCGTACCAGCTGATCGTGGAGTCCGACCGGTACGGCGTCGCAGAGTACTTCGTGGACGAGGTGCGCAACGCCCTGCTCCTCGACCAGGTTCCGTCCGGCCCGGTGGACGCCTACCTGCTGCCCGGCCCGTCCGTACCGCTGTCGGTGTCCGCCGGGGACGGCATCGCGAGCTTCGACGGCGAACGCGTGCGTCTGGAGTGGAAGTGGCAGGCGGAGGACGCCAAGTCGGCCGCCGGAGCGCGCACCCTGCCCCTCACGGACATCACCGCGGTGGAGTGGCAGCCGACGGTCGGCCTGGAGAACGGCCACCTCCGCTTCACCGTGCGGGCGGCGCCGACCAAGGCGCCGCCCAAGTACGACCCCAACGCGGTGGAGTTGTGGGGCTTCAAGAGGGACCCGCTGATGGCGCTGGTGGCCGCGGCCGTGCAGGCCCGCCTCCCGCACCCGGCCACACCGGCGGCCCGGGCCGCCCTGGAGGACGCCCGGCCGGCCGAGGACGCGCCCGCCCCAGCCCCAGCCCCAGCCCCCGCCGCCGAGGACGACCACGACGCGCTGCTGCGCCGGCTGCGGGAACTGGGCGAGCTGCACCGCTCCGGGGTGCTGACGGACGAGGAGTTCACCCTGGCGAAGCAGGCGGTACTGAAGCGGATGTAGTCACACACATGCGGCAGGCTTGCCCGATATCGGGCAGGATTCTTGCGAAACCCTCACTCGTACCCCAGGATCTACCGGGTGCACGACGAACTCGTTGATCATCTGACGCGGTCCACCCCCCTGAGCCGGGGCGAGGCGCTGCGCGTGATCCAGGACGTGCTCGCCTACTTCGACGAGACGACCGAGGAGTACGTCCGTCGCCGCCACCGCGAGCTCCAGGCCCAGGGCCTGGTGAACGCGACGATCTTCGAACGGATCGCGGCGGACCTGAAATACCGGGCGGTCGCACCGCCGGAGCTGTCGCTCCGCCAGCTGCGCCGCATCGTCTACGGCTGAGAAGCCGAAGAGGGACACGAGGTTTACGTATACATGTGCGGAATCGTCGGATACATCGGCAAGCGTGACGTCGCCCCCCTGCTGCTGGAGGGCCTCCAGCGCCTGGAGTACCGCGGCTACGACTCGGCGGGCATCGTCGTCACCTCGCCGAAGGCGGCCGGCCTGAAGATGGTCAAGGCCAAGGGCCGGGTCCGCGACCTGGAGGCCAAGGTCCCGGCGCGCTTCAAGGGCACCACCGGCATCGCCCACACCCGCTGGGCCACCCACGGCGCCCCGTCCGACCTGAACGCCCACCCGCACATGTCGGCCGACAACAAGGTCGCCGTCGTGCACAACGGCATCATCGACAACGCCGCCGACCTGCGCCGCAAACTGGAGGCGGACGGTGTCGAGTTCCTCTCCGAGACCGACACCGAGGTCCTCGTCCACCTCATCGCCCGCTCCGAGGCCCAGAAGCTGGAGGACAAGGTCCGTGAGACCCTCCGGCTGATCGAGGGCACCTACGGCATCGCCGTGATGCACGCCGACTTCCCCGAGCGCATCGTCGTCGCCCGCAACGGCTCGCCGGTCGTCCTCGGCATCGGCGAGAAGGAGATGTTCGTCGCCTCGGACATCGCCGCGCTGGTCGCCCACACCCGCCAGATAGTCACCCTCGACGACGGCGAGATGGCCACCCTCAAGGCCGACGACTTCCGCACCTACACCACCGAGGGCACCCGCACCACCGCCGAGCCCACCACCGTGGAGTGGGAGGCCGCCTCCTACGACATGGGCGGCCACGACACCTACATGCACAAGGAGATCCACGAGCAGGCCGAGGCCGTGGACCGCGTGCTGCGCGGCCGGATCGACGACCGCTTCTCCACCGTGCACCTCGGCGGCCTCAACCTGGACGCCCGCGACGCGCGCGCCGTGCGCCGCGTGAAGATCCTCGGCTGCGGCACCTCGTACCACGCCGGCCAGATCGGCGCCCAGATGATCGAGGAGCTGGCCCGCATCCCCGCGGACGCCGAGCCCGCCTCCGAGTTCCGCTACCGCAACGCGGTCGTCGACCCCGACACCCTGTACATCGCCGTCTCCCAGTCCGGTGAGACGTACGACGTGCTGGCCGCCGTGCAGGAGCTGAAGCGCAAGGGCGCCCGCGTCCTCGGCATCGTCAACGTGGTCGGCTCGGCGATCGCCCGCGAGGCCGACGGCGGCATGTACGTGCACGCCGGCCCCGAGGTCTGCGTCGTCTCCACCAAGTGCTTCACCAACACCTGCGTCGCCTTCGCGCTGCTCGCCCTGCACCTGGGCCGCACCCGCGACCTGTCCGTGCGCGACGGCAAGCGGATCATCGAGGGCCTGCGCAAGCTGCCGCAGCAGATCTCCGAGATGCTGGAGCGGGAGGAGGACATCAAGAAGCTGGCCGCGCAGTACGCCGACGCCCGCTCGATGCTCTTCATCGGCCGCGTCCGTGGCTACCCGGTCGCCCGCGAGGCCTCCCTGAAGCTCAAGGAGGTCTCCTACATCCACGCCGAGGCCTACCCGGCCTCCGAGCTGAAGCACGGTCCGCTCGCGCTGATCGAGCCGGCCCTGCCGACGGTCGCGATCGTGCCGGACGACGACCTGCTGGAGAAGAACCGCGCGGCCATGGAGGAGATCAAGGCCCGCAGCGGCCAGATCCTCGCCGTCGCCCACCAGGAGCAGGAGAAGGCCGACCACACCATCGTCGTCCCGAAGAACGAGGACGAACTGGACCCCATCCTGATGGGCATCCCGCTCCAACTCCTCGCCTACCACACGGCCCTGTCCCTGGGCAGGGACATCGACAAGCCGCGCAACCTCGCCAAGTCGGTGACGGTGGAGTAGAGGCCCTTTTCGGGGGCGCGGGGAACTGCGCGAGCATCCTTCCACCCGCCCGCACGGGCAACGCAACCGAACGGCCCCCCAGGTGTGCCACCAACACGTGGGGGGCCGTCCCGTCGCCGGGGAGCCGCCCGACCCCCGGCCTGCGGCGGCTAAACCGTCACACCCCGGCCCGCGGCGCGTCGCGAGACACCCGTGGGCCAGTGCGCCGGCACCGCCGTCGCCGCGTACCAGGCGACCACGCCCGCGGCGACGGCGAACCACCCGCCCGCCTTCCCCAGCGCCCCGGTGTCCGCGAAGGCGGCGATCGAGAGCAGCAGCAGGGACACGCAGAGCAGCCCGTACGTCCCCTGCCCGAGCGGATCGCCGCCGGCGAACGTCAGGGAGAGGGCGACGAGGGCGAACAGGAGCAGGAAGAGTCCCGCCGCGTTGGCGGAGACCTGGCCGCCGACCGAGACGGCCCAGGTGAACCACAGCGCGCCGAGCACGGTGAAGGCCGTACCGGAGGCGGTGTCCCGGTCGCGCAGGGCGAGCAGACCGGCGACGAAGAGGGCGACGCCGCCGACGTACTGGGCGACGGTCACGGCGTCGGCGGCCGTCACGCCGTCGACCACGCCGGTGTGGCCGACGCCGAAGGCCAGCAGGGTGACACCGAGAGCGAGTCGGCCGGCGATCGTGGTGGTGCTTCCCGCAGAGACGTCGTTGTCCACGGCGGGCTCCCTTCATGCATGTGCGGTGTACGGTGACCCGTATATGCCCTTCACAAGGGCACAAACACCTCTACGCGTCGGTAGCTTCACGCTGCATGACCGGAGGGGGTCCCGAGGCGGCCACAACCGCCGCCCGGACTGTTACGGAATGACCACCACGGGCCGCTTCGCCCGCTTGGCGAGCCGGCCGGCGACGGAGCCGAAGAGCCGGCCCACCAGGCCGTGGCTGGAGCCGACGACGATGGCGTCCGCCTCGTACTCCCGGCCGACCTCCTCGAGTTCGTGGCAGATGTCGCCGCCGCGCTCGACCAGGATCCAGGGCACCTCGGCGAGATAGTCCGCGCACGCCAGCTCCAGACCCAGCACCTCGGTGCGGTGGTCCGGTACGTCGACGAAGACGGGGGGCTCGCAGCCGGCCCACACGGTGGTGGGCAGCCGGTTGGCCACGTGCACGATGACCAGGCCCGAGCCGAGGCGGCGTGCCATGCCGATGGCGTACGCGAGGGCACGCTCACTGGACGTGGAGCCGTCGAAGCCGACGACGACGCCGTGCTTGAAGGCTGGGTCGCACGACTGGCGTGGCTCTTCGGCCGCCAGGGGCTCCGCCGCCGTAGGTTCGGCGACGGGCCGCTTGCGGTCCGCGGGTTCGAAGAATGAGTGACCGGCCATGGCTGTCTCGGCGTTTTTATCCTCTATGGGGGACAACAGTGTGCGGCGGAGCTGTGTGTCCGGGAATGGTCTTCCCAACCCCATACCCCCAAGGGTACGGCGCCACGCCTCCTTCGCCAGATCCCGCGTACGGTCCGCCACGGGTTCCCCGGAGCATGCCCGAGGGGGCGCCCGTAACGCAATGGTTGCTGCGCTGTACAGGCGGTTTGCACAGGATTCAACTGTCGGTGCTCGGTCGTGACCGGCGCTTCGCACAAACGTTGATCTCCATGCCGCCAGCCCCAGGGAGCACACATGTCCGGACCGCACCAGCCCTCCGAGCCGCCGTCCGGTGCACCCGCCGTCCACGATCCGGCCGCACCGTCCCGGGACGGCGTCACCGATCTCGTCCGCTGGGCGGCCTTCAGCTGCTTCCTCGTCCCGGTCGTACTCCTCTGGTACGGCACCTCGTTCGCCGGCGCCGCCGGCACGGCCCTCGGCCTGGCCGCCGTCACCGGCGCCTGCCGCCTGCTGCTGCGCCGGTCCGAGCGCGTCGCGGCGCGGCCGGCCGGCGAGGATGGCGCGGTGCGGGCCGGACGCCGGCACCGGGCCGGGCGCCGGCACCGGGCCGGGCCGCCGGCCCGCAGGGGCGGACGGCACGCAGGGGAAAACACACCGGTCGACTGACCGGTTTCCGCGCACGCGTCCGCTTCTTTTCAGCCAACTTCTGAGGGTGGCTCATCACTGCCCCCCACCACCCCCCAACACCCGTTCCACCTGCACGGAAAGGGTCTCCGGGACCCTGCGCACCCTACGGGGATTGGCCACTGCGACAAGGCGCACTTCCCTGGGGCGCCCCGGAGTGCCACGCTTCGTGATCGACTGCTTCACGCCAAGTTGCCATGTCGACAATGTCCCAAGTGCCGAACCGGCCACCTTGGCGCGATGGGACACAGTAGATTCGATCTTGACTGTCTACGGCGGGGGACTCGTGCAGGACCGAGGGGAAACGTGTTGGAGCGACAGACCCGAAAGGATCAGGGCGCCGCGACCACCGAGGGGGGCTTAGCAATTATGAGCCACGACTCCACTGCCGCGCCGGAAACCGCGGCCCGGAAGCTCTCCGGGCGACGCCGCAAGGAGATCGTCGCGGTGCTGCTGTTCAGCGGCGGCCCCATTTTCGAGAGTTCCATACCGCTGTCGGTGTTCGGGATCGACCGCCAGGACGCGGGCGTACCGCGCTACCGGCTGCTGGTGTGCGCCGGCGAGGAGGGCCCGCTGCGGACCACGGGGGGCCTGGAACTCACCGCGCCCCAGGGCCTGGAGGCGATCTCCCGGGCCGGCACCGTCGTGGTGCCCGCCTGGCGGTCGATCACCTCTCCGCCACCGGAGGACGCGCTCGACGCCCTGCGCCGCGCGCACGAGGAGGGTGCCCGCATAGTCGGGCTGTGCACCGGCGCCTTCGTACTCGCGGCGGCGGGCCTGCTCGACGGCCGCCCCGCGACCACCCACTGGATGTACGCGCCGACGCTGGCCAAGCGCTATCCGTCGGTGCACGTCGATCCGCGCGAGCTGTTCGTGGACGACGGCGACGTGCTGACGTCGGCGGGCACCGCGGCCGGCATCGACCTGTGCCTGCACATAGTGCGCACGGACCACGGCAACGAGGCGGCCGGCGCGCTGGCCCGCCGCCTGGTGGTCCCGCCGCGCCGCTCGGGGGGCCAGGAGCGCTACCTCGACAGGTCTTTACCGGAGGAGATCGGCGCCGACCCGCTCGCCGAGGTCGTCGCCTGGGCGCTGGAGCACCTCCACGAGCAGTTCGACGTGGAGACGCTGGCGGCCCGCGCGTACATGAGCCGCCGCACCTTCGACCGCCGCTTCCGCTCGCTCACCGGCAGCGCCCCGCTGCAGTGGCTGATCACCCAGCGGGTGCTCCAGGCGCAGCGCCTGCTGGAGACGTCCGACTACTCGGTGGACGAGGTCGCGGGCCGCTGCGGCTTCCGCTCCCCGGTGGCACTGCGCGGCCACTTCCGCCGCCAGCTCGGTTCCTCCCCGGCCGCCTACCGCGCCGCCTACCGGGCCCGCCGCCCGCAGGGTGAGCGGCCGGTGGCCCCGGAGGCCGGCCCCGAGGGAGCCTCCCGGGTCCCCGTCCCACCCGAGGCCGCCGCCCTGCCACCGGAGAGCGCGGTCCCGTACCAGAGCCGCCGCAGCGCGCCACCGATACCGGCGGCGGCGAGCCTGCCGGGGCAGCGCAGCGCGCCGTGAACCTGTGAACGCCGGACGGGCGGTTCCGTCCGTCCGGCCGCCCCCTCCGACGCCCCTCGGGCCGACCCACTCGGCCCGTCCGGCGTTCGAGGACGAGGCCGTCCAGGCCGACGCGGGGGCCCGTGGGCGGCAGCCCCCGGCGAGGCCCACACCGATGCCGGGGGCCCGTCCGACGGAGGTCAGCCGTAGGGTGTCCGCATGAACGATCGCATGGTGTGGATCGACTGCGAGATGACCGGCCTCTCGCTGTCCGACGACGCTCTCATCGAGGTGGCCGCCCTCGTCACCGACTCCGAGCTGAACATCCTCGGCGAAGGTGTCGACATCGTCATCCGTCCGCCGGAGCGGGCGCTGGAGACGATGCCGGAGGTGGTGCGTCAGATGCACACCGCGTCCGGCCTGCTCGCCGAGCTCGACGGCGGCACGACGCTGGCGGACGCCGAGGCGCAGGTCCTGGCCTACGTCCGGGAGCACGTGAAGGAGCCCGGCAAGGCCCCGCTGTGCGGCAACTCGGTCGGCACCGACCGCGGCTTCCTGCTGAGGGACATGGCGACGCTGGAGGACTACCTCCACTACCGGATCGTCGACGTCTCCTCGATCAAGGAGCTGGCCCGCCGCTGGTACCCGAGGGCGTACTTCAACAGCCCCGAGAAGAACGGCAACCACCGCGCGCTCGCCGACATCCGCGAATCCATCGCCGAACTGCGCTACTACCGGGAAGCCGTCTTCGTCCCGCAGCCCGGCCCCGACTCCGAAACCGCCAAGGCGATCGCCGCGAAGCACGTCGTGCGGGCCCGGTAACAGCACACCGTGCGGGCCCGGTAAAGGGGTGCGCGAGCACCCCTTCGGACCCTGTACACTTTTTCTCAGCCGGTCGGGGAAGCCCACCACGGGTTCCGAAGACCGGCCATGGTGGGTGTAGCTCAGTTGGTAGAGCACCTGGTTGTGGTCCAGGTGGCCGCGGGTTCAAGTCCCGTCACTCACCCTGATCCGTCAGCCGGTGACCTTCGCGAGAAGGTCACCGGCTGACGGCGTTCCCGGGGTGCCCCTTTCGGCAGGAGGCCGGACCGTCCCGCCCCGGAGCCCGCGCCGACTCTCCCGGGCCGGCAGATGCGCGCCGCCGGTGACCGAGCCGGTCAGCTCCTGCGCGGAGCCGTACCGGCGCCTGAGCGGTCGACTGGACGCCGGGCCCCGCCGACACCCCCGTCGCGTCGAAGGCCCTCGCGCCCCCCGGGCCGACGACGAGGCCCGGCCGACAGGCACGTGGGCGGCGCGTCGCCGGGGCATTCGCCCCGGTCAGCGCCGACCGACGTCGGTCGGCACCGGTCGATGCCGGTCGATGCAGGTCGGTGCCGGTCGATGCAGGTCGATGCAGGTCGGTGCCGGTCGATGCAGGTCGATGCCGACGAGCCCCGGCCCGGGCCGTCACGACGACGCCCGCTCCACCAGTTCCGTCGCCAGCACCACTTGGTGCCGCTCCAGCCCCCGCGAGGCCGCCGGGCGGCGGTCCGCGATCTCGGTGAGCAGCAGGTCTATCATCGCGCGGCCCATCTCCTCGATGGGCTGCCGCACACTGGTCAGCGGCGGCTCCATGTGGCGGGCGATGGCCGAGTCGTCGTAGCCGACCAGCGCCACGTCGTCCGGGATGCGCCGGCCCGCCTCGCGCAGGGCCTGGCGGGCGCCGGCCGCGGTGACGTCCGAGCCGGCGAAGACGGCGTCCAGGTCGGGGCGGCGGCGCAGCAGTTCCACCATGGCGCTGCGTCCGCCCTCCTCCGTGAAGTCCCCCGCCTCGATCAGCCGCTCGTCCGCGTCGTGGCCCGCGTCGCGCAGCGCCTCGCGGTAGCCGTCGACGCGCCGCTGGGCACCGTAGACGTCGAGGCGGCCGGTGATGTGCGCGATGTGGCGGCGGCCTCGGGACAGCAGGTGTTCGACGGCCGAGCGGGCGCCGCCGTAGTTGTCCGAGTCCACCGACGCCAGCGATTCCCGGGCCGAGCGCGGGCCGCTGATCACCGCGGGGATCTCCAGCTGGGACAGCAGGTCGGGCAGCGGGTCGTCGGCGTGCACCGAGACCAGCAGGACGCCGTCCACGCGATGCGCGGCCAGGTACTGGGCGAGCCGCTGCCGCTCCCGGTCGCTGCCCGCGAAGATCAGCAGCAGTTGCATCTCGGTGTCGGACAGTTCGGAGCCAACACCCTTCAGCATGTCCGAGAAGTACGGTTCCGCGAAGAAACGGGTCTCCGGCTCGGGCACCACCAGCGCGATCGCGTCTGTGCGGTTGGCGGCCAGGGCGCGGGCCGCCGTGTTCGGAACGTAGCCGAGTTCCGCGACCGCCGCCTCCACCGCCGCCCGGGTCGCGTCGCTGACCCGGGGCGAGCCGTTGATCACCCGGGAGACCGTTCCTCTGCCGACGCCCGCCCGTGCCGCCACCTCTTCGAGGGTGGGCCGGCCACCGCTCCGCCCACGCGCTCCGTGGCTTGCCATCGGCTCCGCCTCCCGTCGACACCCCGCACTCTGCGGCTGGCCTGGAATTTAACAGGCCGGTCGGGTGTAATGACCGGCTCCGGGCCGCCGACCGCCGCGGGGAGGTGTCCCGACGCCGCTCGCAACGTCCAGTTAACAGGCCGATAACTGAACGCACTTCGTCGCGTCCGCGCCCTTGACACCCCCGCCCGGACCGACGACTCTTCAACACATCACCTGTGGGAGCGCTCCCACACTACCTGGCACATACACATCCCGCACGTTCCCCGCCCGAGCCGCAGCGTCGAACGAACCACATGAAGCAGCGGGCCCAACCATGTAGTTGGCCGGGGGGTCGGCACGTCAGGGCAACAGGAGGACGCAATGCGAGCAGCACGTAATCGATCCGCCCGCAAGGCGGTGGTCGTCGCGGCCATCGCGTCGCTGGGCGCCGGGCTGCTGGCCGGCTGCGCCGACGACGGCAACGACGAGGACGGCTCGTCGTCGGGCGACAGCAGCGGCAAGACCACCATCACCCTCGGCCTGTTCGGCACCATGGGCTTCAAGGAGGCCGGCCTCTACGAGGAGTACGAGAAGCTCAACCCCGGCATAAACGTCGAGGAGACGGTCACCGAGCGGAACGAGAACTACTACCCCGCTCTGGTCAACCACCTCACCACCGAGAGCGGCCTGCAGGACGTCCAGGCCATCGAGGTCGGCAACATCGCCGAGGTCGTCGAGACCCAGGCGGACAAGTTCGTGGACATGGCCAAGGTGGAGGGCGTCCAGCCGAGCAGCTGGCTGGACTGGAAGTGGAAGCAGGGCGTCACCAAGGACGGCCAGGCGGTCGGCCTCGGCACCGACGTCGGACCGATGGCGATCTGCTACCGCAAGGACCTCTTCGAGAAGGCGGGCCTGCCGACCGACCGCGACGAGGTCAGCGCGCTGTGGGCCGGGGACTGGAAGAAGTTCGTCGAGGCCGGCGAGAAGTACAAGAAGGGTGCCGGCAAGGACACCTACTTCATGGACTCGCCCGGCGGTCTGATCAACGCCATCCTCAGCAGTGAGGAGGAGAAGTTCTACGACTCCTCCGGCGAGGTCATCTACAAGTCCAACCCCGCCGTCAAAAACGCCTTCGACCTGACCGCGGAGGCCGCGGAGAAGGGCCTGGTCCAGGCGCAGACCCAGTTCCAGCCGACCTGGGAACAGACCATCTCCAACAACCTGTTCGCCACCGTCGCCTGCCCGCCGTGGATGATCGGCACCATCAAGGGCAAGTCCCAGCCCGACGCGGCCGGCAAGTGGGACGTGGCCGCGGCGCCGAAGTCCGGCAACTGGGGCGGGTCCTTCCTGGGCGTGCCCAAGAGCGGCAAGAACGTGAAGGAGGCGCAGAAGCTGGTGGCCTGGCTGACCGCGCCCGAGCAGCAGGCCAAGCTGTTCGCCGTGCAGGGCAGCTTCCCGAGCGCCCCGGCCGCGTACGAGATGCCGCAGGTGACGGGCGCGAAGAACGAGATGACCGGTGACTCGCCGATCGGCGCGATCTTCGCCAAGGCCGCCGAGGCCATCCCGGCCCAGGTGATCGGCTCGAAGGACCAGATCATCCAGCAGGGTCTGACCGACAACGGCGTCATCCTCGTCACCCAGGGCAAGTCGCCCAAGGAGGCCTGGGACAACGCCACCAAGACCATCGACAACAACCTGGAGAAGTGACCGGAATGACCACCCGGCACGACACCGCCGCGCCCCCCGAGAAGGGGGGCGCGGCCCCGGGCCGACCGCCCGGTGACGCGGTCCCCGACGAGGTGGCCAGGAAACGGGCCCGGCTCTCCCGCCGCTGGCAGCGGGACATGCGCTGGAGCCCGTACGCGTTCGTCGCCCCGTTCTTCGTGTTCTTCGCCGCGTTCGGCCTGTTCCCGCTGATCTACACCGGCTGGGCCTCGCTGCACACGGTGGAGCTGACGGCGCCCACCGACATGGCGTGGACGGGCCTGGACAACTACACCAGGATCTTCGACGACGACTTCTTCTGGAACGCCGCGAAGAACACGCTGACCATCGGCATCATCTCCACGGTGCCGCAGCTGATGATGGCGATGGGCCTGGCGCACATCCTCAACTACAAGCTGCGCGGCTCCACCTTCTACCGCGTCATCATGCTCGCGCCGTACGCCACGTCGATCGCCGCCGCCGCGCTGGTCTTCGTGCTGCTCTTCGGCCGCGACTACGGCATGATCAACTGGGTTCTCGACTCGGTGGGCCTGGGCAAGGTCGACTGGCAGAACGACAAGTGGGCGTCCCAGTTCGCCGTCTCGTCGATCGTCATCTGGCGCTGGACCGGCTACAACGCGCTGATCTACCTGGCGGCGATGCAGGCGATCCCGCAGGACCTGTACGAGTCGGCGGCGCTGGACGGTGCCAGCCGGTGGCGGCAGTTCCTCCACGTCACGCTGCCCGCGCTGCGTCCGACGATCCTGTTCACGGTCGTCGTGTCGACCATCGGCGCCTCGCAGCTGTTCGGTGAGCCGCTGCTGTTCGACGCCAACAAGGGCGCCTCGGGCGGCGGCCAGCACCAGTTCCAGACGCTCGGCCTGTACATGTACGAGCAGGGCTGGGTCAACCAGCACCTGGGCCGCGCCTCCGCGATCGCCTGGACGATGTTCCTGATCCTCATCGTGATCGGGCTCGTCAACTACGTCATCTCGCGCCGGCTGCGCGCCAGTAGTTAAGGAGAACCGGCCGTGACGACGACCCTGACGAAACCCCCGGCCGAGCCGGTGTCCGAGCCTCCGCGGCGGCGCCGCCGGTCCAAGGCGTCCCGGGCCGGCGGGCAGCTGCACGCCGGGCCGATCGCGTACATCATCCTCGCCCTGTTCACGCTCGGCTCGCTGTTCCCGCTGGTGTGGACGGCGATCGCCGCCTCCCGCGACAACCAGCGCCTGGCCCAGACGCCGCCGCCGCTCTGGTTCGGCTCCAACCTCTTCGACAAGCTGGAGATCGCCTGGACCGACGCCAACATGGGCGAGGCCATCCTCAACACCACGATCGTCGCGGGGATCTCCTCGGCCACCGTCGTCTTCATGGCGACGATCGCCGGCTTCGCCTTCGCCAAGCTGAAGTTCCGGGGGCGCAACGCGCTGATGCTGGTCGTGGTCGGCACGATGATGGTGCCGCCGCAGCTCAGCGTCATCCCGCTGTACATGATGGTCGCCGAGCTGGACTGGTCCGACCAGCTCCAGGCAGTGATCTTCCCGTCCCTGGTCAGCGCGTTCGGCGTGTTCTTCATGCGGCAGTACCTGCTCCAGGCGCTGCCGGACGAGATCATCGAGGCCGCCCGGGTGGACGGTGCCGGCAGCTGGCGGGTGATCTGGCACGTGGTGTTCCCGACGGCGCGGCCCGCGATGGCCGTGCTGGGCATGCTGACGTTCGTGCAGGTGTGGAACGACTTCCTGTGGCCGTTCCTGGTGCTGACGCAGAACGGCAACCCGACCGTGCAGGTCGCGGTGGCGGGTCTCGGCCGCGGCTTCACCCCCGACCAGGCCCTGATCATGGCCGGCGCGCTGCTCGGCACGCTGCCCCTGCTGCTGGTCTTCGCGATCTTCGGCAAGCAGATCGTGGGCGGCATCATGCAGGGCGCCGTCAAGGGCTGACGCCCCACCCCGGGGGCCGGGTCACCGCCGCCCCGGCCCCGACCTCCCCCCTCGCCCACTACACGTCGGTCTCTCACGACCCGTCACGACCTGCTATGGGAGCGCTTCCATGCTTGAGTCCGCAACGCCGGTGACCCCGGTGACCTTCCCCCCTGCCTTCCTGTGGGGCGCCGCGACCTCGGCGTACCAGATCGAGGGCGCGGTGCGGGAGGACGGCCGTACCCCCTCGATCTGGGACACCTTCAGCCATACGCCGGGGAAGACGGCCGGTGGCGAGACCGGTGACATCGCTGTCGACCACTACCACCGCTACCGCGACGACGTGGCGCTGATGTCCGAGCTGGGTCTGGGCGCCTACCGCTTCTCCGTCTCCTGGCCCCGGGTGCAGCCGACCGGTCGCGGCCCCGCCGTCCAGCGCGGCCTGGACTTCTACCGACGTCTGGTGGACGAGCTGCTGGCCGCCGGGATCAAGCCGGCCGTCACCCTCTACCACTGGGACCTTCCGCAGGAGCTGGAGGACGCGGGCGGCTGGCCCGAGCGGGACACGGCGTACCGGTTCGCCGAGTACGCGCAGATCGTCGGCGAGGCGCTCGGCGACCGGGTCGAGCAGTGGATCACGCTCAACGAGCCGTGGTGCGCCGCCTTCCTGGGCTACGCCTCCGGCGTGCACGCCCCCGGCCGTACCGACCCGGCCGCCTCGCTGCGCGCCGCGCACCACCTGAACCTGGCGCACGGCCTGGGCACGGTGGCCCTGCGTTCGGTGATGCCGGCCCGCAACTCGGTGGCGATCAGCCTCAACACCTCCGTGGTCCGGCCGCTGTCGCAGCGGCCCGCGGACCTGGCGGCGGCGCGGAAGATCGACGACCTGTCCGGGGGGATCTTCCACGGCCCGATCCTGCACGGCGCCTATCCGGCCACCCTGCTGGAGGCGACGGCGTCGGTGACCGACTGGTCGCACGTCGAGGACGGCGACCTGGGCCTGATCCGCCAGCCGCTGGACGCGATCTGCCTCAACTACTACACGCCCACCGTGGTGTCGGCGGCGGACGCGGACTCGCGCGCGCCGCGCGCCGACGGTCACGGCGCGAGCGACCACTCGCCGTGGCCGGCCGCGGACGACGTGGCGTTCCACCAGCCGCCGGGCGAGCGTACGGAGATGGGCTGGAGCGTCGACCCGACCGGCCTGCACGAGCTGATCATGCGCTACGACCGTGAGGCTCCCGGCCTGCCGCTGTACATCAGCGAGAACGGCGCCGCCTACGACGACAAGCCCGGCGCGGACGGCACGGTGCACGACCCCGAGCGGGTCGCCTACCTGGACGGCCACCTCCGGGCGGTGCGCCGGGCCATCGCCGACGGCGCCGACGTCCGCGGCTACTACCTGTGGTCCCTGCTGGACAACTTCGAGTGGGCCTACGGCTACGAGAAGCGGTTCGGCGCGGTCTACGTCGACTACGTCTCCCAGCAGCGCACCCCGAAGTCGAGCGCCCTCTGGTACGGGCGCGCGGCCCGCACGGCGACGCTGCCGCCGGTGGAGTCGGCCGAGTAGGCCCTGTCTGAGGGAACCCCGGTGCCGGTGGGTACCGGGGTGTGGCGGTCGCGGTCGGCGTCGGCCGGCCGCGTGCGGGCCAGTCCCTTGACCGACAGGTCTTCCACGGCGATCCCTTGGTTGTCGGGGATCAGTCTCGTGGAGAGCTGGTGGTGGAACTCGCGGCGCGCGTCGGTGACCTCGGCGTGGGAGCGGGCGACCTTCAGACGGGCCTTGTCCCGGTTCTTCGATCCCTTCCGCTTGCGGGACAGCTCCCGCTGGGCCTTCCTCAGCTTCTTCTCCGCGCGCCGCAGAGAGCGCGGGGAGTCGATCCTCGTGCCGTCCGAGAGGACCGCGAAGTGCGTGAGGCCGGGATCGATGCCGACGGTGCGGCCGGTCCCGGGCATCCGTACCCGGTCGGCGGCGGGGTCGGTGTCGATGACGAAGGAGGCGAAATACCTGCCGGCCGCGTCCTTGGCGACAGTGCCGGACGAGGGCGTGGAGGGAAGGGTGCGGGACCACTTCACCTTCACCGCACCGGGCTTCGGCAGGTTCAGGCGGCCGGCGTCGGTGATGCTCCAGCGGGCGTTGGCGGTGAACCGGACCGACTGCCGGGTGTCCTTGCGGGACTTGAACCGAGGAGCACCCGCCCGTGCTCCCTTGCGGGTGCCCTCGAGGGAGGCGAGGAAGTTGCGGTACGCCGCCTCGGCGTCCCGCAGGGACTGCTGGAGCACCACCGCGGACACCTCACCCAGCCAGGACCGCCCGGCCGTCCGCTTCGCCTCGGTGATCAGCTTCCGGCCGGGGTTGGCGATCTCACGGTGGGCTCAAGGAAGGGATCGGGGCCGGCTAATGGTCGCGGCCGGCCCGGACCGCCGGTGTTGGCGTCGGCGCACGGCCCTGCCTGCGTCGCCGTACCGCCCCCCGGTGTCCGCGCTGCCGGGCCGGCGCCGCCCGCCCGTCCAGCTGGATCCAGATCCGCACCTCGGTGCCGCCCAGCACGGACGAGCCGATCCGAACGTCCCCGCCCGTCGACTCCGCCAGCCGGCGCACGATGTCCAGGCCGAGCCCGGTCGACCCGTCGGTGCCCGAGCCCCGGCCCCGGGCCATCGCCGCGGCGGGGTCGGGTATGCCCGGACCCGCGTCCGAGACCAGCACGATCACCGCGTCCTCGCCGTTGTGCAGGTCGACGGCGAAGGCCGTGCCCTCAGCGGTGTGCCGGAAGACGTTGCCGAGCAGGGCGTCGAGGGAGGCGGCCAGGTCCGCGCGGGCCACGGGTATGCGCACCGGCCGGTCGGCGCCGGCCACCCGCCACTTGCGGCCCTCGTCCTCGGCGAGCGCGGACCAGAAACCCATCCGCTCCCGCACCACCTCGGCCGCGTCACACCCGGCACCGGGGCCGGCCGCGGCCGTCTGCGGTTTGGCGTCCCGGGCGGTGCGGATGATCGTGTCGACCTCGCGCTCCAACTGCTCGACGGCGGCCCGGGTCTGGTCGGCGGCGGGCCCGTCGCCGAGCGAGGCCGCGTTGAGCCGCAGCACGGTCAGCGGGGTACGCAGCCGGTGGGACAGGTCGGCGGCCAGCTCCCGTTCGTTGGCCAGCAGCTGGACGACCTGGTCGGCCATGGAGTTGAACGCGACCGCCGCGAGGCGCAGTTCGTTCGGCCCTTCCTCCGGCACCCGCGCGCCCAGCTTCCCCTCCCCCAGCTCGTGCGCGCCCTCGACCAGGCGTTGTGCGGGCTGCACCATCCGTATGCCCAGCCGGTCGGCGACCGCGACCGAGCCGACGATCAGGGCGGCGCCGACCGCGGCGAGCACCGCCCAGGCCGTGCCGACGCCGTTGGTGACCTCGGACTCGGGGACGTAAACCTCGACGACGGCGATCTCGCCGGAGCTGAGCGCGACCGGCTGGAGCAGCGTGGAGCCGCCGGTCACCTCCGTGGTGGAGGCGCGGCCCATCTCCCGCACGGCGGCGATGTCCTCGTCGGTGGCGCGCTGCCGGCCGATGTCGGTGCCGCCGTCCTCCTGGCCGGACGCCGGTATGTGCACGGCCATGCCGGCGTCCGAGCCCGCGGAGGCGACGACGCGCTCCAGCTGCTCGCGTTCAGTGGTGATGGACAGTGCCGGGGCGACGGCGGCGGCCTCCCGCTCCGCGTTGGAGAAGGCGCGGTCCCGGGCCATCTCCCGGATGACCAGACCGAGCGGGACCGCGAAGGCGACCACCACCATCGCGGTGACCGCCAGCGACACCTTGACCAGGGCCCATCTCATCGCGGCGGCTCCACTCCGCGATGCTCCGTGGGCGGCCCGGCGGGCGGCTCAGCGGGCGGCTCAGCGGGCGGCTCCAGCTTCACGCCGACACCGCGCAGGGTGTGCAGGTAGCGCGGCCGGGCCGCGGTCTCGCCGAGCTTGCGCCGCAGCCAGGACAGATGGACGTCGATGGTCTGGTCGTCGCCGTAGGACTGCTGCCAGACCTCGGCGAGCAGTTCCTTGCGGGGGACGACGACTCCGGGCCGGCCGGCCAGGAAGGCGAGCAGGTCGAACTCGCGGCGGGTCAGGTCGAGCCGGGCGCCGTCCAGCTCGGCCTGGCGGCGCAGCGGGTCGACGGTGAGGCCGCCGACCCGGATGACGGACGACGGGGCCGCCTCCGCGGGGCCGGTCCGGGCGCGGCGCAGTACGGCCGCCATCCGGGCCGACAGGTGCTCGACGGAGAACGGCTTGGTGAGGTAGTCGTCCGCGCCCGCGTTCAACAGCCGTACGACCTCCGCCTCGTCGTCCCGGGCGGTGGCGACGATCACCGGTACGTCGGTGATGCCGCGCAGCATCTTCAGCGCCTCGGAGCCGTCCAGGTCGGGCAGGCCGAGGTCGAGGATCACCACGTCGAAACGGAAATGGGCGACCTCGCGCAGCGCCTCCAGTGCCGTACCGACGCTGCGCACGGTGTGCGAGGCGTCGGTCAGATGCCGGATGAGCGCCGAGCGTACGAACTGGTCGTCCTCGACCACGAGCACACTTGCCATGGGCGGCACCGTACGCCATGCGGACCAACCCGGCGCGAGCCTGTGGACAACTCCCGCCCGCCCCGGTCTCCGCCGTCGTTCCGCCCCGGTCTCCGCCGTCGTTCCGCCCCAGTCTCCGCCGTCCTCCCGCCCCGGTCTCCGCCGTCCTTCCGTCTCCGTTCGGGCGACACGTGTGTGACCCGTGAGGCAGTATGGCCGCGATGCGCAGAGGACTCGTACACGTACTCGCCTGGCTGCTCGCCACCGGCGCGGCGGTCACGCTGTCCTGGTGGGGCGTCCACACGGTGATGGCGGGCACGGCCTACGACCGCCCCCGCGCCCTGCCCATCACGGCGGCCGACGCCTCCGTGCGGGAGGCGCGGGAGCCGGAGGACGCCGGAGGTTCGGGGACGTCGGCCTCGTCCACCAGGCGACCGTCGCCGTCGGGCAGTCCCTCGCCGGAGCCGAGCGGGACCCCGGACGAGCCGTCCCCCACCCCGTCGCGGAACGCGCCGTCCGCCTCCGCCTCCGCCTCCGCCGAGCCTCCGGCGAGTCCCTCGCCCACCACGTCCGGCCGGGTCAGGAGTTACGACACCGACGGCGGCCGCGCGGTCTTCGACCTCGGTACGTCGTCCGCGTCCCTGGTGTCGGCGACACCGGGCGCGGGCTGGTCGATGCAGGTGTGGAAGACGGAGTCGTGGATCCGGGTGGAGTTCACCTCGGGCGCGGACCGGGTGTCGGTGTTCTGCACCTGGCACGACGGGCCGCCGCGGGTGGAGATCGGCAGCTACTGAGTCACTTGAAGACGGACGGGGGCGGCACCGGGGAGGCCACCGCCGCCGCGTCCGTCACGGGCACCGCGCCGCCGGTGAAGTCGGTCAGCGCGCGGCCGTGTTCCACGCGCGCGGGGTGCGGGTCGGAGGCGGCGCGGCGGGTGAGTTCGGCGACCGGCAGCGGGTGGTCGGAGGCGACGAGGACCGCGTTGCCGAAGCGTTTGCCGCGCAGCACGGCCGGGTCGGCGACGAGGGCGAGCTCCGGGAAGCGGTCGGCGGCGGTGGCGATCTGGCCGCGCAGATGGGCGAGCGGCGGACCGTCGGCGAGGTTGGCGGCGTAGACCCCGCCGGGCGCGAGTGCGCGCCTTACCTCGTCCAGGAACTCGGTGGACGTCAGATGGGCCGGGGTGCGGGCCCCGCTGAAGACGTCCGCGACGATCAGCTGTGCCCAGCCGTCGGGCACCTTGGCCAGCCCGGCGCGGGCATCCGCGGAGCGCACCCGGATCCGCGCGCCGGGGTCCAGGGGAAGCTCCCGGCGGACCAGCTGGACGAGGCCGGCGTCCTTCTCGACGACCTGCTGGGTGGAGCGGGGGCGGGTGGCGGCGACGTAGCGGGCGAGGGTGAAGGCGCCGCCGCCGAGGTGCACGGCCTGCACCGGCTTGCCCGGCGGGACGGCCAGGTCGATGACGTGCCCGAGGCGGCGCTGGTACTCGAAGGACAGGTACGCGGGGTCGTCGAGGTCGACGTGCGACTGCGGGGCACCGTCGATCAGCAGCGTCCAGGCCCGGCTCCGCTCCCGGTCCGGGATCAGCTCGGCGAGCCCGCCGTCGACGTTCTCGGCGACGGCTGCGGCGGCAGCGCGCCCGCGGCGGGCGTTCCTGGACTTTCCCATCGGCCCATTATCGGCGCACCGGGACAACGCCGTACGGCTGGACCGGGGCGTCCAGGGGGTGTCGTTCGGATCAGGTCGGCTCCGGGCAACGGTGTCTTGCGGCCGACCCCGGCAAGATCCGAACGCCCCCCTAGCTGCAGCTGTCCGCGGCCTCGATCAGCCGGGCGGCCTCGCCCAGCGCGGCCCGCAGCACCGCGGGGTCGGTCGCCAGGTCCGCCTCGCCGGGCGGCAGCAGCCAGTCGGAGCCCTCCACGGGCGGCTCGGGGGCCAGGTCGAGGCTGAGTCCGCGGCCGTCCGTCCCCGTGCAGGTGCTTCCGGGCACGTCCCAGGCGGCGGCCGTGCCCGGGGGTACCAGGAACCCCAGGGTGTCGCAGCCGTCGTCGTGGATCACGGGGCCGACCCCGTCACCGGCGCCCCTTCTGAGGATGTCGACCGCCTCCAGACCCTGCCGGGTCGGCACGGTGACGACGTCGCAGGCGTCGCAGGGGGGATCGCTGATCCGTCTGGTATCCATCCCGGCCTCCACCACGGAACTCCTCCTTGGACGAGCGGGTCGGGAGTCGGGGGCCTCCCGGTCCACAGGGTTCAACGCGTCGGGCCGTCAACGGCTACGGCACAAGTCAGCCGCAAAGGATGGCACTTCATGGCGGATCGTGGATGAGATATCCGGTTTGTAGCCAAACACCGCGTGGTCACTCAGTCACAGCGGGTACGTTCATGCTCGCCGGAAACAGGGCTGGCAAACGGAGAAATCCCGACAACTCAGCCCTGTCCCGGCATGGTTCGACGGTTCGCACGAGAGGACCCGACCATGGCGTCGTCAACGGTGACCTCTGCCCAGCCCGATCGGCCACCGCGGCCGAACCTCGCCTTCCGGCGGTTGCGCGGAAGGCGCTCGCCGGCCGAGTTCGCGGCGGCGGTGCGCCGGGCCGCGCGTGAGATCGGCGAGCGGGTCAGCTGTGACGCGCGCTACATCGGCCGGGTCGAGGCGGGCGAGATCCGCTGCCCCAACTACGCGTACGAGCGGGTGTTCCTGCACATGTTTCCCGGACGCACGCTCACCGACCTGGGGTTCGCGCCCCGCTCGTCGGTACGCGGGCGCCGGGCGCGCACCGCGGAGGAGGCGCCCCCGGCGTACACCGAAAGGTCTCCGCGCGCCCCGAATGAGAACCGGGGCGCGGGCGAGCCGTATGAGACGCAGAACACGCATGACCCGCACAACACGCAGAACAAGCAGTACCTGTACGACACGCACGACAACAACGAGGAGAGCGACGTGCTGCGTCGCGCATTCATGACGAGCGGTGCCACGGTGGCCGCCGCCTCGCTGGGGCCCCTGGGGCCCGCTCTCGACGCCGCGGCGGCTCAGCGCCCCGTGCGGCGGGCAGGGGCGGGCGACGCGGGCGCCCTCGAAGAAGCCGTCCGCCGGATCCGGCTGCTCGACGACCGGCACGGCGCGGACGGTCTCTACCGGCGCGCGGCGGCCCCGCTGCGTACCGCCTACGCGCTGCTGGACGCCGGCGCGACCCGGCAGGCGACGGCGGACCGGCTCTACTCGGGCGCCGGGGAACTGGCGATCTCCGTGGGCTGGCTGGCGCACGACTCCGGGCGCTTCGACGACGCGCGCTCCCACTACGCCGAGGCACTCGCCACTTCCCGGATGACCGGCGACGCGGGTCTGGAGGCGCACGCCTTCTGCAACATGGCGTTCCTGGCCCGCGACGCCGGGCGCCCGCGCGAGGCGGTACGGGCGGCCCAGGCCGCGCAGCGCGCCGCCCGCCCGCTGGGCTCGGCCCGGCTGATGTCCCTGCTCGCGCTGCGCGAGGCGGGCGGGTGGGCGGGGCTGGCCGACCGCGTCGGCTGCGAGCAGGCGCTGGCCCGCGCACAGGCCTTCTTCGGGCGGGGCCCCTCGGACGCCGACCCCGAGTGGATGAGTTTCTACGGCGCGGCCGAGCTGGAAGGGCTGGAGGCCCAGTGCTGGTCCACTCTGGGCGACTGGCTCCGGGCCGCCCGGCACGCGCGCAGGGCGGCCGAACTGCAGGACCCGCACTTCACCCGGAACCTCGCGCTGTACTCGGCGGAACTGGCGGACGACCTGGCGCGCGGCGGCCGGCCCGACGAGGCGGCGGGGGCGGGCATGCGGGTTCTGGACCTGCTGGGCGAGGTCCAGTCGTCACGCGTCCACACGATGCTGTCCGCGACGGCACGGGTGCTTCTCCCGCACCGGCGGGCATCGGAGGTCTCGGCTTTCCTGGACCGCCACGCCGCGCTGCCGCGAACGGCGTGAACCCGGTCACCACTCCGCCTCCGGCTGCGGGCGGTCGTGCCTCCCCCAGAGCCTGAACGGCCTGGGAGGTGCCCCCAGGGGCGGCAACCCGCACCCACGTCAGCCCGCCAGATGCCCCAGGTCGTTCCAGCTCTCCAGCGCCGGCTCCCCGTACGCCCACCCCAGCACCGACAGCGACGTCGGATTCAGCCGTATCCGTGCCGCGAAGTCCAGCGGCAGCCCCAGCCACCGCGCCCCGATCGACCGGAGAATGTGCCCGTGGGCGAAGACGAGCACGTCGCGGTCCGCCTCACGCGCCCACGCGACGACCTCGTCCGCGCGCGCGGTGACGTCCGCCGGGCTCTCCCCCTCGGGCACGCCGTCCCGCCAGATCAGCCAGCCGGGCCGGACGGCCTGGATCTCGTCCGGCGTCATGCCCTCGTACGCCCCGTAGTCCCACTCCATCAGCGTGTCCCAGGCCCGGGCCCGCTCACCGAAGCCGGCCAGCTCGCAGGTCTCGCGCGCGCGGGACAGCGGGCTGGTGCGCACCTCGACGCCGGGCAGCCCCTCCAGCGGCGCCCGGTGCAGCCGCTCGCCGAGCAGCTCGGCACCGCGCCTGCCCTCCTCCAGGAGCGGCACGTCGGTCCTGCCGGTGTGTCTGCCGGACAGCGACCACGCCGTCTGTCCGTGCCGGGCCAGCAGGATGCGCGGTGCCATGAAGGGGCCTTTCCGGGAGAAATGTCTGAGGGGACCACCCCATCATCGCGCACGCCTCGCGCGGGCAACCCGGCGGGCGATCCCGGCGTCTATCAGGGCCGAGGGCGCCCAGTGAAGCGGGGCGCACCAAGGCCGTAGAGTGTCACGTCCGTGTCGGTCCAGGCGCGCGCGAGGACGAAGGGGGAGGGCGATCGGATTGCCGCACACCGAGACACCGGGCACCGAGGCGGCCCCGAAAACTCGACTGCGCTGGTGGACCGAACTGCCGCTCATCCTCCTCGTCTACGCCTTCTACTCCGCGGGCCGGCTCATGGTCCGGGGTGATGTCACCGACGCGGTCGACCACGGCCTGGCCATCCTGCGCATGGAGAAGGTGCTGTTCCTCAACGCGGAGCACCCGCTCAACCGCCTCTTCACCCGCGAGCCGTGGATCGGCATACCGGCCGACTTCTGGTACGCGTCGCTGCACTACCTCGTCACCCCCGCGCTCCTGATCTGGATCTTCCGCTCGCGCGCCGTGCGCTACCGGGCCGCCCGTACCTGGCTGATGACGTCCACGTTCATCGGTCTCATCGGCTTCACCCTGCTGCCGACCTGCCCGCCCCGGCTGCTGGACGCGAGCCACGGCTTCGTCGACACGATGGCCCAGTACAGCTCGTACGGCTGGTGGGGCGGCGAGGCGAGCGCGCCGCGCGGGCTGGGCGGGATGACCAACCAGTACGCGGCCATGCCGAGCCTGCACGTCGGCTGGGCGCTGTGGTGCGGGGTGATGCTGTGGCGCTACGGCGGCACGCGCACGACGAAGGTGGCCGGCGTCGTCTACCCGCTGGTGACGACGATCGTGGTGATGGGCACCGCCAACCACTACTTCCTCGACGCCGTCGCGGGCGCCGCGGTGATGGGTGCGGGACTGCTGCTGACGCCGTACGTGCTGCGGACGGCGGACCGGGTGCGGACCCGGATCGCGGCCCGTTTCACACCGGCCGCGCGGGCCCCGGCAGACGCGGGTTCCACGATTGTCAGAGGTGGATGCCAGACTTCCGCGGGTGAGCGATTCCCACGGCAGCGCGAGCAGCGGTTCGGACCAGGAGCCGAGCCGGACCCCTCCCCCGCGGACGCGGGGGACGAGACTCCGGCACCGGCTCGCTGAGCTGCGCGGTCCCGAGGTACCGGCCAAGGCGCTGGACGCGCGGGCCCTGGCCGCCCTCGCCGCCAACCCCGGGTGTCGCCGGCGCGCGGTCCTCGACGGTGCCGGAGTGGACAAGGCCTCGCTCGCCGGCGCGCTGGGCTCGCCGCCGGTCTTCGGGCAGTCGCAGTTCGCGTTCATGCGGGGCAACGCCTTCGAGGCGCGGGTCAAGGCGGACGGTGGCGCCGAGTTGCTGCGGCTCGTGCACGAGAAGCTGGACCGGGGCGCCGAACCGCCCGCCGGCGCGCATGTGCCCGACCTGTCCGCGACCGGCCCCGAGGGCCGCGCGGCGCGGACGTCGCTGGCCCTGCGGGAGGCCACCGGCCCGCCCGGGACCTGGACGCTGCTCGACCACCCGATGCTCGCCCTCGACGTCGCCGGTTCCCCCGCCTTCCTGGAGCCGGACGCCGTGGTGGTGCACCCGGACGGCAGCTGGACGGTCGTCGAGATCAAGTCCTTCCCCATGCTGGACGGCTCCGCCGACCCGGCGAAGGTCGGCGCCGCCGCGCGGCAGGCCGCCGTGTACGTGCTGGCCCTGGAGCGGGCCGCCGCCCGCCTGGACCCCGCCCCGCGCGTGCGCCACCGGGTGCTCCTGGTCTGCCCCAAGGACTTCTCCAACCTGCCGACCGCCTCGGCCGTCGACGTGCGCAAGCAGCGCGCGGTCACCGACCGCCAGCTGGCCCGGCTGACCCGCATCGAGGACATCACCGACGCGCTCCCCGACGGCGTCTGCTTCTCCCCCGAGCTGCCGGCCGAGGAGCTGACGGCCGCGGTCGAGGCGGTCCCGGCGACGTACGCGCCCGAGTGCCTGTCCGCCTGCGAGCTGGCCTTCCACTGCCGCGCCCGGTCCCGTGAGGCCGGCGCGGTGACCTCGCTGGGCCGCCCGGTCCGGGCCGAGCTCGGCGGCCTGTCGACGGTGGAGGAGGTGCTGGCCGCGGCCCGCGGGGAGACCGGCGATCCCGACGACCCGGCGGTGGCCGCCCTGCGCAGGGCGGCGCGGCTGCGCGCGGAGGCACTCGCGACGGCCGGCATCGGGGCCGGCGGGAGCGGGCTTCATGGGACCGGCGGGGTCGGCGGGAGCGGGGTGGCCGGGTGTCACTGATCACGACGCTCGCCCGCCTGGAGGCCGTGCGCACCGGACACGCCCAGCCCGCCGCCACCGTCCGCCACCGGCACCTGTCCGACCGTCCGCTGGTCTTCGTACCGCTGATCACCGCGGGTGAGGCCGGTGCCCCGCTGGGCGCCCTCGTCGGCACCGACCGGGACGCGCCGCGCCTGCTGGTCGTGCCGCAGCCGCGCGACCGCGACCTGCGCTTCGCTTTCCTGGCCGAGCTGGCCGGCATCGTGCTGCCGCACGTCGAGGCGTACGCCGACAGCGTCGAGGCCGCCGAGCGCACCGAGACCGACCCGGAGACGGGCAAGCGGGTCAAGGTCGAGGTCGACCTGTGCGCGGACGCGGCGCAGCTGATCGTGCCGAGCCGGGCCGGTATCGACTTCGTACGGCTGCTTGGCCGGTCGATGCGTTTCCGGCGTACGGCGGAGGAGGACCCCAAGACGCCGCACCCCGCGCCGCCGAGGGTGCCGCTGCTCGGCCGGTGGCTGACCCACTACGGCGAGCGGGCCCGGGTCCCCGGCTCCTCCCTCCTCCTCGCCATGACCGACCTGCTGGGCCGGCACTGGGCGACGGGTCAGTCCACGCTGGAGGACCAGCACCTGGGGGCGCTGCTGGCCTGGATCGCCCCGGGGGCCGACGGCGAGGGGCCGACCGGCGCGCAGGCCGCCCGGCGGGCCGAACTGGCTCGCGACGCCGGCGGCCAGCTGCTGTGCCCGCCCGCGGGCCCGGCGACCGACCCGGCCTTCGACAACAAGCTGCTCGCGCCCGCCATCGAGCGCTACGACCGTGCCCGCACCGCGCTCGCCGCCGCCGAGGACGGTCTGCAGGCCGACGAACGGCTCGGCGCGCTCACCGCCGCCGAGCTGGAGATCCGCACCCTGGTCGAGAGCCGTACGCGGCCCACCTGGGACACAGTGTGGCGGGGCCTGGACCTGCTGCGGGAGTTGCCCGCCGGGGCGCATGTCGAGGACCGCTGGACCCGCGACCGCTGGTCGTTCACGTCCCACCGCGACCGCGTCCTGGCCGGCGAGCCCCCGCAGCCGCGCCGGGACGACGCGGTGACCGCGGCGAACAAGCTCGCCACGCGCGAGCGTGAACAGGCCCGGCTGGAGGCCCAGGAGGCGCTGGACGATCCGCTGGTGATGGCCGGGCGGCGACTGTCCGGCGAGGCGTTCGCCGGGGAGGTCACCGACGTGGTCATGGCGTACAGCGAGAGCAAGCGGCCCAGTCCGCGCCCGCTGGTCACCATCCGCACGGACGACCGCCCGCACCTGGGAGAGCGCGTGAAGGTCTACCGGTCGCTGGGCGGCAAGCCGCAGGCGGCGGAGTACGTCGGACCGGCCGGTGCGGACGGGGACGGGGACGGTGCCGAAGGCGGGGGCGGCGGACTCGTCCTGCGGATCGTCGACAAGATGGGCCGGGGCAAGGAGCCCGAGACCGGGTCGGTGCCCGAGAAGGGCGACCTGGTCTGCTTCACCCTCTTCGAACACGAGCAGCGGGGCGGGGCGAAGCTGCCCGACCCGGACCGGACCCCGTGGACGCACGGGGGACCGCCCTGCGAGACGGCCGCCGTACCGGAGGCCGCCGACGCCCGGACGGAGGAGGACTTCCTGTGACCGCCGAGGCCACCACCGCTGCCGCCGAGGCCACCGCCGCCCCCGTCGCGGCCGGTTTCGACCCGGGCGCCGAAGCCGCCCGCGCCACCGCCGCGATCCTCCACGACACCCTGCACGGCACCGAGCGCGGTGTCGTCGTCGACTCCCCGCCCGGCGCCGGCAAGTCCACGCTGGTCGTACGGGCGGCGCTGGACTTGGCCGAGGCGGGCCGGACCCTGATGGTCGTGGCGCAGACCAACGCCCAGGTCGACGACCTGGTCCTGCGCCTCGCCGAGAAGAACCCCGACCTGCCGGTGGGCCGCCTGCACAGCAGTGACGCCGACCCGTACGACAAGGCGCTCGACGACCTGGCGAACGTACGCAAGTCGGCGAAGGCCGCCGATCTCGCCGGGCAGGCCGTCGTCCTGTCGACCGCCGCGAAGTGGGCGCACGTCAAGGTGGACGAGCCGTGGCGGCACGCGATCGTCGACGAGGCGTACCAGATGCGCTCGGATGCGCTGCTGGCGGTCGCCGGGCTGTTCGAGCGGGCGCTGTTCGTGGGCGACCCGGGTCAGCTGGACCCGTTCGCGACCGTGGGCAGCGATCAGTGGGCGGGGCTGTCGTACGACCCGTCGGCCTCCGCGGTGACCACGCTCCTCGCCCACAATCCCGCCCTTCCCCAGCACCGGCTGCCGGTGTCGTGGCGGCTCCCGGCGTCGGCGGCACGGCTCGTCTCCGACGCGTTCTACCCGTACACGCCGTTCCGCAGCGGCACGGACCACGGCGACCGGGGTCTGTCCTTCGCGGTGGCGTCGGACGGCTCGGGCCCCGACCAGGTGATCGACGAGGCGGCCCGCTCGGGCTGGGGTCTGCTGGAGCTGCCCGCCGGTCACACGCCGCGCACCGATCCGGAGGCCGTACGGGCGGTGGCGGCGGTGGTCCGGCGGCTCCTCGACCGGGAGGGCGCGGCGACGTCCGAGCGCTCGCCCGACCCCGCTCCCCTGACGTCCGCCCGCATCGCCGTCGGCACCGCGCACCGGGACCAGGCGGCGGCGGTCCGGGCCGCGCTGGCCGACCTCGGGGTGACCGAGGTGACCGTGGACACGGCGAACCGGCTCCAGGGCCGCGAGTACGACGTCACCGTCGTCCTCCACCCGCTCTCCGGCCGCCCCGACGCCACCGCCTTCCACCTGGAGACGGGCCGCCTGTGCGTCCTGGCCTCCCGGCACCGGCACGCGTGCATCGTGGTCTGCCGGGAGGGCGTGAGCGAGCTGCTGGACGACTATCCGTCCACGGAGCCGGTCCAGCTGGGAACGCTGGTCAAGTTCCCGGACGGCTGGGAGGCGAACCACGCGGTACTGGCACACCTGGCGGAGCACCGGGTGCCGTGGCGACCCTGAGCGCCCTTCCGGCACCCTCGGACGGACGACCGGCCCGGTCGGTTGGGAGGCCGGCCACCGGTCCGGCGTTTCCTTTAGCGCTAAGGTTTCTGTACCGAACACGTGCCGCGAGGGGAAGACATGGCTCAGGGCAGGGCGGCGAAGCGGCCGGACGCTGTGGCGGGGATCGTCGAGGACTGGGCGCGGGAGCGGCCCGAGCTGGACACGTCGCCGTTGGAGGTGCTGGCCCGGCTGCACCGGTCGTATCTGCAGTACCAGTCGCGGATGACCTCGCGGCTCGACGAGCACGGAGTGTCCGTCGCCGGGTTCGACGTGCTCACCGCGCTGCGCCGGTCCGGGGCCCCGTACCGGCTGACCGCCGGGCAGCTCGCGGACTCCGGGCTGATCTCCTCCGCAGGGGTGACGCTGCGGCTGGACCGGCTGGAGAAGGACGGTCTGCTGGTGCGCGAACGCGACGCCGGTGACCGGCGCGTGGTGTACTCGCGGCTCACCGAGGCCGGGCTGGCGAAGGTGGACGAGGTGTTCGCCGAGCACCTGGAGAACGAACGCCGGATGCTCGGCGGGATCTCGCCCGCCGAGCGTCGTCAGCTGAGCCGTCTGCTGTCGAAGCTGGAGCGGTCCATCGTGGATTCCGACGACATCCCGACTCAGCGCGCCGAGACCGGCTGAGCCTTCGACTGCCGCGCGGCCTGCGCCTGGTAGAGGCGGCGCAGGCGGACCACGCCCAGGTCGTGCTGGTAGAGGTTCTCCCGCTGGTCGGCGTCCGCGGGCATGGCTTCGAGGATGATCCGGTCCTGCTCCAGAACCTCCCAGTGGCGGGCCTCGATGAGGGTCTTGTAGAGGAACCGCCAGGTGTCGCGCTGCCAGTCGCTCACCTTGCGGTAGCGCCAGAAGAAGACGCCGGTGCGTCCGGCGTCCACCGGACAGGCCATGCCGACGATGCCGAACGGTCCGCCGGGGCCCGCCGACGGCGGGTAGGGGATGGACAGGTCCACCCAGTCGACGCCGGTGTGACACAGCTCGACCCAGTCGAAGTTGACGCCGCGCTGGTCGGTCTTCTCGAAGAAGTAGCCGCGCTCGGTCTCCCGGATGCGGAACTTGGCGGACGTGTCACCGGCGAACATGGTGTGCGACTCGGAGTGCAGGAACGCGCCGTGCATCGGGTCGAGCAGGTTCTCCATGGCGAACCGCCAGGGGACGTCCCACTCGGCGTAGCAGAGGAAGGCGGAGATCTCGTCGTCGTCCAGCGGGCCGGGGAGGGCGAGTTCCACCGGGTCGGGGTGCTCCTCGTCGCCGAAGTAGGCGAGGATCGCGCCGCCGGCCTCGCGGACGGGCAGCGAGGTGACGAGGGTCTTGCCCTCCAGGTTGCAGCCGGGCAGGCCGGGCACCGAGGTGACCGTGCCGGTCCCGTCGACCTCTACGCCGTGGTACCAGCAGGCGACCCGGTCGCCCAGGTGCTTGCCGAGGGAGAGGGGCGCCCCGCGGTGGGGGCAGCGGTCGGCGAGCATGGAGAGCGCGCCGTCGGACTTGCGGAAGAGCAGCCAGTTCTCACCGAGGGCGGTCACCCTGCGCATGCCGCCGGGCTCGACGAACCGGGACGGCACGACGGGGTGCCACTGGTTGCGCAGGCCGTGGGCGTAGATGTGGTCGGCGGTGTCGTGGATCGAGAGGGTCATGTCAGGCTCCCAGGCGGTGCATCTCGGCGCGGAAGGACGTCTCGGTCCAGGGCTCTCCCGTGGGTGTGCGCAGCTGGCGGGAGTTGAGGCCGTCGATCACGTCGGACAGTTCGTGACCGTCCTTGGTGAAGATGTCCTCGAGGGTGCGCGCGAGTTTCGTCTCGTACGGGGTGGGCTCGTGGTCGCGGGTCTGGTGGGGGCGCAGGCAGGGCCAGGTGGTCTCGGGCACGGCGGTTCTCCGTAGGTGGTCAGAGGTTCAGGACCAGGCGGTCCGAGGCGCAGCGCGAGACGCAGATCATCATCGTCTCGCCGGTGGCGCGTTCGGTGTCGCTGAGCAGGAAGTCGCGGTGGTCGGGGGTGCCGGCCAGGACGCGGGTCTCGCAGGAGCCGCAGATGCCGTCGCGGCAGGAGGAGGCGACGCTCAGCCCGGCGTTCTCGGCGGCCTCCAGGATGGAGCTTTCGGGGCCGACGTTCAGGGTCACTCCCGAGGTCCGGCACTCGACCTCGAAGGCGCTGTCGTCGCCGCCGTCGCGTGCCACGGCCGGCGCGGCGAAGCGCTCGGTGCGCAGCCGCCCTTCGGGCGCCGCGTCCTCGACGGCCTTCAGCAGCGGCTCGGGGCCGCAGCAGTACACCAGCGCGTCGGCCGGCAGGTCCGCGAGCGTGCCCGCCACGTCGATGTGCCCCTGCTCGTCCTGCGGTACGAGGGTCACCTCGCCGCCGAGTGCGGCGAGTTCACCGCCGAACGCCATGGAGGCGCGCGTACGGCCGCCGTGCACCAGTCGGTACGGAAGGCCGTCCCGGTCGGCGCGGCGGGCCATCGCCAGGATCGGCGTGATACCGATGCCGCCGGCGATGAAGACGTAGGAGGCGGCCGGTTCGAGGGCGAAGTGGTTGCGCGGCCCGGCCACCCGCACAGTCTGGCCGGGCCGCACCTTGGTGTGCACGTGGCGCGAACCGCCGCGTGACGCCGGCTCGTCGAGGATGCCGAGCCGGTACACGCCCGTCTCCTCCGGGTCGCCGCACAGGCTGTACTGGCGGACGTGGCCGCCCACGTGCAGGTCCAGGTGGGCGCCCGGCGTCCAGGCGGGCAGCGGCTTGCCGTCGGGGTGGACCAGCTCGACGGAGAGGACTCCGTCCGCTTCCCAGGTGGTGCGGTGGACGAGGAGGTCCAGTTCCCGCTCTTCGGTGGCGTTCATGTCTGCGGGCCTCCCTACCGGGTGGGGATCTTGACGGGCGGGGTGAAGGGGTTCTTCATCGGGCCGAGCGCGGCCAGGTCGACCTCGACGAGGGTCGGGCCGTCGGAGGCCACGGCGGCTTCGATCACCTTCGCGGCCTCGCTCGCGTCGCCGATCCGTGCGTACGGGAGGGAGCAGGCGGCGGCGAGCCCGGCGAAGTCGGGGGTGAACAGGTCCACGCCCGAGCGCCGTTCGGTGTAGGTGGCCTGCATGTTGCGCAGCACTCCGTACCCGCCGTCGTTGAAGACGACCAGCGTCAGCCGGGGCCGCTCCTGGGCGAGGGTGAGCAGTTCGCCGAGGTGGACGGCGAGGCCGCCGTCCCCTGCGATGACCGCGGTCGGTTCGTGGGGGCGGGCGAGGGCGGCGCCGATGCCCATGGCGAGGCCCTGTCCGATGCCGCCGCCGCGTGGGAAGACGTTGGCCCGCGGGTCGTGGATGGGCAGGAGGCGGTTGCCCCAGGAGGACGAGGGGATGGTCACGTCCCGGGCGACGACGGCGCCGCGCGGCAGGGTGGCGGCGAGGGCGTCGCAGATCGCGGCCTGCGGGCCGATGCCGTCGTGCAGGGTGGCCCGTACCTGCTCGCGTACCTGCCCGACCCGGTCCGTCCAGTCCGCGTCGGCCCGTACGGCCGCCTCGGTGAGCCTCGGCAGCACCGTTCCCGCGTCACCGTGGAGGGCGTGCGACGCCGGGTACACCCGGCCCAGAGCGGCGGCGTCGACGTCTATCTGGATGTGCGCCCGGGGGAGCCGGAGTCCGTAGTCGGCGGTCTCGTTGGAGCGGAAGTGGGTGCCGACGGTGACGAGGACGTCCGTGTCCGCGAGGAGGGCGCGGGCGGCGGGGGTGGTCGCGAAGTTGCCGACGACCTGGTGGTGGTCCTCGGGTACGCAGCCCCGGCCGGAGTTGGAGGTGAGCAGTCCGGCACCGGTCGTCTCCAGCAGGGTGAGGAGCTGGTCGCGGGCGGTGTTCGCGCCGCCGCCGGCCCAGATCAGCGGGCGGCGCGCGGACGCCAGCAGGTCACGAGCCGCGTCCAGCCGGGACGGGTCCGGCACCGGTGCCTCGGCGGCGGGGGCACTCCTGCCGTCGTCGTCCTGGGCCGCGTACTGGAGGTCGATCGGCCACTCCACGCTCGACGGTCCGCCCGGCGCGGTGAGTGCGGCGGCGGACGCCTCGCGCAGGATGCGGCCCGCGTCCCGCGCGGAGGTGACCGTGGCGGCGTACTTGGACACCGCGGCGAGCATGCCGGGCTGGTCCTTGGTCTCGTGGATGAAGCCGCGCCCGCTGCCGAGGTAGGCCGACTCGACCTGCCCGGTGACGTGCAGCACCGCCGTCCCCGCCGACAGCGCCTCGATCAGGGACCCGGCGGCGTTGCCGGCGCCGGTGCCGGTGGAGGTGAGCGCGCAGCCGATGGACCCGCGGGCGCGGCCGTACGCGTCGGCGGCGTTGACGGCGCTCGCCTCGTGCCGCACCGGCACGAACCGCAGCTCCGGGTCGGCCTCGACGGCCTCCACCAGCGGCAGGTTGTGCACGGACACGATGCCGAACACCGTGTCGACGCCGAGGGACTTGAGATGGGCGGCCAGGAGTCCGCCACCGTGGTCGTAACGCATGCGAACTCCTCAGAGGATGCCGCGGCCGACTCCGCCGCAGACGTCGATGCTGGTTCCGGTGATGTAGGAGGCGCGCGGCGAGAGCAGCGAGACGATCGCGTAGGCGACCTCCTCGGCGCGGCCGAGCCGCCCCAGCGCGATGCCCCGGTCGGCGGCGATCTCCGCCTGCCACTCCTCGTAGCTGAGCCCGCTGTCCGCGGCCGCGTGGCGGCGCGTCCACTGGCCGGTGTCGACCAGGCCGAGGCAGACGGAGTTGACGCGGATGCCCTCGGGGGCGAGTTCGCGGGCCAGGGAGGCGGAGAGGTTGAGGATGCCGGCGCGGGCGGCGCTCGTCGTGATCAGCCGGGTCTCGGGTTGCTTGGCGAGGACGGCGTTGACGTTGACGATCGCGGCCGCGTCGGAGGCGCGGAGGTGGTCGCGGGCGGCGGCCAGGGGATGGAGGACGCCCGAGAACTTCAGTTCCAGCTCGTCGCGCCAGTCGTCTCCGGTCGTCTCGTCGAAGGTCTTCATGCGGGACTGTCCGGCGTTGTTGACCAGGCCGTCGAGGCGTCCGCCGAGGTGGGCGGCGGCGCGCTCGGTGAAGACGCGTACGGCGTCGGCGTCCCGGACGTCGCAGGCGCCGGTGTACAGCCGGTCCGGGCCGGCGCCGAGGCCGGCGGCGGCCTTGGCGAGCCGGTCGGCGTCCCGCCCGCAGGTCGCGACGCGGGCGCCTTCCGCGAGCAGGGCGCGGACCGTGGCCAGGCCGACGCCGGAGCTGCCGCCGGTGACCAGCACGGTGCGATCGGCGAGGCCGAGATCCATGGGTACTCCTTGCAGACGATCGTGCCGGGGGGCTGAGGGTTCAGTGCATGGTGAAGCCGCCGTTGACGGCGACCACCTGTCCGGTCAGGTAGCGGGACTCCTCGCCCAGCAGGTACGAGACGAGTCCCACCAGGTCGTCGGGCCGCTGCGGGCGCGAGATCGCGCGGTTCGCCGCGTACAGGGCGTGCCGCTCGGCCGGGACGGTCTCGGTCGCCTCGATCTCCGTCAGGCCCGGCGCCACCGCGTTGACGGTGATGTCCCGCTCGCCCAGCTCGCGGGCCATCGCCCGGGTCAGGGCGACGACCGCGCCCTTGGAGGCGATGTAGTGGGCGAGGCGCGGGGAGCCGTAGAGGGCCGCGTCGGAGGCGATGTTGACGATCCGTCCCGGGGCGGACATCAGCGGCAGGAGGTGCTTGGCCACGAGCCAGGGGCCGCGCGCGTTGACGGTCATCAGCCGGTCCCAGGCCGCGATGTCGATGTCCTGGAACTCCCTGCCGCCCACCCCGTTGGCGAGCGCCGCGTTGTTGACCAGCCCGTACACGGGGCCGGCGGGGGCGACACGGGCGGCCAGTGCCTCGGCCGAGGCGGGGTCGGCGACGTCCAGCGGCACGTATTCCGCCGCGCCGCCCGCCTCACGGATGGCCGCCGCTGTACGGCAGCCCCACTCCTCGTTCAGCTCGGCGACGACGACCCGGTACCCGTCGGCCGCCGCCCGGCGGGCCATGGCCTCCCCCAGGCCACGGCCCGCGCCGGTCACGACGACCGTACGACGCCCGGCCGCCGGGTCAGTCACGGGTGACGCCGTACAGCGGGGAGTACTCGGGGTACGTCGGCACCTGCGGCTTCCGGGTGCCGATGATCACGCAGAACAGCGCGTCCGTGTCGCCCTCGTTCTTCAGCGAGCGGGTCACGCCGGCCGGCACCACGATCATGTCGCGGTAGCCGAGGGTGCGGTACTCGGTCTCGTCGGGGCCCCGGTGGATGCCGACGCGGACCTCACCCTCCAGGACGAAGAAGGCCTCCTCCACGTCGTGGTGGGTGTGGGCGGGGCCCTCGGCGCCGGGCGGCAGCAGCATGTTGGAGAAGGTGAAGCCTCCGGAGGACAGGATGCGGCCGTCGTCCTCGTGGTTGCCGGTCGCGCCGGAACCGACGTAGCGGATCTGCGCCCGCTTGTACTGCGGGCCCGCCTTCTCCTGGAAGGACAGGGTGCCCCAGTCCGGCTCGCGGGACGCCCTGGAGGCGATCAGGGAGTCGGTGTACTTGGCGAGGTCCCCGCCGTTGTCGTACTCGGTGGTGGTCAGCGGCATGGTGATCAGCCCTTCGTGGTGCGGGTGTCGGTGACGATGTGCAGGTGGGAGAGCAGCCAGGCGTTGAAGTGCTCGGGCTGTTCCTGGTTGGCCAGGTGACCGGCGTCCTTGACGATCACGTAGGCGGTCCGGTGCAGACCGCCGGCCAGGACCTGTGAGGCGTCGGGGCCGGTGATCCGGTCCTTCTCCCCGCACAGGACGAGGGTGGGCGCGGTGACGTGGGCGAGTTCGCCGCGCAGGTCGGTGCGGGCCATGGATTCGGCCGCCTGCCGGTAGCCGGACGGCCGGACCGAGTCGGCCATGGTGTCGACGACGCGTCGCACCAGCTGGGGCGGCGCCTTCTCGGACAGGAGACGGGGGCCGCGCCGCTCGGCGAAGGCGCGGGGGCCGAGGCTCTCCAGCTCCGGGACCCGGGCGCGCATCGCGGCGGCCTTGTCGGGGCTGGTGCCGGAGCCGGGGGTGGAGTCGGCGACGGTCAGGGAGGCGACGAGGTCCGGGTGCCGGGTGGCGAGCCGCAGGGCGATCACGCCGCCCCAGGAGACGCCGACGACGTGGGCCTCGGTCCCGCGCGCCCGGATGACCTCGGCGGCGGTGTCGGCGTAGTCGTCGAGGGTGAGGTCGCGTTCCGGGTCGGCGGATTTCGCGTATCCGGGGGCGTCCCAGGCGACCACCCGGTGGTCGGCGGCGAGGGCGTCGGTCTGCGGGACGAAGGCGGCGGACGAGGAGCCGATGCCGTGCAGGCACAGCACCAGCGGCCCTCCCTGGCCGGCTTCCTCCAGGTGCAGCCCGGCGAGGTCGTACGCGGTCACAGGATCTGCCCCCGGCGTCCGGCCAGAGCGCCGAGCGAGCGCAGCACGGCGTAGGGGACGACCCTGCTGGTGGCCGGGTTGGCGGCGTCGGGGACGTGGCGCACCTCGAAGCGGTACGAGCCCTGCGGTCCGCTCGCCTCGATCACGTGGGAGGTGTGCGAGGCCGCCGGGTCGGCCACCACCCGTACCTGTACGGCGTCGAGGTCGCCGACCGCGAGGGCCACGGAGGCGGCGACGTTGGTGGACTTGGGGAACTTGACCGGTACGTCGCGCGCCGTGCCGCGCATGACCTCGACGGGGCCGGTCGCGGATCGCAGCCGGGCGAGCGTCTCCTCGTCCATCCAGGGCTGTTCGAGGGTGGCCGGCAGCTTGGTGGTGGTCAGGGTGACGTCGCCGAGCGGTCCCATGGCGCGTACGGCCTGGAGCAGGTCGAGTCCGCCGACCGCGCCGCCGGTGAAGTACACCCGGCCGGGTCCGGCCGCCAGGAGCCGCTTCGACAGGTCCTCGTCGGTCAGCGCTCCGGTGGACGCCACGAGCAGGTCGGTGCCGGACGCGAGGACCGTCTCGCCCCATTCGCGTACGACGCCCTGTCCCGCGGCCTCGACGATCAGGTCGCAGGAGGCGAGGGCCTGCTCCACGGTGAGCTGCGGGGCGGGGACGGCGTCGCCGAGCGGGCGGTTGTCGACGATGCCCGTCAGCTCCGCCCCCGGCACCTCGCCCGCGGCGAGCGCGCCGCCGACGGTCCGGCCGATGGCGCCCCAGCCGATGAGGCCGACCTTGCGCGTGTGGCCGCTCATGCCGCGGCTCCTTCGGTGTCGGCGGAGGCGTCCGCGGGGGCACCGGCAGGGGGGTCCACGGGCGCGTCCACGGGCGCGGCGACCGGGCTGCCGTCGGGCGTGCCCGTCATGTGGGCGCGGATCCGCCGCGATGGCGGGCCCGCGGTCCCCCACAGGTCGGACAGCTCGGGGGTGCGCCGCCACACCTTGCAGATCCAGGTGTCCTCGACGATCTGGGCGACCTCGGTGGTGTACTCGCACA
The DNA here is from genome assembly GCF_044762405.1 of Streptomyces sp. NPDC097107. NCBI lineage: Bacteria > Bacillati > Actinomycetota > Actinomycetes > Kitasatosporales > Streptomycetaceae > Streptomyces > Streptomyces sp. NPDC097107. The sequence goes on along the minus strand of NZ_JBIWEF010000010.1, from coordinate 221,228 downwards.
CCAGGCCGGTGGGGTCGGTGAAGTAGGAGAAGGTGTTGTTGCCGGGGCCGTGCCGGCCGGGGCCCCACTCGGGGGTGATCCCGTGGTGCCGGAGCCGGCCGAGGCCGCGCATGAAGTGGTCGATCGAGGTCATCTCGTAGGCCACGTGGTTGAGGGAGACCCACGGTGCCTGGTTGAAGGCGACGCAGTGGTGGTCGCGGCCGCAGCGCAGGAACGCCATCTGGTGCTCGGACCAGTCCGAGACGCGCATGCCGAGCACGTCGCGGTAGAAGGCGACGGAGGCGTCGATGTCGGGGGTGTTGAGGACGGCGTGGGTGACGCCCACCGGCAGGGACGCGTCCCGGCTGCGTTCGGTGACCGCCCAGGTGTCGGCGGACAGTTCGATCAGCCGCCCGTCGAGGTCGTGGAAGCGCAGCCCGTAGCCGCCGCCGACCTGGTCGAGGGGGCCGGGCTCGGTGACGAGGGTGATGCCGCGCGCGTGGAGGCGGCGTGCGGCCTCGTCGACCTCGGCGGGCGTGCCGAGTGCGAAGACGAGACGGCCCAGGCCGATCGTCTCGGAACGGGTCAGGTGCAGGGCGTGGTGCTCCTCGCCGGTGCCGCGCAGCCAGCTCGCGCTGTGCTCGGCCTCGACGACCTGGAGGCCCCACACCTCCTCGTAGAAGTCGACGGCGTCGGCGAAGTCCGGGGTGAGCAGTTCGACCGAGCGCAGAGCGCGAAGCCGGCCGATCGGGGGGTGGGTCATAGCGGAATCTCCCGAGGGGGTGGGTCAGTTGGCCCAGGGCAGGGGCGTGGAGTCGGTGCCCCAGTACAGGGACTTCTGCCGCTGGTAGGCGCGGATCAGGTCACGGCCCTTCTCGATGCCGAGCCCGGAGTCCTTCATCCCGCCGAAGGGAGTGGAGATGGAGAACTGCTTGTAGGTGTTGATCCAGACGGTGCCCGCCTCGATCCGCCGGCCGAGCCGCCAGGCGGCCCGCGCGTCGCGGGTCCAGATGCCGCAGGCGAGTCCGTAGACGGAGTTGTTGGCCTGGGCGACGAGTTCGTCCTCGTCGTCGTAGGGAAGCGCGACGAGCACCGGGCCGAAGATCTCCTCCTGGCAGACGCGGGCCGAGTTCGGCAGGGAGTCGATGACGGTCGGCAGGTAGTAGGCGCCCTTCGCGTACCGCTCGCCCTCGGGTGCGGCGCCGCCGCACAGCACCCGGCCGCCCTCCTGCCGGGCGAGGTCGACGGCCGCGGCGACGGCGTCGCGGTGGGCGTGGTGCACGAGCGGCGCGACCTGTGTGTCGGGGGACGTGCCCGGCCCGACGCGCAGCTCGCGTACCCGTTCGACGAGCTCGCCGACGAAGGAGTCGTAGCGCGAGGCGTGGACGAACAGCCGCGACCCGGCGATGCACGACTGGCCGCTGGAGGAGAAGATCCCGTACATCACGCCCGCGAGGGCCTGCTCCGCGTCGGCGTCCTCGCGCACGATCGTCGGCGACTTGCCGCCCAGTTCGAGCGAGGCGGGGACGAGTCGGTCGGCGGCGGCGCCGGCGATGGCACGCCCGGTGGTGGTGCCGCCGGTGAAGCCGATCCGGCCGACGAGCGGATGTCTGACGATCGCGTCGCCCACGATGCGGCCCTTGCCCGGCAGGACGGCGAGCAGCGCGGCCGGCAGCCGTTCCTCGGTGAGGACCTGGTGGACCAGGCGACCGAAGGCGAGCGAGACCAGCGGGGTCCACTCGGCGGGCTTGAGCAGGACCGCGTTGCCGCCGCCCAGCGCGGGGGCGACCTTCTGCGCGTCGGAGGCGATCGGCGAGTTCCACGGGTTGATCGCCCCGACGACGCCGATCGGTTCGTACGTGCTCATGGTGACGTACGGGCCGCGCGAGGGGGTGAGCGCGTCCTCGGCCGTCTCCAGTGCCGCGGCCGTGTACCGGAAGGTGCCGGCGGCGCTCAGCGCGAGGGCGCGGGTCTCGCCGAGGGTCTTGCCCGTGTCGGCGGTCTGGAGGGCGGACAGCTGGTCGGCGTGGTTCTCGAGCAGGTCGCCGATCCGGTGAAGGACACGGGCCCGCCGGTGGGGCGGGAGGTCCCGCCACTCGGGTGCGGCGGCGGCCGCGGCGGCGGCGTGCGCGGCCTCGTCCACGTCGTCCGGCGAGGCGGCGTGGACGGTGGTGATGACGCTGCCGTCGGCGGGGTCCACGGTCTGGATCGGCAGCCCGCCGCCGCGTCGCCAGTGCCCCGCGATGAGGATCTCGTCGGCTGGGATGCGCGGCATGGGGGCCTCCGGGAAGGGACGGTGCGGGAACTCGCGGACACGGCGGGGGCGTTGCCCGAGCCGCTGTACCTAAGCACTAGAAATCTAAGGGCTTAATTAATTGGGCCGCAAGGGACCGCGGTCGATGAATTTTTTACGACGTCAGAAGTAAGGCTTGCCTAACCTCGGCGGACTACCGGTAGAACTTAAGCCCTGAGACATTCAGCGCCTACATAAGCGGGCTTGCGGCACCGGCCGCACGGCCCGCACGTCTCGTCCTCGCCGTTCCTCTCCAGCCCTCATCGCCGCCCGGCACGCGGTCGCTCCGCCGTGCCGTACGGCCCGAACCCTCCCGTGCGGGCTCGCGCGCTTCTCGCCGTACGGGAACCGGAGACCACACTCATGACGATCGACGCAGCACGCGCTGCCACCGGCGGAAGAGGCGACCCCGCCGAGCTCGTGGCCGCCATCGGCGCCCGCTTCGAACGCCTGCCGCTCTGCCGCTGGCAGGTGATGGTCCGGCTCGTCGTCGGCGCCGTCACCTTCTTCGAGGCGTTCGACCAGCTCCTGATCGCTTACGCGCTCCCGGACCTGCGCGACGAGTGGAGCCTCGGCACCACGCAGGTCACCGCTCTGATGACCGTCGGCTCGATCGGCATGCTGATCGGCGCGCTGGCCTCGGGCCGGCTCGCGGACCGGATCGGCCGGGTGAAGGTCATCGCCGGCTGCATCGCGCTGTCCGGCCTCTGCAACCTGGCCCTGACGCTCTGCACTTCCCCCGAGCCGTTCATGGCGATCCGTTTCGTACAGGGCATGGCCATCGGCGGCGAGGTGCCGATCGCGGCCACCTTCATCGCGGAGATCACCCGGGCCCACCAGCGCGGGCGCTTCGTCCTCCTGTACGAACTGGTCTTTCCGGCCGGTCTGACCGCGGGCGCCCTCCTCGCCGCGTGGCTGGTGCCGGTGCTCGGCTGGCGCTGGGTGTTCGGCCTGGCGGCCGTCCCCGGCCTGCTCTGCTTCGCCCTCGCCCGCTGGGTACCGGAGTCGCCGCGCTGGCTCGCCGACCACGGCCGGCACGACGAGGCATTGGCGACGATGGCGTCCATCGAGGAGAAGGTCGAGCGGATCACCGGCGCCCCGCTGCCCGACCCCGCCCCGGTGCGACCCGTCCCGCCCGCACCGGACAAGAGCGGCCTGCGCGAACTGCTGAGTGGCCGGTACGGCAAACGCACCCTGGTCATCGGCATCCTCTGGTTCACGGGCTACTTCGCGAACTACGGCATCACGTCGTGGCTGCCGACCATCTACGAGGACCACTTCGACCTCGACCTGTCCACGGCGCTCCTCTACTCCACCGTGACGAGCTGCGCGGGTCTGGCCGGCTGTCTGATCGTCGCCCTCACCGTCGACCGGGTCGGCCGCCGCAACACGGTGATCCGGTGCATGGCGGCGGCGGCGCTCTGCCTGCTGCTCCTGGGCCTGACGGGCGGCGACTCGGCGACGGGCGTCCTGGCCTGGACGTCCCTGGCCTCGGTCTTCCTCTTCGGTTCCAACATCTGCCTCTACCTGTACACGCCGGAGCTCTTCCCCACCCGGATCAGGGCGCTGGGCTCCAGCATCGGCGGCGCGATGAACCGCCTGGGCGTCATCCTCGGCCCGATCGTCGTGGGCGCGATCTACGCGGGAGGCGCCATCGGCACGGTGTTCGTGACCCTGGCGGCCGTCGCCCTCGCCGGCTCGCTGTCGGCGGCGGCCGGGGCGGAGGAGACGAGCGGCCGGACGCTGGAGGACGTCGCGCCGTAGGGTGCCGTCACCGACGGCCCGGGGGGAGTGGGTGGGCTCCCGCCATGACGTGAACAGGTGCGGTGATTCTGTCCTCCGGCTGCTCATGTGAGAGGTGGGTGAACAGTTCCGGCGGAAGTGTTCACGGTTGCGCGACGGTGGGTGTGAACGGTGCGGGCCGCGGGCCGGCGGATCAGCCGACGGGCCGGTTCCGGATCGACGACCTCGATGTGGTCACTGAACCGGAGCAGTTGCCGCACTCCGTCCCCACTGGGGAATAACCGGAGACACCCTCCTGTTACGCCGCGCAGCGACCCGCGCGATTGTCACGACACAGGAGGCACCCCACCATGGCCGCAGACGCCGCAGAGGAGATCCGGGGCACGGCCCACGGCACCGCACCCGTCCCCCTCTCCGTACTGGACCTGGTGACCGTCGGCGCCGGCCGGACGGCCACCGACGCTCTGCGGACCAGCGTGGACATCGCGCGCCTCGCGGAGAACCGCGGCTTCCACCGGTACTGGGTCGCCGAGCACCACTCGATGCCCGGCGTGGCCTCCTCCTCCCCCGCGGTGATCCTCGCCCACCTGGCCGCCCACACCGACCGCGTCCGGCTCGGCTCGGGCGGCGTCATGCTCCCGAACCACGCGCCCCTCGTCATCGCGGAGCAGTTCGGCACCCTCGAAGCCATGGCCCCCGGCCGCGTCGACCTCGGCCTCGGCCGCGCCCCCGGCACCGACGGGGCCACCGCCGCCGCCCTGCGCCGCACCGACCGGCTGAACGAGGGCGCCGACGACTTCCCGCAGCAGCTCGCGGAGCTGATCCGGTTCCTGGACGACGACTTCCCCGACGGGCATCCGTACCGCAGGATCCACGCCGTGCCGGGCCCCGTGCAGGCGACCTCGCCCGGCGGCGTCCAGTCCCCGCACCGGCCGCCGGTCTGGCTGCTCGGCTCCTCCGGTTTCAGCGCCCGGCTGGCCGGCACCCTCGGGCTGCCCTTCGCCTTCGCGCACCACTTCTCGGCGCAGAACACCGTCCCGGCGCTGGACCTGTACCGGGAGTCCTTCCGGCCGTCCGCCGTCCTCGACGCCCCGTACGCCCTCATCGGCGTCTCCGCGCTGGCGACCGACGACGAGAAGGAGGCCCGCCGGCAGGTGCTGGCCGCCGCGCTGAACATGGTCCGGCTGCGCACCGGGCGGCCCGGACTCGTGCCGACACCCGAGGAAGCCGAGGCGTACGACTTCAGCCCGATGGAGGAGGAGTTCGTGGCGTCCTGGAACTCCAACGTCGTCCACGGCACCGCCGACGAGGTCCGGTCCGGCCTCGACGATCTTCAGAAGCGCACCGGCGCCGACGAGCTGATGCTCACCGCCAACGCCCACGGCGGCGACGTCCGGCTGCGCTCCTACGAGCTGATCGCCGACGCCTACGGGTTGCCGACGCCTGCCTGAACGCCTGCCGCTCCGGGCCCGGCGGGGCCCAGCAGCGCGGAGATACGGTCCGGCGCCACCGGTCGGGAGTACAGCCAGCCCTGACCGGTGTCGCAGCCGATGCGGCGCAGGCGGGTCGCCTGGTCGGACGTTTCCACGCACTCGGCGGTGACGGTCAGGCCGAGCCGGTGGGCGAGCTGGACCATCGCCTCGACGATGACCTCGTCGGCCGGGTTCGCGGTGGAGGCGTCCCCGGACGCGTCCACCCCGGCGCCCGCGTCGACCTTGTCGTACTGGAAGCCCCGTACGAAGGCGCCGTCCAGCTTCAGGACGGAGACCGGCAGCCGGCTGAGGTAGGCCAGGTTCGAGTAGCCGGTGCCGAAGTCGTCGATGGCGATGTGGACGCCCATGTCGCTGAGCGCCTTGAGGGCCTGGAGGGGGCGGCCCGCCGAGCCCATCACCGCCGACTCGGTCAGTTCCAGCTGGAGCAGGTGCGGGGCCAGGCCGGTCTCCTCCAGGGTGGCCGCGACGTCCGCGACCAGGTCGGAGTCCCAGACCTGCCGGACCGCCACGTTGACGCTGACGAAGATCGGCGGTTCGTCGGGGTGGGCCAGCTGCCAGCGGCGGGCCTGGTGACAGGCCGTGCGCAGGATCCAGCGGCCGAGGGGAACGATCGAGCCGTCCTCCTCCGCCAGTGCGATGAACCGATTCGGCGCCAGTACGCCGAACTGAGGATGATTCCAGCGGATGAGCGCCTCGACGCCCCGCACCCGGCCGTCCTCCATGCCGACCAGCGGCTGGTACTCCAGGGCGAACTCGCCGCGCTCGATGGCGGGGCGGAGCGTGGCGGCGAGGGCCTGGCGGGTCATGCGATTGGCGTTGCGCTCGGGGTCGAAGAGTGTCCAGCGGGCCCGGCCGTCGGCCTTGGCCCAGTAGAGGGTGGTGTCGGCGGCCTGCATCAGGGCGGTGGGGGTGGTGCCGGCGGTGTGTCGTTCGACGACGCCGACCGACGCGGTGACCGAGAGGCGGCGGTCGCAGAGCTCGAAGGGCGCCTGGAGCGCCGTGAGGACCGATTCGGCCAGGTCGGCGAGCTGGTCGGTGCCTGTTGAGTCCTCCACGAGCAGGGCGAACTCGTCGCCGCCGAGCCGGGCCACCAGCGGGGCACCGGACCGTGCGTGGGCGGCTTCCTCCGCGCAGCGCGTGAGGCGTTCGGCGACGGCGGCCAGCAGCCGGTCCCCGACGCGGTGGCCGAGGGTGTCGTTGACGGCCTTGAAGCCGTCCAGGTCCAGGTAGCACACGCCGATCCGGCCGGTGCCACCGTGCTCGTACGACTCCGCCTCCAGCGCGGCCGTCAGACGCTCGAAGAACAGCGCGCGGTTGGGCAGCCGGGTCACCGGGTCGTGCATCTGGAGGTGGCGCAGCCGGGCCTGGAGTTCGCGCCGGGCGCTGATGTCGGCGACCGACAGCAGCAGGCCGCCCGGCACCTCCCCCGGCTCCGCCAGGGGCGCGACCGTCACCTGCACCCACAGGGAGTGCCCGTCGGCTCCCTTGAGCCGCCGGGTGCAGCGCAGCCGGGGCTGCCGGCCCCGCAGCACCTCGCGGTACGCGTGCCAGGTCCCGGCGTCGGAGACGAGGTCGACGAGGTCGGCCGCCGCGCAGCCGGCCAGCGCGGCCGGGTCGGTGCCGAGCAGGGTGCCCAGCGTGTCGTTGGCGCTGACGACCAGGCCCTCGGCGTCGACGACGGCCATGGCGAGGGGGGCGGCCGCGAACGCCGAGTGGTAGGTCGGGGGCCCCGTACACGGCGTACGAGGAGCCAGTTTGTTGTCACTCTCTGTGACGGCTGACCGGTCGAGGTCTGCCGCGGGCGCCGGCCCTTCGGAGGTTCCGTTCACCGCTCGCTCCCGCAGTGCCTCGATCTCTGTTCGTGCTCTGTTCGTGCAGGAAAGTGTGCCGATCATAGAGGCTGCCACCGAGCCCTTCCAGCCGCAGTTCCGCGGTTCGGGCCGAGTGGCCCCCTTGACAGATCGTTTCTGCCCGCACCTGGACGGGTCCTACATGCCCCCGACCAGTTGTGACGTTCCGTGAGTGCCCTCGGGGTGTCGGCCAGGGGACCTGCCGCGACATCACCGGCGACTCACCCATCCGGTGCAGGCAAACAGGGCGTAGTACGACAATCATGCACAAGCTGGGTGCGGTTTCCCGTCAACCGCACCCGGAGGTCCATGTGCCGCGCCAGCTCCCTCTGAGGCGACTTCCCCGGGAGACCCTCAAGGGGATCGGCTCGGTCCGCCGGGCGGCGGGGGCGCCCCGGTCCAGACTGCGCAGTACGGCGGCGGTGTGCACCACGATGTCAGCACTCGCCGCGACCTCCCTGATCACCGCCCCCTCGGTCGCCGAACCCTTCTCCCCCGAGCCCTGTGCGCTCCAGCGCACCGACGTGCACCACTCCGAGGGCCTGGACACCTGGAACGCCGCCTACCCGCGGCCCACCCGCGCCCTGGACGCGGTGATGGTGTTCCTGTCCTTCCCCGACTCCCAGCCGCTGACCGCGCCCGCCGAACTCGCCGCCGACCACTTCCCGGCCACCACGCGCTTCTTCGAGCGCGCCTCCTACGGCACGTTCACGCTCCGCCCGCACCCGCTGCCGAGCTGGATCCCCATGCCACGGCCGTCGACGGCGTACGACATACAGCGTGACTGGAACTCCGAGCACCGGGCCGCCTACCTGCGCGACGCGATGGACGCCGCCGACCGGCACGTCGACTTCTCCCGCTACGACGTCGTCTACTTCGTCGCGGACCCGGACGCGCCCGGCGTGGACTCCGACGCGACGAAGGTCGTCAACCTGGACACCCCGATGCGGGCCGACGGCACCGCTATCCGGCGGGTCGTCACGGTCTTCGAGAACCATCCGCCGGACCGGCTGGTCCTGGCCCATGAGACCGGGCACGTCTTCGACCTGCCCGACCTGTACCACCGGCCCGTCGACGGCAAGGGCGACTGGGACACGCACGTCGGCGACTGGGACCTGATGGGCAGCCAGTTCGGACTGGCTCCGGATCTCTTCGGCTGGCACAAGTGGAAGCTGGGCTGGCTGGAGCCCCGGCAGGTGGCGTGCGTACGGGGCAGCGGGCCCACCCGGCTGACGCTGGAGCCGCTGGGGGCCGGGCCGGGAGTGGTGGTGGCCGGCACCACCGGGACGCCGGCCTTCGGCCTCGGGCGCGGTACGAAGCTGGCCGTGGTGCGCACGGGCGCGGACAGCGTGCTCGCCTTCGAGGCGCGGGGGCCGGTCGGCAACGACGTCGCCGCGTGCCGGGCGGGGGTGCTGGTGTACCGGGTGCGGAGCGGCGCGAAGTCCGGGGGCGGGCCGATCGAGGTGATCGACGCCCATCCGGACACCGAGGCATGCTGGGAGGACTCGGTCTACCCCCCGCTCGCCGACGCTCCGGTGAGCCTCGGCGAGAGTTTCACGGTGCCGGAGGAGGGCGTACGGGTGGAGGTGGAGGGGCGGACGGTATCGGGGGCGTGGACGGTACAGGTCACGCCGGGGTGAGCGGTCTGCCCGGGGCACGGTGACCGAGGGGGTGCGGGTGGCGAAGCCGCCGCCACGCGCGGCGAAGCCACGCAGGAACAACGATGGCGAGGCCGGTTCGCGCTTCCGCGAACACGCCTCGCCATCGACAACGTGCGCCGCCAGGGACTCGAACCCCGGACCCGCTGATTAAGAGTCAGCTGCTCTAACCAACTGAGCTAGCGGCGCCTGCTGACGTCGTAGACCTTAGCACCCTGGTCGGCGGGAGGAAAAATCGAAATCCGCACCGCCGCGCGGGCCGCGCGTACGGCCGCCCAGAGCAGGATCTCGGGGCCCGGCAGCCACGGCAGGCGCGTGTCCGGCGCCACCAGCCAGCGGGAACCGGAACGCGCGGGCCCGCCCACGGGGGCCGGCACCGCCACCGCGTCCCCGGCCCCGTGGCACAGCAGCGGGGGCACCTCGCCCGTGCGGCCGCCCGCCCGGCCACGCGCACCCCACTCCTCCCACTCCAGCAGCGACGGCAGCCGCTGGGCCGTGCCCGGCGCGGCGAACAGCAGCATCCGGCCCCGGAACTCGGCCACCGGGCCGGAGCCCGGCCCCTCGTCCCACATCCGGTCCAGCATCCGGCGCCCGAAGATCGCCGGGGCGCTCACCACGTCGAAGACGGCACCGCAGGGCAGGACGACCGGGGCCTGGGGCCGCTCCTCCCAGAAGGCGAGCGTGCTGCGCGGGTACGGGCCCGCCGAGGCCAGCCAGGCGGCACCGTCGGAGGTGACGTCCGAGACGTGGGACGTGGCGTCGAGGATGACATCGCGTGTGCTGCTCATGACGCATACATCTACCCCGCGTGAGGGTACGACTCCACTGGGTTGCGGGAAACCGGGACAGGAGGACGGGGAGGGGAGTATCTTGCCCACTCTCCTGGCATATGCGAACGAGGCGGTCGGACTGGCCGGGCCGGTCGGGCCAGTCGGGCCAGTCGGACTGGTCGGGCCAGTCGGGCTAGTCGGGCCGGTCGGGCCGGTCGGACTAGTCGGGGTGCACGCCGCCCTCGCCGCCGCGCATCAGGTCACGCCCGAACTCCACCATCTTCTTGGCATAGTCCTCGGTCCACTCGGCCCGCTCGGCGATGTCCGCCGGCGTCAGCCGGTCGAAGTGGCGCGGATCGGCGAGCTGCGCCGCCGCCATCGCCTGGAACTCCATCGCCCGGTCCGCCGCCGCGCGGAAGGCCTGCGTCAGCTCGGTCGCCCGGTCCAGCAGCGCCCGGGGGTCATCGATCGACTCGAGGTCGAAGAAGTGCTCGGGGTCGGCGGACGCCTCCGCCGGCTCGAAGAGCAGGGGCGCGGGGCGTAGCCGCGGTTCGTTCCGACGCGGCGTGGGCTCCGCCATGTCTTCTCCTCCTCGTACGTACGGCGGCCCTCCCCCGCGGGCGGGGGCACTCCCGGTGGAGTGGGCCACCGTCCATTGTCCCGCGCCCACGCAAGAGGGCGAGGCCGTGCCGGTACGCGCATACCGGACACTCCCCGCCCACTCCCGCGCGGCCGGGCCGCCCGCTACCCGGCGTAGGTCTCGAACTCGGCGACCTTCGGCGTGCCGCTGGAGCCGGTGATCTCGAAGGTGACCTTCTTCAGCGAGGTCGCGGCGAAGCCGATCGTGCCCGCTCCGCTGCCGGAGGCCAGGACGGAGCCCGTGTCGTGGTTGACCACCCGCCAGGACCTGATGGCACCCTCGGAGCCCGACGCCTCCCGGATGACGACCTTGGAGACCGTGGTGGCGGAGCCCCACTTCACGGAGACGGAGCCGGTCGAGCCGGACGGGGACCAGTAGGTGCCCATGTCGCCGTCCCGGACGTTGCCGTAGCTCGTTCCGCCGGCCTTGGAGGAGCCGTCGGAGCCCGCCCCGATGCTGAGGTTGGTGCCGGTGGGCGGGTCAGTGGGGCCGGGGTCGGTCGGGTCCGGGTCCGGGTCGGTGGGGCCGGGGTCGGTCGGACCCGGGTCGGTCGGGTCCGGGTTCTGCGGCGTACAGCTGCCGTCCGAGACCTTCAGCCCCTTGCCGGCGCCCGCCGTCTGGCTCACGACGCCCGGCACGCAGTCGGCCGCGTCGAGGCTGTAGGAGTACGGGATGCTGACGCTGGTGTTGGACTGCGGGTTCGGCCCGGCGGGGTTGTTGTCGCCCTCGCGCTCGGACCAGGTGACGTTGTCGAAGATGTTGCCGCTGACCTGCCAGGAGCCGGCCTGGTCGGTGTAGAAGGTGCCGAGGACGTCCTTGGAGTCCTCGAAGTAGTTGTTGTCCACCTTGGCCTTGGCGCCGGCCCGGGAGTTGATGCCGGACTCGTTGAGGCTCACGTAGTGGTTGTTGTAGATGTGGGCCGTGCCGCCGCGCAGCAGGGGCGCGCGGGAGTCGATGTTCTCGTACTTGTTGTGGTGGAAGGTGACGTAGCCGTTGGAGCGGTCGCTCTCGCTGGAGCCGATCAGGCCGCCGCGGCCGGAGTTGCGCAGGACGCTGTAGGACAGGGTCACGTACTGGGTGTTGGCCTTCATGTCGAAGAGGCCGTCGTAGCCCTCCGACTCCCCGCCCGACGCCTCCAGGGTCGTGTGGTCGACCCAGACGTTGCGGACGTCGCTCTCCATCCCGATGGCGTCGCCGCCGTTGGAGGTGGGCGAGCCCGACTTCTTGACGTTCCGGACCGTCACGTTCTGGATGATGATGTTGCTGGACTCCCGGATGTGGATGCCCAGTTGGTCGAAGACGGCGCCGCCGCCGACCCCGACGATCGTGACGTTGCTGATCTGCTTCAGCTCGATCTTGTCCGCGGCGGTGCTGCAGCTGTCACCCGACACCTTGGTGGTGTTGCCGTGGTTGATGGTGCCCTCGACCTGGATGGTGATCGGGGTGCTGCTGCTGGCGCGGCCGCACAGGGCCTGGTGGATAGCGGTGCCGGTGGTGGCCCGGACCGTCTGTCCGCCCGCACCGCCGGTGGTGCCGCCGTTCTGGGTTGCGTAGCCGGTGGCGCCACTGGCCGCTGCCGCCGCCTCGGGCATCGACAGCACCACACCGGTGGCTGCGGCAACGGCCAAGGTGGCCAGCGCCGCGTTGAGTCGCAGCGCGACTGGTCGTCTCATCCTCGGTTCCCCATTCGTCTTCACATGACGGAACGAACAGCCTGTCGTGATCACGTCAATACGACTGGCCGGAAAGCGCTTTCTCGCCGTGAGAATAGGGCGCCCTCCGGGGGCTGGCAATGGTTTTGACGTGTTCAGAAGATGGACCAGCGTCCAGATGAGTGAACGGGCTCAGTGAACGGGCTCCTACTGCACCATGAAGTCGATGTGCACCCCGGGCAGAGCTGCGGTACGATCATCCTGCCAGCTCGCGGGGATCAACCCCCAACGGTCGGCAGTGCGTTGGTGGTCCAAGGAAAGACGCCCCACTTCCCGTGGGGAAATGCAGGTGCAAGGCCTGCCCAGCGCTCCGGTCGAAGAGCCCGGCCCGCCTCAGCGGACCGGGCTCTTCCGTGTCGGTTCGGGCCGGATCAGCCGAGCTTGGCGGCCTGCGCGTCGATGACGGCGGTCGGCTGCTCGAACGCCTCACCCCGGCTGATCGCCGCGATGTTGAAGGACGAGAACCCGGCGAGCGTGGTGCCCTGCCGGAGGACGACCACCTTCGTCTCCACGGGCTCGCCGTCCGTCTTCGTCCCCACCGTCCAGGCGACGGCGTCCTCACCGACGGCGAGCTTCTCCTCGGTGACCTTGGTGACCTGCTGCTTCTCCCCGTCGATGGTCATGGCGAAGCCCCCGGCGCACTTCTCGCCGACCTCCCGCAGCGTGCCGAGAGCCCGCTCCGCGCCATCGGCGTCGTAGGACCACAGGGAGGTCATCGTCTTGGTGATGTCGAGGGAGTCGATGGTCGCCTCCTTCGCCTCCTCCTCCGTCATGTCCGCGAGTTCCTCCACCGAGGGCATGCCCTTCTTGGCCGCCGCGGACTCCTGGACGACGAGCCGCTGGGCGCTCGCCGCCGGATCGCCCGCCGGCAGGGCCGACAGCACCCGGGCGACGGGCTCGCACTCGGCCCGCTCGACGGAGAGGGCCTCGGCCTCGAAGACGTCGTCCTTCCCGGGCTTCTGGACCTGGTGGTCCTTCAGGTCGCCCGTGGTGACGACCAGCCTCTCCAGCTCACCGGCGGTCAGCGCCTTCGCCGCCGGCTTGTCGGACCCGCCGCCGCCCTTCGCCCCGGCGTCGCCTGCGTCTCCACCGCCCTGGTCACCGCTGCCGCAGGCGGTGACCACCAGGGCGAGGGTGACCGCGGAGGCGGTCAGGACGGTGCGGCGGACGGTGGTGCGCATGGTGCTCTCCCGGGATCAGGCGCCCCGCGCGCAGGTACAGCGCGGGGCCGACAAGATCAAGACCAACGTGACCGGTCCCGGGTTGTACCCCCCACCAAGCTTTCTCCCGCCGGTACTCCGCCCGGTCCCGAGGCCGCCCGTACTCCCCCCGGTCCCGAGGCCACCCGTACTCCCCCCGGTCCCGAGGCCGCCGGAGCGCCGGCCTCGGTGGCCCCGATCGGCCCGCCCGGGTCAGGCCTGCACCAGCGGCTCCCGGGTGAACAGCGCTCCCAGTTCGGGTGCGTTGACCCGGCGGTCCGCCAGGCGCAGGCCCTCCCAGATGGTGACCTGGTTGGCGGTGAGGACCGGCTTGCCCAGTTCCTTCTCCAGGGCCGGGATGTGGGCCGCCGTGTGCAGGGCGGTGTCCGGGAGGAGGACCGCCTCCGCGTCCGGGTGGTCGGCGGCGCGGGCCAGGGCCAGCACCTCCGACTCGGTCCAGGTGCCGACCTCCGCGGCCGTGATGATGCCGGAGCTGACGACGCCGACCGCCTCGATGCCGGCGGCGCGCAGGAACTCCGCGAAGAGCCGCGCCACGTCGTCCGGGTAGGTCGCCCCGATCGCGACCCGGCGCGCCCCGATCTCCTTCGCCGCGTGCACGAAGGCGAAGGAGGTGGAGGAGGACGGGAGGCCCGCCGCCTGGGCCAGGGCGCGCACCTGTTCCTGGGCGCCCTCCCAGCCGTGCACGAAGCTTCCGCTGGTGCAGGCCCACACCACGGCGTCGGCGCCGGCGAGCCGCAGCTCCTCCACACCCGCCGCGAGCCGCTGCGCCGAGCCCATCTCCAGCAGCGCGTCGACCCGGTGCGCGTCCTCGCCGATGTCCGTGTGCACCAGGTCCACCCGGATGTCGCTGCCCAGGAGCTGCTCGATGCGTGGATAGTCGTCCTCGCCGGAGTGGCCCGGGTACAGGAATCCCAGTGCTGTCATGTCCACCCTTCCTGCTGCTGTTCCGTGTCCGGAGCGTCACCGACGCCCGGCATGTCCGCGACCGCGGGGCCGACCGGCCCCGCCACCGCGGGACCCACCGGCCCCGGCACCGTGGGGCCGAGGCGCGCGGACGGATCGGTCAGCGCCTGATACGGCCCCACCGCAGGGGTACCCAATCGGCGCAGTGCCGCCCACATCGTCACTTGGTTGGCCGAGATCACCGGGATCCGCAGCTCGGCCTCCAACTGCGGGATGACGTCGTAGGTGGGGAGGTTGGTGCAGGAGATGAACAGCGCGTCCGCCGCCCCCGGGCTCGGTACCGCCTGGCGTGCCATGTCGGCCACGTCGCGGTACGGAACCTTCCAGATGTGCCGGGTCAGGCCCATGAAGGCGCAGCCGGTGACGGTCACGCCGGCCTCGGCGACGTACGCCTCCAGCGCTCGGGTCACGGAGACGGTGTACGGGGTCACCAGTGCGACCCGGCGTACGCCCAGCTCGGCCAGCGCGTCCAGCAGCGCGCCGGAGGTGGTCACGGACGGGACGGCGCCCGCCCAGGTCATCGCCTCGCACATCGCGCGTTCCCCGGCGATGCCGCCGACGAAGCTGCCCGAGGTGCAGGCGTAGGCGATGACCTCGGGCGCGATGGCGTTGAGAGTGCGCACGGCCTCACCGAGCGTCTCGTGTTCGCTGACCATCCGGGCGAGGTCCAGACTGACCTCGACCGGCACAAAAGGGGTTCGCGTCATGTGCAGCGATACGTCGTCGGGTACCCAACGCCACAGCTCGCGATCGAGCGCGAAGTCGAACGGGGCGACTACGCCGACCCCGCGTTGCGGAGCTGGTCCGCCGAGAAAGGAGATGTCCATGGCACGCACCGGCCTCACACTGAGAAAGGGGAGGACAACGCACCGTTACGCACGGCCGTGTTGACGAAGGTAGGTTCCGGTGCGAGCGTGGTCAATCCGCCCGCGTCACTCCCAGGTCAACAGCCGGTTAACTTCCCCGTCAACTCCTGAATCGCACCCGCTTCCGCCGACCGGAGACAGACCTGCCGATGACCACGCCCACGCCCACGCCCACGTCCCCGCCCACGCTCCTCGTCCTGGACGCCGAGCCGCTCCCCCGCCTGGGCCGGCTGACCGGCCGGGCCCGGATCGAGCACGCCGACGGGAAGAGTCTCGCCGAGCGGCTGCCGCACGCGGACGTCCTGCTCGTGTGGGACTTCGCCTCGCACGCCGTACGGAAGGCGTGGCCGGGCGACGGTCCCCGGCCGCGCTGGGTGCACACGGCGAGCGCCGGCGTGGACCATCTGATGTGCCCGGAGCTGGCCGCGTCGGACACGGTGGTGACCAACGCGCGCGGTGTCTTCGACCAGCCGATCGCCGAGTACGTCACCGCGCTCGTCCTGGCGATGGCGAAGGACCTGCCCACGACACTGCGGTTGCAGGGCGAGCGGGCCTGGCGGCACCGCGAGTCGATGCGGGTGGCCGGAACCCGCGCCTGCGTGGTCGGCTCCGGGCCGATCGGCCGGGCGATCGCGCAGACCCTCAAGGCGCTGGGGATCACGACCGCGCTGGTCGGCCGGACCGCCCGCACCGGTGTCCACGGGCCCGGCGAGCTGGACCGCCTGCTGGCCCGCGCCGACTGGGTGGTGGCGGCGGCGCCGCTCACCGACGACACGCGCGGCATGTTCGACGCCCGGCGGTTCGGGGTGATGCAGCCCTCCGCGCGGTTCGTGAACGTGGGGCGGGGTCAGCTGGTCGTCGAGGACGATCTCGCCACGGCGCTGACCAGGCGCTGGATCGCGGGCGCCGCCCTGGACGTGCTGAGCCACGAGCCCCTCGCGCCCGACAGCCCGCTGTGGCGGGTCCCGGATCTGATCATCTCGCCGCACATGAGCGGGGACACCGTCGGCTGGCGGGACGAACTGGGAGCGCAGTTCGTGGAGTTGTACGAGAGCTGGGCGGCCGGCGAGCCGCTGGCGAACGTGGTCGACAAGAAGCGCGGATACGTGCCCGGACACTGACGTCCCACATACGCGGGAGGGTGCTGCATGACCGACCTCACCGAGCTGACCGCTGTACAGCTCGTCGACGGTTACCGCAAGGGCGACTTCGGCCCCGTGGAGGTGACCCGGGCCGCCCTGGAGCGGGCCGAGCGGATCCAGCCGGAGCTGAACGCGTTCGTCCGGCTGACCGGCGAGGAGGCGCTCGACCAGGCACGGCGGTCCGAGGAGCGGTGGCGGCGCGGGGAGCCGGGCGGCCGGCTGGACGGGGTGCCGGTCACGGTGAAGGACATCCTCCTGACGCGCGGTCACCCGACCCTGCGCGGCTCCCGCGCCGTCTCGCCGGACGGGCCCTGGGACGAGGACGCGCCGTCCGTGGCGCGGCTGCGCGAGCACGGCGCCGTGTTCCTCGGGAAGACGACGACGCCCGAGTACGGCTGGAAGGGCGTAACGGACTCGCCGCTGTCCGGCGTCACCCGCAACCCGCACGATCCGACCCGCACCGCGGGCGGCTCCAGCGGGGGCGCGGCGGCGGCCGTCGCGCGCGGGGCGGGGCCGCTGGCGCTGGGCACGGACGGCGGCGGCAGCGTGCGCATCCCGGCGTCCTTCTGCGGCATCTTCGGCCTGAAACCGACGTACGGCAGGGTGCCGCTCTACCCGGCGAGCGCGTTCGGCACCCTCGCGCACGTCGGCCCGATGACCCGGGACGCGGCGGACGCGGCGCTGATGCTGGACGTCATCGGCACCCCGGACGCCCGGGACTGGTCGGCGCTGGGCCCGGCGCCCGGGTCGTACACGGAGGCGCTGTCCGGCGGGGTGCGGGGGCTGCGGGTGGCGTACTCGCCCTCGCTGGGCGGGCAGGTGGCGGTGCGCCCGGCGGTGGCGACGGCGGTCCGGCGGGCGGTGGAGCGGCTGGCGGAGCTGGGCGCGTACGTGACGGAGGCCGACCCGGACTTCGCGGACCCGGTGGACGCCTTCCACGCGCTGTGGTTCAGCGGGGCGGCGCGCGTGGTGCAGCACCTCGGGGCGGGACAGCGGGAGCTGCTCGACCCCGGGCTGCGGGAGATCGTCGGCGCGGGGGCGCGGTACTCGGCGCTGGAGTACCTGGCCGCGGTGGACGTGCGGATGGAACTGGGCCGGCGGATGGGCCGCTTCCACGACGCGTACGACCTGCTCGTCACGCCGACGCTGCCGATCACGGCGTTCGAGGCGGGCGCCGAGGTGCCGAAGGGGTCGGGGCTCCGGCGGTGGACGGGGTGGACGCCCTTCACCTACCCGTTCAACCTGACCCAGCAGCCGGCGGCGACGGTGCCGGTCGGGGCGGACGGGGACGGGCTGCCCGTCGGTCTCCAGCTGGTCGCGGCCCGGCATCGGGACGATCTGGTGCTGCGGGCGGCGCATGCGCTGTACGGGGCGGGGGCGGCGTGGGCGGGGACGGGTACGCCGGCCGAGTAGTGGCCGACGTGCGGTTACGCGCAGCCGGGCCGACACACGGTTGCGCCCAGCCGGGGCGGTAGGCGGTGCCCGCAGCGGCGGTGCTGCGGGCAGTCGCGGCGCGCCGTTCTACGCTCGGCGGAAACTGAGTGTCTCCCCCTCCGCTCCCGTCCGCCACAGGTCGTTGCAGGCCTCGGCCATCTCTGCCAGGCCGTCGACGATCTGCCCCCAGACGGTGCCGGGGACCCAGCCGACGTCGCCGTTGAGCAGCAGGTTGTTGCGCTCGTAGAAGAGGGCCAGGTCGACGAGGGTGGTGCCCGCGCGGACCTCGCGGTCGTACCCGTACGCCTTGGTGCCCAACTCGGCACCCGCGAAGGCGAAATAGCACAGATCGCCCGGAATGGGCGTCACGGTCGGGTTCTCCAGTGGCGGTTCGGATGCCGCGAAGGGCGGGAAAAGGGCGTAGATCTCGTTGCGCGCGTATTTGGCGTGATACACGTCGCCGCCGAGGGGGAGCGCGTCCCAGACCGCCGCGCAGGTGATCGGGGCCCGGTCGTCCAGCAGTTGGGCCGTGCAGGTGATTCCGCGCTTGACCAGCGAGACTTCGATGAAGCGATCAGCCATACCCTCCATGGCAGTGCCCGGCGGCCCCGCGGTCAAGGGTGCGGGGCCGAGGTATCGGACTGAAAAAGATCGGCATAACCTGCCCGGCTTCGGGTAGCTGCGCGCCCATGGCTCCACCACACAGAACCCCTCCATGGGGTATATCCGACCAAAGGCCCAGGACAGCCGGGCCCACTCGCCGGTCGCTGCTCGCGGGGGTCGCGGCGCTCGGCGCGCTGGGGGCCGCCGGCTGCTCGCGGGTGGCCACCGCGTCAGACGTGGAAGGCGGCGATCTCCTCGACCGGCTCAAGGCGCAGGGCGTGGCCCGACTCGGCATCGCGGGCGAGATCCCCTTCGGGTACATCGACAAGAACGGTGAGCTGACCGGCGAGGCGCCGGAGCTGGCGAAGGCCATCTTCAAGCGGCTCGGAGTGGACCGGGTGCAGCCGGTGCCGACGGAGTTCGGCTCCCTCATCCCGGGGCTGGCGTCGCAGCAGTTCGACGTCGTGGCGGCCGGTATGTACATCAACCCCGACCGCTGCCAGCAGGTCATCTTCTCCGACCCCGACTACCAGATGCTCGACGCGTACATCGTGCGCAAGGGCAATCCGCTCGGGCTGCACAACTACAAGGACGTCTTCAAGAAGAAGGCCAGGTTCGCGACCGGCACCGGCTACGCCGAGATCGCCTACGCGGTGGAGCACGGCATCAAGGAGGACGACATCCTGATCGTCCCCGACCAGGTGGCCGGACTCAACGCCGTCGAGTCCGGGCGCGTGGACGTCTTCGCGGGTACGGCGCTGACCGTCCGCGAAGTGGTGAAGAAGTCCAGCAAGGCCGAGGCGACCGAGCCCTTCTCGCCGATCATCGACGGCAGGCCGAAGGTCGACGGCGGCGGTTTCGCCTTCCGGCCCAACGAGACGAACCTGCGGGACGCCTTCAACGTCGAGCTGCAGAAGCTCAAGAAGAGCGGCGAGCTGCTGCGCATCCTCAAGCCCTTCGGTTTCACCGAGAACGAGATGACCGATCTGACCGCGAAGGAGCTCTGCGGCGGATGACCTCGGGACTGTGGGAACTCGTACTCCAGGGTGTCTGGGTCACCATCCAGCTGCTCTTCTTCAGCTCGCTGCTGGCGGCGGCCGTCTCCTTCGTGGCCGGTGTCGCGCGCACCCACCGGCTGTGGGTCGTCCGCTTCCTCGCGGGCCTCTACACCGAGGTGTTCCGCGGGACCTCGGCGCTGGTGATGATCTTCTGGGTGTTCTTCGTGCTGCCGCCGGCCTTCGGCTGGCAGCTGGTGCCGATGTGGGCGGGCACGCTGGCGCTGGGCCTGACCTACGGGGCGTACGGCTCCGAGATCGTGCGCGGCGCCCTCGGCGCGGTCGACCCGGCGCAGAAGGAGGGCGGCATCGCGCTCAGCTTCACGCCCTGGCAGCGGATGAAGCTGATCCTGCTGCCGCAGGCGGTGCCGGAGATGATCCCGCCGTTCTCCAACCTGCTGATCGAGCTGCTCAAGGGCACCGCACTGGTGTCGATCATGGGCATGGGCGATCTGGCGTTCAGCGGCAACCTGGTGCGCCTGGCGCTGCAGGAGAGCGCGGAGATCTACACGTACATCCTGCTGATCTACTTCGTGATCGCGTTCCTGCTCACCCGGGTGATGCGCGGTCTGGAGAAGAAGCTGAAGGCGGGCGTCGGGAAGACGCCCAAGCGCGATCCCGACGCGGAATTGAAGCGTCCTGAGACGACCAACGTTGGGGGTGCCGCCTGATGAACTGGGACTGGAGCGCGGTCTCCGACTTCATGCCGCACTTCTGGGACGGACTGCTGGTCACCCTGCAGATCCTGGTCCTCGGGTCGCTGGTCTCGTTCGTTCTTGGACTGGTGTGGGCGATGCTGATGCGGGTGCCGTCCCGCTGGGTGACCTGGCCCGTCGGCGTGGTCACCGAATTCGTCCGGAACACCCCGCTGCTGGTGCAGCTGTTCTTCCTCTTCTACGTGCTGCCCGAGTGGGGAGTGACCGCCTCGGCGCTCACCACCGGTGTGATCGCC
Organism: Streptomyces sp. NPDC097107; assembly: GCF_044762405.1. Taxonomy (NCBI): domain Bacteria; kingdom Bacillati; phylum Actinomycetota; class Actinomycetes; order Kitasatosporales; family Streptomycetaceae; genus Streptomyces; species Streptomyces sp. NPDC097107. Next base: position 200,855 of record NZ_JBIWEF010000010.1, on the reverse strand, counting down.
ATCGGTCTGCACTACTCGACGTACACGATGCAGGTCTACCGGGCCGGTATCGAGGCGGTGCCGGTCGGCCAGTGGGAGGCCGCGACGGCGCTGAACCTGCCGATGGGACGGACCTGGTCGGCCGTGATCCTGCCGCAGGCGATCCGCCGGGTGGTGCCCGCCCTCGGCAACTACGTGATCTCCATGCTGAAGGACACGCCGCTGCTGATGGCGATCACGGTGCTGGAGATGCTCGGCGAGGCACGGCTGTTCTCACAGCAGAACTTCCAGTTCACCGAGCCCCTGACGGTGATCGGCGTGGCCTTCATCGTCATCTCCTACCTGGCCTCCCTTGCCCTGCGAGCCCTGGAGCGACGCCTTGCCCACTGACACTCTCCCCAATCCCGAGAAGAGCCCCGAGCGCAGCTCCGGCGAGCTGATACGCCTGGAGCAGGTCACCAAGCGGTTCGGTGAGAACACCGTCCTCGACCACCTCGACTTCTCCGTCGACGCCGGCAAGCACGTCACCCTGATCGGCCCGTCCGGGTCGGGCAAGACGACGATCCTGCGGCTGCTGATGACGCTCCTCAAGCCCGACGAGGGCACGATCACCGTGGACGGGCAGAAGCTCTTCCCGGCGACCGAGAAGGAGCGGCGCGAGGTCCGCAAGCAGATCGGGATGGTGTTCCAGCAGTTCAACCTGTTCCCGAACATGAGCGTCCTGCGCAACATCACCGAGGCGCCGGTCACGGTCCTCGGCATGTCCAAGGACGAGGCGGTGGAGCGCGCCAAGGGCCTGCTCGACATGGTGGGCCTGGCCGACAAGTGCGACGCCCGCCCCGCCCAGCTCTCCGGCGGCCAGCAGCAGCGCGTGGCGATCGCCCGGGCGCTGGCGATGCGGCCGAAGGTGCTCCTCCTCGACGAGGTGACCTCGGCGCTCGACCCGGAGCTGGTCGCGGGCGTCCTCGACCTGCTGCGGGACATCGCCCGCACCACGGACATCACCATGCTCTGCGTGACCCACGAGATGAACTTCGCCCGGGACATCTCGGACCAGGTCCTGATGTTCGACTCGGGCCGGGTCATCGAGACCGGTCCGCCGGAGAAGATCTTCAGCGAGCCGGAGCACGACCGGACCCGGGAATTTCTCAGCGCAGTGCTGTAAATACGCGGCGTCGCCGCCCCAGCGCCCGAGGTCGAGGCGTTGGGGCACGCCGCTGGCATATGCCGGAGGACCGGCGTCGCAGCCGGGAGCCCTGAAATCTCGCCAACACCCCCTCGCTCCGGGCCGCTTGGCGGCTATCGTGAAGGGGATCCGCTGTCCGGATCGGGGGCACAGGCAGGGACAGGGGCAGGGGCCTACCAGCGAGCGCAGGGGGAGACCACCGTGGCGCTGCAGCACAAGCCGACCGCGCCGCGTCACCGTCTCCAGGACGCCCTGCGCGTCCTGGAGACGGTGACGCGGCACAGCACCGGAGTCACGGACACCGAACTCGCCCGGCGGACCGGCCTCGACCGGGAGCGGCTGACCACGCTCCTGCGCATGCTGCGCCGCGAGGGCTACGTCGAGCAGACCACCGACGGCACGTACGTCACCGGCGAGGCCCTGGCCCGCCTGGGCTCGGCCCACGGCCGCGAGGAGGCCGTGCGCGACAAGCTCCAGCGCACCCTGGACCGGCTGCGCGACTCGGTGGGCGCCGCCGTCTACATCAGCCGGTACCTCGACGGCGAGGTCAGCGTCACCCAGTACGCCGACAGCCCGGCCGCGCCCAAGGTGAACGAGTGGGTGGACTTCCGCGTCTCGGCACACGCCACCGCGGTCGGCAAGAGTCTGCTCACCCAGCTGGACCACGCGGGCCGCCGCGACCACCTCGCCCGGCACAAGATGGCCCGCCTGACCTCGCGCACCATCACCAGCGACAAGCTGCTGCTGTCCCGGCTGGAGTCCCAGCCGCCCACCGTCCCGGTCCTCGACCTCCAGGAGTACGCGGTGGGCACGGTCTGCGCGGCCGTCCCGATCACGGCCGGTTCCGCCGTGGGCTGCCTCGCCCTGTCCCTCCCGGTCGAGCACGCCCACCGGCTCCGCCGGGCCGCCGACGAGCTGAACCGGAACGCCGCCGGAGTGCTGCTCTCACTGGCGATCTAGCCGCGGAGCCGGCCGGCTGCATGACCGACCGGCCGGCCGCCTGCGTATCCGGCGGACGAATGGTCGGAAGCACCCCTGGAGACCAGGTATTATTTTCGTCGTCGCCGACCGCGGAAAGCGGACGGCGGGAGTCATGCGCCGCTAGCTCAGTTGGTTAGAGCAGCTGACTCTTAATCAGCGGGTCCGGGGTTCGAGTCCCTGGCGGCGCACAGCAAGAGGGCCCCCTCGCCCAGGCGAGGGGGCCCTCCGCTCGTTCAGAAGGTCACGTCCGAGCACGCGTAGAACGCGTTGGCCGTGTCGGCGACCGTCCACACCGCGACGATCACGTGGCGCCCGCTCAGCCCGGACGGCAGCGTGCCGCTGTGGGAGAGCGTGGCCGGCGGCTGCTTGCCGCCGTAGGGCACCGTGAAGAACGGCGTCAGGTTGAGGTCGGACCGGGCCAGGTTGTGGTTCTGGTTCCAGCCCTGCTTGGTGACGTAGTACCGGAAGTCGGCCGTGGAGTGCCGGGCGGTGAACTGCCAGCGGAAGTTGTAGCTCTGCCCGCCGTTCACCTTGGTGGTCGGCCACGCCTGGCCGCCCGGAGCCTTCGGGCTGTCGAGCGGGGCGAACGGGGTGTTGTTCGCGGAACATATCCGCCCGTCGGCCGGTCCGCCCGCCGGGAAGCCCTTGGGGCCCTCGACGCTCTGCGGCTCCCACTGGATGGCGCCGCAGCCGCTGACGGTGCCGTTCTGGCACACCTTCTGCCGGCTGACCGGCAGGTCGGTGTAGCCGTGGCCACTGGCGCCGCCGGACGAGAGCACGAGGGCTCCGGTGGTCGCCATACCCACCGCGGCGGCAGACAACTTGGTCCTTGTACGCATACTGCTGCTCCTGTGACGTGGGGGAGGTTCAGTGAGCCGTGCAGGTCTAGACCAAGTCTCAGGTTATTGCCGTTAGTTGAACATGTCCATACCAATCGAGAAACCCGGGGAGCCCAGGGAACGGGTCACGGGCCCGTATCCCCCCGCCCCGCGCAGAACGCCACCGTCAGGTCCTTCACCAGCACCTTGCGCTCGTAGTCGTCGAGTTCGACCAGCCCGCGCATGGTCAGCCGGGTCACCGTGTCCTCCACCGAGTCGACCACCGCGGTGAGCACGCTGGCCCGCTGCGCCGCGTCCAGCGCGGCGATCCGGCGCCGGTGCATCGCGGCGGCGACCTCCGGGGCGTACTCCACCTGGACCGGTCGCACCGAGAACACCTCCAGGCCGACCGGCGCCGCATCCGCCGTCACCAGCCGGGTGAGCGTCTCGCCGGCCACGTCCGCGGAGCTGCGGACCGTGCCGAGGGGCTCCACGGGGACCCGGGCCAGCGCCGCCTCCACGCATTCGCGCAGGTACGTCTCGTGGTCCTCGACGCCCAGCGTGGCCCGCGCCGTGTCCCGCACCCGCCACACCACCAGCGTCACCGCCCTGAGCGCGACCCCGTTGCCGTCGGCCGCGAGCATCGGCTCGCTGCGCCAGTGCCGCAGCCGGACGTCGACCCGGCGGCGCAGCAGCAGCGGGTTGACCCACATCAGGCCGGTGCGCCGCACGGTCCCCCGGTAGCGGCCGAACAGGCCGAGCACCCAGGCCCGCCCGGTCCGGCCCCGGGCCAGCCCGCCGAACCCGAACAGCCCCAGCGCCCCCGCGGCCGCGTACGCCGCCCACTGCGCGGGCCCGAGCCCGGCCCCCGCGTACGCCGGCAGCCCGAACGCCTCGGCCGTGAGCGGCGGTACGAGCCCGGCCCACCAGGAGGTGACCGCGCAGCCCGCCGCACCGCAGGCACCGGCGGCCACGCCCGCGGCGCCGGGCAGCACCCGGGCCGGACGCTCCGTCAGCTCCGGGTCGACGCTCGGCGCGGGGCGCGGGCGCGCGGCGACGGGGCGCCGCGTCCTGGGCTGCTCCCCCGTGCCCTGCCGACGGCCGACGACCGCCGACCGCAGCGCCATCGGCGCCGGATGCGGGTCGTCGCGGAACAGCAGGTGGACGGGGATCTCGGTGGTGGCCTCGTTGTGGATGAGCCGGGCGGGCCGGTGGCCCGCCTCCGCCGCGCCTTCGGGCGCTCCGGGCCCGGGCGGGGCCGGCGGCTTGGTGTCCGGGTTCGTGGAAGAGGTCGTACTCATGCGTGCTCCAGCCTCCGCGCCAGATGCGTCATGGACGGGTGGTCACCGCTGGGCGGACGGTCAGGAGAAGAGCCGCCGCCAGGTCTCCGGGCCCGGGTAGCCGTCCGCCGCGCCACCGCGCCAGCCCTGGGCGCGCTGGAAGGCCTCGACGCCCCGCCGGTCCGCCTCGCCCCAGCGCGGGCCCGGCCCGGTCGTGTAGTGCTTGCCGAATCCCTTCCTCACCAGCTGCCCGCCGAGCCTGGTGACGTACGGGTTGTCCGCGCCCGGCCCGAACATCGCCCGTCCGGGGTAGCCGGCCACCCCGTGCGACGCCGGGCCGGCCGCCGGGGCCGCGATGTCCTTTCCCCCGCCGGTCTTCAGCAGCCGCCAGGTGCCCGGGCCGGGCAGCCCGTCGGCCTCCTCGCCCCGCCGGCCCTGGGCCGGCTGGAACGCCTCGGTGGCCCTGCGGTCCGCGTCCGACCAGCGGGGGCCGGACCCCGCGGAGTAGAAGCGTCCGGCGCCGCGGGCGACGAGCATCCGGCCCAGCTCGGTGACGTTCTCGTTGTCTGCGCCGGGGCCGAAGGAGGACGCCCCCGGGTAGGCCGTGGCCGCGGGTGCCCCACCGGCCGTGGTCGTGGTGGCTCCCTTGTAGCGGTAGGGCAGGTACTGGGCGGAGTTGCTCCAGTAGGCGTACGGCGTGGCGAGCCTGCGGGTGTGCGGCGGGGTCTGTTCGTAGGCCGTGTAGGCGGTGCGGGTGTGGTCCGTCCAGCCGCCGAAGATCACCACATGGGAGCCCTTCTGGGGGTCGGCCGCATTGTGGAACAGCAGGATGTCGCCGGGCTGGAGCTCCTCCTTGGTGATGCGGTCGGCGAACGTGCCGAGGCTGCCCGTCCATTCGTTCGTGGGGAGCTTCCAGGCCATCGACACATAACCCGAGCAGTCCTGCCGGTAACCGTCCGACCAGTAGGCGGTCATGCTGTAGGGCACCTTGGCGGTGACCCAGGTCTTGGCCCGGTTGATGATCTCCGTACGGGTGATCGTGGCCGGTTCCGCACCGGTGGGGGGCGCCGCCGGCGTCCCGGTCGGGCCGTGCAGCGGGGCCCTGGGGCCCTGCGGGGTGTCGGGCTCGTCGGCTGCGGGATCGCCCGGCCGGTGGAACGCGTGAACGGCCGTCGGCGCCGCTGCCGCCTGCCCCGCGCCCAGGGCGCCGGTGGCGGTGGCGGTGGCGGTCGCGGCGGCCACGATCAGCGCGCGGCGGGCCGCCGGATGGGCGGGAGCGCGGCCGGCCGGGGAATGCGGCAGGACACGGCGCCAGTGACGGCAACCGGGGCAGTCGCAGTCGCTCGCGGGGTCGATCTCCTCGAATACGGGAGCCTTCATGCGATTCCCCTCACACTCCCGGTGAAAATGTCCGCAGCGGTGCACTTCGGTACATGTCGGTCAGTTTCTCAACTGTCATCTTCGCGCGCATGCTGACGGTCCGAATGATGTACACGGCGGCGGGCGCGATCCCTCCGGGGCGCCCCGCGGCCCCCGGGCGCGGTCCGGAGCAGCGCCCGGCATCCGGTAGAGTTGTGCAGGTCAGCAGGCGCCGCTAGCTCAGTTGGTTAGAGCAGCTGACTCTTAATCAGCGGGTCCGGGGTTCGAGTCCCTGGCGGCGCACCGACGACCGAAGGCCCCTCGTAGCACACGAGGGGCCTTCGGTGTGCCCGGCCTCCGGACATCTTGCGATCATGGCGAACGCCGTAGAACCCTGGTCCGGTTGGGGGGGGCCGGATGCCGAGGGGATGCCGAGGGGGGCATCATGCAACCGGGGGTCGCCATTCCATGTCTATATAAGGTGTGGATGCCGTGGTGACAGCTACCCACCACTGTTACGTGCGTGAAGGTCGAGGGGGACCGGAGCGGACGATGGAAGCGACCAAACACGCGTGACCCGCGTGTGGGGGGATGACTCATGACGTCGACGCCGACGGGCGCCGGGCAGGACCACGACCCGTCCCAGACCACCCAGCTCAGGGTGCCCGCGCATCGGACCTGGAACACCGGCTCGTTCCGCCGGATACAGAAGACCCTGCCGAGGTACGACTACGAGCACTACAGCCGGCTCGCGGGCCCCCTCACCCAGCCCGACCCGCACAAGCCGTACAAGGTCCAGTACCGCTCGCTGATATCGCAGGAGCCGCACCGCATCCGGGTCTCCCTGATGCTGGCCGCCGCCCCGCTGCTGTCGGTGGTGCTGCTGGTCTGGCTGCTCCAGCCCACGCACTGGACCGAGCGCGACTACGCGGCCTTCGACTGGCTGCCCGCGCTCGACATCGTGATGCTCGTCTCGATCGGCCTGATCGAGCTGTTCCGCTGCCTGAACGTGCTGTCGAACGCGCACGCCACCCTGGTCGCCCGCGACCCGATCCCGGTGGTGCCCGAGACCGGCACCCGGGTCGCCTTCCTCACCTCCTTCGTGCCCGGCAAGGAGCCGCTGGAGATGGTGACGAAGACCCTGGAGGCGGCCGTGAAGATCCGCCACCGCGGTCTGATGCACGTCTGGCTCCTCGACGAGGGCGACGACCCCGAGGTCAAGGCGGTCTGCGAGCGCCTCGGCGTGCACCACTTCTCCCGCAAGGGCGTCGCGAAGTGGAACATGCCCAAGGGCCCGCACCGCGCCAAGACCAAGCACGGCAACTACAACGCCTGGCTGGACGCGCACGGCGGCGACTACGACTTCTTCGCCTCGGTCGACACCGACCACGTGCCGCTGCCCAACTACCTGGAGCGGATGCTCGGCTTCTTCCGCGACCCGGACGTCGGCTTCGTCATCGGCCCGCAGGTCTACGGCAACTACGACAACCCGATCACCAAGGCCGCCGAGTCGCAGCAGTTCCTCTTCCACGCGCTGATCCAGCGCGCGGGCAACCGGTACGGCTCGCCGATGTTCGTGGGCACCTCCAACGCGGTGCGCATCAGCGCCCTGAAGCAGATCGGCGGCCTGTACGACTCGATCACCGAGGACATGGCGACCGGCTTCGAGATCCACCGACACAAGAACCCGGCCACCGGCCGCAAGTGGCGCTCGGTCTACACCCCGGACGTGCTCGCGGTCGGCGAGGGCCCGAACGCCTGGACGGACTTCTTCACCCAGCAGATGCGCTGGTCGCGAGGGACGTACGAGACGATCCTCAAGCAGTACTGGAAGGGCTGGTACTCGCTCCCGCCGAGCAAGCTCTTCAACTACACGATGATGATCATCTTCTACCCGATGTCGGCCCTGAACTGGATCCTGGCGGCGCTGAGCTGCTGCCTGTTCCTGGGCCTGGGCGCCTCGGGTGTCAACATCGACCCGGCGGTCTGGCTGATGCTCTACGGCAACGCCTCCGCCCTCCAGATCGGCCTGTACGTCTGGAACCGCCGCCACAACGTCTCGCCGCACGAGCCGGAGGGCTCCGGCGGTGTGGCGGGCATGGTCATGTCCGCGCTGTCGGCGCCGCTCTACGCGAAGGCGCTCATCGACTCCGTACTGCGCCGCAAGAGCAAGTTCGTGGTCACGCCCAAGGGCGACTCGGCCAGCCCGGACACCCTCTTCGGGACCTTCCGGTACCACTGGTACTTCATCCTGATCTTCGGCGGCTCGATCGCCGCCGGCTTCGTCTACGGTCACGCGCACCCCGCGATGATCATCTGGGCGACGTTCGCGCTGCTGATCACCGCGTCGCCGATGTTCTCCTGGCGCCACGAACTGCGGAAGGCGAAGAAGCAACCGCCCGCCGTGGCGGCGGAACCCGACACGCGGGTCCCGTCGCAGCAGCCGGCGCCCGCGGACGCGGCACCCGCGCCGGCCTACGCGCCGCACGCACCGCACGCGCCGCACGCGCAGTACGCGCCGCACGCGCCGCAGCAGAAGCCCAGCTGGGCGGCCTCCGACGGAGGCAACGACCAGACCATGCAGATCGCCCTTGGTGGACTTGGGGGACGTAAGGAATGAAGGACCGTGCCGGCCGCCGCCGCGCCCGTCGCTTCGCGATAGGTACGGCGGTGGTAGTCGCGCTGGCCGGGATGAACGGGCCGTGGCTCTACCGCTTCGGAACCGAGAAATACCACCAGTACAAGATCAACGAGCCGGAGTACAAGGCCGCCAACGGCAAATGGGAGATCATCGAGTTTCCCGAGAAGTACCGGCAGAACACCATCCACGCGGCGCTGCTGCGCACCGGTAAGGTGCTGCTCGTCGCGGGGTCGGGCAACAACCAGGACAACTTCGACGCGAAGCGGTTCGACACCCGTATCTGGGACCCGGTCAAGGGGACCATCAAGAAGGTGCCGACGCCCACCGACCTGTTCTGCACCGGCCACACCCAGCTCGCCAACGGCAACCTGCTGATCGCCGGCGGCACCAAGCGGTACGAGAAGCTCAAGGGCGACGTCACCAAGGCCGGCGGCCTGATGATCGTCCACAACGAGAACCCGGACAAGCCGCTCACCCTGCCGGCGGGCACCAGGTTCACCGGCAAGGAGAACAAGAAGACCTTCGTCTCCAAGGACCCGGTGCTGGTGCCCCGCGCCGAGAAGGTCTTCGACAAGGCGACCGGCGAGTTCCTGCGCAACGACCCGGGCATCGGCCGGATCTACGTCGAGGCGCAGAAGAGCGGCCGGCAGTACGAGACGGGCACCCAGGACAACTACCGCGTCCATGGCCTGTCGGGCGCGGACGCGCAGAACACGTACGGCATCGCGCAGAAGCTCGCCCTCGACAAGAAGGACTTCCAGGGCATCCGGGACGCCTTCGAGTTCGACCCGGTCGCCGAGAAGTACATCAAGGTCGACCCGATGCACGAGGCCCGCTGGTATCCGACGCTCACCACCCTGAGCGACGGCAAGATCCTCAGCGTCTCCGGCCTCGACGACATCGGCCAGCTGGTCCCGGGCAAGAACGAGATCTACGACCCGGAGACCAAGGAGTGGACCTACACCGAGCAGGTCCGCCAGTTCCCGACGTACCCGGCGCTGTTCCTGATGCAGAACGGCAAGGTCTTCTACTCGGGCGCGAACGCCGGCTACGGCCCCGACGACGTGGGCCGCGATCCGGGCATCTGGGACGTGGAGACCAACAAGTTCACCAAGGTCCCCGGCCTGAGCGACGCCGACATGCTGGAGACCGCCAACTCGGTGCTGCTGCCGCCCGCGCAGGACGAGAAGTACATGGTGATCGGCGGCGGCGGCGTCGGCGAGTCCAAGCTGTCCAGCGAGAAGACCCGGATCGTCGACCTTGAGGCGGACGGCCCGAAGTTCACGGACGGGCCGTCACTGGACAAGGGCACGCGCTATCCGCAGGCCTCGATCCTGCCGGACGACAGCGTGCTGGTCTCCGGCGGTTCGCAGGACTACCGGGGCCGCAGCGACTCCAACATCCTCCAGGCACGGCTGTACCACCCGGACACCAACGAGTTCGAGCGGGTCGCCGATCCGCTGGTCGGCAGGAACTACCACTCCGGTTCGATCCTGCTGCCCGACGGCCGCATGATGTTCTTCGGGTCGGACTCGCTCTACGCCGACAAGGCCAACACCAAGCCGGGCAAGTTCGAGCAGCGCATCGAGATCTACACGCCGCCGTACCTGTACCGGGATTCCCGGCCGGACCTCTCCGGGGGCCCGCAGACCATCGAGCGTGGTGAGTCGGGGGCGTTCACGTCCCGGGCGGCGGAGTCGGTCAAGAAGGTGCGGCTGATCCGGCCGAGCGCGTCGACGCATGTCACGGATGTCGACCAGCGGTCGATCGCGCTGGACTTCAAGGCCGACGGGGACCAGTTGACGGTGACGGTTCCCGAGAACAAGAACCTGGTTCAGTCGGGGTGGTACATGATGTTCGTGACTGACGGGGAGGGCACGCCTTCCAAGGCGGAGTGGGTGCACGTGCCGTAGCGCTCCCGCAGGTGGTGACCAGGGGCGCGGGAGCGCTGCGGCTTGTCGCGCAGCCCCCGCGCCCCTAAGTTTCCTATCCTTGCGCCAGCTTCAGGGCGTACTCCGGCCACCACTCGCCGGCCTTCGGGCCGCCCTTGCACTCGCCGTCCGACTCCCCCGGGCGCTTGACCCACAGGTAGGCGTCGACCAGGGGGTCGGCGGTCTTCGTGGTCGGGGTCTCGCCGAGGGCCCGGCCCGGCGGGTTGCACCAGCGTTCGCCCGGGTCGCCCCCGGTGTAGGGGCCGTTGCCGTTGCGGCTGGTGTCGATGACGAAGTGCTTGCCGCCGACCTTGGCCGAGAGCTGCTTGCCGTAGGCGATGGAGTCCTCGGTGGTGTAGAAGTTCGAGACGTTGACCGAGAAGCCGTCGGCCTGGTCGATGCCCGCCCACTTCAGCGGCTCGAAGATCTGGTCGGGGTGGCCCCAGCCGGCGTTGCCCGCGTCCAGGTAGACCTTGGTGTTCTCCAGCGCGGTGAGCTTGGCGATGGCGCCCTTGAGGAGGTCGTAGCGCTCCTCGTGGAACTGCTCCGGGGTGCAGCCGTCCACCAGGTGGAGCACCGCGTCCGGCTCCAGGACGACCGTGGCGGAGCGGTCGCCGATGCCCTTGGCGACGCCGTCGATGAAGTCGCGGTAGGCGTCGCCGTCGGCGGCGCCGCCGCCCGAGTACTGGCCGCAGTCGCGGTGCGGGATGTTGTAGAGGACGAGGAGCGCGGTGCGGCCGGCCTCGCCGGCGGCCTCGGTGAAGCCCCGGGCCTGCTCCTCGGGGTTCTCCGGGCTGATCCACTCGCCGGTCGGCTGCTGGGCGATCTTGCGGATCTGCTCGGCCTGGTCCTTCTTGTCGGACTTCTGCAAGGCCGTCAGCTGCTGGGCCGCGTTGCCGTCCGGATTGACCCAGAACGGGTCGGCCTCCTTGGGCTGCTGGGTTATCCCGGCGCCCGCGTTCTTGTCCTTGCCCTCGCCGTCACCGGACGAGGAGCAGCCCGCGAGCAGCAGCGCCGCCCCCAGCACCACTGCGGACGCTCGCCTCGTGGACAAGTTTCCGGCCCCCCTGCTGCCGTACATCCAACCCCCCTGGGTGCACTGTTCCAAGGCTCAATCCTGACATACGCCTGTGGCACCCACGAGGTTCCCGGATACTGGCCCGGAGGTCCCTAGGAGCCGGTACCCGTGAGGTACGCCGATACGACCACGTTGGCCGTGTAGCTGCTGGTGGCGCGGTCGAAGGTGCCGCCGCAGGTGATCAGGCGGAGTTCGGCGCGGCCCGTGCTGTGCGGCCCGTAGGCCTGCTGGGCGTCGAAGCCGTCGCGGGTGAGGACCTGGACGTCGTCGACGGTGAACTCGGCCACCCCGGCGTCCTCGCGGACCACACGGATCGTCTCTCCGGGTTCCAGGGTGCTGACCTCGTAGAAGACGGCGGGCCGGGTCTCGGTGTCGACGTGGCCGACCATGAGCGCGGTCCCGGCCGCTCCCGGCGTCACGCCGTCCGCGTACCAGCCGACGGAGCCGGGGCGGTCGAAGGGCGGTGGTTCGATGGCGCCCTTGGTGTCGAGGCCGCTGGTGAGGACCGGGGCCCGGATGTCGAGTTCGGGGATGTCCAGGCGCTGCGGCAGGGCGTCGCCGAGGGGCTCGTGGGCGGGCGGCAGCGGTACGTCAGGCGGTCGGCCGGCCGCCGCCATGTCGCCGGTGGCCGGCACGGATATGCCCTCGCGGACGCCGGTGGCCTCGCGGCCCCACAGCCACAGCCCGAGCAGCAGCACCGTCCAGGCGATGCCGGTCACCAAGCGGCCGGAGCCGACGGTGCGTCGCTGGTCCTGTTCGGACATGGTCATTCCGTCCCGCGGCTCCGGCTGCGGACACCGCGCAGCGCGACGGCGACGGCGGCGATGCCCGCGAGCACCAGGCCGGTCACGGTGTGCGCCGTGCCGGGAGGCTCGGGGCGGGCCTCCCGGGCGTCGGCGGCGGCCAGCGGCGCGGTGCCGCCGCCGCCCGCGTCGACGGGTGCGACGGGAGAGGCGGGGGCGGCCGGGCGGCGCCGGTCGGCGACGGTGACAGTGCCCTTGCGGGCGTCGTCGCCGCACTTGACCTGTACGGCGTACGCGCCGGCCTCCACGGTGGAGCGGACCGTGCCGGCCCCGACGAGGACGCCGTCCTTCGCGGCCAGGGTGAGCCGTACGTCAGAGGCGAAGGCCGCCGACACGGCGAGGGCCGTTTTCTCGGTGCAGTCCGCCACGCGGAGCTCGACGTCGCCGCCGGGCGCGGGTGTGGACGGTGACACCGAGACGCCTGCGCCGTCCACCGCGTACGCGGCCGGTGCGAGCGCCGCGATCGGTGCGAGGGCCGCGGCCACCGCGGCTCCGGCACAGAGAGTGACTTTCAGTGAGCCCATCGTGCACCTCCAGTTACCTGGAGACTCCCCCGCTGGACGGGCCCCCGCATCCTGCGCGGGGGCCCGGCTGCTCCGAACGGGTTACAGCGGCGGCGGGCGGGTTTACCGCCGCTCCACGGGCCTCAGACCCGTTCGACCAGGTCGGCGATCGAGTCGACCACCTTGGACGGGCGGTAGGGAAAGTTCTCGACCTGCTCGGGCCGGGTCAGGCCGGTGAGGACGAGGAAGGTCTGCATCCCGGCCTCCATGCCGGCCAGCACGTCGGTGTCCATGCGGTCGCCGATCATCGCGCTGCTCTCGGAGTGGGCGCCGATCGCGTTGAGCCCGGTGCGCATCATCAGCGGGTTGGGCTTGCCGGCGAAGTACGGCTGCTTGCCGGTCGCCTTGGTGATCAGCGCGGCCACCGCCCCGGTCGCCGGGAGCGGGCCCTCGGTGGAGGGGCCGGTCTCGTCGGGGTTGGTGCAGATGAACCGGGCGCCGGCGTTGATCAGCCGTACCGCCTTCGTCATGGCCTCGAAGGAGTACGTGCGGGTCTCGCCGAGGACGACGTAGTCGGGGTCGTGGTCGGTGAGGATGTAGCCGATGTCGTGCAGGGCGGTGGTCAGGCCGGCCTCGCCGATGACGTACGCCGAGCCGCCGGGCCGCTGGTCCTGGAGGAACTGGGCGGTGGCCAGCGCCGAGGTCCAGATGGACTCGATCGGCACCTCCAGGCCCATGCGGCGCAGCCGGGCGTGCAGATCGCGCGGGGTGTAGATCGAGTTGTTGGTGAGGACCAGGAAGGGCTTGCCGGACTCGCGGAGCCTCTTGATGAAGGCGTCGGCGCCGGGGATCGGCACGCCCTCGTGGATGAGAACGCCGTCCATGTCGGTGAGCCACGACTCGATGGGCTTGCGGTCTGCCATGTGCAACGAACTCCTGGCGTGCGGTGGGGCGAGGGCGGGGGCGCCGGAACCACGGCGTACCGGCGCCCCACAGCCTAATCAGGACTGCGCCGGACGGACCCCGTCGATCACCCGGTACCAGTTCTCGCCCGCGGTGCAGCGGCGGCGGACACGGGCCGTGCGGGGCGGCTCGGTCGCCGGTGGCCGACTTCCAGGCGTCGATGCAGGAGGTGAGCTCCTTCTCCTCGACCGCGTAGTACTTCGGCACGCGGCTCGTTCGGGTAGTCCGCGGAGGGATGGCCGCTGATGGGGGTGGCGGGGAGCGCGGGGGTGGTGGGAGCGGCGTTGGACGGCAGGGGCACCGGGACCCCGGGGAGGGGCGCCCGGTACCCGCGCCGGCGTCCCGGCCCGGTGCGTCTCAGCGGCGCCTGCGGGCCAGCAGTACGGCCGCGGCGCCGGCGGCGACGAGCAGGGCGGTGGCGCCCAGTGCCGCGTCCACCCGGCCCAGTCCGGTGCCGGCGAGTTCGTCGGCGAACGGGATGCCGGTGCCCTGGTCGTCCGGGGTGGCGGCGACGGAGGGGGCGGCGGGGTCGGCGGAGCCGGACGGGGCCGCGGGGTCGGTGCCCTGCGCGGCGGCCTGCTCACCGGCGCCGACACGGAAGCGGTAGTCGTTCGACTGGCCGATCCACTCGCCGTCCCCGCCGCGGCGCTGGACGACGGCCGCATTGGCGGTGACCTCACCCGGGGCGGTGTCCGAGGTGAACGCGAGCCGCACCTTGACGGTGAGGGTCTTGCCGGGGCCGACGGTGAAACCGGGAAATCCGGAATCCTCGTCGGCGGCGTCCTCGCCGAACGCGCCGATCAGCTCGTCCCGGTCGGTCGCCTCGAAGGCGACGGGACGCGGCCGGGAGCCGTCGTAGAACTCCAGGCGGGGCTGCGACGGCTCCAGAGCCCGATCCTCGTCGACGAGGACGACGACAGGGTGGATGCCCTCGCAGCCGCGGGAGGTGGTGTTGGTGAGGTCCAGGTACCAGGTGCCGTAGCCGCCGCCGGCCTCGTAGCCGGCGGGGCCGCCGTGGATGCGGGTGGTGAGGGGGAAGGTGTGGTCGTCCGGGGCCGTACAGGCGGGCAGCGGGGCCCGGGGGTCCGCGTGCGCGGGGGTGGCGGGGGCGAGGACGGCGGACGCGGAGGCGGAGGCGGCGAGGAGGGCGGCTGCCGCCACCAGGCAGGGGGACGCGGGCGTGAACAGTCGCATAAACACATGAGCGTGCCGATGGATCGCGGATGCGGGCACCGCCATTCGGGCCATGCCGCCCGGACGGAGGACGGGGACCACTCGATCGGCGGCCGGCCGCCGCCGGCACCGCACTGTTCGCGCCACACGGCGTGAAAGTGGCGCAATCACGCGTTGCCGCTCCGCTTCGGGGGCCGCAGCCTGGGTTCGGGAGCGCCACGGGAGCGCTCCCACGCCACCGACGTCCGACGCCCGACGTCCGACGTTCGACGTCCGACGTCCGACGTCCGACGTCCGACGTCCGACGTTCGACGTTCGACGTTCGACGTTCGACGTTCGACGCCCGACGTCCGACGCCTACGGAAGAGGGACGAGAAGGTCCTATGGATTGTCATATACATGCCCATCGCGTGCGGCGTCGCTTGACGCTCGTCCTGAGCACCCTCGCCACGGCGCTGCTGCCGGCCGTCCTGCTGACCACGCTGACCCCCGCGCCCGCCGTGGCCACGACCACGGCCACAGCCACAGCCACACCGGCACCGGCAGAGGCACCGGCAGAGGCGCCCCCCGTCCCCCTCCCCTCGCTCAGCGCCACCGCCACTCAGGTCGCCTCCGGTCTGAGACGGCCCACCGCCCTCGCCGCCCCCGACGACGGCACGGACCGCCTGTTCGTCACCGAGAAGCGCGGCACCGTCCGCGTCTACCACCCGGACACCGGCCTGGCCGGGCCCCCGCTGCTCGACATCACCCCGGCCGTGGACGAGTCGGGCAACGAGCGCGGCCTGCTCGGCATCGCCCTCCCGCCCGACTTCGCCGACAGCCGGGACCTGTACCTGGCGTACACGGCACTCCCCGACGGCGCGGTCACCCTGGCCCGCTACCGGCTCGACGAGTCCCGCCTGGAGCCCCTGCTCTCCCAGGAGCACGCCGAGTACAGCAACCACAACGGCGGCCAGCTCGCGTTCGGCCCCGACGGCAACCTGTACTGGAGCATCGGCGACGGCGGCGGCTCCGGTGACCCCTTCGACGCCGGGCAGCGGCTGGACACCCTGCTGGGCAAGATCATGCGCGTCGACGTGAGCCGCGCCTGCGCCCCGCTCGCCTACTGCGTCCCCGCCGACAACCCCTTCGTCGGCACCGAGGGCGCCCGCGCGGAGATCTGGCAGTACGGGCTGCGCAACCCCTGGCGGTTCTCCTTCGACCGCGCCGACGGCTCGCTGTGGATCGGCGACGTCGGCCAGGGCCGCTGGGAGGAGATCGACCACCTCGCCGCCGGACAGGGCGGACTCAACCTGGGCTGGTCCTGCTACGAAGGGCTGGAGAAGTTCACCGGCGGAGACTGCGCGCCGGGCGAGGAGTACACCGAGCCGGTCTTCACCTACTCCCCCTACACCGGCGGCTGCTCGGTGATCGGCGGCCACGTCTACCGGGGCGAGCGGTACGCCGACCTGGTCGGCGGCACCTACATCGCCACCGACTACTGCTCGTCCACCGTGTGGGCGCTGCGCCCCGACGGCCGGGGCGGCTACGAGCAGGCCGAGATCGGGGAGATGCCGACCCAGGTGACGTCGATCGGCACGACGGTCGACGGGGAGTTCTACGTCGTGAACGACCTGCCCGGCGGCCTGCACCGCGTGTCGTTCACGCGCGAGGAACCCACCTGCCGGGTGGACCGTACGGTCACGGCCTGGGGCACCGGTACGACGGTCGACCTCACCGTCACCAACACCGGCGACGCCCCGGTGAACGGCTGGACGCTCGAGTTCCCGCTGGCCCTCGGGCAGACGGTCGTATCCGACTGGAACACGGAACTGACGCAGGGCAGCAACACGATCTCGGCGGGCAGCGCCTCGCACAACGCCGCCATCGCGCCGGGCGCGAGCGTGACGCTCGGCTATCTCGCCGACCACACCGGTGACGCGTCACCACCACCGCGGTTCATGCTCAACGGGGACGCGTGCGCGGTGGGCCGCTGAGCGGCGGCGCAGGCCCGCACGGGGCCCGCCCGGCACGGAGCCCGCCCGGCACGGGGGGCTCGCCCGGCACGGGGGGCTCGCCCGGCACCGGGGGCTCGCCCGGCACGGGGGCTCGCCCGGCACGGGGGGGACTCGCCCGGCACCGGGATGTCGGCCGGGCCCCGTCAGGCGTCGCCGCGCCCGAACAGCGGCGCGAGCAGCAGCTGGGCCGCGCCCTCCGCGACTCCGCGCGTCCCGCCGGGCGCGATCCGCACCGGTACGGCGCCGTCGCGTCCGCCCTCTCGCCGGGCGCGGGCGTCGAGGACGGCGCCGACCCCGTGGACGAAGGCCTCGGGCGCGGCGGCGACGGTACGGCCACCCAGCAGGACCAGGTCGATGTCGAGCAGCCCGACGAGGTTCGCGGCGCCCGCGCCCAGCACCCTGGCCGCCTCCGCGAGGTCGCCGCGGGCCACGGCACCGAGGCACAGGGCCTCTATGCAGCCGCGAGCGCCGCAGGTGCAGGGCGGCCCGTCCAACTGGATGACCTGGTGCCCGAACTCCCCGGCGCCGGTCCGGGCGCCCCGGTGCACGCCGCCACCGAAGACGAGGCCGGCGCCGAGTCCCGTACCGAGGTGCAGGTAGGCGAAGGAGCCGCCCGCGCCGACGCCCGCGCCGCCACCCGCGCCACCGCTCTCCTCGCCACCCTCTTCGCCGCCCACACCGCCACCCTCGCGACCGCCGCCGCCACCCTCACGACCACCCACACCGTCGCCTCCGCGACCGCCCAAGCCGCCACCCTCACCGTCACCCTTACGACCGCCCTCACCGTCGCGACCGCCTTCACCGCCACCGTCGCGGCCACCCGCACCGCCCCACTCACCGCCACCCTCCCCCTCACCGCCGGCCGCAAGACCGACCGAGAGGCCCAGCGCCGCCGCGTTGGTGTCCTTGTCGACGACGACCGGCACGCCGAGCCGCCGCGCCAGCGCGTCCCGCAACGGGAACCCGTCCCACTCCGGAAACCCCGTGACCCGGTGCAGCACGCCCCGGATGTGGTCGAGCGGGCCCGGGAGGGCGACGCCCAGGCCGAGGAGGGTGGGCGCGGCGGCGAGGGCCCCTGCCGGCGGGTTCAGCGTGTCGGCGACC
The DNA here is from genome assembly GCF_044762405.1 of Streptomyces sp. NPDC097107. Taxonomy (NCBI): domain Bacteria; kingdom Bacillati; phylum Actinomycetota; class Actinomycetes; order Kitasatosporales; family Streptomycetaceae; genus Streptomyces; species Streptomyces sp. NPDC097107. The sequence goes on along the minus strand of NZ_JBIWEF010000010.1, from coordinate 183,059 downwards.
AGCTCCCGGGCCACCCCCGCCACCGCCTCCACCACGGCCTCCGCGCCCGCCCCCAGATCCAGCGGGGAGCGCCGCTCCCCCACCACGGCACCGTCGAGGTCGACCAGCACCGCCCGCAGCTCGTCCCGGTCCAGGTGCACGCCGAGCGCATGGCCCGCCTCCGGCACCAGGCGCAGTACCGTGCGCGGCTTGCCGCCCGTGGACGCCCGGCGTCCGGCCTCGGCGGCGAGGCCGTCCTCCCGGAGCCGGGCGGTGATCTTGCTGACCGCCTGCGGGGTGAGCCCGGTCCGCTCGGCGAGCTCCAGCCGGCTGATGCCCTCGGCACCGGCGGTGCGCAGCAGGTCGAGCACCAGAGCGGTGTTGTGGCTGCGCAGGGCGAGCAGGTTGGCGCCGCCCACCGCGAGGTTGGCGCCACCCACCGCGAGGCCCACGCCCGTACCCGTGCCCGACCCGGCCCCCCCACCCGACCCGGCACCCGCACCCGACCCGGCACCCGCACCCGCACCCGCACCCGCACTGCCGCCGTACGCGCCGTAGCCGCCGTTCCCGCCGACCCCATCGTTCGCCCTGTTCACGCCTCCATTGTCCCCGGCGCTTGCACTTTGGCAACAGCGTTGCGAAAGTGGGAGGCATGACTGGTACTCCTCCCGGCAGCCCCCTGCGCGTCGGCCTCGTCGGCTACGGCCTCGCGGGCTCCGTGTTCCACGCCCCGCTGATCGCAGCCACCGAGGGCCTGGCCCTGGACACGGTGGTCACCTCGAACCCCGACCGGCAGCGGCAGGCCCGCGCCGAGTTCCCGGACGTGCGGACCGTCGCCGCTCCGGACGAGTTGTTCGAGCGGGCCGCCGAGCTGGACCTGGTCGTCATCGCCTCCCCGAACAAGACGCACGTACCGCTCGCGACGACGGCCCTGAAGGCGGGTCTGCCGGTCGTGGTGGACAAGCCGGTCGCGGGCACGGCGGCCGAGGCGCGCGAGCTGGCGACGCTGGCGGAGGAGCGCGGCCTGCTGCTCTCCGTCTTCCAGAACCGCCGCTGGGACAACGACTTCCTCACCCTCCGCAAGCTGCTGGCCGAGGACGCGCTGGGCGACGTATGGCGGTTCGAGTCGCGCTTCGAGCGCTGGCGGCCGAAGCCGAAGGGCGGCTGGCGCGAGTCCGGCGACCCGGCAGAGATCGGAGGTCTCCTGTACGACCTCGGCAGCCACGTCGTGGACCAGGCGCTCGTCCTCTTCGGCCCGGCCACGCAGGTGTACGCCGAGTCGGTCGTCCGGCGCGCGGGCGCGGAGGCGGACGACGACACGTTCATCGCGATCACGCACGCGAGCGGCGTCCGCTCCCACCTCTACGCCTCCTCCACCGCCGCCCAGCTCGGCCCCCGTTTCCGCGTCCTGGGCTCGAAGGCCGGCTACGTCAAGCACGGCCTCGACCCGCAGGAGGCGGCGCTGCGCGAGGGCAAGCGGCCGGGCCCCGGCTGGGGCGAGGAGGACGAGTCGCTGTGGGGCCGCGTGGGCGCCGGGGAGTCCCCGCTCACCGGCGGCGGACACGTGGAGGCGACCGTGGCGGGCGACTACCCCGCCTACTACGCGGCGGTGGCGAAGGCCCTGCTGGACGGCGGCCCGAACCCGGTCGGCGCCCGGGAGGCGGCCGCCGCCCTGGAGGTACTGGAGGCGGCCCGCCGGTCCGCCCGCGACGGAATGGTGGTCTCGCTGTGAGCCCGTCCCCCGACACAGCCGTCCCGACCGTGGAGGAACTGGAGGCCCAGGAACGCCGCCTGGTCTTCCGCCGGTTCACGAACGACGACGCGTGGGCGCTCGGCTCCCTCCTGGTCGAGCTGGCCCGGGAGCGCCGGGCACCGGTGGCCGTCGACATCCACCGCGCCGGCCAGCAGCTCTTCCACGCGGCCCTGCCCGGTTCGACCCCCGACAACGACGCCTGGATCGCCCGCAAGCGCCGGGTGGTGGAGCGGTACGGCTCCGCGTCGTACCTGGTCGGCTCCCGCTTCCGGGCCAAGGGCACGACGTTCGAGGAGTCCTCGCGGCTCGACGCCGACACGTACGCGGCGCACGGCGGCTCGTTCCCGATCACCGTGGCCGACATCGGTGTGATCGGCTCGGTGACCGTGTCCGGGCTGCCGCAGGTCGAGGACCACCGGCTCGTGGTGGAGGCGCTGGAGCGGTTCCTGGGCGAGTAGCCCGAACGGCCCCGGACGGCGCGCTCGGGGAATCACCGGTGGGTACCCGTGGTTGGCAGGCAGGTACGCAGGATGATCACGGTGCCCACCGGAGGGATCGCAACCGATGAACGACGCGACGGCTTCTCTGAAGGAATCGGTCGGACGGTACGGCGTCTGGAGCGTGCAACTGCGCTCCGGGGAGGACCCGTCGGGCGACGCGGAACGCGCCCAGGCCGCCGCCGAGTTGGAGCAGCTCGGCTACGGTGCCCTGTGGCTGGGCGGCAACACCGCGGCCCGGGACGCCGCCCCGCTGATCGAGGCGACCTCGCGGATCGTCGTCGGCACCAGCATCCAGAGCATCTGGGAGCACGAGGCGTCCTCGGCGGCGGCGGGCTTCGCCGAGCTGGAGGTGTCCCACCCCGGCCGCTTCGTGCTCGGCCTCGGCGTGAGCCACGGCCCGCGGGTCGAGGGGTACAGCCGCCCGTACTCGACGATGGTCGGCTATCTCGACGACCTGGACAAGGCGGGCATGCGGGCCGGCCACCGGCTGCTGGCGGCGCTCGGCCCCAGGATGCTGGAGCTGTCCCGGGACCGGGCGGCCGGTGCGATCCCCTACCTGGTCACCCCCGAGCACACGGCGCAGGCCCGCGAGCGCCTCGGCGAGGGCCCGCTGCTGGCCCCGGAGTTCAAGGTCGTACTCGACTCCGACCCGGCCCGCGCCCGCGCGACGGCCCGCGCCTACCTCGCCATGTACCTGCAGCTGCCGAACTACACCAAGAACTTCCTCAACCTCGGCTTCACCGAAGCCGACGTCACCGGCGGCGGCAGCGACCGCCTCATCGACGCCGTCTTCGCCTGGGGCGACGAGTCCACGATCCGCGCCCGCGTCGACGCCTTCCACGCCGCGGGCGCCGACCACGTGGCCCTCCAACTGGTCGAGGACGACATGACCCGCCTCCCGAGGGAGGGCTGGCGCAGGCTCGCTTCACTACTGACGTGAGGTGAAGCGCCCCGTAGGGGCGCGGGGCTGTGACATGTGCGGCTCCGCCGCGCGGGCGCGACAAGCCGCACACAGCCCGCGGCCAACGACGCACCCCAGTCCCGGCGCCCCCGGCGGAGCGCTACCCGTTCTTCAGTTCCTGCCGCTGCCGACCGAGCCCCTCGACCTCCAGCTCGACCACGTCCCCGGCCCGCAGGTACGGCTTCGGTTCGGGGTGCCCCATCGCCACCCCCGCCGGCGTCCCGGTGTTGATGACGTCACCGGGACGCAGCACCATGAACTGGCTGACGTACCGCACGACCTCCCCCACGGGGAAGATCTGGTCCGCCGTCGTCCCGTCCTGCTTCAGCTCCCCGTTGACCCACAGCCGCAGCGGCAGCCGCTGCGGGTCGGGCACCTCGTCGGCGGTCACCAGCCACGGGCCCAGCGGGTTGAACGTCTCGCAGTTCTTGCCCTTGTCCCAGGTCCCGCCCCGCTCGATCTGGAACTCCCGCTCGGACACGTCGTGCGAGACGGTGTACCCGGCGACGCAGGCGAGCCCTTCCTCCGCCGACTCCAGGTAGCGGGCCGTACGCCCGATCACGACCGCCAGCTCCACCTCCCAGTCGGTCTTGACGGAGCCGCGCGGTACGAGCACGGTGTCGTCCGGCCCGACCACCGTGTCCGGCGCCTTGAAGAAGACGACGGGCTCGGCGGGCGGCTCGGCCCCGGTCTCGCGGGCGTGGTCGTGGTAGTTCAGCCCGATGCACACGATTTTGCCGATGTGCCCCACGGGCGGTCCGACGCGCAGCCCCGTGCCGTCCAGGGCGGGCAGCTCACCGGCCTCGGCGGCGGTCCGTATCCGGCCGAGCGCGGCGTCGTCGCCGAGCAGCGCTCCGTCGATGTCCGACACCACGCCCGACAGGTCTCGCAGGGTCCCGTCGGCGCCGAGCAGCGCGGGTCGCTCCGACCCCGCCGTACCGACTCGCAACAGCTTCATGATCCCCAACTCCTCGGTCTCGGGCAGCCCGCCCGATGAGGTGCGACCTGGGTGCGGCAGTAACGCGACAACCATCGGAGGACTGGTCGATCCTCCAAGGTCGGGGTCCGCTCCGCAATACCCCGTTCACGTACTGGACCGTAGCCACGCCGTAGCCATGCCGTACGGCGCGTCCCGCGCCGCCCGCCCGCGGCGGCGTCAGCGGTACAGAACGGCCCGCTCCACGGCACTCCACGTCGTACTGGTGACGACGTACAGCGCGGCGGCCAGCGGCACCACCGCGACCGTGACGAGCGTGAAGAAGGACATGAACGGCATGACCTTGGTGATCGCGCCGAGCCCCGGCACCTGCTCCCCGTCACCACCGCCACCACCGCGGCCGACACCGGCACCGCCCCCGCGGCCGACACCGGCCGGCAGCATCGGCTGCTCGGCCATCGTCCGCTTGGTGAGCCGGTAGCTGAAGACGGCGACCCCGGTGACGAACGCGAACAGCGCGACGTACACGAGCCCCGCGCCCCCGACCGGCCCGCCGTCACCGAGCGCGTCCGCCCACCGCCTGCCGAGCGGGGCGGCGAGGAGCTGGTGCGAGAGCAGTTCGTTGGCCCGCCCGCCGATCGTGGAGCTTGAGAACAGGTGGTAGAGGAGGAAGAACGCCGGGATCTGGCACAGGCTGGGCAGGCACCCCGACAGCGGCGACACCTTCTCCTCGGCGTGCAGTTCGAGCACGGCCCGCTGGAGTTTCTCGGGGTTGTTGGCGTGCTTGCGGCGCAGTTCGGCGATCCTCGGCTGCAACCGGGTACGCGCCTTCTGCCCGCGGGCGGCGGCCCGGGACAGCGGGTGGACGAGGAGCCGTACGAGGGCGGTGAACAGGACGATGGCGGCGGCCGCGGCGGACGCGCCGAACAGCGGCTGGAGCAGGTCGGCGAGGTGCTCGACCAGGCTGGCGAAAACGGACATGGATGGGTGAGCCCTCCGGGGGTCTCGTCGTGCGTGCCGGGTGAAGGTGATGGCGGCATGACGACATGACCGGCGCGGGGCCAGGTACGGAAGTAGTGGTACGTGCCCTACGCGGTGGTCGCCGGGAGGGCGTACCCGGGTGCTCGGGGCCGGCGGCGGCCGCGGGCGTCGGGATCGCGTTGGGGCAGGAACGCCGTACGCAGGTCCCGGTCCCTGATGGCCGTTCGCACCCGGGTGGGCGGCACGGCGGGCGCGCAGCGGGCGGCGATGACGGCGCAGACGGCGAGCGCGGAGCCGACCGCGGCGGTCGCGGCGAGCGCGACGGTGGCGGAGAGGCTGCCGACGTCGACGAGCGCGACGGGGAGGAGTACGAGAAGCAGTACGAGCACGGACCGCAGGGTGCGCACGAAGCGCGGCATGCGCGGGGGAATGTCCAGGGGACGTGGGGCGGTGGCCCGGTCGCGGGTCATCGGCCACTCCCCTCTCGTACGCGCGTTTGCCCCAGTTATACAGGAGCCGCCCGCTGCCCGGTACGGCACACGACCGGGTGCGAGGACCACGCAGTGCCCGCTCAGCGGCCCGGAACCTCCGCCCGGCGGGGAGCTCACCTTCGTCACCTCTCGGCAGTACGGTGTCCACCATGCGCCCCGACACGCCCGCCGAAAACGTCGACCACACCGCCGAAGCGGCACGCCTGGAGCGGACCGCCGGCCTCTACCCCGAGGACGCCGAGGCCCTGCTCCTGCGCGCCGCGGCCCACCTGGAACTGTCCGGCGACCGCCCCGCCGCGACCAAGCTCTACGACCGCCTGCTGACGCCCTCCGACACCGGCCCCTCCGGTCTGGAGAACCCGTCCCTGGTCCGTGCTCTCAAGGCTTCGAACCTGTGGGAGTACGACCACGAGGCGGAGGCCAGGGCGATCATCGACGGCGTCCGCGCGGCGTCACCGCGCGACCCGGCCCCCTGGGTGATCGTCGCCGAGGCCCTGGAGGCGCACGACGAGCTGGAGGCGGCGCACGAGACGTTCACGGAGGGCGCCCGCCTGCTCCTGACGGACGTGGCGGAACCCCCGTACTCGACCCATCCCCTCCTCTATGGCCGCCACCGGGTCCGCAGGATGCTGGGCCTGCCCCACGACGACTGGGACGCCCTGGCCGACACCCTGCACTCCATGCCGGTCTCCCTGGACGAGCTGCACGACCCGAAGCGCGTCTGGTCCCTCGGCTCGGACGACCCGGCGGACCTGGAGGCGGAGATCTCCCGCCTCCGCGCCGAACTGGGCGCCTACCGCGAGGCCCTGTCCCGCCCCTTCCCGGTGGCCATGCTCCACTGGCCGGCCGGCGAACTGACGGAACTGCTCGACGCGTACCCGCCGCTGGCCTCCGAGTACCCCTCCTACGACGACCACCTGGCGACCATAGAGTCCGCACTGCGCGAGCTGGCGTCGTCCGGCACCCCGAACCTGGGCGTGGTCCGGGGCACGGTCCCGTCGTACGAGGCCTTCGCGGCCTCGGAGGGCGTCTCCCCGGCCGACCCGGCCCTTCTCCCCCAGTACGCGACGACGCTGGCGGCCCGGGGCCGCGCGGTGGCGTGGCCTCCGCAGCGCGGAGCGGCGTGCTGGTGCGGCTCGGAACAGCCGTACGCGCAGTGCCACGGCCTCGGAGGTCCCGCCGCACACGGCCTCGGAGGTCCCGCCGCAACGGACCGATGAGTTTTCGCCCCGCCGCACGTCTACAGGTGCGTCGAATGCCTTGCGACCGCATCACAACCGCAAGGCGTCGATCCCCGTCACCCCTCACCCCTCCGCCCTCGATCGAAGGAGACAGGACGACATGAGCACCGAGCAGACGAACGCGGCGGCGAACGGCTTCTCCTACGCCCTGACCCGCACCCTGGACGCCCCCGCGGCGCGGGTCTGGCAGGCCTGGACCACCCCCGACCAGTACGCCCAGTGGGCCCACGCCGCCCCCGGCTCCGTCGAACTGGACGTCCGCCCGGGCGGCGCCTGGAAGGCCACGATGGTCACCCCCGACGGCGCCGAGTTCCCCCTGACCGGCACCTACGTGGAGGTGGACGAGCCCACCCACCTGGTCGTCGGCATGGACGTCCCGGGCCGCTCCACTCCCGAGACGATGACCGTCGAACTCACCGAGCAGGAGGGCCCGCGCAACACCGTGATCACCCTCCGCCAGACCTGCGACACGGCAGAGGCCCGCGACATGGCGGAACAGGGCAGCGGCATGCTCCTGGACGGCCTGGAGAGCTTCCTGACGAACGGGGCGAAGGACTGATCGGGGGCGGCCACCGTCCGCGCCTTCGCCCCTCCGCCGGGTACCGGCTGCGAAAAGTGGCACAGAACCTGACGGCAGCATTGGTCCGCGAACGCCGATGATCACCGGGAACTGCAGGTCCCGTGCTCTCACGCCTCACCTCACGCGTGATGCCTCAGTGGCCCACCAAAAGTGCGAGACTCTTGATGTCGAGAGGCTCGCACGTGACCATCGCCTCTCCCCGAACGACCACCTTCAGGAGGAGCGGCATGCCCCGCAGCGGCCAGACGCGACCGCGGTTCGCCTCGCCATTGACCTCGATCGAGATCTGCGCGGGCGCCGGGGGGCAAGCCGTCGGATTGCACAACGCCGGTTTCGATCACCGTGCTCTCGTCGAGTGGGACTCGCACGCCGCAGCCACGTTGCGGACGAACGTGGGCGGCTGGCCCGGCTGGGATCAGCGCAAGGCTGAGGAAATCCGCCCTATGGATGTCAAGGATTTCCTGGATTCCGAGGTCAGAAAAAATCTCGGCCTTGAGCCAGGTGAACTCGACTTGCTCGCCGGTGGTGTGCCGTGTCCGCCATTCTCCTTGGCCGGACACCGCCTTGGCCCGGACGATGAGCGCGACCTCTTCCCAGCCGCGTTGGACATCATCGAGGTTCTCCGGCCAAAAGCGGTGATGATCGAGAATGTCCGAGGAATCCTCGAACCTCCGGAAGTATTCATTGAGTACAGAAATTCAATCCTTGACACCCTGCGTGACCTCGGGTACCTAGTTCCTGACATTGATCAGAGCCAGTCAGCGAGCGCTCAGGACGTAGTTATGCGAAAAGTCTGGCGACGACTTGACGCAAAGCACTTCGGAGTACCACAGCTCCGCCCGCGGGCAATCCTGGTGGCAATTCATCGCTCTGCAGTAAGGCCGGGAAACGCAGGATTTCAGTGGCCGACTGGAATCAAAGGTGGCGAAGTCACCGTTTTCGAGAAGCTTGAGAAGAGCATGCTCGCACGCTGCAAAGCCTTCTGGGACAAGAACGCGGATGGCGAACCTGCCCGCCCTGGCGAGCGGTCCGGAAGGACCGTGTTCGAGGACTGGAAGCGGCGGGTCACCCAGGCCTCAGCGGCAGGCAAGACCGTTGCCCCGACACTCGTAGGTGGCTCTAGAAAACATGGCGGCGCTGACCTTGGGCCTACTCGCGCCAAGCGCGCATGGGCGGAACTCGGGGTCGATGGAATGGGCATCGCCAACGACCCGAAAAACTGCGATCCGGAACGCGACCTGTTCCGCCCCGCCGGTCCTATGCTCACTGTCACTCAGGCGGCGGTCATCCAGGGTTTCCCTGAAGAGTGGAAGTTCCAAGGACGGAAGACCGCCCAATACCGTCAGGTCGGGAACGCCTTCCCGCCGCCGGTAGCCGAGGCAGTAGGACGCGCTATCGCCGCAGTCCTGCTCCCTGAATATGGGGACGTTCTCACCAGGGAGTATGAGATGGAGCCAGCAGGCGCGAGTCCCGTCGAGAACATTCCGCAGCAACTGGAAATCTCAGTCACCGCAAGCCGCTCCGCCCGTACGCCGAGTCAAGACCGTCACGGCGATTTTGTCGGCACAGGCGTCTGACGGCTCATGCTCCCAGAAGCGGAGCACCAGCCAACCGGCTTCCCGCAACCTTTCGTCAGTGTCCCGGTCTCGCTTCACATTGCGGACGACTTTTTCTGACCAGTAACCAGAATTAGTTTTTGGCGGGACATAATGTTCAGGGCAGCCGTGCCAATAGCAGCCATCAACGAATACCGCGACTTTCGCCGAACGGAAGACCATGTCGGCCGTCCGGCGAAGGTCCGGTTCAGGGCGGGCAGCCACCCTGTACCGCAGCCCTGTGGCATGCACGAGCCGCCGGATCAGGATCTCCGGCTTCGTGTCACGGCTGCGGATCGCCTGCATGTTGCGGCGGCGAGCTGCGGAGGAAGCCCAGGAACCTTCCGGGGCCTCCCATTCGGCTTCGGGGGACACACCGCAGAGGGTAGTCCCGTCGGCCTCACAGCACACAGCCAGTCCTAGAGACCTCCCATGTGACTCAGCAGCGCCTCAATGTCACTCGATGCGAGACCAGCCGCCACCGAAGGCTCCTCCTCCAGATCGGCGAGCTGCTGCACGGTGGGGTCGTCCAGGATGCGCCCCATGAACTCCAGCTTTCGTTCCAGGCTCGCGGCCACAACCTCGTCGACTGAATTCCGCACCGCCAAGACTGTCACCCGGGTCTCCGTGTCAGGGGCGAGCCCGAGACGGTGGATGCGGTCCAGGCTCTGGAGGAACCGACCCGCCATGAAGTCACGGTCCACATAGACCGCGTCATGGCAAACGTGGTGCAGGCTGATTCCCTCGCCCAGAGTGGCCGGGTTCGAGATGAGCACCATGCACGCCGGGTCTTCCCGGAACCGCCGAATCTGCTCCTCGCGGTCAGGCGTACCGCCGTAGACGACAGCCGGGCTGTACTTCTCCAGCATGTGCTCCAGCGTGGTAAGGCTCCTGACGAACGTCGTCCACACCAGCGTCTTCCGGCCCCGCGCAGCATTCTCCGCGATGATCGCCACGGCTTCCTTGTACTTGGGCGAAAGCTCGTAGTCGGGAAGATTCTGCATGAGTGAGTACAGCGAACCTCCCTCGGGAATCTCCAGCGGCGGCAGCTGATACGCGAGTGGCTCGTAGCGGCTGCCTCCTTCCATGAGAAGGGCGGGGCTCGTGGCAGCCATGAGGAGGCGGAGTGCCGTCCTTCCGAGGGAACTCAAGTCCTCGCGCGCGGCGCCGCTCTTCTCGCCGCCCACGATTGCCGTGTAGATCTCGTCATGCAGCGGCGGCATGTCAACGAAGCGCAGTCCCAGCTGCACGGGAGGCAGGCCGAGTTCGTGTTTCGTCGTGCGTGTGAACAGCGGCCGGAGGACAGCACTGGCGTGCGCGAGATCTCCTCCAGCAACTGCCTGGACCACTGTGCGCTGGCCGTGGCCGGGCCAGACGAAACCCAGGAGATTCTCCAGGTCCCGTGAACCGTTCGGAGCCGGCGTACCGGTCAGGATCAGTCGGCGTGCGGCCAGAGGCCCCAGCGCCATGCAGGCCGCCCCGTAGGTTCCCCGGGCACCCAGTTTCATCCGGTGCGCCTCGTCAAGGATGATCATGGAGGGAGCCGACTTGAGCCATCCAGCCAGCATGGGCAGTGACCGGTCGAGACGCTCGTAGTTCACCACAAGCACCTCAGCCCACTGATCCAGCGACCCGTCCAGGACGTTGACGCGCAGCGGATGGATCAGACACTCTGCGGTCTCGAAGCGCCACGACTCGTAGGCCGACTTAGGGCACACGACCAGCAGTCGGCTCACCCGGCCGGCCGCCTTCTGGGCCGCGTACACAGCGAGCGCGACCCGGGTCTTGCCGGCGCCGGGAACGCTGAAGTTGGCGCCGTGCTGAAGCGACAGGAGCTTCGCGATGTCTCGGCGCTGGAACTCGCTGAGTTCGCCCTTCCAGCTATCACCGAGAAGCGCGGGCACGTCATCGGACGCGACCTCGCCGGCCGTCTGCCGCCCAGCGAGCCGCTGCTGCACGGTGTGGGCATCCTGGACCACTCCGGATACCAGGTCCCGAAGGTCGTCCGCCCACTCCACACCGGCGGGGTCTGACCAGGTACCGAGCAGGCCGAGGTCCGCAAGCAGCTCGTCCAGGGAGACCGAAGCACTCAGCGGGCCAAGCTGGCCGCCGGTACGAAAGCGGGCGGCCAGCTGTACGAGTTCCTGCTGGAACGATTCCGTGGTTCGCAGTACCACCCGAGTACGGGTCTCATCGAACCCGAGGCGCAGCGACTTATCGCTAGCGGAATTGGTCACCGGGGGCCCTCCGCCGCAACCGCGTCCAGTAGCCAGGAAACGCCGTCTCCCGGCTGCGGCAGCCCGCGGCCAGCCTGCTGCGCGAGCTTAAGCAAGCTGCCCCGCAACTTGACCACAGCGTCATCGAACGCCTCCTCGTCCAGGCTGCGGGAGGTACGTGCCTGCACCAGGTCGTTCACGCACTGGTCGATACTCGCGCAGGCCTCCGCCAGCCGGGCCGGGGCAAGCTGCTTGCGCTTGCGGAGCCGGGCGCTGCGGCCCGCCGCCTCGATCGCCTCGTCGAACGCCTTCTTGGTGCTGTCCCAGGTGTCCTGCGCGGCGGCCTTCCGCTCGTCACCGAGGTCCGAAGCTTCGTTCCTCACTACGGCGGCGGTGCGGAGAATCTCGTCGTTCATCGCCCGGGCTTCCGCGACAGCGGAGGAGGCGGCGGGCACCTCCAGGCCCAGACCGGGGATGGACACCGACTGCGGCTGCGCGGCCGTCGTACCCCCCATGGGCAACTGCTGCTCAAGCCCCGCCTTTAGGAAGTCCTCATTGATGTGACGGACATCGGTCTTGGAGAAGTCGAGCAGGATCGCAGCCAGGCGCAGCTCCTTCAGAACCTCGGCCTGGTCACGGTCCACTGTTTCCAGCTTCACGTACAGCCGGTGGAGCTCCTTGAGCCGCTCCTGCGCGCCCTCCCAGTCCACCAAGCGCAGTCCGTTGCCGCCGCCGGTGCGACTGCGCTCGTTCAGCTCGCGGATCGTGCTGAGGATCCACCGCTCCTGGTGGTAGGTGCGCACCTGAATCCGGAAGTCCTTGGCGATCTGCTCAGGCGTCCGGCCCAGCGCCGCCTGCTCTTCCATGGCGATGAGGCGGTTGATATAGGAGTAGTCACGCCGGTGGTCCTTGCGCAACTGCAGGGACAGCTCGACGGCGTTGATGTCGGCCCACGTGAACGACGCCGGCAGCACGCCCACGCGCATCGACTGCGCGCCGAGTTCGCGAAGCGCGGCGGCCCGGGTGTTGCCGTTGACGAGCACCCCGTGCCGGGTCACCAGCCCAGGGTCGTTCTGCCCGAACTGGTCCAGGCTGTCCTTCAGGACATCGAAGTCCTTGTCCCGCACATTCGTGTTCTCGGGGTCCGCCTTGAGCAGGAACCCGAGGTAGTCCTGGCTCTCCGCGCTCCAGGGGTCCTTGTCCAACGCCGCGTCCCGCTCGGCGTCGTGGCTGCGCTGAGCCCGGATGCGGTGGGTACTGGGGTTGAAGAAGAGGCTGCTGAGCGGCAGGTCGACCACTTCGACATGGGCCTGCTGCCCGTTCCAGTCGACGGTCACGGTCTCCCGGGTACCGCCAGACGTCTTGACCTCCTCTACCTTCTTGCTGATCAGCTCGCTGAACTCGGCCGCCCGCGGCGGGGCCGGAAACTCGCGCATCATCGTCATCCCGTCCTGTCTCAGTCGTCCGTACCGTCAAGAGCGTCGGCCACAGCCTTACGGGAGTTTTCCGGCAGGGTCCGGTACATGCCCCACAGCACCTCCAGCGAGCTGTAAGTGCGCTGATCGTTCCTCACCCATCCGCTCAGCACGCTCCGCTCAAGGGGAGCCAGTGACTCGATACGGGAGAGCACGGCCGGCAGATCCACGGAACGGTCGACACTCCCTCGCCCGCACCGCTTGCACTCCGTGATCAACTGGTGCGTGAGACTGCCGTCAGGAAGCGTGACCTGCCGCCGGGCGATGTTGAGCGCCGACTGTTCGACACCGTCCTCGTAGGACTCGGCAACGCCGATGCCACACGTGCGACACAGGTGACCGTCGGCCTGCATCACCCTCGCCCGCTGAGCGCTGGTGATGCTGGCCTTGTGGCTGGGTGCCTTCGCCTGACCGGGAATCCAGACATCCTTGCCGCGTGACACGAACCGGCGCTCCTGCTGCAGCAGCTCAGGGTCCTCTCGGCTAGTCAAGATCTCCCAGCCGTGGTCCCTGAGATCACGCATACGCCGGTCAATCTGCGCGACCTCCGGGAAAGCCTCGCGCAGCTTGGCCACAGTGAAGATGTTCCCCTCCCCGACCTCCTGAATCAGCCACAGCGCCGCACGCGCCTTGCTGCCCAACTTGTGGTTTCCGACACTGGTCTCCTGCCAAGACGGCAACGTCATGATGGGTCCCCTCCCACGCAATGAGGCGCTCTGTCGCAAATTAGACGAAATGGCATATAAGTGACGCCATCTGCGAATGTGAGACTCGCACCACCCCCAGCACCACTGGCGGCTGGCTCTTAAATCGTGGCACATCGAAAGTGCTTTGAACCCTCTCGATGGAACTTGCGCACCAACTGGCAAGAGAGAAAGCAAAAACCGCCAGGTGGCGGCCCGTTCCCCTCCGGCACAATGACGAGCAACGTCGATGGCTGGCGACATGAATGCCAGTTCTGCCGGATATGCGGAGGTTTGTCACCATGTCAGCGCGCAGCAGCAGTCGCCGCCCGTTCGCGTGGACGGAGAAGGAACTCGACGAGGATGTCCTGCCGGACAGGCGGCAGCTCGTCACAGCCCTGCAAGAGATCTGCCGCCAGCTGGTCATCACGACCGCTGACGGGGGGACGCAGACTCATCCGACGCAGGCCCAGGCCGCTGAGTACCTGAACATCAGCGAGACCGCGCTGACCCGATACCTACGAGGGCAACGCATCCCGCCAGACGGTGTGGCTGCCTTCATCTTCGACACCGCTTGCCGGGATGCCGGAGGCGGCCAAACCCTCGGCCTCACAAGGGAAGAACTGCTGGAATTACGCACGCGAGCCGAGCAGGAACGATGCGGCAACTGCCAGCGGAACAGAGAGGCGGCACGTGCCGCTGCCCAGAGACTCCGGGCTTTGCAGGGAACCCACGAACAACTCAAACGGTCAACGGCAGAACGAGCCCGCGAACTCAGGGAACTCCGCCAGCGCGCCGCCGCACTGAAGCAGGAGACGCAGCGAATGAGGGCCGCTCATCTGAGACCGGCGAGGGAAGCCGGCCCGCAAAAGGTCGAGGAAGCGGCACGCGCCTCGGCTCTGTTGCCGGTCCCCCGCCGACAAGGGGACCGGCAACAGAGCAAGAACGCAGCCTTGACATCTCGCCACGTCGGCCACCGCGCTGAAGAGCTGCTCCGCAGCGGCCGGCCGGACAGCACCCTCGCACTCCTCCGGCATACCGCAGAGGCCTACTCACCCATGGAAGTGGCCTTGCTAGTGGCTCTGTTGCGGACACAGGGGCAGGACGGCCTGGCCGACAACCTCGTGCACATCTACGCGCGCGACCGCAACGACCAGGACGTGATGCGGGCTGCATTGATACTGCACGAACAACAAGCCGTCGCGGACGCGGAGACGCTTCTGCGCACGGCCGCCGCCCATCCTGGGTCGGCTCTCTCCCGGGCAGAAGGGCCCAGGCCACCGAGATAACTGCGGGCCAGCCTCGCCGGTGCCGCTCCGAAGCAGACCGCGAGCGGGTTTGAACTCAGGCGGCAACGCCCGGCTCGGCTTCGAAGTGCAACTGGGCCTGGTCCAGGACGTCGTCTGGATCGAAGCCGCAGGAAGCCGTCCAGTGAAGCAAGTCAGCGATCAGCTCAACCGCGGACTCCTTGAGGGCGGTGTCTCGCAGTCGCCCTTCAAGAGCAGTGCCGCTCCCAGGGCGGTAGCTCTGCAGAGCCGCGGCAGCCCGTTCGAGCCGCTGGCAAACCTGCTCGGGCCCGAGTGCGATCTCGCACCACACCGACTTTCCGGCGGCCGTCAAAACCGTCCCCCAGTCCGCCGTCACGGCGGCGAGCAGGTGCAGGCCACGCCCGCATTCATCGTCGCAGCCGACTGCTGAGAGGGAGGGAGTGGAGTAGCTCTTGTCGTGCACTTCTACACGCAGCCGCTCGCCGCCCCACTCCAAGACCAGTGTGGCGGACGTGCCTTCACCCACGTGTTTGATGACATTCGTGGCGAGCTCCGTGACCACCAGCTCCGTTTTCTCCATGGCATGAGGCACGCCCCACTGCCCCAACTGAGCCGTAGTCGCCTGTCGCAGTAGCCGCACCTCGGCCGGCGCCGCAGTGAAGGGCAGAACTGTTCGGTGTTGGTGTTCCCTGACCTCGTAGATGGGCATGCGAACTCCTCCCTCCCAAGCCACGCGTATGCTGCGCCCGCCGTGTCCGTCCGGCTGCATTGCGTAGCGGTTCCCGAAGGACAATGACACAGAGAAGTCTCACTGTGTAACTTCTCAGAGAATCCATCGAGTGAATCTGATGGTGGGAGGCCTCCTCGCTGCCTAGCCTGATCAGGCCCGGAGCGACCGCCCGGTGCACGCGCAGGAGGAAGTCCGCATGACCGTGAGGGCCACCACTCGCCGCCGCCAACTCGGCTCGACGCTGCGGAAGTTGCGGGCCGGCAAAGGCCTGACCTTGGAAGAGGCAGGCCGGCTTGTCGGGGTCTCCAAGGCCACGGTGAGCCGCTACGAGACGCAGGCGGGACCGGTGAAGTGGATCGTGATCGATGCACTATGCCGCGCTTACGGAGCTGCCGACGCCGAGCGCGAAGCTGTCGTTCGACTGGCCAAGGACGCCAAACAGCAGGGTTGGTGGAGTTCGTTCGCCGACTCCATCCCAGAGAGCATGAACCTTCTGCTGACGCTGGAGGATGAGGCCGTACGGGAGGATCACTTCTCCTGTGTCTACGTTCCTGGCCTCCTGCAGACGCGCGCCTACAGCACCGCTCTGCAGAAGGCGAACGAGGTTCCCCTGGAGTCGGCTGAGATCGAACGGCTGGTGGACATCCGCATGAAGCGGCAAGAGATCCTCAGCCGGCCGAAGCCGCCGCGTCTGTGGGCCATCCTCGACGAGTCCGTGATCCGCCGGGTCGTCGGGTCCCCGGAGACCATGAAGGAACAACTCGGCCGACTGCTCGAAGCGAACGAGTCTCCGCACATCACACTTCAGGTACTGCCCTTCTCCAAGGGAGCCCACTCCGCGGCCCTCGGCAGCTTCGTGATCATCGGTGGCACCGAGGCAGCACTCGATGTCGTGTACGTCGACTTCCACACCGGCTCGCTCTTCCTGGAGAGGGACGAGGAACTTGAGCGTTACAGACTTGCGTTCGAGTACCTCCGCGCACAAGCGTTGGATATGGAGGCTTCCTCCGCCCTGATCCACCTCGTCCGCAAGGAGCTGTGAATGTCACTCGGTCCCAGATCTGACTCCGCCGCCGTCTGGTTCAAGTCGTCGTACAGCGGTGGCAACACCACCGAGTGCGTCGAATGCGCCTACGCCCCGCACCGAACACTGATACGTGACTCGAAACGCAGCGGCGGCTCCGTCCTCTCCGTGGGTACCGAGGCCTGGCGGCGGTTCGTCGACGCGTTGCAGCAAGGCGCCTGAGCCGGGAAGCCACGGGCGGACCGGGCCCCGTAGAAGTTCGTGCAAGTAGCTGGCACCCAGGACTACGCCTGCGCAAACCTGGCCAAGCCGCCCGTCATCACCGGCACTGGAGGACACCATGGCTCTGCACCGCCTGGGCAAGGATCCGGAGAGTCCCAACAACGGCTCTCCGACCGTGTACCTGGACGACGAGACCGGGAACTACATCCTGCAAGGCTGGCGGGTCACAGACGCCGAGCGCCTGGCTCAGCTGGACATCCCCGGCCACGAGACGGTGATCGAGTTTCCCAAGCGGATGATGCAGTTCTTCCCGGAGGTGAGCGGAGATGCCGCAGCCGACGTTTGAGGAACTCTTCCGCTCCGCCCAGCACAGTGCGTACCACCTAGATGCGCGACGCCTACGGCCTCGATGAGGACTACCGCGCGTGGTCCGCAGGCCACCGGTTCGACCCGGCGGAGCGCTGGCCCTGGTGGATCGAGCTGGTCTCCTCCGCCGTGTCCCAGGGAGTCGCGGTGCACCGCGCTCGCATCGTCTCCGAACCCCTGTCCCCCTACGCTCGCTACGAGTACGAGCTGACCGGCGGGCACAACGTCAAGGCCGGTGAAGACGTGCGCTGGCTGCCCCGCAGGCGGGCCTCGGGCCTCGCGCTGCCGGGGAACGACTTCTGGCTCTTCGACGGCACCTCCGCCCTGTTCAACCACTTCGCCGGGGACGGGACGATGACGGGTGAGGAGCTAGTGACGGAACAGACCGTCGTCAGTCTGTGCTCCTCAGCGTTCGCTGCCGTCTGGGAGCGGGGCGTCCCCCATGAGGAGTACCAGCCGACCTGACACGGCCCACCTGCCACGCTTCATGTCTTCCTCATCCAGCATCCAGCAGGCCCGAGCGGCCCTGGGCAAGCGACTGCGCGAGATCCGGAGGGACTCGGGTCTGACCGCGCGCGAGCTTGCCGCCAGGGCGGGCTGGCATGAAAGCAAGTGCAGCCGCATCGAAAACGGCCGCACACCACCTTCCGATCACGACCTGCGCGTGTACACGCTCCGGCTGCGGCAACTGGACGACCGGATGGCCGGGCTCGCCCAGTCCCGCGATGTTCTCGCCGGGTACATCGCCGCGGCCGAGCGCATGAGCAGCCGGACGTATCCGCCCTTCGACGGTATCGATCCCGAGCCGGTACCCGCCTGAGCCGGTCCGACGAGACCGCGCCGACCGACCTACCAGCACGCCACTCACAGGGTGAACGCCCTTTTCAGCCAAAGACGTTCGACTGCCATCGGGGCATTTTTCGCGTCAAACCTCCGGCGGTTCCGGCTCGTAGTCACGGTGCTGACACAAGGTGTGAGCGCAAACGGTATGGTCCCTTCCCGTACGTCGAACGCCGGTCGCGGGTTCAGCAGTTCGAGGTGGTACGGGTGCGCGGTCCTGTCTTCCGTTCCGGGTCCGCGTCGTCGTCGCCCCCCTGCTCGTACCGGCCCTTGCATGTTCCTTGGAGGTCCATGTCGTGCGCCTCGCCGCCGCCGGGCCGTTCCGGCCTGCCGCGGTCCGCACGCGTCGCCGCCCACACCACCGTCCGCGGCCCCACCGCCTCCCCGGCCCCTCTGCGCCCTCGGCCCACTTCCCCACACCGACGGCTTCCGATCCGTGAGGACCTGATGACTGAACTGATAGTGACCGCCACCGCCGTGCTGGCGGTGGCCGGAGTCGGGGCCGCGTGGTACTTCCGGCGCAAAGGCGCCCAGGCCCGGCACCGGGCCGAGCTGCTGCGCGAGCACGCCGACCGGCTGACCCTGCAACTCGTCGCGGCCGAGCAGTGCGTGGGGCACCTCGCGGCCACCGTGATTCCCGCGGCGGCGAAGGACGGGCACGGCGGTGCGGGTCCCGAGAGCGGGCTGCTCGTACCGGCACCGCTCGACGGGACACCGCTCGCCGAGCGGCTGCGTGCCCTACCGGGCGCGGTGGCCTCGGTGGTGGGGGACGTACGGACGTGGGAGCGGGCGGCCGCCGAACGGGCCGCGGCCCACGCCGCCGACCAGGTGCGGCAGGACGCCGAGCGGCAGATCGCACAGGTGCGGCGCGATTCCGTCGGCGTGGCGCGGGCCGCCGTGCGCGGCTTCGCCAACAACATCGTGGCCCGGTCGGCGAGGCTGGGCAGGGCCGTCAGCCAGGGCGTACGGCGGCACATCTCGGACGAGGCGTACGCGACGCTGGTGGAGATCGACCACCTCGCGCAGCAGATGCTGCTCACGGCGTCGGGGTACTCCGTGCTCGCCGGGGACAAGCTGTCCCGGCGCTGGCCCGCCACCCCGCTGACCGACATCGTGCGCGCGGCCATGGGCCGGATCGAGGGGTACGAGCGGATCAAGCACCCCGAGATGGGGTCCGTGGCGGTCGAGGGCCGCGCCGTGGAGGCGGTCGTGCACGCGCTCGCCGTACTGCTGGACAACGCGCTGCGTTACTCGCCGCCCGCCGCCAGTGTCCACGTCTCGCTGGAACAGGGGCACCACGCCTGCTTCCTGATCGTGGACGACGCCGGACTGCGCATGGACGACGAGCGGCTGCTGTGGGCCAGCGACGTGATGTCCGGCGAACAGCGCGACGACATCACGCGCCTGGGCGCCCACCCCCAGACCGGGCTGCGCGTGGCGTCCCTGCTGGCGGAGAACTACGGCTTCCGTGTCGAGCTGACCGCGCCGAACATCTACCAGGGAACCCGGGCCATGGTCGTCCTGCCGAAGAACCTGCTCGTCGACCCGGCGGCGGTCCAGCCGGCGCCCCGGCCGGCCACCACGCCCGCCACCACGCCCGCCGCCGCGCCCCTCGCTCCCCCGGTGGCCGCTCCCTCCGCCGCGCCCCTCGCTCCCCCGGTGGCCGCGCCCGACCTCGCGGCCGGCGCCGCCCACGCGCCGACGGCCCCGGTCGCCGACCGCGTGTCGCCGACCCCGGCGACCGCTCCGGCGACCGCCCCCGCGGCGGCTCTCGCCGCGGAGCCTCCCGTACCCGAGTCCGGTCCGGCCGAGCCTCCCTCGGCCGCCGCGGCCACCGGCGCGCCCACAGCCGCCGCGGCCACCCCCTCCACCACCGCCAGCGGTCTGACCGTCCGCCGACGCACCACCGCGCCCGCCGCCGCGCGACGCCCTGCCGCCCCCGACGCCACCGGGCCCGGCCGCCCCGCCGTCGCCGCGGCCTGGGCGGCCGGCACCCGCCGCGGCCGGGAGGAAGAGCCCGCACCTGCCTCCACCGGCCCCGGCCCGGGACGGACGACCGGGCCCACCGCCGACGCCACCCACGACGCCGCCGACGACGAAGGACACTGATCGTGCAAGACACACACACCAACAGCCTGGGCTGGCTGCTGGACCAGGAACTCGGCAGCGTCGAGGGCGTCCGGTACGCCGTGCTGATGAGCAGTGACGGGCTGCTGAAGGCCCGTACGGCGACGATCGGCCAGGACGACGGGGAGAAGTTCGCCGCGCTGACGGCCGCACTGCGCGCGGCGGGCAAGGCCTGGGACGAGTTCACCGGCGGTGCGGGGATGCGCCAGCTGCTGATCGAGTCGGTCGGCTGCATCGGCCTGACGACCACCGCCGCGAAGAACACCATGCTGTCGGTGTGCACGACCGGTCCTGACGCGGACGTCGGGCTGATCTCCCACCACATGGTGCGGCTCGCCACCCGGGTGGGCCACGAACTGGTCACCGAGGAGCGCTTGCCGGTCGCGGAAGGCGGCTCGCCGGCATGACGGGGCCGCGGCGTGACCCCGACTTGGTCAGGCCCTATGTCCGCACCGGAGGCCAGGTCCACGCGCGCGAGGACGTGCGCCTGGAGAGCGTGGTCATCGCCGCGACCGGCCCCACGGACACCCTCCCCCCGGACGCCCGCCGGGTGATGCGGCTGTTCGCCGGTTCCCAGGGCGGCCTGGCCGTCGCCGACATCGCCGCCGCGCTGGAGCTGCCGCCCTCCACGGTGCGCATCCTCGTCTCCTCGCTGATGGACTCCGGCCACCTGTCCAGCCCGGTCGCCGCCGCCGACGACCAGCCCGACTTCGACCTGCTGCAGGAGGTGCTCCGTGGACTTCGCTCCATGGTCTGACCGGTCCGACCCGTCCGTCACCTACGTCCCGGCCACGGTGACGCGGTCGGCCAAGATCGTGGTCGCGGGGGGCTTCGGCGTCGGGAAGACGACGTACATCGGCAGCGTCTCGGAAGTACGGCCGCTGCGGATGGAGGAGCCGATCACGCAGGCCAGCGACGGTGTGGACGACCTGCGCGGCACCCCGCACAAGACGACGACCACCGTGGCGATGGACTTCGGCCGCATCCACATGGCCGACGGCCGGATCGCGCTGTATCTGTTCGGGCTGCCGGGGCAGTCCCGTTTCCAGCCGCTGTGGGAGGACCTGGCCCTGGGCGCCCTCGGCTGTCTCGTCCTGGCCGACACCCGCGACCTCGACGCCTCCCACGACGCCCTCGGTCTGCTGGACGGCGCGGGCATTCCGTACGCCGTCGCCATCAACACCTTTCCCGGCGCCCCCGTCTACCCCGAGGCCGAGCTGCGCGAGGCGCTGGCCCTCGAACCCGCCACACCTCTGACGTACTGCGACGCCCGCGACCGCACGTCCTCCCTGCACGCCCTGATCACGCTCACGGAGTACCTCTCCGAGCACCGTTCAGCCGCCCTCCTGGAGTCCCGCCGATGACGTTGCCTTCCGCCGAGCCCGAGCCGGCCGGCCCGCCGGGCCGTGTCGCCCTGTACGCACCGGAGTTCGCCGCCGACCCGCACGCCGCCTACCGGCGCATGCGGCGCGTCCACGGTCCGCTCGTCCCGGTCGAGCTGGCGCCCGGCGTCCCCGCGACCCTGGTGATCGGCTACTACCAGGCCCGCCGCATCCTCAACGACCCGCTGCACTTCCCGGCCGACCCCCGTGCGTGGGAGAAGCTGATCCCGGCGACCTGCCCGGTGCGGCCGATGATGGAGTGGCGGCCCAACGCGCTGCGCTCGGGCGGTGCCGAGCACGCCCGCTACCGTTCCGCGAACACCCAGGCCATCGACCGGGTCGACCAGCACGGACTGCGGGCCCTGGTGGAGAAGGTCGCCTCCGGCGCCATCGACGAGTTCCGCACCGCGGGCTCGGCGGACCTGCTCACCCAGTACTCGTTCCCCATCGCCTTCCGCGTGCTGAGCGCGCTGCTCGGCTGCCCCGACGAGATCGGGCAGCGCATCGCCGACGGTATGGCGAAGATCTTCGACACCACCAACGCCGAGCAGGGCAACCGGATCCTCGCCCAGGCCGTGTCCGACCTCGTGACCCTGCGCCGCCTCCACCCCGGTGACGACATCACCTCCCGCCTGGCCCTCCATCCCGCCGAACTGAGCGACGAGGAGATGGGCCACCAGCTCGTCACGCTCTACGGCGCCGGGATCGAGCCGCTGACCAACCTGATCAGCAACACGATCCTGAAGATCCTCACCGACGAGGAGTTCTCCGCTGACCTGCACGCCGGGCTGTCCACGGTGCGCGACGCGCTCGACGCCGTCCTCTACACCGACCCGCCGATGGCGAACTACTGCATCTCGTATCCCCCTTACCCCATCGACGTGGAAGGGGTGCTGCTCCCGGCCGACCAGCCGGTCGTGATCTCGATGGCGGCGGCGAACAACGACCCGGCCCTCACCGACGGTGTGCCCGAGGGCCGCCACACCGGCAACCGCGCCCACCTGGCCTGGAGCATCGGCCCGCATGCCTGCCCCGCCCGCTCGCACGCCTACCTCATCGCCGAGACCGCGGTCACCCACCTCCTGGACGCGCTGCCGGAGACCGACCTCGCCCGCCCCCTCGCCGAGCTGACGTGGCGTCCCGGCCCGTTCCACCGCGCCCTGGAATCCCTGCCCGTCACCTTCCCCGCCGCGCAGCAAGCCGCTCACCAAGCCGCACACCACGCCGCACCCTAAGGAGCCAGGCCATGGCGACCCAGCAGCCCGCCCTCGTCCTCGACCCCACCGGCGCCGACCACCACGCCGAGCACCGCGCCCTACAGGAGGGCGGCCCCGCCACCCGGGTGGACGTCCTCGGCGTCCAGGCCTGGTCGGTCAGCGACCCGGCCCTCCTCAAACAGCTGCTCACCAGCCCCGACGTCTCCAAGGACGCCCGGGCGCACTGGCCGGCCTTCGGCGAGGTGGTCGGCACCTGGCCGCTCGCCCTGTGGGTGGCGGTGGAGAACATGTTCACCGCGTACGGGCCCGACCACCGCAAGCTGCGCCGGCTGGTGGCGCCCGCCTTCAGCGCCCGGCGCATCGCCGAGATGCGGCCGGCCGTCGAGGAGATGGTGACCCGGCTCGTCGACCGGCTCGCGGACCTTCCCGCCGGCGAACCGGTCGATCTGCGGCAGGAGCTGGCCTACCCGCTGCCCATCGCGGTGATCGGTCACCTCATGGGGGTGCCGGAGGACCGGCGGGAAAGCTTCCGGGCCCTCGTGGACGGCGTCTTCGACACCACCCTGGACCAGGCCGAGGCACAGGCCAACACCGTGCGCCTGTACGAGGTCCTGGACCAGCTCATCGCCACCAAACGCGCCACCCCGGGCGACGACATGACGTCCCTGCTCATCGCCGCGCGGGACGACGAGGGGGACGGCGCCCGCCTCTCCCCGGAGGAACTGCGCGACACCCTGCTGCTGATGATCAGCGCCGGGTACGAGACCACCGTCAACGTCATCGACCAGGCCACGCACACCCTGCTGACCCGTCCCGACCAGCTGGCGCTGGTCCGCAAGGGCGAGGTCGGCTGGGGGGACGTCGTCGAGGAGACGCTGCGCCACGAACCGGCGGTCAAGCATCTGCCGCTGCGGTTCGCGGTCACGGACATCCCCCTGCCGGACGGACGGACCATCGCCCGGGGAGAGGCCATCCTCGCCTCGTACGCCGCCGCCAACCGCCACCCGGACTGGCACCCGGACGCCGACACCTTCGACGCGACACGCACGGTCAAGGAGCACCTCGCCTTCGGCCACGGCGTCCACTTCTGCCTGGGCGCGCCGCTGGCCCGCATGGAGGTGACCCTCGCGCTGGAGAGCCTGTTCGGCCGCTTCCCCGACATCCGCCTCGCCGACCCGGCGGAGGAACTGCCGCCCGTGCCCTCCCTGATCAGCAACGGTCACCAGCGGCTCCCGGTCCTGCTGCACGCCGGCTGAACGGCGGGCCGGCTCGCCCGCCGACCGGGCGAGCCGGCAGGGCGGCGTGGGGGCAGGGCGGCGTGGGGGCAGGACCCGGAGAGCACGGGCACCGGCCGGACATCCCGGAGGCGGCCGTACGCCGGGAGACTCACCGGACGGAGCCGCGCCGCGGGTCACGGCTTGCGTCCCACCCCGCAGTAGGCGTCGACGGAGGCGGCGGACGGGCCGGTCGGGGTGTCCGGGCGCCAGGACGGGACCTGGGTGATGCCGGGGGCGACCAGTTCCAGCCCTTCGAAGAACCCGGCGATCTCCTCGACGCTGCGCACGTAGTACGGCGTCGCACCACTGGCGTTGTACGCGTCGGAGGCGGCGATCATGCCCTCGCTCGTGGCGGTGCTGTCGCTGATCACCAGGAAGCTGCCCGCCGGGAGCCCTGCCATCAGGCGGCGCACCAGGTCGCGCGCCTGGTCGTGGTCGGCGACGTGGCCGAGGGTGTTGAGGATGATCAGGGCGATCGGCCGGGAGAAGTCGAGAGTGCCGGCGGCGGCTTCCAGGACCGTGTCGGGGTCGTACAGGTCGGCGTCCAGGTAGGCGGTGCTGCCCTCGGGGGTGCTGGTGAGCAGCGCGTTGGCGTGCGTCAGCACGATCGGGTCGTTGTCGACGTACACGATGCGCGCGTCGGGAGCCACGCGCTGGGCCACTTCGTGGGTGTTGTCGGCGGTGGGGAGGCCGGTGCCGATGTCCAGGAACTGCCGGATCCCCTCCTCCCGGATCAGGTGGCGGACGGCGCGGCCCAGGAAGAGCCGGCTGGTGAGGGCCACGTCGACGAGGCCGGGGAAGATCTCCTTGATCTGGTCCCCGATCTCCCGGTCGACCTCGTAGTTGTCCTTGCCGCCGACGAAGTAGTTCCAGAAGCGGGCCGAGTGCGGTGCGGCGGTGTCGATCCGGGCCCGTATCTCCGCGCTGGCGGCGAGCTGGGAGTTGGTGTCCGACACGGCGAGGTCTCCTAGGGGTTGGCGTGGGTGATCAGGAGACCAACCTAGCGCCGACTCCGCCGGTGGGGCGTGAAAAGGGCTTCGCGAGTGCGGAGTTGAGGGGCTGCGATTCGGGTACGGGTGGGCGGCTCTCCCTCCTCCCCGGCTCGGGAGTGATGCGGGGGCGAGCCGCCCACGTACTCCGTGCGGGCGGGGTCAGCCGAACATGCCCGGCACGTAGTCGCCCGCCGGCTGGCGGGTGATGACGTTCATGCGGTTGTACATGTTGATCACGGCGATCAGGCCGACCAGCGCGGTGAGCTGGTCCTCGTCGTAGTGCTGCGCCGCGTTCGCCCAGGCCTCGTCACAGACGCCGCCGCCGTCGGCGATGCGGGTGCCCTGCTCGGTCAGTTCCAGGGCGGCGCGCTCGGCGTCGGTGAAGACGTTGGCCTCCCGCCAGGCCGCGACCAGGTTCAGGCGCAGCGCGGTCTCGCCCGCCTTCTCGGCGTCCTTGGTGTGCATGTCGAGGCAGAAGCCGCAGCCGTTGATCTGGCTGGCGCGGATCTTCACCAGCTCCTGGGTCGCGTGCGGCAGCCCCGCGTCCGCCAGGAGCTTGCCCGCCGAGTTGATGTGCCGCAGGAACTTACCGGCGAGCGGGCTGCCGAACATGTCGAGTCGGGCTTCCATGATGAGCTCCTCCATCGTCGTTCATCGAGCTGGGTCGTCAGTCGTGCGCCTTTGGGCGTACACGGCTACGACGGAGCGCGGCGGCCGGATGTGACAGCTCCAAGGAGGTGGTGGGTGTGTCCTGCGTCTCAGCCGACAGGGAACCTCCGGGCAGACCTGGAGTGCCGGGAAGCGCCGGAAGGCGCCCCCGGGTGACGCGCGGCTACGCCGTGGCGCCCGGGGCGGGGCGTGCCAGCAGTCGGCTCAGGGCCGCCGTCACCTCGGCCGGGCTCTCGTCCATCACCCAGTGGCCGGTGCCGTCCAGCATCGTCAGTTCGGCGCCGGGGACGGCCCCGGCCAGCTCGGTCGCGATCGACGGGCTCAGGTACGGGTCCGTGCGGCCCCAGATGACCGCCGTGGGGCAGGCGATGTCGCAGAGGTGCCGGCGCAGTTCGGGGCGGGGCGGGGTGCGGTAGTCGCCGAAGTAGTGGAGGATCCAGCGGCGGCCCTCCGGCGTGTCCATCCAGCCGACGTAGTCGTCCAGTGCGCCGGTGTCCAGGTGGCCCGCGCGGACCAGCGGTGCGAGGGACCGGCGGTGGATGGCGGCGTAGGGCAGGCGCGTCGCCGCCGGCCGGAGGGCGGAGCTGCGGCCGGCGAGGCTGATCAGGCTGAAGACGGCGTACCAGGGGCGGGTGAAGGAGGCGTGGGCGCGGCTGTTGAGGACGGCCAGCCGGCGGACGCGGCCGGGGTGGGTCTCGGTGAGGCCGAGGGCGAGGAAGCCGCCGTAGTCGTGGCCGGCCAGGTTCACCGAGTCCAGGTCCAGCGCGTCGAGCAGCCGGGCGAGGCGGGTGACCTCGGTGTCGTAGTCGAAGGACAGGTGCAGGGGGCGGTCGGACTCGCCCCAGCCGAGGAGGTCCGGGGTGATGACCCGGTACCGGTCCGCCAGGGGCGGGATCTGGTGGCGCCAGCAGTGGTGGTTGGCGGGGTAGCCGTGCAGGAGGAGGACCGGTTCGGCGTCGGGGGGTCCCGACTCCCAGCACGCCACGCGGGCGCCGCCGTCCACCACGACCGACCGGGCGCGGGGCCGGTCACCCCCTGAGCCTGTGCCGGCGCCCGTGTTCCTGCTCTGCGTACTCATCGGATTCCTGCTCCTCGTCTCGCCGTTCTCCGGCCCCCGCTCCCCTCGCTCCAACTCGGCGGGTACCCGGAAGTGTCGCGGGCCGTGCCCGCTGTTCGGCCGATGGAGTGGCACACCGCCCTTCGCGGGGAGCGGAGCGGAGCGGCGCTCACCCCGGCGCGTGCGCCGTGCAGGCCGCGGATTGGCCTCGGCTGCGGTAGTCGGCACGGCAGGAGACAGAGGAGACGGACATGGCGAAGGTTCCCAGCGCGTTGGTCGCCGCGGGTGGTCTCGTCGGCGGGTACGGCGCGGCCCGCTGGACGAAGAAGCGGCAGCTCGGCGGGGCCGTGCTCGCCGTCGCCGGGGCCGCCGCCGCGCAGCAGTGGCGGGAGCGGGCCGGCGGGAGGGCGGCGGGGGCGCTGACGGCCGCGTACGTCGCGGGCTTCGCCGGGTCCCACCCGCCGGCCAGGAAGGTGGGCGCCTGGCCCGCCGTCCTCGGTGTCGCCGGCGCCGTGGCGCCGGCCTCGTGGGCGGTCGCCGACCGGCGGGGGTGAGCCGTCGGCCTACGTCAGGTGGGTCAGTACGTTCACCACCCGCCCGTTCGGGTCCCGTACGAAGAAGCGCCGTACGCCCCACTCCTCGTTCCGCAACTCCCGTACGATCTCCGCGCCCGACGCGGACAGCTCTGCGTACACCGCGTCCACGTCCTCGACCTCCACGCTCAGGTCGGGGACGAGGGGCGCGGTGCGTTCCTCGGTGAAGAGGCTGATCTGGGCGGTGGGGTTGGACGGGGAGGCCAGGGTCGTCACCCAGCCCATGTCCATGACCTCCTCGAAGCCCAGCAGGCCGTAGAAGTCACGGCTCGTGCGCATCCGCTCCTCGCGCTCGACCTGGATGTTGGGGACGATCCGGCGGATGGTCATCGGGCGGCTCCTCGCGGTCGGCCGGTCGGGCGGCGAGCGGGACGGGACGGGAGTACGGGACCACGCTAGCTGCCCGCCGAATCCGCCCGCACCGTCGACAGCGGCTCCGCGATGTCCTCCAGCGAGCGGCGCTCCGCCTTCACCGCCAGGAACGCCGCCACCAGGCCGGCCGCGCACATCAGCCCGGCGCCGATCTGGAAGGCCAGGACCGTGTCGCCGACCACGCCGGACTCGGTGAGGCTGGCGAAGAGCAGCGGGCCGCTGATACCGCCGGCGGCGGTGCCGAGGGCGTAGAAGAAGGCGATGGCCATGGCGCGGGTCTCCATCGGGAAGACCTCGGAGACGGTCAGGTACGCGCTGGAGGCGCCCGCCGACGCGAAGAACAGCACCACGCACCAGCACGCCGTCATCGTCGTGGCCGTGAGCGATCCCTGGTCGAAGAGGTACGCCGTGCCGAAGAGCAGGATGCCGGAGAGCAGGTACGTGCTGGAGATCATGATGCGGCGGCCGACCGTGTCGAAGAGCGTGCCGAGGAGCAGCGGGCCCATGAAGTTGCCGGCGGCGATGACGGCGAAGTAGTAGCCGGTGCTGCCGGTCGGCACGTCGAAGAAGGTGATGAGGATGGTGCCGAAGCCGAAGGTGATGGCGTTGTAGAGGAACGCCTGGCCGATGAAGAGGGACAGGCCGAGGACCGCGCGGCGCGGGTAGCGGCTGAAGACGGTCTTGGCGATCAGGCCGAAGCCGATGCTCTTGCGCTGGTGGATGGTGATCTCACGGGCCGGCGGCGGCAGCTTCTCACCCTTCTCCTCCTCGATCTCACGTTCGACGGACGTCACGAGGGTCTCGGCCTCCCCGCCGTGGCCGTGGATGAACTGCCAGCGCGGGCTCTCCGGGACGTGCCGGCGTACGAGGAGGATGACCAGGCCGAGGATCACGCCGAGGGCGAAGCTGAGCCGCCAGCCGAGGTCCTTGGGGAAGATGTCGGTGTCCAGCATCACGATGGACAGCAGGGCGCCGCCGATCGCGCCGAGCCAGTAGCTGCCGTTGATGATGAGGTCGACCCGCCCCCGGTAGCGGGACGGGATCAGCTCGTCGATCGCGGAGTTGATGGCCGCGTACTCGCCGCCGATACCGAAGCCGGTGAGGAAGCGGAAGAGGAAGAACCACCAGGACTCGAAGGAGAGCGCGGTCAGCGCGGTCGCCGCCAGATACACGACCAGTGTCGTGATGAACAGCTTCTTGCGGCCGTAACGGTCGGTCAGCCAGCCGAAGAACAGCGCCCCGGAGCAGGCGCCCGCGACGTACAGGGCGGCGGCGAGGCCGGTGATCTGGGCGGCGCTGATGTCCAGGCCGCTGCCGTCCTCGGCGATGCGGCCGGCCACGTTGCCGACGATCGTGACTTCCAGGCCGTCCAGGATCCAGACGGTGCCCAGGCCGATCACGATCATCCAGTGCCATCGCGACCAGGGCAGCCGGTCCAGGCGGGCGGGGACGGCCGTGGTGACGGCGCCGGTGGCGGCGGGCGTCGGGCCCCGCGACGACGATTCTGCTGTCATGGCTCCCTCTCCGTCGAGCGAACGCCTCCCGTGTGCCCGGAGCCGGGAGGGACACGCCCGGCGCCACGGGAGGGGACACGCCCGCCGAGCCCGCCGAGCCGGGAGGGCAGGGTCTGCCCTACGCCCCCAGCATGCGGGAGACCGTGTAGATCAGCAGCCCGGCCAGCGAGCCGACCACCGTGCCGTTGATGCGGATGAACTGCAGGTCGCGGCCGATGTTCGCCTCGATCTTCTTCGTGGTGTGCTCGGCGTCCCAGCTCGCCACCGTGTCGGTGATCAGGGAGGTGATCTCCTTGCGGTAGGTGGTGACGACGTACACCGCGGCGCCCTCGACCCACCCGTCGGCCTTGCCCTGCACCTTGGGGTCCGAGGCCATCCGCGCTCCCAGCGACAGCAGCGAGGCCCGTACCCGCATGCGCAGTTCGCTGCGCTCGTCCTCCGCCGCCGAGACGATCATGGATCGTACGGCCGTCCAGGCGGACGCGATGAGGTCCTGGACCTCGCCGCGGCCCAGCACCTCGGTCTTCAGCCGCTCCACGCGCGCGCGGGTGTCCGTGTCGGACTGGAGGTCGGAGGCGAAGTCGGTGAGGAAGCGGTCCAGGGCGCCTCGTGCGGGGTGGGCCGGCATGTCGCGCATCTCGGTGACGAAGCGCAGCAGCTCCTTGTAGACGCGCTCGCCGACCCGCTTGTCCACGAACCGGGGCGTCCATCCGGGTGCCCCGCCCTGTACGGCGTCCATGACGGAGTCGCCGTGCAGGATCAGCCAGTCGTGGGCACGGGAGACGATCAGGTCGACGGCCCGCTTGTGGCCGCCGTCGGCGACGATCCGGTCCAGCAGTTTGCCGATGCCGGGGGCGATCTCCTGCGCGTCGGCGCGGCGTGTGATCGCCTCCCCCACGACCGCCTGCACGTCGGAGTCCCGCAGCACGGTGAGGGCACCCCGCAGGGCGGCGGACAGCTCCGCCGTCACCCGGTCGGCGTGTTCGGGCACGGCGAGCCAGGCGCCGAGCCGGCTGCCGATGCCGACGGCGCGCAGCCGCTGCCGTACGACGTCCTCGGAGAGGAAGTTCTCCCCGACGAACTCGCCCAGCGAGACACCCAGCTGGTCCTTCTTCTTGGGAATGATCGCGGTGTGCGGGATGGGGATGCCCAGCGGGTGGCGGAAGAGGGCGGTGACCGCGAACCAGTCGGCGAGCGCGCCGACCATGCCGGCCTCGGCGGCGGCGGCGACGTAGCCCGCCCAGGCGCCCGCGCCCCGGTGGGAGGCCCATTCGGCCAGGACGTAGACCACGGCGACGAACAGCAGCAGGCCCGTGGCGGTGAGTTTCATGCGGCGCACGCCGCGGCGCTTCTCCTCGTCGGCCGGGCTGAAGGACGTCATCGCACGGTCGCGGGCGGTCTGCCCGGCCCCCGCGGCGGGCCGCCCTCCGCCCGCCGCCTCACCCGCCCCGGCGCCCTCCCCGGCATCTCCCGGACCATCAGGAAAAACCGACTTCGTGCGTTCCATCCACTCCACCGTTCGCTGATCCGTCCCGCACACATTGTCCCTTCCTGACCGACTCCTGGAACGGAACACAAGTTCCCGTCGTCTGTCCTGGAGGGGGAACGCCCGGGGGTCGTACGGCCTTTCCTCCGCCCATGACGCATCATGGGTTCATCCCACCGGAGCCTCGGGCTCCCTCGCCCGAGGAGAACAGCACAGCATGACCCGGGGTCGTGACGGGGGTGCGGGGGCGCCCCCCACCAAGCACCGTGCCCTGCTCGCGGCGATCGTCACCCTGATAGTGGCGATTTCCGCGGCCATATACGCCGGAGTGTCCGCCGACGGCGGCACGAAGGACCGCACACCGCTCGCCGGCGGGCGCTTCCCACGGGGAGACGCCGCTCCCGCCTCGGCCGGCACGTGGGTCGGCGCCTGGTCCACTTCACCGGCCGCCGCCGAACCGGGCACCGAGACGACCGGCATGGCGGGCCGTTCGGTACGCAACGTCGTGCACACGAGCATCGGCGGCACCAGCGCGCGGATCACCCTGTCCAACCTCTACGGGCAGTCCCCGCTGACCATCACGCACGCCTCCGTCGCCCTGGCCGCCGGTCCCGACACCGCCGCCGCGCTCGCCGACACCATGCGCCGGCTCACCTTCCGGGGCAGCCCCCGGGTCGTGATCCCGGCGGGCGGACAGGTCATGAGCGACATCGCGCGCATCGCCGTCCCGTACGGCGCGGACGTCCTGGTCACCACGTACTCCCCCGTGCCGTCGGGTCCGGTCACCTACCACCCGCGCGCGCAGCAGATCAGTTACCTCGCCGACGGCGACCGCGCCGCGGACGTCACCGGCGTCGCGTACACCACGCAGACGCGGTACTGGCGCTACCTGACCGCGCTGGACGTGCTGAGCCACGAGGCCGACGGCACCGTCGTCGCCATCGGCGACTCGATCACCGACGGCTTCGGCTCCGAGACGGGCGCCAACAACCGCTGGACCGACGTCCTCGCCGAGCGGCTGCACGAGGCGGCCGGGCGGGACGCGCCCCGCTACAGCGTCGTCAACCAGGGCATCAGCGGCAACCGGATCCTGACCGGCCGGGCGGGCCGGCCCGCCGACAACCCCAGCGCGCTGAGCCGGTTCGAGCGGGACGTACTGGGCCGCACCAACGTCAAGGTCGTCGTCATCGTCCTCGGCGTCAACGACATCCTGCACAGCCCGGAACTCGCCGACCGGGACGCCATCCTCATGGGCCTGCGCACGCTGACCGACCAGGCGCACGCCCGGGGGCTGAAGGTCGTCGGCGCGACGATCACGCCGTTCGGCGGCTACGGCGGGTACACGCAGGCCCGCGAGACGATGCGGCAGCAGATCAACGGGGAGATCCGCTCGGGCCGGGTGTTCGACGAGGTCGTCGACTTCGACAAGGCCCTGCGCGACCCCTACGACCCGCGCCGGATGCGCTCCGACTACGACAGCGGCGACCACCTGCACCCCGGCGACAAGGGGTACGCCCGCATGGGCGGCATCCTCGACCTGGACGACCTGAAGGGCGCGGCACCGATCCAGCTCTGAGAGCCGGACACCGCCCGGAACGGGACACCGCTGTGCGCGGCATCGCTGTGCGCGGCATCGCTGTGCGCGGCATCGCTGTGCGCGGCATCGCTGTGCGCGGCATCGCTGTGCGCGGCATCGCTGTGCGGTGCATCGCTGTGCGGTGCACCACCGGCCGATATCACCCCTGGGCGACGCATCACCGGACGACGCACCACCGGCCGGCATCACCCCTGGGCGACGCACCGCGCCGGGCCGGACACCACCGGACGGCGCACCGCGGCCGGGCCGGACACCACCGGACGGCGCACCGCGGCCGGGCCGGACACCGCCCGGCCGGTCAGCTGTCCCGGCGGCGGTCCCACTCCTCCTCGCGGTGCAGGTCGTGCAGACCGTGGCGCGAGCCGTCCAGTTCCTTGCGGCCCTTGCGCTCCAGCTTCTCCTGCCGGCGCTCTTCCTTGATCCGCAGCTTCTCCGCCCGCGTCAGCTTGCGCTCGACGCCGACCCCGCCCCAGAAGGCGAAGCCCGTCACGACGACGCGCGGGGCACCCACGTCACCGGGGACGCCCTCCTCACGGTGGTCGAAGCCGCCCATGATCCCGATGCCGCGCACGACGACCTCGACGCCGGGCGGCACGACCACGTTCATCCCGCCCATGATCGCGACGCAGTTGATCACGACCTCGTCGTGCGCGAAGTCCGCCTCGCGCAGGTCGATGTCCCCGCCACCCCAGAACGCGAAGGAGTTGAACCGCCTCGGCACCGTCCAGCGCCCCTTGCGCTGGAACCCGGACATCACGGCGACCGCCCACGTGGACGACGGCTCGCCCCCGGTGATCCGGCCCGCCCAGCCCCCGGAACGCTCGGGCTCCTTGGTCATCGACACCCGGGGCGGCCCGTCCACGGGGCCGACCGGCAGGTCCCGGGTGATCGGCGTCAGGTCCCCGTACGTCCGCGCGCTGTACGTGGCGTCCAGCCGCTCCTCGAACTCGGTCATGTCCAGCCGCCCCTCCGCGAGGGCGTCCCGCAGGACCTCGGCGACTCGTTCACGGTCGGCGTCGGATGCGCGGAGTTCCGGGGCGTCGTCGGTCATGTACAGCAGCCTACGAGGTCGCCGCGCCGGACACTACGCGCCCGCGCGTTCCGCGTACATCTTGGCGATCACCGACTCGATGTCCGGCTCCCGCACCGACAGGTCCACCAGCGGATACTCCGCCGCGATCCGCGCCACCGCCACCAGGAACGCGCCCCACACGGACACCTCCCGCGGCAGCGCCACCGGGAAGGACAGCGACCCGAACGCGAACGGCACCACCTCCGGTCTGGACGAGCGGTTCCTGTCAGGTCGACTGCGCCTTGTTCGCGGGCGGGATGTAGGCCACTTCGATGAAATTGATGAACCTGTTCGCGTTCCGGGCGCCGAGCATGTTCCCGATGCGGCGGAACCTGTGGCGGGCGGCTCTCAATTTCATCACTGATGACCCGAAGCTCCACTCGCTCAGAGCATCCGTAGTCGCCCGGAATTCGTCTGGGAAGACGACCAGAGTCTCTCGGGACTCGCTCTGGTTGAGTCCTGGAGGTCTTGGGCTGCTGCGCGGCAGTCCAAGAGTTCTCCGTCGTCCTCGCTGAGCATGACCGCGGCGGGCCCGGCCCGGGAGTTCGCGCCCTGCTCACGGGCGAGAGCGGGATGCCGGCTGGGGCCGCCAAGGGAGCAGGTGACGTTGCCGACCAGTGTGTAGGATCTCGCGGCTCGTGTCCTAGGCCGAGCCTGTGACCTGCGGCTTCTCCTGGAGTCTCACGCCGTGTCCGGCTGCTCAGTCTCACGATCGTGTTCAAATTCTCGGAACGGCCGCGAGGCGCGAGCCGCTGACCTGCGAGGTCTCACGCGCGGACATCCGTAGGACATCGGCCGTGAGATCAGGACACGGTTCGTGAGACCCCACACAGTGGACGGGCGGTCAACCGGCCGTGTTGTGCTCGGTCTCCGGCACCGGGGGCAGCCCGTGCGCGGCGTTGTCGCGGAAGGACGCCTGGATCGGCACGAGGTCTGGGCCGCTGGTGTCGTCGAGGGCAGTGACGTGGATGCCGATTTCCGGGATGTCGCTGTCGATCGCCGCGATGCGCCTGCCGTCGGGCGGCAGCGACGACGGCTGGCCCTTGCGGACCGGGTCGGCTCCCTCACGGCGCAGCGCGGTGATCAGCTTGCCGAACTGCCGCGGGCTCAGTCCGGTGAACGGGCCTGTCCACGAAGGATCCGACGCCGTAATCACACCAGACCACGACAAGATCAGCTCATCCCTGCCAGCAGTTACGGGACAACCTCTATCGAGCACCCCCAGGCCACGCCGCACCGGACAGAACTCAAGTGAGACGCGGGTCCAGACCGAGTTGTTCCGGGAGGCCGAGGTGGTCGCGCAGCGTCGCGCCCTGGTAGTCGTCGGGGCGTAGGCCGCGCTGACGCAGGACAGGTACGACCTGGTCTACGAAGGCGTCCATCCCGTCGTGCAGGTCATCGATGACGACGGAGAAGCCGTCGGCGGCACCTGCCTCCACCCATTCCTGCAGCGTGTCGGCGATCTGTTCGGCGGTTCCGACCAGGGACGGAGATTGGTCGAGCACCCCGTGACCGAGGATTTCGTGCGGTGTCCGCCCTTGGCGGGCGAGCTCGAGGGCGTGGACTGCTTGAGGAGCTCCAGGATGGGGGCGCAGGGCCGCGATCTGGGCGCTGGTGAGTGGCTTGTCACGATCGGCTGGGTCCAGGCGATCTCCGAGGATGGCCGACAGGTGAGCCAGGCGCTTCTCGATCCCAGCGGCTTCCTCGAGCACCATGCGCCGCTCGACAACCTCCTGCAGGGTGGGGCCGACGGTGAGGGCGAAGAAGGAGAGGAACTTTACTTCGTCCGCTTCCCGGCCGGCTTCCACCGTCATCGATCGCATCATGGCGCGCTGAGCCTTGGCCTCCTCCATGGAGGAGGGGTGGGCGATGATGCCGTTGGCGTACATGCTGGCGGCCTGCACACCGAGACCGCTGGCGAAGGGCATG
Source organism: Streptomyces sp. NPDC097107 (assembly GCF_044762405.1). Taxonomy (NCBI): domain Bacteria; kingdom Bacillati; phylum Actinomycetota; class Actinomycetes; order Kitasatosporales; family Streptomycetaceae; genus Streptomyces; species Streptomyces sp. NPDC097107. Next base: position 147,933 of record NZ_JBIWEF010000010.1, on the reverse strand, counting down.
AAGATCACCGGTTGTCCCTGCTCGGACGGCGGGATCTGCAGTGGCCCACGTGATCGGACGTGACGGCCCTGCATATTGATGGGGCGGATGTGTGAGGTGTCAGCGAACCGTCCGGTGGCCTTGTCGGGGGTGCCCGCGGCTCTGTCCCAGCTTCCCCACAGCGCCTGAGTGATCTGGATGGCCTCGTTGAAGCGTTCGTACTTCTCTGTACGCGACGGAACGGGGCGTCCGTAGTTGGCGAATGCCTCCGGTTCGTAGCTGGGGATGGCCTGCCAGCCGGCGCGACCATGACTCATCACGTCCAGCGCCCTGAGCTGTCGGGCGAGTGTGTACGGCTCGACGAACGAGGTCGACAACGTGGTGACCAGGCCGATTCGTCGTGTGGCGGGGGCAATCGCAGCCAGTGTCAGGGTCGGCTCCATCGTCACGATGGGGGGTCGCGACTCGAGGTCTCCCCAGACGAAGACCCGGTCGGGGAAGAAGAGGTAGTCCAGTCCGCCGCGTTCGGCGGTCTGAGCGGCGCGCACGAAGGCCGTCACGTCGGTGTAGGCATTCGGATCAGCCGCCGGCATCCGCCACGCTCCTGGGTGGTTGCCGTGCATCTCTCCCAGTACCGCTCCGAGCAGGAACGAGCTCTTACTCATGACTGATATGTCCTTACGTTGTAGGTGATCGAACCGGGCGGGTCGCGATGGTGAACGTGCGGGCGGCGAGTTCGCCGCCTTGCGGATGGTGCGCCCGCTTGGCCGCAGCGGCGAAAAGGACGCGGGTGCTGCCGCCGGCGACGCCGCACAAGGATCCCGGGCAGTCCGCCTGAGGACCGGCGAGAGCTCACTGCCCTATCGGTGCCGCCGCTGCGGCGGCGTGCAGGTAGTAGACCGCGTCGATGTAGTGGTGCTCGCGAAGCATCTTCGCGACGTACACCCCGTCCTCCAGGGCCAAGGTGGTGCCGCTGGCTGCGCTTTCTCCGTCTTCTGCGGAGGGTCAATTGGCCAGGCGACGACGCTGGCTGGCGTAGAAGACGAGCGGGTCCTCGTCAGCAGAGACGTGTGTCTCAGTCACGCGAAGAAGAGTGAGCATATGGTCGCCCCCGTCGAGCTCCGCGTGCAGGCGGACGTCGAGTGTGGCCACGGCTCGATCGAGGAGGACTGCCCCCTTGTCGTCGGCGGTCCAGTCGAGTCCGTTGAATCGCTCGGAGCTGGGGCGGGAGAGTCGATCCATGTCTTCGCTGTGGTGCTGCCCGAGCACACTGATTCCCCATTGTGGCGCGAGGCGCAGCTGTGGCCATGTTGTCGAGGTTCGGGCGAAACTGAGCGCGACCAGGGGTGGATCGAGGGAGACAGAGCTGAAGGAGTTGGTGAGCATGCCGACTGGTCGGCCGTTCACGTGCGCCGCCACGAGGGCGATTCCTGTGGCGAAGCGCCCGTAGACGCCTCTGAGTTGGCTCGCGTCGAGCTGTGATGTACTCACTGGGAGTTTACCTTTTCGATCTTGATCGTCTCTGCTGCGGTCAGTGCCCCATGGGCACGTCGGCCGACGTCGCTCCTGCGTGTCGAGGCAGGAAGATCGCGCCGGCGGCGGAGATCAGGGTGAGGAGCAGCGCGGCGATGAACGTCGCTCGCATCCCGTCGAGTGACATGCCGGAGCCTGAAGCGTGCGAGCCGGAGAACAGGGTCAGCACGGTGACGAGGACCGCGATGCCGGCAGCCCCGCCGAGCTGCTGCAGGGTGTTCAGGGCAGCGCTGCCGTGCGGGTACAGACGGGGCGGGAGGGAGCCCATGGCGAGCGTGAAGAGCGGGGTCCACATGAACGCGAGCCCGATGCTGATGAGCAGGTGCAGTCCCAGGAGCAGCCCGATGGGTGTGTCGCGGGTGACGGTGCACAACAGAGCCCAGCCCGCGGCGGCGATGACGGCGCCGGATACCACCAGCAACCGTGGCCCTACGCGTTCGTACACGCGGCCCACGGACGCCGCCGTGATGGCGATCGCGGCGCCTCCTGGTATGAGGAGCAGTCCCGTCTGGAGCGCTCCCAGTCCCAGGACGTTCTGCAGGACGAGAGGGAAGACGATGTTCAGCCCGAACGAGGTCATGACCATGGCGAGGAAGATCCCGACGGAGAGGCTGAAGTCGCGGTGCGCGAAGACGCGCATGTCGAGCATGGCGTGAGAGTGCCGCTGCAGGCGCCGCTGTCGGGCGACGAAGGCAGCGATGCCGAGGACGCCGACGACGAGGGCGATCCCCGCGGTCAGGAGTGAGGCGCCGCCATGGGACTCACCGATCGCCGACAGACCGTAGAGCGAGGCTCCGAACCCGATGGCTGCGAGGACGAGCGAGACGGTGTCGATCCTCACAGCTCTGACCGCGTCGAGGTTTCGCATCTTCCACCCCCCCAGGACCAGGGCAATGACGGCCAGCGGAAGCACCACGATGAAGATCCAGCGCCAGCTCAGCTGCGCCACGACGATGCCCGAAATGGCAGGGCTGATGGCACCGGCGAACGCGGGAACAGCGGTCGTGACCGCCATGAGCCGTCCCCGTCGCCCCTCGGGCGCCAGCCGGATCGCGGTCGTCGTCAGCAGCGGCAGGAGGACAGCTGTTCCCAGCGCCTGCACGATGCGGCCGACCAGCAGCAGTTCGAAGCCCGGCGCGGCCGCTGCGATCGCCGTTCCGAGCGTGAACAGCCCCATGGTCGCGAAGAACAAGGTGCGCAACGTAAAGCGCTGCGTCATGAAGCCTGAGGCGGGGATCACCACGGCCATGGTCAGCGCGTAGCCCGTGGTCAGCCACTGGCCGGCGACTGCCGTCACGCCCAGGTCGTCCATGACCTGCGGCAGCGCCACGCCCATCGCAAGTTCACTGAGGATCATCACGAATGCACTCAGCGCCAGCACGGTGATGACAAGGACTTCATCCAGTGCCAAACGGTCACGAGACGGCGCTGGCACTGGCGCCGTGTCCAGGGTCCGGGTCATGTGGCCACGAGTCCTCTCCCGAAAAAACGGAGCCTGTCTCCGCACCTCGGGGAGGCTACGGTCTAGCGGCTTCTCGCGTCAAGGAGATAGTCTCCGTTTTGTCGATGAAGGAGCTGACGATGGCTGCAGGAACGAGCGCCCCACGGACCCGTAGGGACAAGGAGCGCAACCGGTCGCACATCCTCGAGATTGCCCAGGAGTTCTTCTCCGAAGAAGGCGTCTCGGGGTCGCTGGACACGATCGCGAAGCGGGCAGGCGTGGGGCCGGGAACCCTGTACCGGCACTTCCCGACTCGCGAAGCGCTGATCGCGGCGCTTCTCCAGGCGCGGTATGACGAGCTCTTCGACCGACGCGACGCGATCGAACGCGATGAGCGGGACACAGCTCGCGCCCTGGAGCAGTGGCTCGAAGCGCTCTACGACTACGCGACCGCGTTCGACGGACTCCCCGACCCGCTCCGCGACGCGCTGCTCGAGGAGTCCTCTCCCCTGGCGACGACGTGCGAGAACTTCATCACGGCGACAGACGCGTTTCTCGTCGCGGCTCAACAAGACCACCGCGCGCAGCCGTGGGTCAGGGGCCGCGACCTGTTTCTGGACGTGCTCGCGACGGCATGGGTCCGCGGTGCCGCCCTTGCGGACGATTCCTCGGCAACGGTCCTGCGGGCCGTTCACAAGTCCGGCTGGATGATTCCCACCCCCTAGCGAAGGCGCAGGCGAAGGCCGCGGGTATCGAGCCCGGCTGCCGGCAGCCGACGGTGCCCGCGCTTTCGTCAAGGAGGCGCTTCGATCACCAGCCTGCCATCGCTCGGTGGGTTCGCACCCACGCTCCGACCACGCAATGGGCCGGGGCCGGCATCGCGCTCAACGCGGTCGTCCCTGGCGTCATCGCGACACCGATGACCGCTCCGGTACTGGCCACGGCCGAAGGTCGTGCGGTTCTCGACGCAGGCGCACCGTCACCCCCCAACGGACCTGCCGCACCACCCAGAGGCTCCGGCCACACTGCCGGCCTGGCTGGCCGGCGCGGAGAACACGCACGTGACCGGGCAGGTCATCTTCATCGACGGCGGCGCCGAAAGCGTTCACCGCTCCGATTCCATCCGAGCGAGCGCGTTGCGCGCCTGACCACCGTCCGCCCAGCCCGGCTCATGACCGCGGCGGCGGCCTGACCAGTCACCCGATGAGCCCCTCTCGTAAAGCGGAGATTATCTCCGCATTCTCGTACCGGGCGACCTTCCCCTTCGGGTCGGATCTCGCCACGAGAGAAGGACGGCCACTGTTCCTGGGTGTGCTCGCCATGAGCTGGGTACGCAGCGCCGTCATGGCCGACGAGTTCTCACCGGCAGCTCTGCACCACTTGCTGCGCACCGGCTGCGAATTGCCTGCCGGCGCCGACGACGATCGGTGAGCGGCGAACCGGGCTACGGACCTGGAACCCGGCCAGCCGCAGCGGCCGGTAGCCCTCGGTGTCGAGCTGAGCGAGTTCGCCGTCGATGTCGACCGGGTGGGTGCCGTAGAAATGCACGTTCTTCGTGGTGGCTGGGCCAGATGCGCGGCAGGACCTCGTCGTCGACGATCGCCGCCCGCACCGCTGACAGCAGGCCCGGCCGCCCGTACGCGCGCGTATCCGGCGTCGCCGGGTACGGCCCGGTGTCGGGTCTTCAGGTGATGGCGCCCGGTTGACCGGAGGCCGCTTCCGTTTTATGGTCGAGTCATGCGGAGACAGGCTCCGTATTTCTGCGACAGAGGCACGGCAGTGGCCAGGGAGAGATATGAGCATCCAGGGCCGGGGTCGCAAGCCCCGCGCGGATGTCCAGCGCAACCGGGCAGCCCTCCTCGAAGCTGCGCAGCGCCATTTCCTGAGAGACGGCGTCGGTACATCCCTGGACGCGGTGGCCAAAGAGGCCGGCGTCGGCCCCGCCACGCTCTACCGGCACTTCCCCACTCGGGAGGCGCTGCTGGCGGCCGTGCTGCAGACCCGCTCCGAGGAGCTGGTCGCCCGCCAGGCAGAGATTGCGCAGCTCAGTGATGCCGCCGAGGCGCTGCGGCAGTGGCTGCGTGCGGTCGAGGAGTACTTCAGCGCATTCAACGGGCTGCCGGAACCTCTCATGTCCGCGGCCAAGGCGCAGGAGCCGGACAATCCGCTGACTCTTCCATGCGGCAACCTGATCGCCACCACCGAGGAGTATGTGCGCGCCGCGCAGCAGGCGGGGCGACTGCGCCCGTCGGTGACGGGGTTCGACCTCTTCCTCGCCGCCAGCTCGGTTGCCTGGATGATGGGCACCGGCGCCACCGACGAGGAATCACTGGGCCGGTTGCGTGAACTGATCGCAAGCGGCTATCAGCAGCCCGACAGCAACGCGTAGACCGCCGGCCGCTCGGGTAACCGACCGCTCCCACGGCGCCCTGTGGAACGCCTGGCCGCCCTTCACCCACGCACCCACGCACCCACGCCGGCAGAGACCGTCGAACTCAACCGGTCCCTGCACCGCTGTCCCGGTCGACGCAGTCAGCCGTCCCGCCTTCACGAAAACGAACTCCTGAAAGGAACAGTCTTGTCCACCACCGCTTCGTTCTTCAGCGACCTCACGCGAGCCAGGTACTCCCCGCGGCAGTTCCTGCCCACCCCGCTGTCCCCCTCGGACATCCGCAGCGTGCTGGAAGACGCACACAGGGCCCCCTCGAACAGCAACACCCAGCCGTGGACGGTGCACGTCGTCTCTGGTGCGGCGCGGGACGACTTGAGCGCGGAGCTCCTCAAGGCATACGAGGAGGAGCGGCCCTCCCTCGATTTCACCGGCGACTACGGCCAGGGAATCTACCTCGAACGCTCCTTCCAGCACGGTGCGAAGCTCTACGGAACCCTCGGCATAGCGCGCGAGGACCGTGAGGGCAGAAAGGAAGTGATGCGCGACAACCTGCGCTTCTACGGCGCCCCCCACGCCGCCTTCCTGTTCATGCCGATGCTCGGCGACGGAGTCCGGACGGCCGGTGACATCGGCATGTACGCCCAGAACTTCCTGCTCTCCTTGACCGCCCGGGGATTCCGCGGCATCCCCCAGACCGCTCTTGGCATGTACGCCGACACCGTCCGCCAGTTCCTGGGCGTACCCGAGGACCTCAAGCTGCTGTTCGGCATCGCCTTCGGCACCGACGACCGGACTTCCCCGATGCACAACATCAACATCGGCCGTATCCCGCTCCAGGAGAGCGTGGTCCTGCACGACACTCCCGGCGTCCTCGACGAGCAGTAGCCCCGCCCCGCGCACTTGGAGCAACGGGCGGCCCCCCGCACCCGGCAATTCCCTGTACGCGCGCAAGTCGCTCTCGGTCGCCTGCCGCCACGGGATCCCGCGTCGCCACAACCAAGTCAGCAACAGCCGGATATCCAGCGCGTAATTCCGCCGAGTTTCCCGCTCCAGAGGATGGAATTCCGAGGAGAGTACGAATTCCAGCAGCTCAGGATCGACCACGAAATCAGGCCGTACAAAAACCGGATGGCCCGGCTGAACCCCACTGCGGCCACCGCTGCCGGCAAGTCACGGACCCCAGCACCCCCTCCTCCGGCAGCGGATCCCACCGCTCCGGATCCGGCACGCACACCAGCCACCACTCGTCCATCTGCCACCCCTGATGATTGAGTGAGTCCCTTGAACTCACTCAATCATCAGGGAAGCAGGTATGCGCTCCATCAGCTCGTCCTCGAACCCGCCGCCCCCGATCGCCAGCGCCGCCAGCAACGCCTGCCCCAGCCACACGAAAGTGACGGCCTGCGCCTGGTCGTAGCCCCCGAGCTGCGGCTTCTCGTCCCACAGGGCCAGATAGGTGTATACCCGGATCAATCCGAAGACCGTGTTGGTGAACACCCCTGCGGCGGTGGCCGCCCGATAGGTCGCGTACCGTCGGAATCCCCCCGCCGCGACGGCCGCGTACAACCGCCCCGAGCCCACTCCCACGCACCCCGCCCGCCGACCGGCACCGAAGCGCAGGAGCCTAGTGCGGCCGCGACCGCACATGCCACGGAATTTCACGGGTGTGCCGCCGAGTGGGAACGGAACGCCCGGTGCGAGAGTCTTCTTCAGAGGGCGCCGGAAGGCATGAGAGGCGCCGGAGGACGCAGAGGCGTACAAGGCCGTACGAGACCAGACCGTACGACGCGAAACAGGAGTCCGTGCACGAGATGAGCGACGAGCCGCAGCCGCAGCAGCCGAACCAGGGCTGGGCGCCGAGAGAGCCCCAGGCGGCCGGCGAGGGGGCGGCCGGCGACGGGAAGGCCAAGAAGCCCAAGCGGCCGGCGCGCACCGGATGGCGCCGGTTCGTCCCGACCTGGCGCATCGTACTGAGCACCTGCCTCATCGGCGTCCTGCTGCTGATCGGCGGCTTCTTCATCGGCTACCACCTGGTGCAGATCCCGGCCGCCAACGCGCTCGCCACCAAGCAGTCCAACGTCTACCTCTACGCCGACGGCAGCGTCCTCGCCCGCGACGGCGAGGTCAACCGGGAGAGCGTCGGCCTCGCCCGCATCTCCAAGGCCGCCCAGCACGCCGTCCTGGCCGCCGAGGACCGCGACTTCTACACCGAGTCCGCCATCGACCCGGGGGCCATGGTCCGCGCCGGCTGGAACACCGCCACCGGCAAGGGCAAGCAGTCCGGCTCCACGATCACCCAGCAGTACGTGAAGAACTACTACCTGGCCCAGGAACAGACCGTCACCCGCAAGGTGAAGGAGTTCTTCATCTCGATCAAGCTCGACCGCGAGAAGAGCAAGAGCGAGATCCTCGAGGGCTACCTCAACACCAGCTTCTTCGGCCGCGGCGCCTACGGCATCCAGGCCGCCGCCCAGGCCTACTACGGCATCGACGCCAAGGACCTCACCGCGGCCCAGGGCGCCTACCTCGCCTCGCTGCTCAACGCGCCCAGCCAGTACGACGTCGTCGCCCACCCCGAGAACAAGCCCGCCGCCGAGGCCCGCTGGAAGTACGTACTGGACGGCATGGCCGAGCAGGGCTGGCTCAGCCCGTCCGAACGCGCGAGCCAGAAGTTCCCCGCGCCCAAGGAGAGCACCATCTCCACCAACATGTCCGGGCAGCGCGGCTACGTCGTCAACATCGTCAGGGACTACCTGATCCAGAACGAGATCGTCGCCGAGGAGGAGCTCGACCGCGGCGGCTACCGCATCACCACGACCCTGCAGAAGGACAAGCAGAACGCCTTCGTCAAGGCCGTCGACGACAAGCTCATGTCCAAACTGGACAAGAAGGAACGCAAGGTCGACACCTACGTCCGCGCGGGCGGCGCCTCCGTCGACCCGGAAACCGGCAAGGTCGTCGCGATGTACAACGGCGTCGACTACGTCAAGCAGTACACACCCAACGCCACCCGCCGCGACTTCCAGGTCGGCTCCACCTTCAAGCCCTTCGTGCTCACGTCCGCCGTCGAAAACCACTCCGAGACGCAGGACGGCCGCACGATCAACCCGAACACGACCTACGACGGCACCAGCGAACGCCCCGTCCAGGGCTGGAGCGGCGGCCGCTACGCCCCGGAGAACGAGGACCACCACGACTACGGCGACGTCACCGTCCGCGAGGCCACCGACAAGTCCGTCAACGCCGTGTACGCCCAGATGGCCGTGGACGTCGGCTCCGACAAGGTCCAGCAGACCGCGATCGACCTCGGCCTCTCCAAGAACACCCCCGAGCTGACCCCCTCCCCCTCCATCGCCCTCGGCGTGGCCACCGCCAGCCCCCTCGACATGGCCGAGGCGTACGCCACCCTCGCCAACCACGGCAGGCACGGCACGTACACGCTGGTCGAGAAGGTCATGAAGGACGGCAAGCAGGAGGTCGAGCTGCCCGAGCGGCGCGAGCGCCAGGCCGTCAGCCGCGAGGCCGCCGACACCACCACCTCCGTCCTGCGCAGCGTCGTCCAGAACGGCACCGCCACCGCCGCCCAGGCCGCCGGCCGCCCCGCCGCCGGCAAGACCGGCACCGCCGAGGAGGACACCGCCGCCTGGTTCGCCGGCTACACCCCCGAGCTGGCCACCGTCATCGCCGTGATGGGCCAGGACCCGGAGACCGCCGCCCACAAGTCGCTCTACGGCGCGATGGGCCTGCCCCGCATCAACGGCGGCGGCGCGCCCGCCGAGATCTGGGGCCAGTACACCCGCAACGCCCTCAAGGGCGAACCGGTCACCGACTTCGACCTCCAGCTCCAGGCCGGCGCCGACGTCACCGCGTCCCCGTCCGACGGCTCCTCGGACGAACCGGGCTCCGGCGACGAGAGCGGCAGCGGCGACCCCGACGACGAGTCGACCGGCGACGAGGACGGGTCCGGCACCGAGACCACCCCGGGCCGGACCGGCGGCGGCAGCACCCCGCCGGGCGGCGAAACCGGCACCGGCGACCCGACGACCGGCGGCCCCACCACCGGCGGCGCCACCACCGAACCGGGCCCCACGGGCGGCGGTGACGGAGGCGGCGACGACTCGGCGAGCGGCGGCGGCACCACAGAGGGAGGCGGCGGCGACACGACCGGCGCGGGCGGCGGCGACTCGGACACCGGAACGGTCGCCGGCATCCCCGTCACACCCCGCCGCCAGTGACGGCGAACCGGGCCTGCCGGGTCAGTGCCCGGAGGTCGCCTTCAGACCCACCACGGCGACCAGCAGCAGACAGATGAAGAAGATCCGGGCGGCGGTCACCGGCTCACCCAGCACCACCATGCCGAGCACCGCCGCACCGGCCGCGCCGATCCCCACCCACACGCCGTAGGCGGTACCGATGGGCAGCGTCCGGGCCGCGTACGACAGCAGCACCATGCTGGCGACGATCCCCGCGCCGGTGAACAGACTCGGGACGAGACGGGTGAACCCGTCCGTGTACTTCATCCCGATCGACCAGCCGACCTCGAGCAGACCGGCGACGAGCAACAGAACCCAGGCCATGACGGGCACCTCCGTGAACGAACTGAACGGTGGTGCGTCGTCTTTTCCTTGGCCCGGTACGGCGCGTCTCGTCGGGGTGCTTCCCAAGGTAGCAAAGAGAGCCGAAAGGGGCCGGTGACCTCGATCACCAGCCCCTGAAAGCCCCTGCCGACCCCGGTTTCAGAGGCACGAGGCCCCAGAGTCTCAGAGATACAGCCCGGTCGAATCCTCCGACCCCTCGAACCGGTCCGCGGCCACCGCGTGCAGATCACGCTCGCGCATGAGCACGTACGCCGTGCCCCGCACCTCGACCTCCGCGCGGTCCTCCGGGTCGTACAGCACCCGGTCGCCCGGCTCCACGGTCCGTACGTTCTGTCCCACCGCGACGACCTCGGCCCAGGCCAGCCGCCGCCCGACCGCCGCCGTGGCGGGGATCAGGATCCCGCCCCCGGACCGCCGCTCGCCCTCACCGGTGTCCTGCCGCACGAGTACGCGGTCGTGCAGCATCCGGATGGGCAGCTTGTCGTCCGGGGAACTGTGCTCGTTTCTCTTGGCGCTCACGCCCTGAACCTACCTGCCCCGGCTCAGCGCCGGCGCCGCCGGGTGCCGCCCAGGGCGAGCAGCCCGACGACCCCTACGACGACGAGCGCGACGGGCACGACGCGCTCCATCCGGGGCGAGCCCTCCTCGTCCACGAACTGCGACTTCACATCGCTGACCACACGATTGACCTCGACGTACGCACGTCCGAGGGTGTGATCGACGCTGGAAGCGACCTTGGCCTTCGCATCGCCCACGATCGTCTTCGGGTGCACCCGCATCCCGATCTCGTCGAGCGTCTCGGCCAGCACCTCGCGGCGGCGCTTGATGTCCGCCTCGATCTGCGCCGGGGTTCTGATGTCCGACGTGTCCGCCACCGTACGGCCTCCGAAGTCTGCTGACGCTGTTCCGGACAGTCTGTCAGCTACTCGCCCCGCTGCACTGTCAGGACCCCCGGTTACGCTGGTTCGATGAGCGAGCGACTCCAGCCCGGGGACGTGGCCCCCGCCTTCACCCTCCCGGACGCCGACGGCAACGAGGTGTCCCTGTCCGACCACAAGGGCCGCAAGGTCATCGTGTACTTCTACCCTGCTGCCCTTACCCCCGGCTGCACGAAGCAGGCGTGCGACTTCACGGACAACCTGGAGCTGCTGGCCGGCGCGGGCTACGACGTGATCGGCATCTCCCCGGACAAGCCGGAGAAGCTGGCCAGGTTCCGCGACGCGGAGTCCCTGAAGGTCACCCTCCTCGCCGACCCGGACAAGAAGGTCCTGGACGCGTACGCGGCCTTCGGCGAGAAGAAGAACTACGGCAAGACCTACCTGGGCGTCATCCGCTCCACGATCGTCGTCGACGAGGACGGCAAGGTGGAACACGCCCTGTACAACGTCCGCGCGACGGGCCACGTGGCCAAGATCATCAAGGATCTGGGGATCTGACCCTTACCTTGCAGGGGCCGTACCGCACGACCGGTACGGCCCCTTCCGTTTATCGCGCGTGACTGTCCGATAACCGGTTCGTTACTCCGTACGAGGCTGCGAACGCGCGGCCGGTGACGGAGGGGAAGCATGGGGGTCAGGTACACCCGTCAACTGCTCGAAGAAGCAGCTCGGGCGACCACGAACTGGGACGACGCCGTGCGCTGGTGCGGCGGGACGCCAACGCCTGGCAGCAGGCGCTACCTGCGTCAAAAAATGGCCGAGGCAGGCGTGGACGCGGCACACTTTCCAACACAGTGGACGCGCCACACAGAGGTGGCTCTCCGGGAGGCCGTCGCCGCGTCGGCCAGCGTCAAGGAGGTTCTTCGCCGCCTGGGCATCAACCCGGTAGGCGGCAACCACACACACATCAGCCGCCGTATCGCGACATTGGGCATCGACACATCCCACTTCGCTGGGCGATCGCGAAAGCCCAGAGGTTCGCACGGCGATCCCCTGGTCCTTCGCACGCCGCAAGCGGGCAGGATCCCGGGAAGTCGGCTGCGACGACACTTACTCCGGTCCGGAGTTCCGGAGAGCTGCGCAATGTGCGGCACTGGACCCGAGTGGAACGGCAAACCCCTCCGGCTGGAGGTCGACCACGTCGACGGCGCCTGGTGGGACAACCGTCCGGAGAACCTTCGGCTGCTCTGCCCCAACTGCCATGCCTCAACGGACACATATCGAGGCCGTAGGCGCAGGGCCGCATGAGCAAGCCAAAGTACACACGCGACCTGCTGACACGAACTGCAGCCGGGGCTACCAGCATGGTCGACCTGATGCGCAAGCTCGGAACACCGATGGGAAGCGGCCCTCGCTGCTATCTCAGCAAGCGGCTACAGCACTACCGCATCGACACCTCGCACTTCCGCGAGGATCCGCTGCCGGAACGCGAACGGCGCAGCTATCCGGAAGAACTCCTCAGAGAGGCCGCCGCTCATTCGAACAGCATCAGGGAGATACTGGAGTACATGGGGCTTCCCCCGCAGGACGGCCCGTACGGCCACATCAGGAAGAGGCTGGACAAGTTCGGGATCGACACCTCGCACTTCACCAGCGGACGCGCATACGGTCCCGGCCTCCTCCCCCGCGCCGAACTGGCCGCAGCAGTCGAGACCGCCACGAGCGTGGCTGGAGTCCTCGCGGCCCTTGGCCGAAGCAGCAACGGTGCAACTCGGGCACTCGTGAAGCGCAGCATCGAAGCATTCGGCCTGTCGACTGCCCACTTCACAGGGCAGGGCCACTATCGCGGCACCCGGTCCCCACGCCGCAAGCCGGCGGCCGACATTCTGCTGCGGCGCGCTCCCGGATCTGCCCGTACCAGGACGGTTCTGCTCCGGCGAGCCCTTGATGACCTTGGCGTACCGCATGTCTGCGGTGAGTGCGGCATCGGAGACATCTGGCAGGGCAGGCGACTCGTACTGGAGATTGATCACATCAATGGCGATCGACTGGACGACCGTCAGGAGAACCTGCGTTACCTCTGCCCGTCCTGCCACAGTCAGACCAGTACGTTCGCCGTCCGATCGCGCGAACGCTCTGTCCCGCCGCAACGGCTCGCCAAGAGCCAGTAAGCTGTACGTGGGGCCGTAGCCCAATTTCGGCAGGAGGCACCACTTTTAGGTAGTGGACAGTGCGAGTTCGAGTCTCGTCGGCCCCACCTTCAGGGCGCGGCTCCCAACGGGGAGTCGCGCCCTTCCAGTTTCTTGCAGGCCCGCCCTTAGCCGAGCAGCTCCCGCACCACCGGCACCAGTGCCCGGAAGGCCTTCCCCCGGTGGCTGATCGCGTTCTTCTCGTCCGCCGTCAGTTCCGCGCAGGTGCGGGTCTCGCCCTCCGGCTGGAGGATCGGGTCGTAGCCGAAGCCGCCCGTGCCGGCGGGCTCGTGGCGCAGGGTGCCCCTGAGTTGGCCTTCGACGACCCGCTCCGTGCCGTCGGGCAGGGCCAGGGCCGCCGCGCAGGCGAAGTGCGCGCCCCGGTGCTCGTCGGCGATGTCGCCGATCTGGGCGAGGAGGAGGTCGAGGTTGGCCTTGTCGTCGCCGTGGGTGCCGGACCAGCGGGCGGAGAAGATGCCGGGCGCGCCGTTCAGGACGTCGACGCAGAGGCCGGAGTCGTCGGCGACGGCGGGGAGGCCGGTGGCCCGGGCGAGGGCGTGGGCCTTGAGGAGGGCGTTCTCGGCGAAGGTGATGCCGGTTTCGCGGACGTCGGGGATCTCCGGGTAGGCGTCCGCGCCGACGAGGTCGTGGGGCAGGCCTGCGTCGGCGAGGATGGCCCTCAGTTCGGTGATCTTTCCGGCGTTGCGGGTGGCGAGGATCAGGCGGGTCATGGGGTTCAGTATCCCGGACCCCTGAGTCCGTCCCGCCGGCCCGCCCTTACGGCGTGCAGACCTTCGTCAGTTCGCCGGCCGCGTCGGTGACGGGGCTCAGGTCCGGGGTGTTGTCGCCGTTCTCGACGGAGGTGCGGACGTTTTCGACGGCCTTGCCGAGGTCGTCGACCGCCGTGTTGACGTCGGCGTTGTCGGTCTTGTCGCCGATCTTGTCGAGGTTCTTGTCTATGGAGTTGAGGGATTCCTCGAGCTGCGCCGGGTCGTTGGACGCGTTCTCCACGGCCTGCTGGAGTGCGGTGACGCTGTCGGCGATGGCGTCGGCGGCCTGGACGCAGTCGAGGGCCTTGTCGACGGCGTCGCATCCGGTGGCGAGTCCGGCCGTCAGGGCGACGGCCGCCACGGTGGCGGCGGTGACGGTGGTGCGGCGAAGGCGGCGGTGGCGGCTCGCGGCCATGGGTCTCGGTCCTCCCCTTGGGACAGGGCCGGGCGGCCCGTGTGCGGTGCGGCGTCGGGCGTACGGCGAGTGCGTCGGCCGTACGCCCGTAGAACTGCTGCACTGCTATGGACGCGGCGGTGGGCGGTGGAGTTGCGTGTCCGGCCCGCCTTTTCTTGATGCGCCCTTGGTGTCCTCTTTACCTTTCGAGGGTCGCGTCCAGGGCCTTGCGCTGGAGGTCGGCCAGTTCGGCGCAGCCGCCGGCGGCGAGGTCGAGGAGGGCGTTGAGTTCGTCGCGGTCGAAGGGCTCGGCCTCGGCGGTGCCCTGGACCTCGACGAAGCGGCCGTCGCCGGTGCAGACGACGTTCATGTCGGTGTCGGCGCGGACGTCTTCCTCGTAGCGGAGGTCGAGGAGGGGGGTGCCGTCGACGATGCCGACGGAGACGGCGGAGACGGTGCCGGTGAGGGGCTTGCGGCTGGGCCTGATGAGCTTCTTGGTGGTCTGGGCCCAGGTGACGGCGTCGGCGAGGGCGACGTAGGCGCCGGTGACGGCGGCGGTGCGGGTGCCTCCGTCGGCCTGGAGCACGTCGCAGTCGAGGACGATGGTGTTCTCGCCGAGTGCCTTGTAGTCGATGACCGCGCGCAGGGAGCGGCCGATGAGGCGGCTGATCTCGTGGGTGCGGCCGCCGATGCGGCCCTTGACGGACTCGCGGTCGCCGCGGGTGTTGGTGGCGCGGGGCAGCATGGCGTACTCGGCGGTCACCCAGCCTTCGCCGCTGCCCTTGCGCCAGCGGGGGACGCCTTCGGTGACGGAGGCGTTGCAGAGGACTTTGGTGTCGCCGAAGGAGACGAGGACGGAGCCTTCGGCGTGCTTGCTCCAGCCGCGTTCGATGGTGACGGGGCGGAGCTGCTGGGGGGTGCGGCCGTCGATTCGTGACATGCGGGTGAGCCTAGCGGGCGCACGGGTAGGGGCCCGTCCCGTGGTGGGAGGGGCCCCTGGGTGCGCTCGGCGTCTTTACATCATGTCTTCGATCTCGGCGGCGATCGGGTCGGCGTCGGTGCCGATGACGACCTGGATGGCGGTGCCCATCTTGACGACGCCGTGGGCGCCGGCGGCCTTGAGGGCGGCTTCGTTGACCAGCGCGGGGTCGTTGACCTCGGTGCGGAGGCGGGTGATGCAGCCTTCGATCTCGTCGATGTTGTCGATGCCGCCGAGGCCGGCGACGATCTTCTCAGCCTTGCTGGCCATGTTCTTTCTCCCTGATCCGAGCCGCTTTGTGGCAGTAACCCACAGTTGGCCCATCTTCGCGAGCCATCGTGGGGCCTGTATCGAATGATGGCGTCACGGCGGCGGAGCCGTCTGTCAACTGGTCTACACCAGTGTACCGGCGACCGGATGGAGACCGGATGAGTGCCGACAGCGGGGTCAGCCCTGCACGTGCCCGCTGGAACAGGGCGTTCCAGGGGTTGCAGAAGATGGGTCGCAGTCTTCAGCTGCCCATCGCGGTCCTGCCCGCCGCGGGCATTCTCAACCGGCTGGGGCAGCCGGATGTCTTCGGGGACGACGGTCTTGGCTGGTCGAACGTCTCGAAGGTGATGACCGGCGCGGGCGGTGCGCTGCTGGACGGTTCGCTGGGACTGCCGCTGCTGTTCTGTGTGGGCGTGGCCATCGGGATGGCGAAGAAGGCGGACGGTTCGACGGCGCTGGCGGCGGTGGCGGGGTTCCTCGTCTACTTCAACGTGCTGCGGCAGTTTCCGGAGGACTGTCCGGAGGGTTCGGAGGCGATCCCGCAGATCGGGTGCCGGCTGACCGACGGGTCGGAGACGGTGACGGCCTTCACCTTCCAGAATCCGGGGGTCTTCGGCGGCATCGTGATGGGGTTGCTGACGGCCTATTTCTGGCAGCGTTTCCATCGGACGAAGCTGGTCGACTGGCTCGGGTTCTTCAACGGGCGCCGGCTGGTGCCGATCATCATGGCGTTCGTGGCGATCGCCTTCGCGGCGCTGTGCCTGTGGGTGTGGCCGCCGATCGGTGACGCGCTGGAGAGCTTCAGCGACTGGCTGACGGGGCTGGGCGCCTGGGGCGCGGGTGTGTTCGGGCTGGCGAACCGGGCGTTGCTGGTGATCGGTCTGCATCAGTTCCTGAACGTGCCGATGTGGTTCCAGTTCGGCTCGTACACGAAGCCGGACGGCACGGTGGTGCACGGCGACATCAACATGTTCCTGGCGGGTGACCCGAACGCGGGTCAGTTCACCTCGGGCTTCTTCCCGATCATGATGTTCGCGCTGCCCGCGGCGGCGCTGGCGATCACCCACTGCGCGAAGCCGCACCGGCGCAAGGAGGTCGGCGGTCTGATGCTGTCGGTGGCGCTGACGTCGTTCGTGACGGGGATCACGGAGCCGCTGGAGTACTCGTTCCTGTTCATCGCTCCGGTGCTGTACGCGGTGCACGCGGTGCTGACGGGTGTGTCGATGGCCGTGACGTGGGCGCTGGGTGTGAAGGACGGGTTCAGTTTCTCGGCGGGGCTGATCGACTACGTCATCAACTGGAACCTGGCGACCAGGCCGTGGCTGATCATTCCGATCGGCCTGGTATTCGCAGTGGTGTATTACGTGGTCTTCCGGTTCGCGATCACGAAGTTCGACCTGAAGACGCCGGGGCGGGAGCCGGAGGACGAGGTGGAGGACGTCACGAAGGTGTAGACCTCACGCACCCTCACGTACTCTTTGACCGTGGTCTCGCGAAGGCCCTCGGACCGGCCGTCCGGGGGCCTTCGGCACGCCCTCGGGGGCTCTGGCCTGGAGGCTTGACCGGGCACTGCGCGTAGTCCATCCGTCGCGGAATCACGGGTTCCTTACGCGGCCTTCATCGTGCTACAACAGGTCTACACCACTGAGTGGTGTAGACCACCACCCGATGGAGGAAGTATGAGCACCGCCACTGACAAGGCGGCCCCCGCAAAGAAGCGGGGATCTGGTCTTTTCCAGGGTTTGCAGAAGGTCGGCCGCAGCCTGCAGCTCCCGATCGCCGTGCTCCCGGCGGCCGGCATCCTGCTTCGCCTGGGACAGCCGGACGTCTTCGGGGCCGACGGCCTGGGCTGGGACAAGGTCGCCAAGGTGTTCGCGGGCGCCGGTGGCGCGCTGCTGGACGCCTCGCTGGGTCTGCCGCTGCTGTTCTGCATAGGCGTCGCTATCGGCTTCGCCAAGAAGGCCGACGGTTCCACCGCGCTGGCCGCCGTGGTCGGGTTCCTCACCTACTACTCGGTGATCCACCAGTTCCCCATCGAGGACGGTGTTCCCGAGGGAGCGCAGTTCGTCGGGACCGGACTCGGCGGCGTGTGGCAGAACGGTGCGGAGGTCACGGCGGCGTCGTACCAGAACCCGGGTGTGCTCGGCGGCATCATCCTGGGTCTGCTCTCTGCGGTGATCTGGCAGCGGTTCCACCGCACCAAGCTCGTCGACTGGCTGGGCTTCTTCAACGGCCGCCGCCTGGTCCCGATCATCATGGCGTTCGTGGGCACCGCCCTCGGCGTACTGGTCGTGGTCGGCTGGCAGCCCATCGGCGACCTCATCACCGACCTCGGTGAGTGGATCACAGGCCTCGGGGCCCTCGGTGCCGGTCTGTTCGGTCTGATCAACCGCGCGTTGATCCCGATCGGCATGCACCAGTTCGTGAACACCGTCTCGTGGTTCCAGATCGGTGACTTCACGAACGCTGCGGGCGAGGTCGTGCACGGTGACCTGAACCGGTTCTTCGCCGGTGACCCGGACGCGGGCCAGTTCATGTCCGGCTTCTTCCCGATCATGATGTTCGGTCTTCCGGCCGCCGCCATCGCCATCGCGCACGCCGCCCGTCCCGAGCGGCGCAAGGCCGTGACGGGCATGATGGTCTCGCTGGCACTGACCTCGTTCGTCACCGGTGTGACCGAGCCCATCGAGTTCGCGTTCATGTTTATCGCTCCGGTGCTGTATGTGATCCACGCGATCCTGACGGCCCTGTCCATGGCGATCACCTGGGCGCTCGGCGTGCACGCGGGCTTCACCTTCTCGGCGGGCTTCATTGACTACGCCCTGAACTGGAACCTGGCCACCAAGCCATGGTTGATCATCCCGATCGGCCTGGTATTCGCGGTGATCTACTACGTGCTCTTCCGATTCGCGATCACGAAGTTCAACCTCACCACCCCGGGCCGCGAGCCCGAGGAGGAGGTCGAGGACCTCACGAAGGCGTGAGTCCCCGCCGCGGACAAGCATGACGAGGGCCCCGGAACCGGCAAGGTTCCGGGGCCCTCGTCATGCCTGCGCGGGGGTTAGACCTCGTACACCGCGCCCGCCGCGGCGACCTCCACCGGTCCGTCGTAGACCTCGCGCGCGTCGGCGAGGTTGACCCGGGGGTCGGTCCACGGGGGGATGTGGGTGAGGACCAGGCGGCGGGCGCCGGCGCGGGTGGCGCTCTCGCCCGCCTCGCGGCCGTTGAGGTGGAGGTCGGGGATGTTCTCCTTGCCGTGCGTGAAGGCGGCCTCGCACAGGAACAGGTCGGTGTCGCGGGCGAGTTCGTCCAGCGTGGCGGTGACGCCCGTGTCGCCGGAGTAGGTCAGCGACCTGCCGCCGTGCTCGACGCGGATGGCGTAGGCCTCCACGGGGTGGGCGACGCGTTCGGTGTGCACGGTGAGGGGGCCGACCTCGAAGGTGGACGGCTTGACCGTGTGGAAGTCGAAGACCTCACTCATGGACGAGGCGGAGGGGGTGTCGGCGTAGGCGGTGGTGAGCCGGTGCTCGGTGCCCTCGGGTCCGTAGACCGGGAGGGGGTCGCAGCGGCCGCCCTCGTGCCGGTAGTAGCGCGCCACGAAGTAGGCGCACATGTCGATGCAGTGGTCGGCGTGCAGGTGGCTGAGGAAGATCGCGTCGAGGTCGTAGAGACCGCAGTGGCGCTGCAACTCGCCGAGGGCGCCGTTGCCCATGTCGAGGAGCAGCCGGAAGCCGTCGGCCTCGACGAGGTAGCTCGAGCAGGCCGATTCCGCGGACGGGAACGACCCCGAGCAGCCGACGACGGTGAGCTTCATGAAGCAGAAACCTCCGCTGGCGCGTGTGGAGAGACGGGGGTCGTGCGGTTTGTCGAGCGTAAGGCGCAAAACCTCGGGTCGCTCCTCCGCCAGGGGCCGTTGTGGGCGAACTCACCTGCGGTGTCACCGGTTCGGCTGGAAGTTGGGCGCGCGGGGCCATGGAGGGGGCGCGCGGGGGCAGTGCGCGCCGGTACGGTCGTCGGCATGAACACGTCCTGGTGGCTCGCCCTCGCGGCGGTGGTACTGCTCGCGCTCGTCGCCACGGTCGTCGACGGCTGGGGCCGGGGGCGGCGGCCTCCGCGGCCGGGCGGCAGCCGGCGCCCGCCGGGTCGGCCCACGGGGCCGGGAGGGCGGACGGACCGGCCGCGGCCCGCGGAGATCTGGTGGGCGAACGTGCCGTACGAGGACTCCGGCGGTGCGAAGGACCGGCCGTGTCTGGTGGTCCGGGTGCGCGGGCGGCGGGCGCTGGTGGCGAAGATCACCAGCCGGCACCGGGCCGGGCGGGCAGGAGTGATCACGTTGCCGCCGGGCTCGGTCGGGGACGCGCGGGGGCGGACGAGCTTCCTGGAGATGGACGAGTTGCGGGAGGTGCCCGTGCGGGACTTCCGGCGGCGGGTGGGTGTGGTGGACCCGGTCCTGTGGGACCAGGTCCGTCACCTCGCCGAGTGAGCGGTCAGGCCCAGAGCTGGCCCTGGAGGGTGTCGATGGCCTCCTCGGTGGTGGCCGCCGTGTAGACGCCGGTGGAGAGGTACTTCCAGCCGCCGTCGGCGACGACGAACACGATGTCCGCGCTCTCGCCGGCCTTCACCGCCTTGTTCCCGACGCCGATCGCGGCGTGCAGGGCGGCACCGGTGGAGACGCCCGCGAAGATGCCCTCCTGCTGGAGGAGCTCACGGGTGCGGGTGACCGCGTCGGCCGAGCCCACCGAGAAGCGGGTGGTGAGCACGGAGGCGTCGTACAGCTCGGGTACGAAGCCCTCGTCCAGGTTGCGCAGGCCGTACACCAGGTCGTCGTAGCGCGGTTCGGCGGCGACGATCTTCACGTCGGGCTTGTTCTCGCGCAGGAAGCGGCCGACGCCCATCAGGGTGCCCGTGGTGCCGAGGCCGGCCACGAAGTGGGTGATGGACGGCAGGTCGGCGAGGATCTCCGGGCCGGTGCCCGCGTAATGGGCGCCGGCGTTGTCCGGGTTGCCGTACTGGTAGAGCATCACCCAGTCCGGGTGCTCGGCGGAGAGCTCCTTGGCGACCCGTACGGCGGTGTTGGAGCCGCCCGCGGCCGGGGAGGAGATGATCTCCGCTCCCCACATGGCGAGCAGGTCCCGGCGCTCCTGGGAGGTGTTCTCGGGCATCACGCAGACGATGCGGTAGCCCTTGAGCCTGGCGGCCATGGCCAGCGAGATGCCGGTGTTGCCGCTGGTCGGCTCCAGGATCGTGCAGCCCGGGGTGAGGCGGCCGTCCTTCTCCGCCTGCTCGATCATGTGGAGCGCGGGGCGGTCCTTGATCGAGCCGGTCGGGTTGCGGTCCTCCAGCTTGGCCCAGATGCGGACGTCGTCGGACGGCGAGAGCCGCGGCAGGCCCACCAGAGGGGTGTTGCCCACCGCGGCCAGCGGGGAGTCGTAGCGCATCGCCGATCAGGCCATACCGCCGGCGACGGCCGGCAGGATCGTGATGCTGTCGCCGTCGGCGAGCTTGGTGGTGATGCCGTCCAGGAAGCGGACGTCCTCGTCGTTCAGGTAGACGTTGACGAAGCGGCGCAGCTGGTCGCCGTTCGCCTCGTCGACGAGTCGGGCCCGGATGCCCGCGTGCCTGGTCTCGAGGTCGGTGAAGAGCTCGGCGAGGGTGTCCCCGGTGCCCTCCACCGCCTTCTGGCCGTCGGTGTACTGGCGGAGGATGGTCGGGATGCGGACCTCGATGGCCATGGCTGAGGGCTCCTGTCGGAAGGTGTCGTGGGTTCGGTGAGGCGCGCGGCGGCACGCGGCAGCCCGCCGCGGCGCACGGCCGTACGGCGGCAGCGGAAGATCAACAGATGGCGCTGTTCAGCCTGCACAGGTCGACGTGCAGCCGCGCCACGAGCAGCGTGCCCGGCGCCTTTTCGCTCACGTCGAGAAGAACCATGGGCTCATCGTATCGATTCCCGGTCCGGCATTCGGAGTGTGATCTCATCTGCTGGACGCTTCCCGTCCGTCCTGTGATATCAGTACGCCTCCACGACCTTGACCTCCTCCTCGGCCACCTCGCCCTCGAGGATGCGGAACGACCGGAACTGGAAGTCGCCGGCGCCGTCGGTGTCCGCCGTGGAGACCAGGACGTAGTGGGCGCCGGGCTCGTTGGCGTAGGTGATGTCGGTGCGGGAGGGGTAGGCCTCGGTGGCCGTGTGGGAGTGGTAGATGACCACCGGCTCCTCGTCCCGGTCGTCCATCTCCCGGTAGAGCCTGAGCAGGTCCTGCGAGTCGAACTCGTAGAAGGTCGGCGAGCGGGCGGCGTTCAGCATCGGGACGAACCGCTCGGGGCGGCCCTCGCCCACGGGGCCGGCCACCACGCCGCACGCCTCGTCGGGGTGGTCCTCGCGCGCGTGGGCGACGATCTGGTCGTACAGGGCCTGGGTGATGGTCAGCATGCGGCCAGGATAAGCAGAAGGGCCGATCGGTACCGGTGGGTGGTACGGATCGGCCCATATGCCGGACATCCTGAGCGGTGGCCGTGCCGGGTGCCACGAGCACCCCGTGCGGCCGGACGTCCGCGATGCGCGCGAACGCGCTGGTCAGCGCCGGTCGCCGGGGCGGCCGGGGCGGCGTCAGCCGATCTTCTCGAACTCCGGCTCGCCGGGCCGCTCGGCAATCTGCGGGTTGCGGCTCTTGAGCACGGCCCAGCCGATGCCGAGGGCGGCGGCCCAGCCGGCCATCACGTACAGGCAGACGCGGGCGTCGGCGTCGTAGGCGATCAGGCAGGTGACGAAGAGCAGGAAGACGATGGCGATGTAGGAGCACACCGAGCCGCCCGGCGCCGGGAAGGAGGAGGCGGGCAGGCGGCCCGCGACGACCTTGCGGCGGTAGCGGACGTGACTGATCAGGATCATCAGCCAGGTCCAGATGCCGGCGGCGGTGGCGATGGAGGTGACGTAGCCGAAGGCCTTCTCCGGGACGACGTAGTTCAGGACCACGCCGATGCCCATGAAGATCACCGAGATGCCGATGCCGATGGCCGGGGTCTTGGTCGACGACAACCGGCTGAAGACCCCGGGGGCCTCGCCGTTGTCCGCGAGGGTGCGCAGCATGCGGCCCGTGGAGTACATGCCGGAGTTGCAGGACGACAGGGCGGCGGTGAGCACGACGAAGTTGACGATGCCGGCGCCGGCCGGGATGCCGATGACGGTGAAGGCCTCCACGAAGGGGCTGACGCCCTCGGCGAACTCCGTCCACTTCACCACTGCCAGGATGACGGTGAGGGCGCCGACGTAGAAGAGGGCGATGCGCCAGGGCAGGGTGTTGATCGCCTTGGGGAGGGTCTTCTCGGGGTTCTCCGACTCGCCGGCGGTGACGCCGACGAGTTCGACGGCGAGGTAGGCGAACATGACGCCCTGGAGGGTCATCAGGGACGAGCCGATGCCCTTGGGGAAGAAGCCGTCGAAGGCCCAGAGGTTGGAGACGGCGGCGGTGTCGCCGGCCTGGCTGAAGCCGAGGGTGAGCACGCCGACGCCGATCACGATCATGCCGATGATGGCGGTGACCTTGACCATCGAGAACCAGAACTCGATCTCGCCGAACAGCTTCACCGAGATCAGGTTGGCCACGAACAGCAGGACCAGGAAGACCAGGGCCGACACCCACTGCGGGATGTCCGGGAACCAGTAGTGGATGTAGATGGCGGCGGCGGTGAGCTCCGCCATGCCGGTGACCACCCACATCAGCCAGTACGTCCAGCCGGTGAAGTAGCCGAAGAAGGGGCCGAGGAACTCGCGCGAGTACTCGGCGAAGGAGCCGGAGACCGGTCGGTAGAGCAGGAGTTCGCCGAGCGCCCGCATGATGAAGAAGATGATCACGCCCGCGAGG
Organism: Streptomyces sp. NPDC097107; assembly: GCF_044762405.1. Classification (NCBI taxonomy): domain Bacteria; kingdom Bacillati; phylum Actinomycetota; class Actinomycetes; order Kitasatosporales; family Streptomycetaceae; genus Streptomyces; species Streptomyces sp. NPDC097107. The sequence continues at coordinate 124,648 of NZ_JBIWEF010000010.1, read as the reverse complement.
GCGTACATGAGGATGATGCTGGGGCCGGCCTTGGCGATGTTGGCCCCGGCGCCCAGGAAGAGACCGACGCCGATGGCGCCGCCGATCGCGATCATCTGGACCTGGCGGCTGTTGAGCCCGCGCTCGTAGCCCTCTTCGGGGGCCTTGTCCGTGTCGACCTGCGCAGAGGTCATGTGTGGTGCGCCTTTCTCCATGCCGATCCGGGCCTCGACTCGGCCTCGGATCGGGTCTCGATCCCCCCGGATGATGGAGTTGAGCGGGCCTCACGTCCCGCTCGGTGCCTGGCCGGCGATCCGCCGGCTCGGTGGCGCACCCGGCCGAACATTCGGGTGGTGTTCGCCGGGCGGTCGTGAAGATTTACCACGACCGGGAGGTCGATCACGGGAGAACTATGTGACGCACAGCACAGACAAATAAGGACAGAAGGCGCCCGAAATGGGCGAAGAGGGGTAATTCCTTGACGAGATCATTACCCGGATTTGAGGTACCGCTGAGCGGACACTCTGCCCGGCAATCAGGGCATAAGGGTCGCGACGAGCGACTCCTGGAGTCCGCCGAGCCACAGGTACGCCATCACCATCGGCTTGCGCGGGTCCTCGTCCGGGAGCCGGTAGAGCAGGTCGGTGTCGTCCTCGTCGGCGATCTCCAGCCGGGAACCGATCGCGAGGCGCAGGTCGTTCAGGGCGCGCAGCCACTCCTGGGACTCCTGGGGCGACAGCTTCAGCACCGCCCCCTCCTCACCCGCGGACGCCGAGGCGAGGGTGTCCAGGGTGCGGATGACCGCGAGCGCGCTGTCGCGCTTGCCGGCCCGCAGGTCGTTCTCGGTATAGCGGCGGAACTCGGCGGAGTACGCCCGCTGCTCCTCGGCCTCCTTGGCCTGCGGGGCGCCCCCGGGGTCGCCGTAGGCGTCCGGGAAGAGGCGCCGCAGCACCGGGTCGGAGGGCGGCTCGCTCGGGCCGTCGGCGAAGAGCTCGGCCAGCGGGTCGTCGGAGGCGTCCTCGGCGGGTCCGGGGCCGATCAGCTCCAGGAGCTGCACGGCCAGGGACCGGATGATGGAGATCTCGACGTCGTCGAGGGCGACGGCCGCGCCGCCGCCGGGAAGCGGTTCGAACTGTCCTGGCATGGAGGCGATTCAGCTACTTCCGTCCTGCGGGCGGGCGTGGGTCATTTCCGGTCCTGCTGGAGGGTGGCCCACAGACCGTAGCCGTGCATGGCCTGGACGTCCCGTTCCATCTCCTCGCGCGAGCCGGTGGAGACGACCGCGCGGCCCTTGTGATGGACGTCCGTCATGAGCTTGGTGGCCTTCTCCTTGGAGTAGCCGAAGTACGACTGGAAGACGTACGTCACGTAGCTCATGAGGTTGACGGGATCGTTGTGGACGATCGTCAGCCAGGGCACGTCGGGCTCGGGTACGGCGAAGACCTCCTCCGCCGATTCGGTCTTCTCGATCTCCATGGGTGCGGCTGCCGTCACATGGCCCATGCTGCCACCACAGGGGGGCACTCGCACAAACGGGCCTGTGGCCGGCGCCACGCCACCACAAATCGTCAGACTGACGAAATGGGGGTAGCATCCTCGTCATGAACACAGCGGACCTTGGGCTGCCGGTGGACGTTCCCTCGACGGCGCTCTTCACGGACCAGTACGAGCTGACCATGCTCCGAGCCGCCCTGAAGGCGGGCACGGCCGGGCGGCGGAGCGTGTTCGAGGTCTTCACGCGGCGACTGCCGGACGGGCGCCGCTACGGCGTCGTCGCGGGCACCGGACGGGTGCTGGACGCGGTGGAGAACTTCCGCTTCGACGCGGACGTCCTGCGCTTCCTGCGCGAGAAGGGCATCGTCGACGAGGAGACCCTCGACTGGCTCGCCCAGTACCGCTTCGGCGGCGACATCTGGGGCTACCCCGAGGGGGAGGTGTACTTCCCGGGCTCGCCGATCATGCGGATCGAGGGGACCTTCGGCGAGTGCGTGCTGCTGGAGACGGTGATCCTCTCCATCCTCAACCACGACTCGGCGATCGCCGCCGCCGCCTCCCGGATGGCCTCCGCCGCCGGGGAGCGTCCGCTGATCGAGATGGGCGCCCGCCGCACCCACGAGCTGGCCGCCGTCGCCGCCGCCCGCTCCGCCTACGTCGGCGGCTTCGCGACCACCTCCGACCTGGCCGCCGGCTTCCGCTACAACATCCCCACCGTGGGCACCTCCGCCCACGCCTTCACCCTGCTGCACGACAATGAGCGGGACGCCTTCCGCGCCCAGGTGGAAGCGCTCGGCCGGGACACCACGCTCCTCGTGGACACCTACGACGTCGCCGAGGCCGTCCGTACGGCCGTGGAGATCGCCGGGCCGGAGCTGGGCGCCGTGCGCATCGACTCCGGCGACCTGCTGCTGGTCGCCCACCGGGTGCGGCAGCAGCTGGACGAGCTGGGCGCGACGGAGACGAAGATCGTCGTGACCTCGGACCTGGACGAGTACGCCATCGCCTCGCTGGCGGCGGCGCCCGTGGACGCGTACGGCGTCGGCACCCAGCTGGTGACCGGGTCCGGGCACCCGACGGCCTCGATGGTCTACAAGCTGGTCGCCCGCGCGGAGTCCGGTGAGGACGGGGCGCCGCTGGTGCCGGTGGCGAAGAAGTCCAGCGGCGGCAAGACCTCGATCGGCGGCCGCAAGTGGGCGGCCCGGCGGCTGGACAGCCACGGCTACGCCGAGGCCGAGGTGGTCGGCACCGGGCCGGTGCCCGAGGACCTCGCCGGCCGGCAGCTCCTGGTCGAGCTGGTCAAGGGCGGCACGGTCGTCGCCCGCGAGCCGCTGGACGCCGCCCGGGACCGGCACGCGGCCGCCCGCGCCAACCTCCCGCTGTCCGCCACCCAGCTCTCCCGAGGGGAACCCGTCATTCCGACGGAGTACGCGCACGGGGGCTCGGGTAGCTAAAGCTGGTGCCCCTCAACCTCACATCCGATCCAGCCGAAGGACACCGACCATGCGCCGCGCCCTGATCGTCGTAGACGTGCAGAACGACTTCTGCGAGGGGGGCAGCCTCGCGGTGTCCGGCGGTGCGGACGTGGCCGCCGCCATCACCGAGCTGATCGGGCAGGCGCCCGCCGGCTACCGCCATGTCGTGGCCACCCGCGACCACCATGTCGCACCGGGCGGCCACTTCGCCGACCACCCCGACTACGTCCACTCCTGGCCCGCGCACTGCGTCGCCGGCACGGAGGGCGTCGGCTTCCACCCGAACTTCGCCCCCGCCGTCGCGTCCGGCGCGATAGACGCCGTCTTCGACAAGGGTGCCTACGCGGCGGCCTACAGCGGCTTCGAGGGCGCCGACGAGAACGGCACGTCGCTCGCCGACTGGCTGCGGGCCCGGGAGATCGACGAGGTCGACGTCGTGGGCATCGCCACCGACCACTGCGTACGGGCCACCGCCCTGGACGCCGCGCGCGAGGGCTTCCGTACGCAGGTGCTGCTCGACCTGACCGCCGGGGTGGCCGCGGAGACCACCGAGCGGGCGCTGGAGGAGCTGCGGGAGGCGGGCGTGGAGCTGTCCGGGAAGCCGGTCGTCCAGTAGCCCCGGCAACCGGTCACGTCTGTGCCGTCGGGCGTCTGAGCAGCGCCCGGATCGGATGCCACAGCTCCTGGACGAGGTCCGGGCCGCCCACGGCTCCGGCCACCGGAGCCGTGCGCCATATGAGGCCGTCCGGGTGGTGCAGGACCGCCGTGATCTCGTCCGGCGTCGGCGGGGCGGCGTTGCCCCGCAGGTAGACCGCGCGCAGTCCCAGGTTGCGCAGCCTGGTCAGGGCGCGCGCCCGGTTCTGGGCGTGGACGAGAAAGCGCACGCTGCCCTCCGGAGCGGTGGGGCTGGGCAGGTTCAGTGCCACCACCACCGTGCCGTTCGGCAGCTTGCTGAAGCCTCCTGCGGCCATGCGGTCATACCCCCGAGTCAGCCTGTGTCGGTCCGGGCCTCGGACCCGGTGTCAATAAGAGAACCACAGGACGCACCTAAACACGGATCGGCGGCGACCCGCCAGGGGGTCACCGCCGATCACGCTCTGACCTGGGCAGATGCTAGTTACCTGCCCGCAGGGCCGACCTCGAGCTCGATCGTCGAGCCGTTCTTGGCCTCCTTGAGAATCCTGATCTTCGTGTTGGTGTCAGTGATCTTGACGCCGCCGGTCGGGTTCGACGCGTCGTAGTAGTCGCTCTTGCGGTCGTTGAAGACCGAGACCCCCTTCGAGCCCGGGAAGTACTTCGCCACGTCCGCCTTGTGCAGCGTGACGGCGTCCGTGCGGTAGAGGCTGAACGGCGAGTCGTACGACTGGATGCGGTTGCGCAGCAGCGTGCCGTCCTTCCACTTCATCGCGGTCGGGTGCGAGTCGACCGGCAGGAGGAGGCCGGTGCCCGGGTGCTGGCTGGTGTTGTTGTCCGCCTGGGAGGTGTCCCACTTCCAGATCAGCAGGCCGTTCTGGTACGCGTAGTGCTCCACCCAGTCCGGGCGCTCCGTGAAGCCGAAGTTGTACGGGCCGGTCTTCAGCGTCTTGTCGTACGACACGTACTGCCGGTTCTCGGCGATGTAGTACTGCGCGTAGTCCCTGGTGAAGGACGCGCCGACGCGGGAGAAACCGGTGGCCGTCCAGGCGTCGTCCGCGGTCTCGGCGTTGTCGGTGAAGAGCGTCTCACCGTCGGCCCACACCGCGATCCCGTCGGCGGTGAAGCCCTTCTGGGCCACGCCCCCGTCGGTCTGGTAGCGGAAGCGCAGGTCGATCTTCTTGCCCGCGTAGGCGTCGAGGGAGTACGCGAACTTCGTGTAGTCGTCGATCGTGCCGTGCAGGGCGGGCTTGTCGGCGGCGTCGCGCGGGATCGGGTACCCGTCCACCACGCCGTCGACCGCGGTCCAGTTGGCGCCGCCGTCGGTCGAGACCTCGGTGTAGAGGTAGTCGTAGTTGGCCTCGATGTCGTACCAGCCGTCGAAGGTCAGCTCCGCGGTGGTCCTCCCGGTGAGGTCGACCGAACGGGTCAGCGTGTTCTTGAGGTTGTCACCGCTGCCGCTCCACCACTGGGTCTCGCCCTCGGCAGGGGTGACGATCTCGGTGGTGACCGCCTTCTTCGGCAGCTCGACGACCAGACCCTGCTTGTGCTTGGTGTTGTACTCCGCCACGCCCAGCTTGTGCCAGGAGTTGACCCCGGCCTTGGCGGTGTCGTAGTTCAGCCAGCCGAGCTGGAGCTTGTCCCAGGCGGTCATGTCGCCGGGCAGGTCGCCGATCTCGCTGCGACCGGTGCCGAGCCAGGAGCCGGACGACATCAGCGTCCAGAAGCCGGTGGAGTTGTCGCCGCCGGCGGTGTCGTAGTGGTCCGGCAGACCGAGGTCGTGGCCGTACTCGTGGGCGTAGACGCCGAGGCCGCCGTTCTCCGGCTGGATGGTGTAGTCGCCGACCCAGACACCGGTGGAGCCGATCTGCGAGCCGCCGAGCCTGTTCTGCTCGGGGCCGGTGGCGCCGGCGTCGGTGCCGAAGGCGTACCAGCGGTGGGCCCAGATCGCGTCGGTGCCCTGGGCGCCGCCGCCCGCGGACTCGTCCTCGCCGGCGTGCACGATCTGGAAGTGGTCGATGTAGCCGTCGGGCTCGTTGAAGTCGCCGTCGCCGTCGAAGTCGTAGCGGTCCCACTCGTCGAAGCGGGCGGCGTCGGCCTTGATCTGGGCGTCGGTGCGGCCGGCCGCCTTCTGCTGCTCGACCCAGGCGTTCAGGCCGTCGCTGACGACGTTCCACACGCTCGGGCAGTTGGTGGCGCCGCAGTCGTTGTTGCCGTAGCGGGCCTCGTTGTAGGGGACCTTGACCCAGTCGGAGACCTCTCCCTCGACCGAGTAGCGGCCGGAGGACTGCTTCTCGTAGTACGTCTTGACCGAGTTGACGCCCTTGCCGGAACCGAAGTACAGGTCCTGGAAGTGCTGCTGGTCGTAGTCGGCCTTCCAGGCCGTGGAGTTGTCCGTCCTGCGGTCGGGCTTGGCTATCCGGTTGTGCAGCGGGCCGGGGTCGCCGCCGTAGCGGCTGTCCACCTCGTCCCCGAACTCGACCAGGATGGTGAAGATCTTGTCGGTCTTCTCCCGGCCCAGCTCGACGTACTTGGCGTCGCCCTTCTTGCTCTTGAGCTGGACGACGTTGGAGCCGTCCTTCTTCTTCACCGAGGCCTTGCCGGATATGACCTGCTTCAGGGCTTCCTCGCGCTGGGCCTCCTGAGTTTCGCTCATCGGGCCCTTGAGGTCATGGGAGTCCATGCCCTTCGCGGGGTGCGGGTCGTGACGGTCCACGGCTTCCGGCCGGGCCGGCGAGTCCGCCTGTGCCACGCCGGCCGCGGAGAGCGTGGCGGTGGCTGCGGCGAGTGCGACTGTGGTCGCCGCCGTTCTGAACTTCCAGGATCTGCTGGTCACTTGAGTTCCTCCCCCGCGTCCACGCGCGCGGATGGGGGGACAAGGACATGGCAGAGTCCGCGCACACGTGTTCAACGCGTGTAGTCAAGTGACGACATTTGACTAGAGGTTCACCGGAAAAGACAGACCTTGACTTGAGCAGAACAAGTGCACTATGCGGAGCCTGGGTTCGCTTTGCGGACACCGAATCGTGACCGTTGGGGCCGCCGGGGCCGCCGCGGCGCCCCCCGACGGGCGCGCGGGACCGTCCACTTCCCGGACGTCATGAATCCGTGCGCCCCCCGTGCTTCGGCCCTGTCGGTTAGGTCATGCTTACTGCTGGTTCCACTCGGGCACACAGCGGGTTAGAGTCGCTTGGCGGAACGCCCGGAAGCCGGCGGAAAGCCAGGCCGACAGCACGTCTCACCCCAGATTGTCTTCACGAGGACACGATGGCCATGCCCCGTCCGACTGCCGCACAGTTCGCCTACGGTTCGTGCACCGTGATCTTCTCGACGCTCGCCATGCTGCTGCTGTCGCAGACGAGTTCGGGCCCCGGAATCACCGTCATCGTCGTCGCGGCGCTCGCTCTCGGGCTGCTGGTCGCCATGACGGTCCCCCTGCCCAGGACGCGCACGGTGACCGCCGTGCCGGCCCGCAGGCCGGCCGCGGCCAAGGAGCCGGTGCCGGCGGCCCGGGTCTCCGCGGGAGCGCGCGAACCGGCCCGCGGCCGCGCCGCCTGACACTCGCCTTCCAGGTCTCAGCGGTCTTCAGCGGGCGCTGACCACCACCGTCTTGGCCGGCTTGTCGTGCAGGCCCTGCTTGTAGGGCCGGTCGAAGAAGCTCCAGCCGCCCGCGATGATCGTCCAGACACAGGCGCAGCAGAAGGCGAACGGGATCCACAGCACCAGGGCGCGGATCAGCGACGTCTGCACGGAGGGCGTGGCGCCGTTGTCCAGGTTGGCCACGCGCAGTCCGAGCCACTTCTTGCCCAGGGTCTGACCCGTCCTGCTGGTCATGTAGGTGTCGTAGGCGATGTAGAGCACGGCGGCGATCAGCGACTGCCCGAACGACTTGCCGATCTCTACCTCGTCGCCGTCCACTTGGTACTCCTGGACGTTGAAGGCCCAGCTGAGCAGCCAGACCACGATGCCCACGAGGATCATGTCGATGATCCGCGCGAGCGTGCGCCGTCCGCTGTCGGCGAGCGGCGGCATGCCGGCGAGCGGATCGGATCCGCCGCCGTACGGGTCACCGCCGTAGGGCCCCCCACCACCTGGGGGCGGAGCGCCGTAGGGCCCGCCACCACCGGGAGGCGGAGCGCCGTAGGGCCCGCCACCACCGGGAGGCGGAGCACCGTAGGGCCCGCCACCACCGGGAGGCGGAGCACCGTAGGGCCCGCCACCACCAGGGGGCGGAGCACCGTGGGAGCCTCCGCCGCTGGGAGGCGGGGGCGGGTTGTTGTACGGCGAGCCCGTGTCGCCCTCGCCGGGGCCGGGTTCCGGACCCGGCCCGGGGGACGAGGGACGCTTCCTGAACGGGTCGTCTTCCGGCGGCTGCCCGCCGGAGCCGGGGGGCGGTTCACTGCTCATGGCCCGAGTCGACCGCGAACCCCCCGAGGGCGCATCCGGCGAGCCGCCGTCCGGAGTACGGGTGCCTCCGGCGGCGGGGTCGATGGCTCATCGCGGTCGGCTGCGGGTGGGTGGGAGCCGGTCGCGCAGTTCCCCGCGCCCCTTGTGGGGCACGTCCGCCGCACGTGCCTCAAGGGGCGCGGGGAACTGCGCGAGCAACCACGACCCACCCGCAGCCCACCGCGGGACAGACGCCCCCGCCTCCCGCCCAGCTAGCCCGCGACGAACGTGCGGGATGCCTTGTCGTGCCAGCACTGGTGCCACGGGCGGTCGAACAGGCACCACGCGACGCCGACCACGCCGACGACCAACAGGCCGGGGACGCTGTACACCAACCAGCGGCGCAGGGCCGCGCCGAAGGACGGGGGCTCGTGGGCCTCGATGTCCCGCACCTCCAGGCCGAGCAGCTTCTTGCCCAGGGTGCGGCCCCACTTGGCGGTGGGCAGCGCTTCGTAGACGACGCCGAAGAGCAGCAGGACGGCCAGGACGATGCCCAGGTACATGGAGGTCGTGCCGTCGAGCAGCCACACCGTGACCGTCTCGCCGGAGAGCTTGGCCTCGTCGATCTTGCCGTTGACGTGGTCGACCGCCTTCATGCCGAGGGGCACGGCGGCCACGCCCGTGACGCCCGCGAGGACCACGGTGTCGATCAGCCGGGCGGCCAGCCGCTTGCCGAGCCCGGCGGGGCGGGCCTCCGCCTGGCGCCGGGCGGCGGCCTGGAACACGTCCTCGACCGGCGGCTTCCAGGGCGCGACGGGCTGCCCGTCCCCGCCGGCGCCGGCGAGCCGGTGCACCTGCTGTGCCCACGAGGACTGACCGCCGCCGGGGCCGGCCGCGAGCGGGGCCGAGGCGGCGGGCTGCTGCGGCGAGGTGCCGGGCTGCGGGGCTGCAGGCTGCGACGGGGCGGGCTGTGAGGCGGCAGGCTGCGGGGCGGCGGCCCGGTGGGGGACGGACGGGCCGGTGGGGCCGCCTGTCTGCTGAGGGCCGGAAGGGGCTGCGGGCGCGGGGGCCTGCGCTGCCGCCGCTCGGGCGGCAGCGGCCTTCCCGGCGTTGAAGCCGGGGCCGCCCGAGGCCCCGCGCGGGGAGATCGCTCGGAAGGTCATGGTGCCCTCGTCGGTGGCGGCGCCGCCGTCCGGGGCGCCCTGGGACTGGGCGCCCTGAGGCCCGGCCGCCGGCCGCCGGAAGACGAAGGTGCTGCCCGACCCGGCCTCCGCCTCGCCGGAGGACGCGGTCCCCGCCGAGGCGTCCGACCTCCTGGAACGGGCGTCGTCGCCCTGCGCGGACCGGGCGTCGGCGGACCGGCCGCCGCCCACGGGGCCCGCGGGTACCGAGCCGCCACCGGCGGCCCCGGCCGGGGCACCACTCGCCGCCCCCGCACCACCACCAGCGGGACCGCCGGAGGCCTGCCCGGCCTGGGCACCGCTGCCCACCGCACCCGCACCGGCACCGGCACCGGCACCGGCACCGGCACCACCAGCGGGACCGCCGGAGGCCTGCCCGGCCTGGGCACCGCTGCCCACCGCGCCCGCACCGGCACCGGCACCGGCACCAGCGGGACCGCCAGAAGCAGGCCCGGCCTGAGCACCGCCCACCGCACCCGCGCCGGAACCCGGCCGGGCCGGGCCGCTGCCCGCGCCGGCGGGGCCGGGCTCGGCCGCCGCTCCCCCGGCCGGTCCCGCCCCCCGGGCGTGCGGAACCCTCGGGTCCGCGCCCTGGGCGGCGCCCGGCCAGGCGACGCGGTGGTTCGGATCGTCGGCGAAGCCGGACTGGCGGGAGCGGTCGGCGCCCCAGGCCGTCGCGGGTTCCGGGCGGCTGCCGTGCTGGGACGCGGCGCCGGGCGGCTCCTCGACCGGGTCCTCGTCGAAGAAGTGCGGGCCGGTCTCCTCGACGGAGGGCCGCGCGCCGGGCGGAGGCGCGAGCGACTCGCCGTCCTTGGGGGCGGGCCGGCTGGTGCCCGGCACCCAGGAGGCGCCGTTCCAGTACCGGACGTATCCAGGAATGGACGGGTCCGGGTAATACCCTTCGCGGGGCCTGTCGTCGCCGGGGGCCGGGGTTGGGGCGCTCATGTCCGTCGTCCCGTATCTGCTCGGGGGTTGATATGGGGGCTCAACATCTATCAGACGGGCGCAATCCGCACCGCCGGTCCCGCCGGACCCACCCCTTTCCGGGCAACCTCTGCATGGACCTTCACACCGGGGACAGAGTTGGGAAAAAGTTCCGCGAACCCGCGTAACGCTCGCGGCCGCGGCCGCTCTCACTCGTGCGGGCCCGTTCCAGGCGGCCCGTGCGGACCCGTACGAGAGAGGAACAACCCCGCCATGCACCCCAACCCCACCGTCGTGGAGCGCGAACTGGAGCTGCGGCTCATCCTGTCGCCCGAGCGCGGCATCCCGGTAGCCGCCCTGCTCGGCTACCACACCGACGACCCGTACGCCGTCCACATCACCTTCCACATCGGCTCCGGCCACCCGGTGCACTGGACTTTCGCCCGCGATCTGCTGGTGGAGGGGGTGTTCCGGCCGTGCGGGCACGGGGACGTACGGGTGTGGCCGTCGAAGGCGGAGGGCCGCAGCGTCGTGCTCATGGCACTGAGCAGCCCGGACGGTGACGCCCTTCTGGAGGCGCCGACGGCGCAGGTGTCGGCCTGGCTGGAGCGGACCCTGCGGGCGGTGCCGCCCGGCACCGAGGGCGGGCAGCTCGGTATCGACGACGGGCTGGCCGAGCTGCTCGCCCGGTGACGGGGAGGAACGGTCAGAAGAGCTTGCCCGGGTTGAGGATGTCCAGCGGGTCGAAGGCCCGCTTGACCGCACGCTGCATCTCCAGGCCCACGGGGCCGATCTCCCGCGCCAGCCACTCCTTCTTCAGGACGCCCACGCCGTGCTCGCCGGTGATGGTGCCGCCCAGTTCCAGGCCGAGGGCCATGATCTCGTCGAAGGACTCGCGGGCGCGCCGGGACTCGTCGGGGTCCTGGGCGTCGAAGCAGACGGTGGGGTGGGTGTTGCCGTCGCCCGCGTGGGCGCACACGCCGATGGTGAGGTCGTACTTGGCGGCGACGCGCTCGATGCCCTCCAGCATGTCGCCGAGCCGGGACCGGGGCACGCACACGTCGTCGATCATCGTCGTGCCCTTGACGGCCTCGAGGGCGGTGAGGGACAGGCGGCGGGCCTGGAGGAGGAGCTCGGACTCGGCCGCGTCGTCGGCGGGCACCACCTGCGTGGCGCCCGCGGCCTCGCACAGCGCGCCGACGGCGGCGAGGTCGGCGGCCGGGTCCGCGGTGTCGAAGGCGGCGAGCAGCAGGGCCTCGGTGGTCTCCGGCAGACCCATGTGGGCGAGGTCGTTGACCGCCTTGACGGTCGTACGGTCCATCAGTTCGAGGAGGGACGGCACGTGCCCGCCCTCCATGATCCGGCAGATCGCGTCGCAAGCGGCGGTCGCGGAGGCGAACTCGGCGGCCAGCACGAGCTGCTCGGGCGGCTTGGGGCGCAGGGCGAGGACGGCCCGTACGACGATGCCGAGGGAGCCCTCGGAGCCGACGAACAGGCGGGTGAGGTCGTACCCGGCGACGCCCTTCGCGGTGCGGCGGCCGGTGGACATCAGGCGGCCGTCGGCGAGGACGACCTCCAGGCCGAGGACGTACTCGGCGGTCACCCCGTACTTGACGCAGCACAGGCCGCCGGAGGCGGTGCCGATGTTGCCGCCGATGGTGCACATCTCCCAGCTGGAGGGGTCGGGCGGGTAGTACAGGCCGTGTTCGTTCACCGCGCGGGAGAGCGTGGCGTTGACGACGCCCGGTTCGACGACGGCGACGCGGTCGACGGGGTTGATCTCCAGGATGCGGTCCATCCTGGTCAGGGACAGCACGACGCAGCCGTCGCTGGCGTTGGCCGCGCCGGACAGGCCGGTGCGGGCGCCCTGCGGGACGACGGGGACGCGCAGCGCGGTGGCGGTGCGCATCACGTGCTGGACCTCCTCCACGGTGCGCGGCAGGACCACCGCCGCGGGGGCGCCGGCCGGGCAGAAGCTCGCCATGTCGTTGGCGTAGGAGGCGGTGACGTCGGGGTCGGTGAGGACGGACTCGGCCGGCAGGCCGGCGAGCAGCCGGTCGACGAGGGTGCCGGAGGCCGCCGTGACCGCTCCGGCTTCGTGGGCTGCGTCGTCTTTGTCGCGAGGCGCTTCGATACGGCTCATGATCGGAGGTTCGCACCCGGGGGCCATCGGTGTGAACCCCGTCGACGGCACCCGGCGCAAGACCCGGTGCGATCGTCGCATTGGCGCACAGTAAGCGCCATGGAGGTCATGAAGAGGGAGACCGAGAACGGGTGGCGCTCACGCCGCCGGAGCCGGGTGCTGATCGTCTCCGTCGCCGGGGCCGTCGTACTCGGCGGGGTGCTGGTGCTGCTCCCCCGGGACAGCGGCGACGCTTCCCCGCCCGCGCCGGGGCCGGCCGCGCTGGCGCGCGGGGCGGTCACCACGGGCCTGCCGGCCGCGCTGCCCGACCTGGCCGCGCTGATCGGCGACCGGGAGACCCACCTGCGGGCGCATCCGCTGGATGGCGTGTCGTGGGCGGTGCTGGGGGCGGCGTACGTCGAGCAGGGCCGGCGTACGGCGGACACCGCGAACTGGCCGAAGGCCGAGAAGGCGCTGCGCACCTCGCTGAAGGTCGGGGCGGAGCGCAATCCGCAGGCCCTGGAGGGGCTGGCGGCGCTGGCGGTGGCGCGGCGGGACTTCCCCGCGGCGAAGAAGTGGGGCGAGAGCGCGGTCGAGGCGGCGCCGAAGCGGTGGACGGCGCACGCGGTGCTGATCGACGCCTACACCGGTCTCGGCGATCACGAGGGCGTGGGGCGGGCCCTGGACAAGGTGATGGAGCTGCGCCCGGGGACACCGGCGGTCAGGGCGCGGGCCGCGGCCGTCTACCGGGACCGGGGCTGGCGGGAGGACGCGGCGGCGCAGATCTCCGACGCGGCGGCGGCCGCCGAGGCGCCGGCCGAGCGGGCGGCGTATCTGGAGCAGGCGGGGCGGCTGGCGTTCGAGCGCGGGGACCGTCAGGAGGCGCTGCGGTTCTTCCGGGAGGCGCTGCGCACGGACCCCGACCAGCGGGCCGCGCAGGCCGGGCAGGCGCGTGCGCTGGCGGCGCTGGGCCGGACGACGGACGCGCTGTCCGCGTACCAGGCGGCGCTGGCCAAGCGGCCGAGCCCGGAGTACGCGCTGGAGCTGGGCGAGTTGTACGAGTCGCTGGGGCTGGACCAGGCCGCGCGGGTGCAGTACGACCTGCTGCGGGCGCGGGTGCGGGGCGCCGAGGCGGCCGGGGCCGACGAGGAGCTGGTGCTGGGGCGGTTCGAGGCGGACCACGGGGACCCGGCGGCGGCGGTGCGGCGGCTGCGGACCGAGTGGGGGCGGCAGCCGGGGATCGCGGTGGCCGACGCGCTGGGCTGGGCGCTGCACCGGGCCGGTGCGGACGAGGAGGCGCTGGAGTTCGCGACGATCGCGACCGACGGCGACCAGGGCGGCGGGGTGCGCAGCGCGCTGCACGTGTTCCACCGGGGTGTGATCGAGAGGGAACTGGGGCGGTACGGGCCCGCGCGGCGGCATCTGCGGGAGGCGCTGATGATCAACCCGTACTTCTCGCCGCTGCGCGCGCCGGAGGCGGAGCGGGAGCTGGCGGAGCTGGGCGAGCCCTCCGTGGAGGACCCGCCCGACTAGCCGCCGTCAGAGGTTGCCGCGCCTCTCCTGCTCGCGCTCGATCGCCTCGAACAGGGCCTTGAAGTTGCCCTTTCCGAAGCCCATCGAGCCGTGCCGTTCGATCATCTCGAAGAAGACGGTCGGGCGGTCCTGGACCGGCTTGGTGAAGATCTGCAGCAGGTAGCCGTCCTCGTCCCGGTCGACGAGGATCTTCAGCTCGCGCAGCGTCTCCACGGGCACCCGGGTCTCGCCCGCCCACTCGCCGAGCGTGTCGTAGTACGAGTCGGGCGTGTCCAGGAACTGGACGCCGGCCGCCTTCATCGTGCGTACGGTGGCCACGATGTCGTTGGTGTTCAGCGCGATGTGCTGGACGCCGGCGCCGCCGTAGAACTCCAGGTACTCGTCGATCTGGGACTTCTTCTTGGCGACCGCGGGCTCGTTGATCGGGAACTTGACCTTGAGGGTGCCGTCGGCGACCACCTTGGACATCAGCGCGGAGTACTCGGTGGCGATGTCGTCGCCCACGAACTCCTTCATGTTCGTGAAGCCCATGACCTTGTTGTAGAAGCCGACCCACTCGTTCATGCGGCCGAGTTCGACGTTGCCGACGCAGTGGTCGACGGCCTGGAAGGTGCGCTTGGCGGGCGGCTCGACCATCGGCTGGGCCGCGGTGTAGCCGGGCAGGTACGGGCCGTCGTAGCCGGTGCGCTCGACGAGGGTGTGGCGGGTCTCGCCGTACGTGGCGATGGCGGCGAGGACGACGGTGCCGTGCTCGTCCTTGACCTCGTACGGCTCGGCGATGGAGCGGGCGCCGTGCTCGACGGCGTAGGCGTGGGCGGCGCGCGCGTCCGGGACCTCGATGGCGAGGTCGACGACGCCGTCGCCGTGCTCGGCCACGTGCCGGGTGAGGAAGTTCCCCCACTCGGTGGCGGGCTTGACCACCGAGGTGAACACGAAGCGGGCGGAGCCGTTCTCCAGGACGTAGCTCGCGGTCTCCCGGCTGCCGTTCTCCGGTCCGGAGTAGGCGACCAGCTGCATGCCGAAGGCGGTGGAGTAGTAGTGCGCCGCCTGCTTGGCGTTGCCCACGGCGAAGACGACCGCGTCCATTCCCTTGACCGGGAAGGGGTCGGCCTGCCGGGCGGTGTCGGGAGTGTGGTGTGTGGTCTGCGTCATAGCCGCAGGGTCTCCCGCGTCTGCAAGGTGCGCAATAGTTTGCGTCTTCACTGGGCAACCTGACCAGTGATACGGCGGTCGGGCCGGGCGATCTGTACAGGATGACCAGGGTGACCGGCCGGGAGGGCGCGGGCATGGCGATCGATCGACTGGACGGGCGGATCATCGGGCTGCTGGCCCGGGAGCCGCGGATCGGGGTGCTGGAGATGTCCCGGCGCCTGGGCGTGGCGCGCGGCACCGTGCAGGCGCGGCTGGACCGGCTTCAGTCGAACGGAGTCATCCGCGGCTTCGGCCCCGAGGTGGACCCGGCGGCGCTCGGCTACCCGGTCACCGCGTTCGCCACGCTCCAGATCCGGCAGGGCCAAGGCGCCGACGTACGGGCCCACTTGGCGACCGTGCCGGAGGTACTGGAGCTGCACACCACGACCGGCACCGGGGACATGCTGTGCCGGCTGGTGGCCCGCTCGAACGCCGATCTCCAGCGTGTGATCGACCTGGTTGTCGGTTTTGATGGCATCGTCCGGGCCTCCACGGCGATCGTCATGGAGAACCCCGTTCCGCTGCGGATCATCCCGCTGGTGGAGCAGGCGGCCGAGGACAGCGGCAGACGCGACTGAGACCGGCTCCCCGGCCGGCCCGAATCCCGGAGGTGAGCGGCGGTGAACTTCTGGGAGTTCGTGGGCAGCCGCCACCAGCAGCTGCTCACCGACGCCTACCAGCACGCCAGCGCCGTCTTCCAGTGCATGGTCGTGGCGACGCTGCTCGGGGTCCTGATCGGCGTCGTCACCTACCGCAGCGACTGGGCGGGGAACCTGGCGACGCTGACCACCTCGACGATCCTGACCATCCCGTCGCTGGCCATGATCGGTCTGCTCATCCCGATCGTGGGGCTCGGCGTGCCGCCGACGGTGACCGCGCTGGTCCTGTACGGGCTGCTGCCGATCGTGCGCAACGCGATCGTCGGCCTGCGCGGGGTGGACCCGGCGCTGGTGGACGCCGCGACGGGCATCGGGATGTCGCGCGTGGCCCGGCTGCTGAGGGTGGAGCTGCCGCTGGCCTGGCCGCCGATCCTCACCGGCATCCGGGTCTCGACGCAGATGCTGATGGGCATCGCCGCGATCGCCGCATACGCCTCCGGGCCGGGGCTCGGCAACGAGATCTTCCGCGGGATCGCCTCGCTGGGCAGCAAGAACGCGCTGAACCAGGTCCTCGCGGGCACGCTCGGCATCATCATCCTGGCGCTGCTGTTCGACGCCGCGTACGTCCTGCTCGGGCGGCTGACCATTCCGAGGGGGATCCGTGTCTGAGACCACCGGGGCGACCGGTCACGGTGCCGCCACCGGGGCGACCGGTCACGGTGCCGCCACCGGGACGACCGGTCACGGTGCCGCCACCGGGGCGACCATCGAGCTGGACTGCCTGACCAAGCACTACCCCGGCAACCCGCAGCCGGCCGTCGAGAACGTGTCGATGGAGATCAAGGCCGGCGAGACGGTCATCTTCGTCGGCCCCTCGGGCTGCGGGAAGTCGACCACCCTGAAGATGATCAACCGGTTGATCGAGCCCACCGGCGGACGCATCCGCATCGACGGCGAGGACGTCACCGACATCGACCCGGTGAAGCTGCGCCGCAAGGTCGGCTACGCGATCCAGGCCTCCGGCCTCTTCCCGCACATGACCGTCGCCCAGAACATCGCGCTGGTACCGAAGATGATCGGCTGGTCGAAGGCGCGGATCCGCTCGCGGGTGGAGGAGATGCTCGACCTGGTCGGACTGGACGCCGGGGAGTTCCACGGCCGTTATCCGCGCCAGCTGTCCGGCGGCCAGCAGCAGCGGGTGGGCGTGGCGCGGGCGCTGGCGGCCGATCCGCCGGTGCTGCTGATGGACGAGCCGTTCGGCGCGGTCGACCCGATCACGCGGGACCACCTCCAGGACGAGCTGATCCGGCTCCAGCACGAGCTGCACAAGACGATCGTCTTCGTCACCCACGACTTCGACGAGGCGATCAAGCTGGGCGACCGCATCGCCGTGCTGCGCGAGCGCTCCCACATCGCGCAGTTCGACACCCCGGAAGCCATCCTCACCAACCCGGCGGACGACTTCGTCTCCGGTTTCGTGGGCGCCGGGGCGGCACTGAAGCGGCTGAACCTGACCCGCGTGCGGGACGTGGGCATCACCGACTACCCGACGGTGACCGTGGAGGACCCGCTCCAGCACATCTTCAACGCGCTGCGGGCGGCCGGCACCAACGAGATCCTGCTCCTCGACCGGCGCCGCCGCCCCTACAAGTGGCTGCGGCGCGGCGACCTGATGCGGGCCAAGGGCTCGCTGGCGCGGGCCGGGACGCTGGTCCACGACACGGTGACCCGGGACGCGACCCTGCGGGACGCGCTGGAGGCGGTACTCACCGACAACACGGGGCGGGTCGCGGTCACCGGGCGGCGCGGCGAGTACGAGGGCGTCGTCGACATGGAGACGCTGCTGAACTCCGTGCACGAGCTGCTGGAGGCCGACCGGCTGGACGCGCTGGAGCACCAGCACGACCTGGAGGAGACCCGGGCGGAGCAGACCCATGCCGAGCAGGAGGGTTTCGGAGGGGAGGCGAAGGCGTGAGCAGCACTTCCGGCCCTTCGTCCGGCTCCTCGTCCGGCCGGCAGCCCGAGGGCGAGCGCGAGACCGGGGGGATCGCCTACGGCGACGACGACGAGGTGGAGCAGGAGCCCCGCCCGCCGTCCCCGGCGGCGACGAGGCGGCGGGTCGGCTGGCGGAAGCTGACCTTCCTGCCCGCGGCCCTGGTCGCCGTACTGCTGGCGACCTGGCTGTGGTTCCGGCAGGCCGACCTGGACGCGCTGAGCGAGAACGCCCTGTCCGACGGGCAGGTCACCAAGGCGCTGTGGCAGCACGTCCAGCTGACCGTGATCTCCACCTTCTTCGTGCTGATCATCGCGATCCCGCTGGGCATCCTGCTCACCCGCCCGATGTTCCGGAAGGCCACGCCGGTAGCCATGACGTTCGCCAACATGGGCCAGGCGACCCCGGCGATCGGCCTGCTGGCGCTGCTGGTGATCTGGCTGGGCATCGGCCGCCGGGCGGCCCTGATCGGCATCATCATCTACGCCGTCCTGCCGGTGCTCTCCAACACCATCGCCGGCCTGAAGGCGAACGACCCGGCCCTGCTGGAGGCGGCGCGCGGCATCGGCATGTCCCCGCTGGGCGTGCTCACGCGCGTGGAGCTGCCGCTGGCCGTCCCGCTGATCCTGGCCGGCGTGCGCACGGCCCTCGTCCTCAACGTCGGTACGGCGACGCTGGCCGTCTTCGGCGGGGGCGGCGGGCTGGGCGTGCTGATCACCACCGGGATCACCAGCCAGCGGATGCCGGTGCTGGTGCTCGGCTCGATCCTCACCGTGGCCCTCGCACTGCTGGTGGACTGGCTGGCCTCGCTCGCGGAACTGCTGCTGCGGCCCCGCGGCCTGGAGGTGCGGACATGAGCAGGCGGTTCGCGGCACGGCCCCGGGTCCTGCGACGCCGTACGTGGCTGGTGACGGCGGCGCTGCTGGTGGCGGCCTCCGGCTGCGGGCTGACCAGCGGCTCCCCCATGGTCGACGACGTCGGGCCCGGCACGATCGGGAAGGGCCGGCCACTGGAGGGCGCCGACCTCACCGTCGTGTCCAAGCAGTTCACGGAGCAGCTGGTCCTCGGCGCGATCATGGGCATCGCCTTCCAGGCGGCCGGCGCGGAGGTGCTCGACCGCACCGGCATCCAGGGCTCCGTCGGCACCCGGGCGGCCGTGGAGAACGGCGACGCGGACGCCACGTACGAGTACACGGGCACCGCCTGGATCACGTACCTGGGGCACGCCGAGCCGATCACCGACCCGCGCGAGCAGTGGGAGGCCGTGCGCGAGGAGGATTTGGAGAAGGGGCTGACCTGGCTGCCGCCGGCCGAGCTGAACAACACCTACGCGCTCGCGATGAACCAGGCGAACTACAAGAGGTACCGGACGAAGACCCTGTCGGAGGTGGCCGAGCTGTCGAAGTCCGACCCGGCCGCGGTGACGCTGTGCGTGGAGGTCGAGTTCGCCAACCGGGCGGACGGGCTGCCGGGCATGGAGAAGGCGTACGGGATGAACATCCCGGCCGGGAACGTCACGGACATGGACACCGGGATCATCTACACCCAGACGGCCGACGGCGCCTGCACCTACGGCGAGGTGTACACCACCGACGGGCGGATCAAGTCGATGAACCTGGTGGTGATGGAGGACGACAGGAACTTCTTCCCGAACTACAACGCGGCGCCGATGGTCCGCACGGACGTCCTGAAGAAGTGGCCGGCGATCACCGACGTCCTCGCTCCGGTCACCAAGGCGCTCGACAACGACGTGGCGCGGACGCTGAACGCGAAGGTCGACGTCGACGGCGAGGACCCGCACCAGGTCGCGCTGGACTGGATGGTCGAGAAGGGTTTCGTGACGGAGGGCTGAGCGAAGGCCGGGCGGGGAGCTCCGCCTCCCTCAGCAGGCGGGGACCTCGCCCTTGCCCGTCTCCAGGGCCTCGAGCGAGTCGACGGCCCCGTCGAGGGTGGTGACCGGGATCAGCCTGAGCCCCTTCGGCAGCTCCGCCCGCGCGTCCGAACACTCCGCCTTCGGCACCAGGAAGACCGTGGCCCCGTCCCGTCGCGCGGCCTGCGTCTTCAACGGCACACCGCCTACGGCACCGACCTTGCCACCGGTGGTGATGGTTCCGGTACCGGCGATGACCCGGCCGCCGGTGAGGTCGCCGGCGCCCAGCTTGTCGACGATGCCGAGGGAGAAGAGCAGTCCCGCGCTGGGGCCGCCCACGTCCTCCAGGCGCAGGTCGACGTCGACGTCCGCCTCGTCGAGGTCCAGGTGGGCCAGCGCGGCGGTGGTCGCCGCGTCCTGGGACTCCCGCATCTGGTCCTCGTTGTACTCCTCGATCTCCTTGACGTCGTCGCCGCTCGGGTAGACGGCGTCGCGCGGCATGACCGCCCGGTCGGTGTCGAACCAGCTGCCGAGAACGTCACCGAGCTGCACGCTCGCGTCCGGGCCGGTCGCCTCGATGGTCGTCATACGCAGCTGACCGCTCGTCTCGTGCGTGGGCGCCCCCTTGATCGTGATCACCGGGGCGCCCTGGTTCCGCCCCAGCACGTCGGCCGTCAGGCCCGGCCGTGCCACGGAGAACGGCAGCGGCGCGAACACGGCGGTGGCGAGCAGCGCCACGACGGGGAGACCGCATACGGCGATGGTCTGGGGGCGCGTGAGACGAGAGAGCACGGGGTCAATCTAACGCGATGCCCTGTCGTGGCCGCGGGCAGTCGTGCCGTCCGCCGCGGCTGACGGGTGCTCCGCGTCGGTGCTGGGGCCGGGTGGGTCACGCCTGCCCGGCGCCGGCGGGATGCCGCTGCGCCCACCCGTGCCGCCCCTGGGGGACCTCCCGGGCCGTTCAGGCACTGGGGGCACGACTGGCCGCAGCTCAGTGGGGCGTCACTGCAACGCCTCCGCCACCTCCCGCGCCGCCTCCATCACCCGCGTCCCCACCCGTTCCGGGACCACGTCGGCCAGCATCACCACGCCGACGCTGCCCTCCACGCCCGTCACTCCGAGCAGCGGCGCGGCCGCCCCGCAGGCCCCGGCCTCCAGCTCGCCGTGGGTCAGGGTGTACCCGGGCCCTTCCACCGCGTCGCCGACAGGCTGCGGCTGTGCCTGCTGTCGCGCGGAGAGGATCGCCTTGCCCGCGGCCCCCCGCTCCAGCGGATGCCGGAACCCCGCCCGGTAGGCCACGTGGTAGTCCGTCCAGGTCGGCTCGACGACGGCCACGGCGAGCGCCTCCGCCCCGTCCACCAGCGTCAGGTGAGCCGTCGCCCCTATGTCCTCGGCCAGCGAGCGCAGGGCCGGCATGGCCGCCTCGCGGACGAGTGGGTGCACCTGGCGGCCCAGGCCCAGTACCCCGAGTCCGACCCGGGCGCGGCCGCCCAGGTCACGGCGTACGAGGGCGTGCTGCTCCAGCGTGGCGAGCAACCGGTAGACGACAGTCCGGTTCACGCCCAGTTTGTGGGATAGCTCGGTGACGGTCAGCCCGTGGTCCGTATCGGCCAGCAGTTTGAGGACGCGCAGTCCCCGATCGAGCGTCTGAGAGGTCTCCGCGGTCACGACGCCCACTCCTTAGTGGTGAGGTCGGCGGCCCTCCGAGCGGGATTGCGTCACCGAGTCCCGTCAGTGACGCGCTTCAGAGGCCGCCGATCGGCTGACGGCCCGGCCTTGTGCCCGGGCCCAGTCGCTTCACGGCTGCGCTCCGCGGCGGCGCTGCCACGGGGCGTGTGCGTAGCGGGACAGTAGCGACCTGGTTCGCTCAGCGGAAGGCTCCGTCCAGAATCCGGGCGGCGACCGGTAGGGACTACCTGTGTTTGTCCCGATACGTACAGCGCACGCGGGCGGCGCCCACGCCCCGCCCGTCACTTCATGCGGGTGGCCCACTCCTGCACCTTGGCGATGCGCTGGCGCAGCTGTCCGCCGGTGGCCTCGGCGCTGGGCGGGCCGCCGCACACGCGGCGCAGTTCGGTGTGGATCACGCCGTGCGGTTTGCCGCTCTGGTGGACGTAGGCGCCGACCATCGTGTTGAGCTGCTTGCGCAGCTCCATCAGTTCCTTGTGCGAGACCACCGGGCGCCGTTCGGCGGGCAGTTCGAGCAGGTCGGCCTCGTCGTCGGGCTTCTTGCGGCTGTGCGCGATCTGCCGGGCCTGCCGCTTCTGGAGCAGGAGCTGCACCTGGTCGGGCTCCAGCAGTCCCGGGATGCCGAGGTAGTCCTGCTCCTCCTCGCTCCCCGGGTGGGCCTGCATGCCGAACTCGGCGCCGTTGTACATGACCCGGTCGAAGGTGGCCTCGGACTCCAGCGCCTCGAAGGAGAACTGCTCCTGCTCACCGGTGTCCTCGTCCTGCTCCCGGTTGGCCTCGTCCATCTCCTTCTCGGACTCGGCGTAGGGGTCCTCCTCGCCCTCCTTCTTGGGCTTGTCGAGGACGTGGTCGCGCTCGCGCTCCATCTCGTTGGCGAAGGTGAGCAGGTCGGGCACGGTGGGGAGGAAGACGGAGGCGGTCTCGCCGCGGCGCCTGGAGCGTACGAAGCGGCCTACGGCCTGGGCGAAGAAGAGGGGGGTGGAGATGGTCGTGGCGTAGACGCCCACCGCGAGGCGGGGGACGTCGACGCCCTCGGACACCATGCGGACGGCGACCATCCACCGGTCGGTGCTGCCGCTGAAGTCATCGATGTTCTTGGAGGCGCCGGTGTCGTCGGACAGGACGACGGTGGCCCTGCTGCCGGTGATCTCGCGGATCAGCTTGGCGTAGGCGCGGGCGGAGTCCTGGTCGGCGGCGATCACGAGGGCGCCCGCGTCCGGGATGGCCTTGCGGACCTCGGTGAGCCGCTGGTCGGCGGCGCGCAGCACGGCGGGCATCCACTCGCCGCGCGGATCGAGGGCGGTGCGCCAGGCCTGGCTGACCGCGTCCTTGGTCATCGGCTCGCCCAGCCGCGCGGCGATCTCGTCGCCCGCCTTCGTCCGCCAGCGCATGTTGCCGCTGTAGCTCATGAAGATGACCGGGCGCACGACGCCGTCGGCGAGCGCGGAGCCGTATCCGTAGGTGTAGTCGGCGGCGGAGCGCCGGATGCCGTCGTTGCCCTCCTCGTACGTGACGAAGGGGATCGGGTTGGTGTCGGAGCGGAACGGCGTACCGGTCAGCGCGAGTCGGCGGGTGGCCGGCTCGAACGCCTCCAGGCAGGCCTCGCCCCAGGACTTGGAGTCACCGGCGTGGTGGATCTCGTCGAGGATGACGAGGGTCTTGCGCTGCTCGACGCGGTTGCGGTGCAGCATGGGGCGGACGCCGACGCCCGCGTAGGTGATGGCGATGCCGTGGTACTCGCGGCTGAGCGGGCCCGCGCTGTACTCGGGGTCGAGCTTGATCCCTATCCGGGCCGCGGCCTCGGCCCACTGCTTCTTCAGGTGCTCGGTCGGCGCGACGACGGTCACCTGCTGCACGACGTGGTGGTGCAGCAGCCAGGACGCGAGCGTCAGGGCGAAGGTGGTCTTGCCGGCACCGGGGGTGGCGACCGCCAGGAAGTCCCGGGGCTGCTCCTGGAGGTACTTCTCCATCGCCCCTTCCTGCCAGGCCCGCAGCTTGCCGGCGGTGCCCCACGGGGCGCGGCCGGGGAAGGCCGGGGACAGGTGGTGCGAGGTGCTGGAGCTGGCGGTGGTAGTCACGGTCTCCGAAGGGGGTAGATCGGCTCGGCCACGTATGACAACCGGGCCACCCTACCGGCGCCCCGACGCGATCAGCGCGCGCACCCGGGCTGGTCACCCCCGGGTGGGACGGAGGTCACAGCTGTCGCAGCCGCCCCGCCAACCGCGTGGCCCGGTTCATCCGTTCACCGCTCCCGCACCCGCGTGGCCACCCACGCCCCCACCAGCGCCACCGCCGCCATCGGCAGGAACACCGCCGCGAAGGCAGCCGGGTGGGAGCCGGTCGCCTCCGTGGCCGCGTGGCTGACCGTGCCGCCGCCGAGGGCGGCGAAGGCCGCTCCGCCGACCGACAGCAGGATGACGTTGGAGAGGCCGTCGGAGATCTGGAGGGCGGCGGAGTTGGTGCCGGCCTCCTCGGGTGCGGAGAGCCTGAGCAGGAGCACGCTGGTCGAGGAGATCACCAGGCCCATGCCGAAGCAGCCGAAGCCCCAGGCGACGGCCACCGTCCAGGCGGGCACGGCGTCGATCAGCACACTGGGCGCCGTGGCGATGGCCGCCGCGACCAGGACCATCCCGAGGGCCATCAGCCGCTCGCGGTGGGGTTCGAGGCGCGGCCGGGACTGGAACCAGGAGCCCAGGGCCCAGGTGGCCCCGCCCGCGGCCAGCGAGAACCCGGCCATCGTGGGGCTGAGCCCGCGCTGCGTGACCAGCATCAGCGGGACGAAGGACTCCGCGGCGATGAAGGCGCCCGCGGCGACGCCGCGCAGCAGCACGACGGAGGGCAGCCCGCGCACCGCCCGGTAGGTGCCGCGCGGCAGCAGCCCGAGGACGGCCGGGACGAGCAGCGCCACGCCCAGCGCGCCGGGCAGCAGCGATGCCGGGCGCAGGTCCTGGGCGGCGTACTGGAGCAGGCCGGCGCCGAGCGAGATGGCGAGGGCGAGGCGGATGCGGCGGCGGTCGGAGGAGGCCGGTGCCTCCGCCCCGCCCACCGGCCCGGCCGCCCGGCTGCGTATCTGCGGCAGCGCGAGCGCCAGCGGGAGCACGACCAGCACCGGGATGCCGACGAACACCCAGCGCCAGCCAAGGTGCTCGGTCACCGCGCCGGAGGCGAGCGGGCCGACGATCGACGGGACGACCCAGCCGGCCGCGAACGCCGCCATGATCGCGGGCCGCAGCCGCTCGGGGTAGGCCCGCCCGACGACGACGTACAGCGCGACGATCACCAGCCCGCCGCCGAGCCCCTGCACGGCCCGCCCGAGGATGAACAGCCACATCGCGCCGGCCGTCCCGGACAGCACCAGCCCGGCCGCGAAGGCGGCGATGCCGGCGGTCAGCGGTGCCAGCGGCCCCCGCCGGTCCGACCACTGACCCGAGAGCACCATCCCGAACAGGCTCGTCGTGAAGTACCCCGAGAACGCGAACGCGTACAGCGACACCCCCTCCAGCTCCCGCGCCGCCACCGGCATCGCCGTCCCCACCGCCGTCGCCTCGAAGGCGATCAGGACGATGACGGAGACGATGCCGACGCTCAGCGCCCGGTAGGCGCGGCTCAGCACGGTCTCGGCGGCGGGCGCGGTGCGGTCGGCCTTCGGGCCGGGGACGGGGGTGTCGGCGACCTCGGTGCCGCGCGGTTCAGGGACGGTCATGGTCGCCAGAGTAAGGGCCGCAAACCGCTTTGACCCCTGTCGGGAGGCGGTACGGGACCGGGACCTTGGTCGTACGACCGGCCTCGCGTCAGCGTGCTCCGCCGCGGGGTTGCGCGGGTGCGGATCCCGCCTCGGCCTCGGGTGCTGCCGCGCGGCGCAGCAGACACAGCGTGAGGACGAGGGTCGAGACGTCCGGGGTGAGGGGGCGCAGGCTCGCGTCGGCCGGGTGCCAGGTCAGGACCGTACCCGTCGGGCCGTCCACGACCACGTCGCTGCCGTCGGGCAGTCGGCCGAGCCGGACCAGCTGGCCCGCCGCCTCGGCCGGGACCGCGTGCCCGTAGTGCTCCGCCAGGGTCGGCAGCGGTATCCCGTCGTCGTCCGTCCCGAGCGGGAACCCGTTCTCCGGCAGGCCCGTCTCGCGCAGGAAGCGGCGGGTGGGCTCGTGGGTGAGGGCCGGTGGGAAGTCGATGTCCTCGAAGCGGGCCACGCGGCCCCGGCCGAACTCACGGGCCAGCAGACGGTAGGACAGGTCCAGGGCGAGACCGGAGACCGTGCGGCGGCCCGCGGACAGGAGCAGGCAGCCGATCACCGCCGCCGACGTCCACAACAGCGGCGTCTCGCGCCCCGGCGGCACCCGCGCCGGCGCCCGCGTCGTCATGTCCGTGGTGACCCCGTGCATCGTCTCCCCCGAGTGTGTGCGCGACCGAACCGTAGCCGGTGGGAGCGGCAGTCGTCCCCACCGCTTCGCAGCCTACGTGCCACCACTGACAACGCCCCCGACCACGAGGGCGCCCACCCCCGGTCAGGCGGTGACCACCGCGGCCTGCGGGCGTATCGGGAGGCGGTTCACCGGGCGTCCCGTGGCCGCGCGCACGGCGGAGGCGACGGCCGCCGGGGACGCCACCACCGGTGCCGCGCTGACCGCCTTCGCGCCGAAGGGGGCGACCACGTCGCGTTCCTCGACGAGCTTCACGATCCGGATGTCCGGGGTGTCGAGCGCGGTGGGGAGGGCGTAGCCGGTGAGGTCCGGGTGGCGGATCAGGCCGCGCGGGGTGCGGAGGTTCTCCGTCAGCGCGATGCCCACGCCCTGGGTCACGCCCGCCTCGATCCGGGCGGTCAGCTGGGCCGGGTTCAGCACGCGGCCCACGTCCTGCGCGACGGCCAGTTCAACGACCCGTACCGAGCCGATCTCGATGTCGACGTCCACCACCGCGCGGATCGCGCAGAAGGCCATGCCGACGAAGGCGTCGCCCTGGCCCGCCTCGTCCAGCGGCTCGGTCGGGTGCGGGCGGCACTGGGCGGTGGCCCACAGTTCCTTGCCGTCCAGTGCCTCGGCGACCGTCGTCGACAGCACGCCGTCGTAGGAGGTGATCTTGCCGTCGGCGATCTGGAGCAGCTCGGTCGACATTCCGAACTGGTGCGCGAGGGGCTGGAGAAGCTGGGTGCGGACCATCTTGGCCGCCCGTTCCACCGCGCCGCCCGACACCCAGGTGTGGCGGCCCCGGCAGCCCGGGCCGGCCGGGGGCTGGTCGGTGTCGACGGGCGCCACCTGCACCTCGTCGACGCCGAGGGTGTCCTGGACGATCTGCCGGGCCAGGGTGGTGAAGCCCTGGCCGGTCTCGACCGCCGCGCACAGCACCGTCGCCACGCCGTCCTGGACCTTCACGGTGGCCGTGGAGACCTCGTCGGCGCCCTCGGCGCCCAGCATGTGCACCATGCCGATGCCGTAGCCCACGCCCCGGCGCACCGCGCCCGGCTCACCCGCGCCCTCGGGGCCGCCGGGCAGCAGCCACTCGTCCTCGGGCGTGTCCTTGGGCAGCGCGGGGAGCGGGAAGTCGCGGACCGCCTGGAGCAGTTCGGCGACGGGGGCGGGGCACGTGACCGTCTGGCCGGTGGGGAGCACGTCGCCCGTGGCCAGGGCGTTGCGCAGCCGCACCTCGGCCGGGTCCAGGCCGAGCTTCCTGGCGACCTTGTCCATCTGCGCCTCGTACGCGGCGCACACCTGCATGGCGCCCTCGCCGCGCACATGGCCGGAGGGCGGGTTGTTGGTGCGTACGGCCCAGCCCTCGATGAAGGCGTTGGGGACGACGTAGGGGCCGCAGGCGAACGCCACCGCGGCGGCCAGGGCGTCCGAGGAGGTGTCGGCGTAGGCGCCCGCGTCGAGCAGGATCTGCGCCTCGACCTTCACCACCCGGCCCTCGGCGTCCGCGTGGTGGCGGTAGCGCAGGAGGGTGGGGTGCCGGTGGACGTGGCCCAGGAAGGACTCCTCGCGCGTGGCGGTCAGTTTCACCGGGCAGCCGGTCTTCAGCGCCAGCAGGCCGAGCGGCAGCTGGAAGCCCTGGTCCTCGCGGTCGGCGGTGGCACCGGGCACCCCGGTGACGACGATCTTCACCTGATCGGGTGACAGGCCGTAGCAGGACGCGGCCGTGTCGCGGTCGGCGTGCGGATCGGTGGAGGCCAGGTACAGCTCCACGCCGCCGTCCGGGCGCGGCACCGCGAGGCCCGCCTCGGCGCCGATGGGCGCCGGGTCCTGGCGGCCGATGCGGTACAGGCCCTCGACGACGACCTCACCGGTCGCGTCCGGGTGGCCGTGGCGCAGCGGGATGTGCCGGATCAGGTTGCCGTCGGGGTGCAGCGGTTCGGCCTCGAAGGCCTGCTCCGGGTCGGTCACCGGGTCGAGCACCTCGTACTCGACGATGACGGCGGCGGCGGCCATCCGCGCGGTGTCCGGGTGGTCGGCGGCGACGGCGGCGATGGGCTCGCCGTGGTGGCGTACGGCCTCGGAGGCGAACACCGGGCGGTCGGCCCGGCCGCCGCGTCCGTGCAGCGGGGCGCCGGGTACGTCCTCGTGCGTGACGACCGCCCGTACGCCGGGCATCTCGCGCGCGTGGGTGGTGTCGATGGACACGATGCGCGCGTGCGGGTGCGGCGAGCGCAGGACGGCAGCCCACAGCAGGCCCTCGGCCCACAGGTCGGCGGCGTACGGGAAGGTGCCCTCCGTCTTGGCGCGGGCGTCGGCGGGCGGCAGGGACGCCCCGAGGCCGTGCGGGATCGGCTCGGCGACGGGGGTCGCCTCATCGGTTCCCGCGGCCTCCGCAGTCCCGGCGTCGTTGCTCACGCGTGGCCTCCGTCCTGGCCGTTCTCACCGTAGGGCTGGTCGTGCGGTCCCGGGGCGTCCGGTGTGCCCGGCGGTCCCTGGGGCTCGAACGCCGACGGGTTGACGCCGCCCGCGCCCGGACCCGCCTGGTGCGGGATGCGGGGCTCGTCGGCGTCCGGCGTCCCGGCCGCGTCGGCGGTGGCGTGCGCCTCGCGCTCGGCGACGACCTCCTTCACCGCCTCCAGGACGCCCCGGTAGCCGGAGCAGCGGCAGAGGTTGCCGCACAGGGCCTGCCGGGCCTCCAGTTCGGTCGGCGCCGGGTTGCCCTCGAGGAGGTTGTGCAGGGTCATCGCCATGCCGGGCACGCAGAATCCGCACTGCACCGCGCCGCGCCGGGCGAGCGCCCGCTGCACGTCCGACGGCCGTCCGTCGGCGGCGAGGCCCTCGACCGTACGCACCTCGCTGCCGGCACTGGTGACGGCCGGGACCAGGCAGGAGGCGACCAGCCGGCCGTCGACCTGCACGTTGCAGGCGCCGCACTCGCCCTGCGAGCAGCCGTCCTTGGCGCCCGCGAGGCCGAGCCGCTCACGCAGCACGTACAGCAGCGACTCGCCGATCCAGGCGTCGGTGACGGGCCGGTCGGCGCCGTTGACGCGCAGCACGTAGGAGGCGAGGGGGTGTTCCTCGTGCGGTCCGGCTGGGGCCCGCTCCTGAGAGGCGGCCGGGTCGGCCGCGGCGGCCAGGGCGGCCGGGGCGGTCTCGGAGGCCGGGTCGGTCTCGGCGGCCGGGTCGGTCTCGGAGGCGGAGACGGCCGGGTCGGTCTCGGAGGCGGCCGGGTGGCTCTCGGTCCGGGGGGCGGTGCGGGGCTCCGCCTCCGGGTCCCGCTCACGCTCCTGCCCGTACTCCTGCTCCTGCCCCGGCCCCTCCTGCCCCGGCCCCTCCTGCTCCTGCCCCGGCTCCCGCTCCTGCCCGGGCTCCGGCTCCCGCTCCTGCCCGGGCTCCGGCTCGCGCTCCTGCGCGGCGGTCGGCGCCGGGCCCGTCACGGGCCCCTCGGCGGCCTCCGGGCCGGATTCCGCCGCCACGTCCTCGCCGGTGCCCGCGGGGGGCTCTACGGGCCCCTCGAAGGCCTCCTCGGCACCCTGGGGCTCGTCGGTCGCCGGCTCGCCGGCCACCGTCCCGGCGGCCGCCGATGCCGAGGGCCCTGCCTCCGCGGTGGGTTCCGCGGGCGCGACGTACGGACCCGCCGCCGGCTCGGGCCCCCCGGGTGCGGAGGTGGCCGCTTCGGACGGCCGTTCCACGCCGCCCGGTGCGGCCTCGGCCGCGCGATCGCCCCAAGGCTGTCCGGCCGGCTGGGTCGCCCAGGGCGCGGGGGCGCCGCCGGGCAGGGTGGCCGGTGCGGTGCCACCCCACTGCTCAGCCAGGGTCGACTGGGTGAATTCGCCCGACTCGTCCGGCAGGTCGCCGTCGGCGACGGGAATGGACCACTGCCCGGTCACGTCCTGCCCGGTCACGTCCTGGCCGGCCATGTCCTGGCCGGACGCGGCATCCGGCTCGGGCGCGGTGCCGCCGGAGGCCGTGGCCGCGGCCTCGGAGAAGTCCCACTGGCCGGTTGTCCCGGGCCGGTACGTGAACCGGTCGCCCTGCCCGGCGTGCACGTCGTACGGCGCGTTCGTGTCGTACGGCGCGCTCCCGCCGTACGGGTCCTGCTGCGGGTACTCGGCATACCCCTGGTGAGCGGCGGGCTCCCGCCCCGCGTCCGGGACGTGCCACTGCGTGCCGTCCACGGGTGCGGCCGGCACCGCCCAGGTGCCGGTGGCCGCCGGGTCGGTGCCGGCCGTGGTGGCGGGCGCGACGGTGATCTGCGGCGGCACATAGCCGTGCCCGGGTGCGGCGAGCGGGCTGTCGGCGGAGGCGAGGAGCGCGTCCACGCCGCCCTCGGGAAGCTTCACGAAGGCGGTGGCGCCGTCGTCGTAGTCGCCCTGGGGCAGCGGGTCCCAGCGTCCGCCGCTCGGGGGTGCGCCCCCTCCGTACTGATCGCCGTACTGATCGCCGTACTGATCGCCGTACTGATCGCCGTGCCGGTCGTCGTGCTGGTCGTCGGTCACGACAGCGCCCTCCCCAGTGCTCGTCGGGCCAGCGCGGCGACGGTGCGCCGCAGGTGCAGTACGGCCGGCGGGAGCTGCGGTACGGAGCCGTCCTCGGCCGGGGCCGCGTCGGGGATGCAGGCGGCGGCGACGTACTCGCCGAAGGCGCTCAGCGCCTCCGGGACGATCGCGCGGCCGTTGTCCCAGTCGATGAGGGAGGCCACCCACTGCTCGGCCTCCAGGGGGCGCAGCGGCATCGGCGCGATGGCGCCGACGGCGCACCGCACCCCGCGCCGGGCGGGGTCGAGCACCAGCGACACGGAGGCCATCGCGCGGCCCGGGCCGGTCCGGCCGGTCGCCTTCAGGAAGACCTGCGGCGCGTGCAGCAGCGGCACGCGCACGTAGCCGATGAGTTCGCCCGCGCGGAGCATCTCCATGCCGGCCAGCAGGTGCGACACCGGCATTTCGCGGCGGGCCCCGTCCGGGCCCGCGATGATCAGCGTCGCCTCCAGCGCGGCCAGCACCGGCAGCGCGTCGCCGGTGGGGGCGGCCGAGGCGATGTTGCCGCCCAGGGTGCCCGCGTTGCGGATCTGCGGGGGCCCGGCGGCGCGCGCGGCGGCGGCGAGCGCCGGGATGAGCGCGGCGAAGTCGGGGCGGCCCATGCGGGCGTGGGTGAGTCCCGCGCCCAGCAGCGCGTGACCGTCCTGGTACTGCCAGCCGCGGATCTCGCTGATCCGGCCGAGGCCCACCAGCGCGGCGGGCCTGAGCTGGCCGGAGTTGACGGCGGTCATCAGGTCGGTGCCGCCCGCGACCGGAACGGCGGCGGGCATGGCGGCCAGTGCCGCCACGGCCTCGTCCAGTGTCGTGGGCAGCGTGACGGCCTGCGCCGCCTGCGGTGCGTGCGTGGTCAAACCGACTGCCCCTTCCCGCTGTCCCACCTGGTCCCGCCCATGTGGCCGTACGGTACGACCTCACAGGGCGGACGTGGCAACTCTGGCACATCTTTGCAGGGCCCGAACGCGGGGGTCCGCTAGGAGGCATTCGCCCACCTCGTCGGCGAGATGGTCTGATTTCACACCGGATCTCCGTCAATCAGCCGACAATCAGACGTGAGCGCGATGAGCGCGAGTTGCCACTCCTCTGTGGCGTTTCGGGGCTTTCTCCTTACTTGTGCGCCCTACTTGTGCGTCTTGGCTGTGCGTCTTGGCTGCTCGTTGTCTGTCCGCCTTGTCTGCCCGCCTTGCCTGTCCGCCTTGTCTGCCCGCCTTACTTGTCCGGCGGCGGTCCGTCGATCGGCCGGCCGAGCACACCGGGCCGCCGCTGCCAGGGCAGCGGACCCCCGGGCGGCCGGTAGCCGACGCCCAGGGCGTCAAGTCGCCGGTAGTGGGCGGTCATCCGGCGCTCGAAGCCGGCGAAGTCCCGGTCGGCCGGGGCGGGCAGGGCACTCCAGGCGACCTCGGCGAACGCGGCGAGCCTCGGGAACGTCTGGTAGTCCACGCGCGCCTGGTTCTCCATCACCTCGGTCCACACGTTCGCCTGGGTGCCGAGCACGTGTCCGGACTCGTCCGGCGTCAGCTCCGCGGGCACCGGCTCGAACCGGTAGACGTCCTCCAGGGTGCGCACGAAGCCGATCGGCACGGGTTCGTCCTCGCCCGCGTGCTGCCGGTGATCCAGGTACACCTGCTGCTCGGGGCACATGACGACGTCGTGTCCCGCGCGCGCGGCGGCGACCCCGCCGGCGTACCCGCGCCAGGAGGACACGGCCGCGCCCTTGGCCAGTCCTCCCTCCAGGATCTCGTCCCAGCCGATGAGCCGCCGTCCGCGTTCGGCGAGCCAGGTGTCGAAGTGCTGGATGAACCAGGCCTGGAGTTCGTCCTCGTCGGCGAGGGCGAGTTCCTCGATGCGCGCCTGCGCGGTGGCCGAGCGCCGCCACTGGTCCTTGGGGCATTCGTCGCCGCCGATGTGGATGAACTCCGAGGGGAAAAGCTCCAGGAGTTCCTCGAACACGCCCTCGTAGAAGCGCAGTGTGTTCTCGGTGGGGGCGAGTACGTTCGGGGAGACACCCCAGGTGTCCCAGACGGAGAGGGCGGTGGTGTCGATCACGTCGGTGTTGCCGAGTTCCGGATACGCGGCGATGGCGGCCTGCGAGTGTCCGGGTACGTCGATTTCGGGGACGACGGTGATGTGCCGCTCGGCGGCGTAGGCGACGATCTCCCGGATGTCGTCCTGGGTGTAGAAACCGCCGTGGGGTTTGTCCTCCCAGAGCGGCGAGGCGCGGTGGCCGTATTTGGTGCGCGCCCGCCAGGAGCCGGTCCCGGTGAGCTTCGGACGGCGTTTGACCTCCACGCGCCAGCCCTGGTCGTCGGTCAGATGGAAGTGCAGGACGTTGAGTTTGTGGGCGGCCATCAGGTCCAGGTAACGCAGGACGCCTTCCTTGGGCATGAAGTGCCGGGCGACGTCCAGCATCAGGCCGCGCCAGCGGAAGCGGGGCGCGTCCTCGATGCGGACCAGCGGCAGCCGCCACCGGCGGTCGGGCAGGGGCGCGCGCCGGAAGGCGTCCGGGCCGAGCAGTTGCCGGAGCGTCTGAGCGCCCCAGAAGAGGCCGTCCGGACCACCGCCCGTCAGGTGCACGCCCGTCGGTTCGACGACGAGGCGGTATCCCTCGGCGTCCAGCTCACCGTCGAGGGACAGGCGGACGACGTCGTCGCCCCCCGGCCCGGGCGCGAGCGGCAGGCCGGTCGCGGCGCCCAGCGTGGCGCGCAGCCAGCGCTCGGTGTGCTCCGTACCGCCGTCCGCCACCATCTTGGTGTCCGGGCCGAGCCCGAAGAAGTCGTTCTCGTGGTCGGTCACTTGCCGTGGCTGGGGAATCACGTCTGTCACGTCAGTCCTTCACCGCTCCGCCGAGGCCGGAGACGAGTCGTCGTTGCACGAGTACGAAGAAGACCAGCACCGGAATCGTCATCACCGTGGACGCGGCCATCACACCGCCCCAGTCGGGGTCGTCCGGCTTGTAGAAGACCAGCAGCGCCATCGGCAGCGTCGACTGGGAGGTGTCGCTGATGATGAACGACTTGGCGAACAGGAAGTCGTTCCAGGTCGAGATGAAGGAGAAGACGCTGGTGGCCACCAGCCCCGGGAAGACCAGCGGGAAGAGGATCTGCCACAGGAACCGGGCCCGGCTCGCCCCGTCGATGTAGGCGGCCTCCTCCAGGGCCTCCGGCACGGCTTTCACGAACCCTCGCAGCATCCAGATCGCGAACGGCAGCGAGAAGGCGATGTGGGGCAGGATCAGCGACCCCAGCGTGTTCAGCTGGCCGAAGTCCCGCATGAGGAAGAACAGCGGGATGGTGAGCGCCTCCACGGGCACCATCTGGGCCACCAGGAACATGATCAGCAGGGTGGTCCGGAAACGGAACCGGAAACGCGTCACCGCGGTCGCCGCGAGGAACGCGATCAGTGCCGAGGCGATCACGACGGTGCCCGCCACGAGCAGGCTGTTGAGAAAGTAGCGACCGAATTCCTGCTGCCCGAAGACCCGCCGGAAGGAATCGAGCGAAGGCGCCAGGGTCCACGGACGCGGCTCGCTCGACTCGATCTCCCCGGCCGGTTTGAAGGCACTCAGCACCATCCAGTACAGCGGGAAGGCCACCACGACCGCGATCAGCAGTGCCGAGGCCTCGGCCGCCAGCCGCCACGGACGGCGCACACGCGCGCGCGGAAGATTCACAGCTCCTCCCCTTGGCGGCGCAGCAGCCGCAGGTAGACCAGCGTCACGGCGAGCAGGATCAGCAGCATCACGACGCCGATCGCCGAGCCGAGGCTGTACTGCGAGGACGCGAACGCCTTCTGGTAGGCGTAGACGTTGAGGACGAGGTTCTGGCCGGCGATGCCGCCTCCGTTGGTCATGACGTAGATCTGGGTGAAGACCTTGAAGTCCCAGATGACCGACTGGATGGTGACGACGACCAGGATCGGCCGGAGCATCGGGGCGAGCACCGACCGCCAGATGCGCCACTGCGAGGCGCCGTCCAGAGCGGCGGCCTCCAGCACCTCGGCCGGCACGGCGCGGATCCCGGCGTAGACGGTGACCATGACGAACGGGAAGGAGCACCAGACCACTTCGAGCAGGACGAGCGCGAAGGCGCTGAAGCGCCCGTACGTCCAGGAGTGGTCGCCGAGGCCCAGCATCCGGTTGACCGGCCCGAAGTCCGGGTCGAACAGCAGCAGCCACACCGTCGACCCGGTGACCGCCGGGGTCGCCCAGGCTCCGAGGGCGGCCATCATCAGCGCGAGCCGGGGCAGGGCACGCACCCGAGTGAGCAGCACGGCGAGCGCACACCCGACGGCCAGCGTCGACACCACACAGGCCGCCGCGAACACGACGGTGGCGAGCAGCACCCGCCAGAACTGACCGTCCCCGAACAACTCGGCGTAGTTCCCGAACCCTTGGAAGGTGGTCGGCTCCCCACCGGACACCTGGGCCTGCGTGTACTCCAGGAAGGAGATCAGCCCAAGCTGATAGACGGGGTAGACCAGCAACCCACCGAGGACAACGAGAGCGGGCGCGAGATACAGCCAAGGAACACTGGAGGAGCGCCCGAAGGGGCGCGGGGAACGGCGCGACCAGCCACCACGGCCCCGCGGCCGCGAACGCACCGCACCCCCCGAGCCACTGAGCACCGCCCTCACCCGGCGGAGCCGAACGCGTCGTCCATCTTCCGAGCCGCGTCCCCGGCGGCAGCGCCCACGTCCTTCTTGCCGCTGACCACCTCCTGGAACATCGTCGGCAGCACCTGCGACGAGTCGATGGCCGCCCACGCCGCCGAGGCCGGCACGAACTTCGTGCCCGCGGCGAGGGTGTCGACGAACGGCTTCACGAACGGCTCCTCGGCCGCGACCCGCTGCCGTACGTCCGTGAAGGTCGGCAGGAAGCCCATCGCCTCGAACATCTGGCCCTGCGCCTGCTTCGACGCGAGCCGCTTCATCAGGTCGACGGCGAGGGTGCGGTGCGACGTGCTCTTCAGGACGCCGATGTTGTTGCCGCCCGCGAAGGCCGGGGCGATCGAGCCCGGCTCCACGCCCGGCAGCGGCACGACCGCGTACTTGCCCTTCACCTTCCCGGCCTCCACGGCCTGGCGGCTGAAGTCGCCGCCGATCGCCATGGCCGCCTTGCCGGAGGCGAACGCGGTGACGGTGTCGTTGCCCCCCATGCCGGCGCACTTCGCGGCGGGGCAGTTGTCGTCGCCGAAGAGGGACGTGTACGCCTTGATGCCCTTCCGGGCTGCGGCGCTGTCGATCGCCGAGGCGTACGAGCCGCCCTTGCCGGTGGCGAGTTCGCCGCCGCCCGCCCAGAGGAAGGGCATCGCGCCGTAGGTGTAGGCGCCGCCGACCGCGATGCCGTAGAGGTCGGGCTTCGCGGCGCGGACCTTCCTCGCGGTGGACGCCAGTTCGTCCAGCGATTCGGGGGCCTCGATGCCGAGTTCGTCGAAGACGTCGGTCCGGTAGTACAGGGCGCGGACGCCGACGAAGTAGGGGGCGCCGTAGATCTTGCCGTCCACGGTGACGGACTGCCGGGCGGTGGGGTCGGCGTCCTTGGCCTCGTCCCAGGCCCCGAAGTCCTCGGTGACGTCCATCAGCCCGCCGTCCTTGACGTAGCCGGCGGTGTCGGTGTTGCCGTACTCGATGACGTCGGGGGCACTGTCGGGGTCGTTGAAGGCGGCCTTGATGCGCTGGGCGCGGGTCTCGACGGGGATGTACTCGACGTCGACCTCGGTGCCCTCGTGCGCCTTCTCGAAGTCGGCCAGGACCGCGTCGACGACCTTCTCCTTCGGCTTGGTGTTGACCTCCTGGAAGAGCCAGACCCGTAGCGTGCCGCTCTTCTCGTCCTTGCCGGAGGAGGAGTTGTCGGACGTCTGGGGGGCGCAGGCGGTCGCGGTGACGACGGCGGCGGCCAGCAATACGGCCAGGCGGGGGGCGAGCTTCATGGAGTGTTCCTCCGGGCGTGCGTTGCAACATACGCAATGACAGTTTCGCTCTGCACAACACCCAGGAGGTTATGGAGTACATGAACATGTCCACAAGAGGTCTCAACCACTTCGTGACAACGCGAAGGCCCCCGGAGTGCGCGCGGGCACACTCCGGGGGCCTTCGGAAGAACTCGGCCGGAAGGGCTGCTACTTCTTGTCGCCGCCCTTGCCGCCCTTGCCCTCGTCTCCGCCGCCGCTCATGGACTCGTAGATCTCCTTGCACATGGGGCAGACCGGGTACTTCTTCGGGTCGCGGCCCGGTACCCAGACCTTGCCGCACAGCGCCACGACGGGGGTGCCGTCGAGGGCGCTCGCCATGATCTTGTCCTTCTGGACGTAATGGGCGAAGCGCTCGTGGTCACCGTCACCGTGGGAGGTCTGCGGTGTCGGCTCTACGAGGGTCCCCGTACCAGTCCCGCGCTCGGGCTCGAGAGTGCTCATGCATGCCAGGGTACTGAAAGCCCGGGTATCGAAGCTCACACGCTCCGGCCGGGAGATCAGTTGAGCGAGGGGTCGTCCGGGTACGTCGCCACCATCGCCAGGTCGCCCCGCTGGCGGCGCAGCACCTCGCGCCAGAGCCTCTCGGGCACCGGGCAGGACACGTCGCCGGGCTCGGACTCCACCACGTACCAGGCACCCTCCGACAGCTCGTCCTCCAGCTGACCGGGGCCCCAGCCCGCGTACCCGGCGAAGATCCGCAGGGCGCCCACGGCGGGCGCCAGCAGCTCCGGCGGCGCCTCCAGGTCCACCAGCCCGATCGCGCCGTGCACCCGGCGCCAGCCCAGCGGCGCCCGCTCGCCGGACGCCCCGCCGGGGACGACGGCCACGCCCAGCGCCGAGTCGAGCGACACCGGGCCGCCCTGGAAGACGACGCCGGGTTCGCCGGTCAGGTCCGCCCAGCCCTCCAGGATGTCGCCCACGCCGACCGGCGTGGGACGGTTGAGGACGACGCCGAGGGAACCCTCCTCGTCGTGGTCGAGAAGGAGCACCACCGCACGCTCGAAGTTCGGGTCCGCCAGGGCGGGCGTTGCCACGAGCAGCCGCCCCGTGAGCGAGGACACCTCGGTCATGCCTGACATGATCCCGCATGTTCCCCTCCCGTGGGGAGGCAATCGGGGGCACGGGGGTGAACACGTGCGCCCTGCGCGCGCCGCCGCCGTGACCGCCCGTGCCCGGCGGTGAACGGTTCGTGTTGTGACAAACCCATGACGTTGCCGGACCGTGCACAGGCTTACTGAAGGGGGGTACAAGGCGATTACCCTTTCCCTTCTGGCCCCTGCCCAACCCCACGGAACGCGAGATTCATGACCGTCAACGGCGCTGATGACGTACTGCTTGTCCACGGCGGAACCCCGCTGGAGGGCGAGCTCCGGGTCCGCGGTGCGAAGAACCTCGTGCCGAAGGCCATGGTGGCCGCCCTGCTGGGCAGTGCGCCGAGCCGGCTGCGCAACGTGCCGGACATCCGCGACGTGCGGGTCGTACGCGGACTGCTGCAACTGCACGGGGTGACCGTCCGCCCGGGAGAGGAGCCCGGCGAGCTGGTGCTCGACCCCTCGCACGTGGAGAGCGCGAACGTCGCCGACATCGACGCCCACGCGGGCTCGTCGCGCATCCCGATCCTGTTCTGCGGCCCCCTGCTGCACCGCCTCGGCCACGCGTTCATCCCGGGCCTGGGCGGCTGCGACATCGGCGGCCGGCCCATCGACTTCCACTTCGAGGTGCTGCGGCAGTTCGGCGCGAAGATCGAGAAGCGTGCGGACGGCCAGTACCTGGAGGCCCCGCAGCGGCTGCGCGGTACGAAGATCAACCTGCCGTACCCGTCCGTCGGCGCGACCGAGCAGGTGCTGCTGACGGCCGTGCTGGCCGAGGGCGTCACGGAGCTGTCCAACGCGGCCGTGGAGCCGGAGATCGAGGACCTGATCTGCGTACTGCAGAAAATGGGCGCGATCATCGCGATGGACACCGACCGCACGATCCGCATCACCGGTGTGGACGAGCTGGGCGGCTACACCCACCGGGCCCTCTCGGACCGCCTGGAAGCCGCCTCCTGGGCCTCGGCGGCGCTGGCGACCGAGGGGAACGTCTACGTCCGCGGCGCCCAGCAGCGCTCGATGATGACGTTCCTGAACACCTACCGGAAGGTGGGCGGTGCCTTCGAGATCGACGACGAGGGCATCCGCTTCTGGCACCCGGGCGGTCAGCTGAAGTCCATCGCCCTGGAGACGGACGTCCACCCCGGCTTCCAGACGGACTGGCAGCAGCCTCTGGTGGTCGCCCTGACGCAGGCCACGGGCCTGTCCATCGTCCACGAGACGGTCTACGAGTCGCGGCTGGGCTTCACCTCCGCGCTCAACCAGATGGGCGCCCACATCCAGCTCTACCGCGAATGCCTGGGCGGCTCGCACTGCCGCTTCGGCCAGCGCAACTTCCTGCACTCGGCCGTCGTGTCGGGACCGACCAAGCTGGAGGGCGCCGACCTGGTCATCCCCGACCTGCGCGGCGGCTTCTCCTACCTCATCGCCGCCCTCGCGGCCCAGGGCACCTCCCGGGTCCACGGCATCGACCTGATCAACCGGGGCTACGAGAACTTCATGGAGAAGCTCGTGGAACTGGGCGCGAAGGTCGAACTGCCGGGCAAGGCGCTCGGCTGACGGCGGCACAACGCCGATGGGGCGGTCACCCGAACCCGGGTGACCGCCCCATCGGCGTTGTGCTGAGCGCCCCGGAAGGGGCGCGGGGAACTGCGCGACCAGCCGCATGCGGCCCGCAGGCCACGCGACGGCCCGCAGTCACCCTGCGCTCCGGGCGGAGCGGTTACTTGCCCTTGGCGGCTTCCTTGAGCTTCGAGCCCGCCGAGACCTTGACGCTGTAGCCGGCCGGGATCTGGATCGGCTCGCCGGTCTGCGGGTTGCGGGCGGTGCGAGCGGCACGGTGGGTGCGCTCGAAGGTCAGGAAGCCGGGGATGGTGACCTTCTCGTCGCCCTTGGAGACGATGTCGCCGACAACCTCGGCGAACGCGGCCAGCACGGCGTCGGCGTCCTTGCGGGTCACCTCGGCGCGGTCGGCCAGCGCGGCCACCAGCTCACTGCGGTTCATGTTGTTACTCCCGTGTTCTTCTTGCCGTTGAGGCGTGCCACGCGGCGGAGCCGCATGTTGGGCACAGCGATGCCGATGCTGCCAGGGTCCTCGGACACTCCCCGGACCCGGGTCGG
This sequence comes from Streptomyces sp. NPDC097107, assembly GCF_044762405.1. NCBI lineage: Bacteria > Bacillati > Actinomycetota > Actinomycetes > Kitasatosporales > Streptomycetaceae > Streptomyces > Streptomyces sp. NPDC097107. The sequence goes on along the minus strand of NZ_JBIWEF010000010.1, from coordinate 85,457 downwards.
TCGTCAGACCCTCGCGCCCAGGGAGGCATCCTGCCTCCACCTGCGGCGGTAAAGCCAATCCGGCACCCCCAGGAGTCGTGAGAACACCCTTGGGAGTCACACGCCGAGAGGGCCTGAGCCTTGCGCCACCCTAGAGGGCGATCCGAGGCCCGACATCCCGCGACGCGCCGGAGGGGCGGCCCGCCGTGGTGATCCTCACCACCACGCCACCGGCCGCCTTCCCCCGCCGGGGGGACCTACGCCACCACTCCGGCGGCCTTCGCCGCGTCCCGTACGGCGCCCGCGACGGCACCGGCGACCTTGTCGTTGAAGACGGACGGGATGATGTAGTTCGGGTTGATCTCGTCCTCGGTCACCACGTCCGCGAGGGCGTGCGCGGCGGCCAGCATCATCTCGGTGTTGACCGTGCGGGACTGCGCGTCCAGCAGGCCCCGGAACACGCCCGGGAAGACCAGCACGTTGTTGATCTGGTTCGGGAAGTCGGAGCGGCCGGTGGCGACGACCGCCGCGGTCTGGCGGGCGATCGCCGGGTCGACCTCGGGGTCGGGGTTCGCGAGCGCGAACACGATCGCGCCGTCGGCCATGGCGGCCACGTCGTCGCCGTCCAGGACGTTCGGGGCCGAGACGCCGATGAAGACGTCGGCGCCGTGCACGGCCTCCTTCAGGGTGCCGGTGAGGCCCTCGGGGTTGGTGTTGTCGGCGATCCAGCGCAGCGCCGACTCCGGGGCGGCGTCGACCAGGTCCGCGCGGCCCGCGTGCACGACGCCGTGGATGTCGGCGACGACGGCGTCCTTCACGCCCGCGGCGATCAGCAGCTTGAGGATGGCCGTACCCGCCGCGCCGGCGCCGGACATGACGACCCGTACGTTCTCGATGGGCTTGTCGACGACGCGCAGGGCGTTGGTCAGGGCGGCGAGGACGACGATGGCGGTGCCGTGCTGGTCGTCGTGGAAGACGGGGATGTCGAGGGCCTCGCGCAGCCGGGCCTCGATCTCGAAGCAGCGCGGCGCGGAGATGTCCTCCAGGTTGATGCCCGCGAAGCCCGGGGCGATGGCCTTGACGATCTCGACGATCGCGTCGGTGTCCTGCGTGTCGAGGCAGAGCGGCCAGGCGTCGATACCGGCGAAGCGCTTGAACAGGGCCGCCTTGCCCTCCATCACCGGCAGCGCGGCCTTCGGGCCGATGTTGCCGAGGCCCAGCACCGCGGAGCCGTCGGTCACGACCGCCACGGAGTTGCGCTTGATCGTCAGGCGGCGGGCGTCCTCGGGGTTCTCGGCGATCGCCATGCAGACGCGGGCCACACCCGGCGTGTAGATCATGGACAGGTCGTCACGGTTGCGGATGGGGTGCTTCGACGCCATCTCGATCTTGCCGCCGAGGTGCATGAGGAAGGTACGGTCGGAGACCTTGCCCAGGCTGACGCCCTCGATGCCGCGCAGCTGCTCCACGATCTCGTCGGCGTGCGAGGTCGAGCCGGCGGCGATGGTGACGTCGATACGGAGCTTGTCGTGGCCGGAGGCCGTGACGTCGAGGCCGGTGACGGAGCCACCGGCGGACTCCACCGCGGTGGTGAGCTGCGAGACCGCTGTCCCGCCCGCGGGCACCTCCAGTCGGACCGTCATCGAGTAGGAGACGCTGGGCGCCGTTGCCATGGCCGACTTCCTCTGCTTTCACCGTGTCACTGCGTTTGTGCCGTCCGATCGTCGCACCTACCACTGAGTACGTGGTAGCCACCCCGGATTGCGAACTTTGTGTTCGCGCACCGTCTCCGTCGGACCTCGAAGCACTTTCGGAAAACGACTTCCACCATACGAGAAGCTGCGGGTGGACGGAAGAGGGGGACCGGCCCGGGAAAGAACCCGCGGGACGGGAATTGTCTTGCGGGGATCGTTTGTTACCTTGGACGTGGCACCGGCTCGATCCAAGCCCCCGGGCCCAACCTTCGTCGCTACGAGCGACCACTTGCCGCGAGGCGAGCATGGCGGGTCGGTGCCACCTAATCGAAGAAGGCGAAGACGAGAGGCCCGCGCCGTCCCACGGCGCGGGCCTCTCGCATGTCCCGGTGTCCCTCCTCGCCGCTCAGTCGCGCAGCAGGTCCGGCACCCCCGCGGCGTCCGGTTCGTCCCGCTCGCAGGAGACGACCGTCAGCTGCTGGGTGGCCCGGGTCAGGGCGACGTAGAGCACGCGCAGCCCGGCGGGCGACTCGTCGGCGATCTCGGCGGGCGAGACGACGACCGTGGCGTCGTACTCCAGCCCCTTGGCCTCCAGGCTGCCGAGCGCCACCACGCGGTCGCCGAGCCCGGCCAGCCAGCGCCGGGCCTCCTCGCGCCGGTTCATGGCGACCACGACGCCTACGGTGCCGTCGACGAGGTCCAGCAGCCGGGCCGCCTCCGCCCGGACCGTCTCCGCGAGGGTGTCCTCCACCACCGCGAAACGCGGTTCCACGCCCGTCGAGCGCACCGCCGTCGGGGACTCGGAGCCCGGCATGGCGAGGGCGAGCACCTTGGCCGCCAGCTCGGCGATCTCCGCCGGGTTGCGGTAGTTGACGGTCAGTTCGAAGCGGCGGCGCGGGCGGGTGCCCAGGGCCTCGTCGCGGGCCGCGGCCGCCTCGTCCGGGTCCGACCAGGAGGACTGGGCCGGGTCGCCGACGACCGTCCACGTGGCGTGCCGGCCGCGGCGGCCCACCATCCGCCACTGCATGGGCGTGAGGTCCTGGGCCTCGTCGACGATGACGTGCGCGTACTCGGTACGCTCCTGCGCCAGCCGCTCGGCGCGCTCCCACTGGGTCTCCTCGCGCTGCGGCATCAACTCGTCCAGGCCGGTGAGCTGGTCCAGCGGGTCCAGCTCGCGCCGCTTGCGGGGGCGGGCCGGGGTGCCGACGATCGCCTGGAGTTCGTCGAGCAGGGCGACGTCGTGCACGGAGTGGCCCTCGCGGCGCAGCGAACGGGCCACCTTGCGGACCTCGCCCGGGTTGAGGACGCGCCGGGCCCAGCGGCCGAGGCGCCGTTCGTCCGCCATGGCCGCCAGCACGGCGCCCGGGGTCAGCTCCGGCCACCAGGCGTCGAGGAAGGCGGTGAAGGAGTCCTCGGAGCTGACGTCCTCGTCGAAGGAGGAACGCAGCTCGGCGGCGAGCTCGGGGTCGCTGTGCCGGGTCCCGGCGCCCGACTTGGCCCACAGGGCGTCCAGGAGCAGCCGGCGGGCGCGGGGGCGCAGCAGGTTGACGGGCGCGGTGCCGCCGAGGACGGTGCGGCGGATGCCGGCCAGCTCCGCCGCCCCGAGTTCGAGGCGGCGGCCGAAGGCGACGACCCGCAGCAGGGTCGGCGAGTCGCTCGGCTCCAGCGCTCCGCGCGCGGCCCTGCGCAGCACTTTGAGCATGCGGGAGGAGCCCTTGGCGCGGGCGGTGGCCGGTGAGTCGTACAGCGTGGCCTCGGCGCCTTCGGTCAGCGAGCCGATCGCGCGGATGGCGACCTGCCCCTCTTCGCCGAGGGAGGGCAGCACGCCCTCGGTGTACGCCACCAGGAGCGGGGTCGGCGAGACGATGAGGATGCCGCCCGCGTACCGGCGCCGGTCCTGATAGAGCAGGTACGCCGCCCGGTGCAGGGCGACGGCGGTCTTGCCCGTGCCGGGGCCGCCCTCGACGTACGTCACGGAGGCGGCGGGGGCGCGGATCACCAGGTCCTGCTCGGCCTGGATGGAGGCCACGATGTCCCGCATGGAGTGCGTACGGGCCTGGCCGAGGGCGGCCATCAGGGCGCCGTCGCCGACCACGGCCAGTTCCTCGCCGTCCAGGCAGGCCCTGATCTCGGGCCGCATGAGGTCGTCCTCGACACCGAGGACGCGCCGCCCCTTGGAGCGGATCACCCGGCGGCGCACGACCCGGCCCGGATCGACCGGCGTGGACCGGTAGAAGGGGGCCGCGGCGGGCGCCCGCCAGTCGATGACCAGCGGGGCGTAGTCCTCGTCCAGGACGCCGATGCGGCCGATGTGCAGGGTCTCGGCGATGTCGGCGGTGTTGTCGGGCCGCAGAGCGCCCTCGGCGGGCTCGACGGCCGTGTACGCGCCGTCCGGGCCCTTCTTGCCGTCCTTGCCGAGGAGCAGGTCGATACGGCCGAAGAGGAAGTCCTCGAACTCGTTGTTCAGGCGGCTGAGGTGGATGCCGGCCCGGAAGACCTGCGCGTCGCGCTCGGCGAGCGCGCCGGGCGTGCCGACGTGGCCGCGCTGTGCGGCGTCGTGCATGAGGAACTCGGCCTCGTGGATCTTCTCCTCGAGGCGGCGGTACACCCGGTCCAGGTGTGCCTGTTCCACGCTGATCTCTCGGTCTCGTACGGAGTCCTCCCGTACCGGGTCGTGAACCGAGTCGACCGCTGAGTCCTGTTGCGCCTGTGCGGCCACCGGGCCCCCTTCTGACGTGCTGGGCAGCCGTCAAAGGTACGCGAAGGGGGCCCCGGAAGCCACGGCCCGTCCGGTGCGGGCCCAGGGGTGTCGTTCGGATCGGGCCGACTCCGGGCAGCGGTGCCGGACCCCGCGACCCCGCGACCCCGGCAGGATCCGCACGACATCCCCTAAGCGTCCACCTCCACCAGCCGCTCGCCGTCGAAGGTCATGACCTCGAAGCGGTCGATCTGGTTGGGTTCGAAGGCGGCGCCGCCCTGCACGTAGAGAGGCTTCTTGCCCTTGTCGGCGGTGGCGTCCGGGATGCCGTATCCCCAGTCCGGGACCGACCAGGAGGTGACCGTCTCGCGTTCGCCGTTCTTGCCGACGGCGATCAGGGAGCACTTCTCGGGGCCCTTGAGGTTCTTCAGTTCCAGGACCGCGTCGGTGCCCCAGGCCTTCTTCTGCAGGGCCACGGTCGCGCTGACCTCGGTGGTCGGGTCGGTCGCCGTGACCCGGTCGGGCATGGCGGCGAACGCGGACTCGGCGGGGCTCGCGGCCTGCCGGGTGGCCTCGGTCTTCTTCCCGCCGCCGCCGTCACCGCCGCCGTCCGTCGTCGCCACGGCGGCGAACGGGCCGCCGATGATCAGCGCGGCGGCGGTGCCCACCAGGTAGAAGTTGCGCCGGCGTTTGCTCGCGCGGCGCTCGGCGACCTCGTCGACGAGCTTCTCCGCCAGCCGCGGGCTCGGCTTGGCCGTCAGCGACTCGGCGATCGCGGGCGTACCGGTGCCCGGCAGGTCCGCGAGCGCGGCCATCATGGGCTCCATCCCGGCCAGCTCGTCGAGTTGCTGGGCGCACCATTCGCAGCCGGCGAGGTGCGCCTCGAAGGCGGTCGCCTCCGCGTCGTCGAGGATGCCGAGGGCGTAGGCGCCGACGGTCTCGTGCTCGTTCGGCGCCGGTGATCCCTGCATGGGGACAGAATTACCCGTATCACCCGGGCCGAATCCCCCGCCGAATCCCTGAGCTCCCCCGTACCCGCTCATCACGCCGTCACCCCCCGCTCCTCCAGAGCCAGCTTCATCGAACGCAGGGCGTAGAACACCCGGGAGCGAACGGTGCCGCTGGGTATGCCCAGTGTCTGCGCCGCCTCATTGACGGTACGCCCCTTGAAGTACGTCTCGACGAGGACCTCCCGGTGAGCCGGGGTCAGGTCGTCGAGCGCGTCCGACAGCGTCATCAGCCACAGCGCCTTGTCGATCTCGTCCTCCGCGGGGATGACCTCCAGCGGCGACGGATCGACCTCCTGCGGCCGGGCCTGCCGGCTGCGGTGGCCGTCGATGACGATGCGCCGGGCGACCGTCACCAGCCAGGGGCGTACCGATCCGGTCGCACGGTTGAGCTGACCGGCGTTCTTCCAGGCACGGATGAGCGTCTCCTGGACGACGTCCTCGGCGCGCTGCCGGTCCCCCGCGACCAGCCGCAGCACGTAGGCCAGCAAGGGGCCGGCGTGCTCCCGGTACAGCGCGCGCATCAGCTCCTCGTCGGGTTCCGAGGGCGCCTGGGACATGCGATGTCGGGCCCTCGCACCACGTTCATTGGCCACGACGGAATCCTTGCGCACGCCCACCTCCGATGTCCGGGGGTTCCCCCAGTCGGTCGCTCGCCCATTCGGTACGGACGCGAAGTGCGGCGTGTTCAAAGCGGGATGAGAGTTTCTCGAAGCCGGTGCGACGAAGGGGACGTAGCCGTACTTACCGCCGCGCTCATCGGGCGAGGGCGGCGCGGCGGCGGTGCCGGGCGACGCGCTCGCGGTTGCCGCAGATCTCACTGGAGCACCAGCGCCGGCGGCGTCCGCGGGAGGTGTCCACGTACACGATCGGGCAGTTGTCGCCCTCGCACTGCCTCAGACTCGACCGCGCGACGGGGTCGGTGAGCAGTTCCACGGCGTCCCGGGCGAGGGTGCCGAGCAGCGCCGCGCACTCGGGCGGCCCGGTCAACTCCCGCACCAGCGCGCCGTTCTCGCCGTGGACCGCGCGCGGGGCCGGGGGCGCGGTGACGGCGAGGTCGTTGACGCGGGCCAGCGCGAGGTCGTACGGGTGGGTGCCGGGCGCGGACCTGGAGCGGACCAGGCGGGTGGTCTGGCCGCGCAGTTCGCGGAAGCCGGTCAGCCAGTGCCCGTCGGCGTGGGCCAGTGGGGTGCCGGGCGGGACGAGTCCGGATCCGGTGATCCAGGCGCGCAGCGCCTCGACGCGGTCGAGCCGTTCCATGGGATGGGTGGTGGCGATGAGATCCAGGCAGATCCGCCCGGTGTCGAAGCGCAGCTCGTACGGGTCGGTGGCCGTACCCAGTGCCATGTTCCTGTCACCGCCTAGGGGTTGCCCGGTGGGGCGGGCCGAGAAGGGGAGCAGGTGGAACGCTCCCTCTACAGTGCCTGCCCGCTCCCGCGCCCGGAACCCCTCGTACCGCCTCCGCCCGGACGCCTGGGTGCGCGGGTGCGTACCCGGGTGATGCCCTCCCGGCGTCTTTCGCCTCACCCGTCCGTGTACTTGGCGTCCGTCGCCGGGTCCAGGGCCAGGCGGTAGCCGCGTTTCACCACCGTCTGGATCAGCTTGGGGATGCCGAGGGACGTACGCAGGCGGGCCATCGCCGTCTCCACGGCGTGTTCGTCGCGGCCGGTGCCCGGCAGCGCCCGCAGCAGTTCGGCCCGGGGCACGACCCAGCCCGGCTGCCGGGACAGTGCCCGCAGCAGGGACATGCCGGCGGGCGGCACGGCCCTGAGCGCCCCGTCGATCAGCACCGCGTGCCCTCGGATCTCCATCCGGTGCCCGGCGACGGGCAGGGCACGGGCGCGGGCCGGCAGCTCCTGGCAGAGCAGCTGTACGAGGGGGCCCAGCCGGAAGCGTTCGGGCTGGACCGTGTCGACGCCGTGCGCCTGGAGCGGCACCGCGGTGACCGGTCCGACGCAGGCGGGCAGCACCTCGTGTCCGAGGGCGGCGAGCAGCTCGGGCAGCATGCCCCGCTCCTCGGCACGGGCGAGGAGGGAGACGGCGGCCGGCGCGCTGGTGAACGTCACGGCGTCCAGGCCGTGCGAGACGGCGGCGTCCAGCAGCCGGTCCACGGGCCCGAGATCCTCCGGCGGCAGCCACCGGTAGACGGGTACCCCGACGACCTCCGCACCGCCCGCCCGCAGCGCCTCCACGAACCCGGGCAGCGGCTCACCGTGCAGCTGTACGGCGATCCGGCGGCCGTCGACGCCCTCCTCCAGCAGCCGGTCCAGTACCTCGGCCATGGACTCGGAGGCGGGCGACCACTCCTCCGTCAGCCCGGCGGCCCGGACCGCGCCCTTGACCTTGGGACCGCGCGCGAGCAGTTCCACCGCGCGCAGCCGCTCCAGCAGGGCGTCGCCCAGCCCCCAGCCGTCGGCGGCCTCGACCCACCCCCGGAACCCGATGGCGGTGGTGGCCACGACGACGTCCGGTGCCTGGTCGATGAGCTGCTTGGTCGCGGCCAGCAGCTCGCTGTCGTCGGCGAGCGGCACGATCCTGAGCGCCGGGGCGTGCAGGACGGCGGCACCGCGCCGCTGGAGCAGCGCGCCCAGTTCGTCGGCCCGGCGGGCGGCGGTCACGCCCACGGTGAATCCGGCCAGGCGACCGTGGTCAGGCCGCTGCTGTTCGTCGTCCATGGCTCGCCGCGCTCCGATCGTTCACACCACGTGCATACTCGCGTGCCGACCGAGCCTGTCAACGGTGCGTGACAGGCTCGGTTCGGCTTCATGTCACCAGTGTTACGTCATACCTGGGCGTAACTGAGCCGGTCCTTCGTCTCCGCCGGGCCCGCCGGTCCGTCAGGCGGCCGTACGGCGGGGCGGCGAAGGTATACCGCCCACGTGACGGCGAAGCAGACGGCGTAGTAGGCGAGGAAGGCGACGAAGGCGCCGGTGCCCGAGCCGAGGGAGAGGAAGGACTGCCGGAAGGCGAGGTTGATGGCGACGCCGCCGAGCGCGCCCACCGCGCCGATCAGGCCCATGGAGGCGCCGGAGAGCCGCCGCCCGTACGCCACGGCCGCGTCCCCGCCCAGCCCCTTGGCGAGCGCCTTGTTCTGGAAGATGCCGGGGATCATCTTGAACGTCGAGCCGTTGCCGATCCCGCTGAGTACGAACAGCACCACGAACACGGCGACGAACAGCCCGAGCGACTTCGCCATGCTGGCCGCGACGAGTACGGCGGTGGCGGCGGCCATGGCGACGAAGTTCCACAGCGTGATCCGCGCGCCGCCGTACCGGTCGGCGAGCCTGCCCCCCAGCGGCCGGATCAGGGAGCCGAGCAGCGGGCCGATGAAGGTCAGGTACGCCGCCTGGAGCGGGGTCCGCCCGAACTGGGTCTGGAGCACCTGCCCGAAGGCGAAGCTGTACCCGATGAACGACCCGAACGTGCCGATGTACAGCACGGCCATGATCCAGGTGTGGGCGTCCCGGGCGGCGTCCTTGGCGGCCCCGGTGTCGTTCTTCACGGAGGCGAGGTTGTCCATGAAGCAGGCGGCGAGGACGGCGGCCACCAGGATCAGCGGGATGTAGATGCCGAGCAGCACCCGCGGCCCGCCGCTCGCCCCGATGATCGCGAGCGCGGCCAGCTGGATGACCGGCACGCCGATGTTCCCGCCCCCGGCGTTGAGGCCGAGCGCCCAGCCCTTCCTCCTGAGCGGGAAGAAGGCGTTGATGTTGGTCATGGAGGAGGCGAAGTTGCCGCCGCCGATGCCGGCCAGCAGCCCGACGAGGAGGAAGGTCGAGAAGGACGTGCCGGGCTCCATGACCGTGAACGCGGCCACGGTCGGCACGAGCAGCAGCCCGGCGGAGACGATCGTCCAGTTCCGCCCGCCGAAGATCGCGACCGCGAAGGTGTAGGGCACCCGCACGACGGCCCCGACGAGCGTGACCACGGACGTCAGCAGGAACTTGTCGGCCGGCGTCAGCCCGTACTCCGGCCCCATGAAGAGCACCAGTACGGACCACAGGGTCCAGACCGAGAACCCGATGTGCTCGGACAGGACGGAGAAGAACAGGTTCCGCCGCGCGACCCGCTCCCCCGTCTCCTTCCAGAAGGTCTCGTCCTCCGGATCCCAGTGCTGGATCCAGCGGCCGCCAGGGACTCTCATGACGCCTCCACGGTGCTCCACATCTCGTTGCACCGAAGCTAGGGAGGACGCGTTTCGGGCCGGTGGGGCTGTGGATGACCGGAAGGGAACGTTGCTCTCACCCGGCGCCGGGGCGGGATGAGAGGTCGCCGAGGGTCCGCCGTCAGCTCTGCGGGGGCCGGGGCTGCCCGTGCGGAGGCTGCTGGGGGTAGGGCTGGGGCGGGTAGGGCTGCTGCGTCTGCGGCTGCGCGTACGGCTGCGGCGGTGCGTACGGCTGCGCGTACGGCTGCGCGTACGGCTGCGGCTGCGGCTGCGGCTGCCCGTAGGAGGGCTGAGCGGCCTGGGCCGGGTACGGCTGCTGCTGCGGGGCCTGGGGCTGCTGCCCGTAGCCCGCCTGGGCCGGATGGGGCGGCTGCTGCGGGGCGTACGGGCCGGGCGCGGGCTGTCCGTAGCCACCGGGTGCGGCGGGCGCCTGCGGATAGCCGTACGGGGCGCCGCCGGCCACGGGCCCGCCGGCACCGCCGAACGGATTCCCGTGCCCCGGCGGCTGCGCCCCCGGCGCCAGGTACCGCACCCGCCCCGTCTCGTCGGCCACCGGCACGAACCCGGCGGCCTGCAACCGCGCTGCGAACTTGGCGTTGCGCCTGCGGGTGACGAGGAAGCCGACGCCCAGGAGCGCCAGGGCGCACAGCCAGACGATCGCGGCCACGACGAAGTCGCCGGACGCACCGCCGAAGCGGTAGGCGAGGACCACGCAGCCGACGGTGACGCCGAGCGCGCCGTAGCCCATCCGCTTCTCGGCGTTCTTGCCGGTGAGGTCGAAGTTGATCCGCGCCTTGAGGAGTTCGAAGGCGTCCGGCACGAGCGGCGGCACCGATACCCCGTCCCCGGCGTTCGGGTACTGCGCCCAGTTCTGCGCGGCCCGGCTCCGGGCCTGCGGGCGGGGGTCGGGGACCAGCAGCATCCGGAGAGAGCTGTTGCTCCCGCCGCCCTGCCGCACGTCGGCGTACTCGTACCCGAACTGCTGGGCGACGAAGGCGAGCTTGGCGAGCTTCTTCACGGACGCCATCGGACTGGTGAGCTCGACCGGCTCCCCGCTCGCCATCAGCCGCAGCATCTTCTGCGTCTGGCGCTTACTCATCCCGCCTGTCCCCCTGACCGGCTCACGCCGCCCTGTTCACTTCCGCAACCGGGGCAGTCTCGCACGGGACACGGCGGCACGGTACCCGGGGCCGCCCGGCGTCAACCCCGGTGGGCCGCCCGCGCCCTGGGCCGGCTCCCGGCGGAGCGCCTGGTGCCGTTCGGCCACAGCCGCGGCCCGCGCTTCGCCGCCAGGTCCTCGACCCAGCCCACGGCGAGGACCATCAGCCCGATGAGCGGCCAGACGAGGGCGAACATCCAGATCGTGTACGCGCCGTCGAGGGCGGCCACCGCCCGCTCGCTCTGCATGAAGGGCAGTTGGTAGGCCAGGTCGATGATCGGGACCGTCGCCATGATCAGCAGGTTGTGCCACAGGTAGATGGTGACCGCGCGGTTGTTGGAGAGGGTCACCAGTTTGTCCCACTTGGCCAGCCGGCCCGGGAGTTCCTGCCACGACGGGGAGTACTGGAGCAGGATCACGACGAACCCGAACGACCAGGTGGCCTGGGCCAGCGGGATGTCGTTGAGGTCCCAGCCGTCGGGACCCAGATGGTTCGAGGCCCACCACAGGCCGAAGGCCATGATCAGGGACGCGCAGGAGACGGAGACGTACCGCGGGATCTGCTTCAGCAGGCCCTCGTGGTGGGCGAAGCCCAGGACCCAGCAGCCGCCGTAGACGGCGAAGTCGGTGACCGCGTTGCCCGTCTCACCGGGAATGGTCACCACGCCCGTGCCGACGATCGCCGTGAGGCCGAGCGGCGCGAGCAGGGTCGGCCAGGGGGCCTTGCGGAACAGCCACAGCAGCAGCGGGGAGGCGATGACGAACCACAGGTAGGCGCGCAGGTACCACAGCGGCCCCGCGGCCTGCACCGCCCAGGTGTCCTCCAGCAGGCCGGACTGGGAACCGACGTGCCAGGGGTAGGGCGGCGCGCCGATCGGCACGATGTAGTTGAACAGCTCGACCAGGCCCCAGGTGCCCCCGCGGTCCGGGTCGTCCGCCGGGTTCCAGCCGTTCATGAACATCATCGCGAGCACGACCGCGGCGAACACCCACATCGGCGGCAGGAGGCGGCGCACGCGCCCGCGGATCACGCTCATCGCCGGACGCTTCAGCGAACGCGCCATCAGCGAACCCGCCAGCGCGAACATGACGCCCATCGACGGGAACACCACCGACAGCCAGGCCCAGCCGAACAGGTGGTACACCACGACGCGGACCAGGGCGATGGAGCGCAGCAGGTCCAGGTACCGGTCACGGCCCGGCTTCCTGGCGGCCGGGGCCGGCGTGGTGCCGGGCTCGGGTGCGGGCTCCGTCGTGCGCTGCTGCGGGACGGCGTGCGGCACCCCCGCGGCACCGTACGGGTCTCCCCCGTTCGGGGCCCCCGCGTACGGGGCTCCGTACGGGCCGGCCGGCTCCGGGTTCGTACCCGTACCGGTCGTGTATCCGTGGGTCATGCCACGGGCCTCCGATCATCGCTGCCCCGCGAGCCCTGGCGCGGCACCGAGCCGCCGGGCGCCCCGACCACGCCGGTGCGCCGGAGCTTCTGCCAGCGCAGGCGGCCGCCGGTGAGCGCGGTGATCCAGGACTGGAGCAGCACTACGTACATGAGCTGGCGGTAGAGGATCTGCTGCAGCGGCAGCGAGATCAGGTGGGTCATGCGTTCGCGGTCGAGACGGAAGGCGTACGCCGCGCAGACCGCCTGGATGGCCAGGACGCCCAGCCACGCCATGATCGTCTTCTGGGTCGGGCCGAAGACGATGCCGTAGAGCAGGAAGACGTCGATCAGCGGGGCCAGGAGCGGGGCCAGGACCATGAACAGGGAGACGAAGGGCAGGCCCACGCGGCCGAAGCGGCCCGAGGGGCCCTTCTCGACCACCGCGCGGCGGTGCTTCCAGATGGCCTGCATGGTGCCGTACGACCAGCGGTAGCGCTGGGACCACAGCTGCTGGACGGTCTCTGGGGCCTCGGTCCAGGCGCGGGCGTTCTCGGCGTAGACCACGCGCCAGCCGGCCCGGTGCAGCGCCATGGTGACGTCGGTGTCCTCGGCGAGCGTGTCGTCGCTCATGCCGCCGATCGGTGCCAGCGCCGAGCGCCGGAAGGCGCCCACCGCGCCGGGGATGGTCGGCATGCAGCCGAGGACGTCGTACATCCGGCGGTCCAGGTTGAAGCCCATCACGTACTCGATGTGCTGCCAGGCGCCGATGAGGCTGTCCTTGTTGCCGACCTTCGCGTTGCCGGCCACGGCGCCCACCTTGGGGTCGCCGAAGGGCTGGACGAGTTCGCGGACGGTGGACGGTTCGAAGACGGTGTCGCCGTCCATCATCACGACGATGTCGTGACTCGCGTTCGCCAGTCCGCGGTTGAGCGCCGCCGGCTTGCCCGCGTTGAGCTGGCGGACCACCCGGACGTTCGGCAGGCCCATCGCCTCGACGATCCGGGCCGTGCCGTCGCTGGAGCCGTCGTCGATGACGACGACCTCGACGGGGTGGTCACTGGCCATCAGGGAGAGGACGGTGTTCTCGATGCACTTGGCCTCGTTGTACGCCGGCACCAGCACCGTCACCGGTTCGGTCACCGGCGGGCCCCAGCGGAAGCCCTTGCGGCGGACCCGGCGGGCGTGGACGCCGGAGAGGAGCAGCATCAGCACGAAGCGGCTGATGACCAGGGTCCCGATGATCGCCAGGCCCACCACCAGGCCGTCGGTGAGCTTCTCCGAGGCCTGGACGAGGAAGACCCAGGCCTTGCCCTTCCACAGCTCGGCGCCGGTCACCGGGCTCATCGCGCTGGGCGCGTCGAGGGCCTCGGTGAGGTTGTCGAACTCGTAGCCCTTCTTCTGCAGGTCGGGCAGGAACCTGTCCAGCGCCGCGACGGTCTGACTGCGGTCGCCGCCCGAGTCGTGCATCAGGACGATGGCGCCCTCGCCGTTCTTCGGCGTGGCACGGCGGATGATCTCGTCGACGCCGGGCCGCTGCCAGTCCTCGCTGTCGGTGTTGTTGACGACGGTGATGTAGCCGCGGCTGCCGATGTACTCGGTGACCGGCCAGGACTTGTTGTCCATGGCGTCGGAGAAGGAGGAGTACGGCGGGCGGAAGAGCGAGGTGCGGATGCCCGCCGCGCCGGTGATCGCCAGCTGGTTCTGCGACAGCTCCCAGTCGATGCGCTTCTTGGACTGGAAGGAGAGGTCGGGGTGGTTGAAGGTGTGCAGGCCCACCTCGTGCCCCTCGTCGACCATGCGCTCGACGAGGCCGGGGTAGCGGGAGGCCATGGTGCCGGTGACGAAGAAGACCGCGTGCGCGTCGTGCTTCTTCAGCACGTCCAGCACCTTCGGCGTCCAGGTCGGGTCCGGGCCGTCGTCGAACGTGAGGACCAGGCGGTGGTCGGGCACGCTCAGGCTCTCGGTGCGGCCGCCGCGGGCGTCGATGACCGGGCCGCCCTCCAGGATCTTCTCCGGCACCTGGTCGGTGGCGGCGGGCGGCTGGACGCGGTGGTCGGCGAGGATCTCGCTGTGCACGTACCCGCGCAGCATGAGCATCGCCGACAGGGCGACCAGGACGAGCAGCGGAAGCAGCAGACGCAGGGGCAGGCGGCGGCGCCTGACGCCCTCACGGGCGCTGCGCGCGGCCCCGTGACGGCGGGTGCGGGATGCCATCAGAGGGTGTTCTCCGGGGACAGGGAAGGGGACGTACGGGTGGTGTCCGGGCCGGCGGCGACGGGCTCGTCGGCGGGCCCGGCGGCGGAGAGGGGATCGCTCGCGCCGTTGGCGGTCGTGTCGCCGCCCGGGTCGGTGCCCGTGGTGGGGTCGACGGTGGGCGCGGTCGGGTCGACCGTGGGATCGCCGCCGCCCCCGGCCGGGGTCGACGGGTCCGTGGTGGCGGGCGGCGGAACCCGCGTCGACTGCGTCGGGTCCGGGTCGGACGCGCCGCCGCCCGGCTGCGTGCCGGCCCCGGTCTCCGAGGGCTCGGGGCCGGCGCCGGCGCCCGGCTGCCGCGCGGTACCCGACGTACCGGGCGCGGGTGCGTCGGCGCCCGGCGCCGTGGTCACGCCGGTACCGGCGGAGGGGCTGGCCTGCGGAGCGGCGCTGCCGGTGTTCGAGGGCCCCGGGGACTGCGAGGGCAGCGGAGTGGTGTCGACCTGGCCGGCCGGCTTGCCCTCCTGCTGGCCCTCCACGGGCAGCCAGGGCGCGTTGGAGTTGCCGGACAGCAGCGTGGAGACGATCACGACGGCGTAGACCGCGCAGGCGACGCCGACGGCGATGCCGAGACGGCGGTACAGACGGCTGCGGCGTCCGGACGCGTCGACGAACACCGGTCCGTCGGATTCGCGTTCCGGGCGGCGCTTGCGGTGCCTGCTGTCGGCCCGGCGGATCACGCCGTCACCGAGCTGGACGGCGTCGAGCTGGACCGTCACCTCGTGCGGGTCGTGGGTGTGATCTCCCACGCCCGGGGCGGCGTCGGGGTCGGTGTCCGGGATGTCCTGCCAGGGGTCGCGGAGGGCGGCGGTGGCGGGGCCGGGCGCGGTGGTGGGCAAGGCGCGGGTCGGGGTGGCCGCGGGGGCCGCGGGGGCCACAGGGAGGAAGCCCGTCCTGCCGGCGTCCGGGCCGGTGCCGTGCTGGCCGATTCCGGTCGGAGTAGTGCCCTGGGGGCCGTTGCTGGACGGGGTTGTCCCGGATGGGGTCGTCCTGTCCGGGGTCGTACCGTTCGGAGTCGTACCGTTCGCATTTGTCCCGTTCGGAGTCGTCCCGTTCGGAGTCGCCCCGTTCTGGGCCGGGATTCCCTCGTTCGGGTTCGCCCCGGCCTGGTTGGTTCCGCCCCAGGTTATCCGCCCCTGGCCGAACGGATCACCGACCCGGCCCCGGTCCATGCGGTCGGCGCCCACCGGGCTTCCGCCTATTCGGCCCCTCCCTATTCGGGAACCGAGGACCTCCGTCTCGTCCCCGCCGGCGCTCCCCCGGGGGCCGGGGAAGCGGCTCTCGGCGGCATCCGGCGACGGCCGGGCCACGTTGCGGGGAACCTCCGGACCGGCTGCGGCGCCCGCGGCTCCGGAGCCCCCGAACCACCCCGCGCCGGGCCCGCCGGATCCGGGGGGTGTGGCGGGCCCGTCGGACTGGACGGAGCGGGCGGACGGCGTTCCGGCCGTCGGGAACTCCCCGGTCACCGGGAAGGCCCGGGTCGCCGGGAACACCTCGGTGGCGTCAGCATCCTGTCTCGCCTCCGGGAGATCACGCGCCCCGGACGCGACCTGGGGCCACTCCGGTTGGGCGTCTTCTTGCCATTTCTTCACGCGCACGCACTTCCCCCCGAGGGACGGTTCCGGGTGCGCATACGACTCTGAGCACCCGCCGGCCGAACCGGCCCCCACCAGGTTCGAGCGCCCCCTGTACCACACCGTGCTCAGGCCAAGAATGTAGCGCACGCGGAGGATGTGTGGTTCCCGCGCGTCAGGTGTGGACGGACATCACAGCGGCGTCGACGCCGGGAATCCACCCTCCGGCAGGCCTGCGGAGCCAGCCTTCCTCGGCCGCGACCTGGGCGGCCGCCCGGCGCAGCGCGTCGAACGCGGGGTGCGCCATCCCCTTTCGCCAGACGAGTGACACCGGCGACAGCGGCACGGGATCGACGAGCGGGCGCACGACGGTCGAAGCCATGGCCGGAAAGCTCACTACGGCGAGGATCGGATTGCGCGTCTTGTCCATGATCCGCTGAAACTCCTCCTCCCCGACGGCCAGCGGAGCGGGTGCCGCCACTTCGATGCCGCGCCCCTCGAACAGGCGGTGCGCGAGGTCGGTCCACTCCGCCGTCCGCGGGTTTCCGGCCCCGGCGTACACGGTCTCGCCGGCGAGTGCGGCGAGCGGCACCCGGGGCAGCCCGGCCAGCGGGTGGTCCTCGGGCAGGACGACCGCCATGGGCTCGTAGCGGACGGGTTGGTGGCCGAGCCCGGCCCGCAGCGCCGGAGCGAGGCCCGCGAACCGGCCGAAGGAGACGTCGAGGCGGCCCGCGAGCAGTTCGGCGGCGGCGTGGGTCAGCCCGCTCTCGTAGCGCGCCATCAGCTCCTCCCCGGACGCCAGCCCGCGGGCCCGCTCCAGGACCAGGCGGCCGGTGACCAGTCCCGGGGAGTTGAGGTCGACCAGCAGCGGGCGGGCCTGTCCGAAAGCGGCCAGGAGGTCGTCCTGCGCCTGGAGGACGCGGCGGGCGTACGGCAGCAGCCGCTCGCCGTCGGCCGTCGGGGTCACCTGCCGGGTGGTCCGGACGAACAGTTCGGTGCCCAACTCCCGCTCCAGGCGCCGTACGTCCCTGCTGAGCGCCTGCTGGGCGACGTACAGACGGGCGGCGGCCCGGGTGAAGTGCAGCTCCTCGGCGACGGTGACGAAGGCGCGCAGGAGGCGGGGGTCGACGTGTGCGGGTGCGGGCATCCGGCCAATTTACAACGCGAGTGCGTGAATGGGTACGGAGAAGGTGTTGGACCCCCTGGTCACCCCCGGGCGACGGTAAGCGCATGCCGCGACCGACCTGCGAACGCCCGTCCGCCCGGACCACCTTCCTCGCCGTCACCGCCGACACCCTGGTCGCCGCCGACTTCGGCCCGCGCACCCGGCACCGGCCGCCCGGCCCCTACCGGCGCCTCCTCGCCATACCCGGCTCCCGGGCGTTCACGATCGGGAATCTCATGGCACGGCTGCCCATGGGCATGTTCAGCGTGAGCGCGGTCGTGATGATCGCCGGCACCCGTGGTTCGTACGCCCTCGCCGGCGCCGTGACCGCGACGGGACTCGCGGCGACGGCGCTGGTCGCCCCGTGGACCGCGCGGCTGGTGGACCGGCACGGCCAGGCCCGGGTGGCGCTGCCCGCCACCCTGCTCGCCGCCCTGGGCTCGCTCGCCCTGCTGCTGTGCGTCCGGCACGGCGCGCCCGCCTGGACGCTGTTCGCCGCGTACGCCGCCACCGCCACGACGCCCAACACCGGCGGCATGGCCCGCGCCCGCTGGGCCCACCTGCTGACGGACAGGAAGGACGCCGCCGACGCCCTGCACACCGCCAACTCCTTCGAGCAGGCAGCGGACGAGCTGTGCTTCATGCTCGGGCCGGTGCTCGCCGCGTTCCTGTGCACGGCGCTGTTCCCGGAGGCGGGCACACTGGTCGGCGTGGTGCTGCTGGTCAGCGGCATGCTGCTGTTCACCGCCCAGCGCTCGACCGAACCGCCGGCCCGGCCGCGCCCGACGGCGAAGGCCCCCTTCCGCGTGCCGGGCATCCCGCCGCTGCTGGTGGTGTGCCTGGCGATGGGCGGGGTGTTCGGGGCCATGGAGGTCGTCACGATCGCGTTCGCGGACGCACAGGGACACCGTGCGGCGGCCGGGGTGGTCCTCGCGCTTCAGGCGGCCGGTTCCTGCGCGGCGGGCCTGCTGTACGGCGCCATGAAGCCGGCCGGCCCCGCCGAGCACCGCCTGCCGTGGTGTGTCGCGGCGATGACGGCCCTGCTGACGCTGCCGCTGCTGGCGGCATCCCTCACCGGCTCGCTGCCGCTGCTGGCGCTCACGCTGCTGATCGCCGGGATGGCCACCGCCCCGACGATGGTCACCACCATGACGCTGGTCCAGCACCGCACTCCGGAGGGCCGCCTGAACGAGGGCATGACCCTCGCGGTGACCGGCCTGCTCGGCGGCATCGCCTTCGGCAGCGCGGCGGGCGGCTGGACGGTGGAGCACGTCTCCCCCACGGCCGCCTACGGCGTGCCGGTCACGGCGGCCGCGGTGGCCCTGCTGCTGGCCCTGGCACCGGCTCGGGACTCGGCGGGGCGGCCGCGGGCATGACGAAGGCCCCGCCGCGCTGGAGCGGCGGGGCCTTCGCCCACATGGGAACTGTGGAGATGGCGGGAATCGAACCCGCGTCCAACGGTGCGGAACCAGGGCTTCTCCGTGTGCAGTCCGCTTCGATTTTCTCAGCCCCGGAGATCACGCGGACAAGTCTCCGACGGGCTCAGTCACTGTTTGGTTTCCCTCTTCACCCCGTGACCGGGATCAAGGTTTAGTCCCCTAGCTGATGCCAGGATCCGGGTCGGGAACAGCCCCGGGCTGACACTCCCGTAGTAGGAGGCTCGCTTCGCTACCTGAGATCAGGCAGCGAGGGCGAAGGCCTGCTGGGAGGAATCGCGCTTGGTGTTGGCGATTATTTTTTTCGGCCTGTGGTTTACGAGATCATGGCCGCTTCCTCGACACGCTTCCCCTGCTTCGACATCCGCTGTCGAAACCGATCATCCCCATGTTGATTTTTCAAGTCCCTCCGAGGAGGGGCGCGCACCCGCTGTGGGGTGCAGATGCCATCGTACGTGACCAACGCACGCACGTGCCAGCCTATTCCCCGGGAGTCAGGCCCGCTGCTTGCGCCGGATCGCCGAGATCGTCCGCTCCGCCTCGCGGCGGTCCTGCTTCTCCCGGAGGGTCTGGCGCTTGTCGTACTCCTTCTTGCCTCGCGCCAGCGCGATCTCGACCTTGGCCCGGCCGTCCTTGAAGTACAGCGCCAGGGGAACGATCGTGTGACCGGTCTCCTGTGACTTCGCCTCCAGCTTGTCGATCTCCACGCGGTGCAGCAGCAGCTTCCGCTTGCGGCGGGCGCTGTGGTTGGTCCAGGTGCCCTGGCTGTACTCGGGCACGTGCACGTTGTGCAGCCACGCCTCGTGTCCGTCCAGCTGCACGAAGCCGTCGGCCAGCGAGGCCCGTCCCTGGCGCAGCGACTTCACCTCGGTCCCGGACAGGACCAGGCCGGCCTCGTAGGTGTCGAGGATCTGGTAGTCGTGCCGCGCCTTCTTGTTCTGCGCGATCAGCTTGCGCCCTTTTTCCTTAGCCATAGTGCCGCCCATTTTCGCACTACGGAGGGGGTCCGCGGAAAGCCGATTACGCGGCCGGTCCCAGTCCGCTCAGCACCGTCCGGGCCCGTTCCAGGGCGGCCGGGTCGGTCGGGTCCACCTCCAGGTCGGGCGTGATGCCGGTGCCGTCGACGCCGCGGCCCGAGGGAGTGCGGTAGTGCCCGACGGTCAGCTCGGCCACCGAGCCGCCGGGCAGCCGGCTCGGCATCTGCACCGAGCCCTTGCCGAAGGTGCGCGAGCCCAGGACGACCGCCCGTCCGCGGTCCTGGAGGGCGCCGGTGAGGAGTTCGGCCGCGCTCATGGTGCCGCCGTCGACGAGCGCCACCAGGGGTCTGGCGGTGCCGCCGCCGGGTTCGGCGTGCAGGGCCCGCTGGTCGCCGTCGACGTCGTACGTGGCGACCAGGCCGCCGTCCAGGAAGGCGGAGGCGGCGGTGACGGCCTCGGCGACCAGGCCGCCGGAGTTGCCGCGCAGGTCGAGGACGACCCCGGCGCCGGACGGCAGCCGCTGCACGGCGCCGCGCACCTGTTCGCCGACGCCCTTGGTGAAGGAGAGGACCTTGACGACCGAGACGCCGCCGGCGAGCGTGCGCACGGTCACGGGGTCCGTGGCGAGACTGGCCCGGCGTACGGTCTCGGTCCACGCGCGCGCGCCGCGTTCCAGGCCGAGCCGGACGGCGGTGCCGGCGGGCTCCTGCTCGGCGTCGCCGCGCAGTATCGAGACGACCTCCGTGACGGGGCGCCCGTCGACCCGCTCACCGTCGACGCTGCGCAGCCGGTCGCCCTCGCGGATCCCGGCGCCGTCGGCGGGCGAACCGGAGCGCACCTCCGTGACCTCGATGCGGCCGTCGCGCTCGCGGCGCGCGGAGAGTCCGACGCCGGTGTACCGGCCGTCGAGGGCGTCCTCCAACTCCTCGTACTCGCCCCGGGAGTAGACGGCGCCCCAACGGTCCCCGCTGCGGCTGACGGCGCGCTCGGCGGCCTCCTCGGGGGACTTGCCGTCGGCCATCGCCTCGGCGGCCGCCCGCGCGACGTCGGCGTGTTGAGCGGGCCGACCCTGCTGACCGGCCACTGGCGTCGTGTCGGGCGCCGGCTTCCGGTCGGCCTCGGGGAACGAGCCGGTGGCCGCGCCGGCGACGAGCACGCTCGCGAACACCAAGGTCAGGGTGGCCCCGTGGCGCGCGCGACGGGGCTGACAGAACAGGTCACGACCTGACATGCCGGTGAGTCTAGGACAACACAAGAGGGCCGCACGGTCGCTTGACCGTTCGGCCCTCTTGGTATGTGTCACACCTTCAGGTACTTGCGCAGCGCGAAGAACGCGGCCAACGCGGGCATCAGCAGGCTGGTGGCCAGGATGAGCGGGAGCTTCGTCAGCAGGGCGTCCCAGCCGATGAAGTCGATCAGGGCCAGCTTTTCGGACAGGGCGAGCCCGTGGTCGATGAGGAAGTACCGCGCGGCGACCAGGAACGCGCAGGCGACCGCGCCGCCGATGAGCCCGGCGACCGCCGCCTCCATGATGAACGGCGCCTGGATGTAGAAGCCCGAGGCGCCGACCAGCCGCATGATGCCGGTCTCACGCCGTCGGCTGAACGCCGAGACGCGCACCGTGTTGACGATCAGCATGAGCGCGACGACCAGCATGAGCGCCATCACCGCGCGCGCCGCCCAGTTCATGCCGTTGAGGAGCTCGAAGAGGCTGTCCAGGGTCGCCCGCTGGTCCGCGACGGACTGCACGCCGTCCCGGCCGTCGAAGGCGGTAGCGATGACCTGGTACTTCTCCGGGTCCTTCAGCTTGATCCGGTAGGACTCCTGCATCTGGTCCGGCGTGAGCGAGCTGGCCAGCGGCGAGTCGCCGAACTGGTCCTTGTAGTGCTTGTACGCCTCGTCCTGCGACTCGTACGTCACCTTGTCCACGACCGACAGCTCTTCGAGGTCGGCGAGGATCTGCTTCTTCTGGTCCTCGGTCACCGCACCCTTGGCGCAGGCGGGGTCGGACTTCGCGTCGCTCTTGTTGCAGAGGTAGACGGTGACGTTGACCTTGTCGTACCAGTAGCCCTTCATGGTGTTGACCTGGTCGCTCATCAGCAGCGAACCGCCGAACAGGGCCAGGGACAGGGCGACGGAGACGATGACGGCGAAGGTCATCGTCAGATTGCGGCGAAGACCGACACCGATCTCCGAGAGCACGAACTGGGCGCGCATGGCGTCTCGTTAAGCCTTTCCGTTCCTCGTCGTCAGTGCTGGTAGCCGTAGACGCCGCGCGCCTGGTCGCGGACGAGGCGGCCCTTCTCCAGCTCGATGACGCGCTTGCGCATCTGGTCCACGATGTTCTGGTCGTGCGTGGCCATGATCACGGTGGTGCCCGTCCGGTTGATGCGGTCGAGCAGCTTCATGATGCCGACGGAGGTCTGCGGGTCGAGGTTGCCGGTGGGCTCGTCCGCGATCAGCAGCTTGGGCCGGTTGACGAAGGCGCGCGCGATGGCGACGCGCTGCTGCTCACCGCCGGACAGCTCACCGGGCCTGCGGTCCTCCTTGCCGCCGAGCCCGACGAGGTCGAGCACCTGCGGCACGGACTTGCGGATCTCGCCGCGGGACTTGCCGATGACCTCCTGCGCGAAGGCGACGTTCTCGCCGACCGTCTTGTTCGGCAGCAGACGGAAGTCCTGGAACACCGTCCCCAGCTGGCGCCGCATCTGCGGCACCTTCCAGTTGGACAGGCGGGCCAGGTCCTTGCCCAGAACGTGCACCTGCCCGTGGCTGCACCGCTCCTCGCGGAGGACCAGCCGCAGGAAGGTGGACTTTCCGGAGCCGGAGGACCCCACGAGGAAGACGAACTCACCCTTCTCGACCTCCAGGGAGACATCCCTGAGAGCTGGGTGGTTCTGTTTGGGGTAGACCTTGGAGACGTTGTCGAATCGGATCACGGATGCACCACGGGTCGCCGGGGGTAGATGTGCGTGACCATACGCGAACCGGGGAGCCGACCGCAGTCACCGGTCGGGGTTGTGTATCAGTTGCGCGTTTTGTCCCTGGAGCGAGGGCGCGCGGGGTCTCTCGGAACCTGGCACAGTGGAAGGGGGAACGTTCGCGTCGGTGCGGGCGTTGTCCGGACGGAGCCGGCGGCAAGGAGGGTGAGCGCATGACGTACGACCGGTTGGTGTGCGCGAACTGCGCGGCGCCCGTGAGCGAGGGCAGGTGCCCGGTGTGCCGGGCGAACCGGGAGCGGCTGCAGCAGGGGAACTTCTTCGCGGGGCTGAATCCGATGACGCTGATCGCGCTGCTGGCGGTGCTGGTCGCGGCGGTGGCCCTGCTGGCCCACCAGACCGCCTGACGCCCGCGGAGGGCCCTGCGGGCCCCGGGACACGGCCACGGAAGGGGCCCGGAGCGCGATGTGCGCTCCGGGCCCCTTCGTGTGTGTTCTGGGCGCGCACGCGGGGCGTACGCGTGCGGCTACCGTCAGGCAGCCGCGCCGCGGCCGTTCATCAGTCGCGGCAGGAAGCGGAAGCCGATGCCGCCGGCGATCATCGTGGCGGCGCCGACCAACAGGAACGTGGTCTCCGCGGCGCCGGTCTCGGCCAGCTCGTCACCGCTGCCCTGGGCGGCGGCGTCGGAGGCCTGGGCCTCGTCGCCGGTGTCGGTCAGGGCCGAGGAACCCTCTTCCTGGGCGACGTTGTCGTTGCTGCCGCCGTCGGGGTCGGTGTTGTTGCCACCGTTGCCACCGTTGCCACCGTTGTCCCCGCCGTTACCCGGGTCCGTGGGGTCGGTCGGGTCCGTCGGGACCGTGGGGTCCGTGGGGTCCGTGGGGTCCGTCGGGTCCGTCGGGTCCGTCGGGTCCGTGGGGTCCGTGGGATCGGTCGGGTCCGTGGGATCGGTCGGGTCCGTCGGGTCCGTGGGATCGGTCGGGTCCGTGGGATCGGTCGGGTCCGTGGGATCCGTCGGGTCCGTGGGATCCGTCGGGTTCGGGTCCGTCGGGATGGTGGGCGGGTCCGTCGGCTCCTCGTCGTCGCCGCCGACGCTCACGCCGAGGTCGACGTTGGTGTCGCCGACACCCGCGCTCACGCCGATGTCGAGCGCCGAAGCGGCGCCCGCGGCGGTCAGGGAGGCGCCGGCCGCGATCACTGCGCCGGCCGCTATGCGCGCGACACGGATGCGCGTCTTCTTGGTCATGTAGTTGCTACCCCCAGTAGCCGATTAGTCAGTGAGGCCGCACTCGGGGGCCGTGATCAACGGGAGGTAGCTGTGTGCTGAAGTCCCCCGGTTCACATGCGCCCCAGAAATACGCATGCCGCGCCTCACCCTTACGAATGTTCAAAGCAACGTCAAGGCCGTTGCGTACGCGATGTCCAGGTAAGGGACGTATGCCGGACACAATGGGTGTGAGTGTGATGTAAAACCCAGACATCACCGGCGAACAAGGGGCCAGACAAAAGGCAACCGCCGCCCGGAGGGCGGCAGTTGCCTTGTCGACAAAGCGGCGTTCCCGCTTTCGCGCTACTTCTCCTGCTGCTTGCGCCAGCGAATGCCGGCCTCCAGGAAACCGTCGATCTCGCCGTTGAACACGGCCTCGGGGTTGCCCACTTCGTGCTCGGTGCGCAGGTCCTTGACCATCTGGTACGGGTGCAGCACGTACGAACGCATCTGGTTTCCCCAGGAGTTGCCACCGTCGCCCTTGAGGGCGTCCATCTTGGCCTGCTCCTCCTGGCGGCGCCGCTCCAGGAGCTTGGCCTGGAGGACGTTCATGGCGGTGGCCTTGTTCTGGATCTGGGAGCGCTCGTTCTGGCAGGAGACCACGATGCCGGTGGGGAGGTGGGTGAGCCGCACCGCGGAGTCGGTGGTGTTCACGCCCTGGCCGCCGGGACCGGACGAGCGGTACACGTCCACCCGCAGCTCGGACTCGTCGATCTCGATGTGGTCGGTCTGCTCGACCACGGGGAGGATCTCGACACCCGCGAAGGAGGTCTGGCGGCGCCCCTGGTTGTCGAACGGCGAGATGCGCACCAGGCGGTGCGTGCCCTGCTCGACGGAGAGGGTGCCGTAGGCGTACGGCGACTGCACGGCGAAGGTGGTCGACTTGATGCCGGCCTCCTCCGCGTACGACGTCTCGTAGATCTCGGTCTTGTAGCCGTGCTGCTCGGCCCAGCGCAGGTACATCCGCTGAAGCTTCTCGGCGAAGTCGGCGGCGTCCACGCCACCGGCCTCGGCGCGGATGTTGACGAGCGCCTCACGGGCGTCGTACTCGCCCGAGAGCAGCGTGCGGACCTCCATCTCGTCCAGCGCCTTCTTGACGGCCGTGAGCTCGGACTCGGCCTCGGCACGGGTGTCCGGGTCGTCCTCCTCCTCGGCCATCTCGAAGAGCACGCCGAGATCGTCGATCCGGCCGCGCAGGGCCTCGGCCTTCCGCACCTCGGCCTGGAGGTGGGAGAGCTTGCTGGTGATCTTCTGCGCCGCTTCCGGGTCGTCCCAGAGGGACGGCGCGGCCGCCTGCTCCTCGAGCACGGCGATGTCTGCCCTCAGCCTGTCGAGGTCCAGGACGGCCTCGATCGACTCCATGGTCGAGGAGAGGGACTTCAGCTCTTCGGATACATCGACGACTGCCACGCAACCAGCGTAACGGCTCCGTCCACCGGTATTCGCCGGGCCGTAACGGACGGCGCCGGCCACGGCGCTCCCGGCCCGGCGGAGAACTCACGGGGAGGCCGGCGCCGAGTTCCGCGTGTCCTGGGGGCCCGTGCCGCCCTCGTCACCGCCCGTGGCCAGCCACGTACCGACGCCGATCGCCGCCACCAGGGCGACCGCGCCCGCGCCCAACGCCAGCCGGCGGCGCCGCGCGGTGGCGCGGTTGCGGGCCGAGCCGGGGCGCGGGGCGCCGGACGCGCGCGGGGCCCGGGCGGTGCCGCGGGCGCCGCCGGCCAGCTCGTCGGGGGCCGGTACGCGCATGGAGGTGTGCGTGTCGCGGTTGGAGTCGGCGGGTTTCGCCCCCGGCACCAGGGGCACCGCCCCCCGGCGTCGCACCGGCTCCCCCGCGGGCGCGGCCGGCGCCGGCGGCTCCTCGGGCGCGTCCTCCTCCTGCTCCGCGTCCGGCTCGTCCACGTCCAGCGGGCCCATCCCGGCCAGCATCGGCAGCAGCTCGCGCAGCCGGGCGCCCAGCTCGGAGGCGCGCAGCCGGGAGGCCGGCGCCTTGGCCAGGCACTGCACGAGCAGCTGCCACAGCTCGTCGGGGATGCCGGGGAGGGGGACGACGCGCTCGGTCACATGGCGGCGCAGCACCGCGCCGGGATGGCCGCCGCCGAACGGAGTGAAGCCCGCCAGCAGCTCGTACAGGACAGTGGCCAGCGCGTAGATGTCCACCGCCGCGCGCGGGGGCAGGCCCTCGACGATCTCCGGCGCCAGGTAGTCCGGCGTGCCGATGATCTTCGTGGCGCGGGTGCGCCGGGGCGTGTCGATGAGCTTGGCCACCCCGAAGTCGGTCAGGAGGGCCGGGTGCGAGCCGCCGGGGCCGAGCGGGCCCTGCATGTCGAGCAGGACGTTCTCGGGCTTGACGTCGCGGTGCACGACCCCGGCGGCGTGCGCGGCGGCCAGGCCGTCGGCGACGTCGGCGACGACCGCCACCGCGGCCTCGGGCGCCAGGCGCCGCTCCCGGTCGAGGCGGGTGCGCAGATCCGTACCGCGGACCAGGTCCATGACCAGGGCGAGGTCGTTGCCGTCGACCACCAGGTCGCGCACGGAGACGACGTGGGGGTGCTCCAGGCCGAGCAGGGCGGTGCGCTCCTGCACGAAGCGCGAGACGAGCTCCTGGTCGGACGCCAGGTCCTCCCGCAGCAGCTTGATCGCGACGGGCCCCTCGGGCCCCTCACCCAGCCACACCGTGCCGGCACTGCCCCGACCGAGGATCTGGTGGGCGGTGTACCGGCTGCCGATCTTCCGTGCCAAGGCTGCTCCTACCGACGCGTGTTGCGCTAAAAGTACGCGTCCGGGGAGCCAACCTTCACAGCGGAGGCGGAAATCACCCGCCAGGTGTCGACAAATCTCCTGACTCGTCGTCGGATTCGGCCCGAACCCGGTCCGCCGACGGCTCAGTCGCCGGTGGAGGTCCCGCCGCCCGAGCCGCTGCCGCCGCCCAGGTCGCCGATCCAGTCCGTCACGGTGGTGAACCAGTCGCTGAGCTGCTCCCAGTAGCCCTTGCCCGTGCCGATCCAGTCCTGCAGGGGGCTCAGCTCCCAGATGAGCCAGCCGGCCACGAACATGATGACGAGCGTGAACAGGCATCCCTTGAGGCAGCCGAGCCCGGGGATCCGCATCGGGTTGGCGCCGCGCTGCCGCGGCGGCCTGGGCTCGCGCCGGGGCGGCTGGGGCTCGGGCGTGGGCGGCGGGGCGTACCGCTGCGGCTGGGGCCGGGGCTGCTGGGGCTGCGGGGTGGCGTACCGCTGCGGCTGTTGCTGCTGCGGATAGCCGTAACCGGGCTGCTGGGGCGGCGGGCCCTGGGGAGCCTGGTGTGGCTGCTGCGGCGGACGGGAGACCTGCCGCTGGGGGCGGCGGCGCAGCGGGTCCTGGTTCGGGTCGAGGTACTGGACCTGCGTCTGCTCGTTGCGGTCGCGGGCGGCGCGCAGCTGGTTCTGCCAGGGGTGCGGGTCGTCGGGTCCACCGGGCTGCCCGCCCTGGCCCTGCCCCGGTCCGCCCGGCTGCCCCGGCGGCACCGGCGGCATGACGGCGGTCGGGTCGGCCGCGCCGCGGTTCGGGAGTACGGCGGTGGGGTCGGCGGCGCCCGAGGCGTTGCCGGTGTGCGGCAGGACGCTGGTCGCGCCGTTCGGGTCGTAGGCGCCGTTCGGGTTCTGCGGCAGGACCTGCGTCGGGTCCGCGCCGCCGGGGGCGCCCGGTACCTGCGCGGGCGCGGGGTCGGGCGCGAGGAGCACGCCGACGTTCTCGGCGGCGCCGATCTGCGCGCTGCTCGAATGCACGCCGATGCCCTCGGCGACGACGCGCAGGCCGCGGGCGAGGTTCTCGGCACTGGGGCGCTCGTCGGGGTTCTTGCGCAGGCAGCGCTCGATGACCGTCCACAGCGGGTCGGGGACGGTGGAGGGGCGGCGCGGTTCCGCGCTCAGGTGCTGGTGCAGGACCTCCAGCGCGGAGCCCCCGCCGAACGGGGGCCGGCCGGTGACCAGCTCGTACAGCAGGATCCCGGCGCCGTACACGTCGACGGCGGAGGTCTGCGGGCGGCCCTCGGCGGACTCCGGCGCCACGTACGCGGGCGTGCCGACGAACTCGTGGGTACGGGTGAGGCCGGGTGAGTCGGCGAGGCGGGCGATGCCGAAGTCGGTGAGCATCGGGTGCATCTCGCCGCCGGTCTGCTTCAGCAGGACGTTGGCCGGCTTCAGGTCGCGGTGGACGACGCCGTCGGTGTGGCTGGCGGCGAGGGCGTCGGCGATCTGGGCGGTGAGCAGGGCCGCGGCGACCGGGGTGAAGGGCCCGTTCTCGCGCAGGTAGCGGTGCAGGTCGGGGCCGTCGACGAGGTCCATGACGAGTGCCAGCAGCTCCCCCTCGACGACCAGGTCGCGGACCCGGACGATGTTGGGGTGGGTCAGCCGGAGCAGGACGGAGCGCTCCCGCAGGAAGCGCATCACGATGTCGGGATCGCTCGCGAGCTCCTCCTTGAGGACCTTGATCGCGACGGTCTCGCCGGGCTGTCCGGCCACGGCCGCCTCGGCACCCGCGGTCTCCCGCTGACGGGCCCGCCAGACGGTGCCCGTGGCGCCGCGGCCGAGGGGCTCCTCGAGGAGGTACTTGCTGCCTACCGGCCGCACGTCATGCGCTCCCTGTTGCTTGCTGGCTGTTCCGACCCACTGTAGTGCCGTGGTCCCGGCACCGGGTTGTCGTCGTTCTGTGGGGTTCCCATTGGTCCGCAGGTACGTCTTGCGTTCCGTGTCCGGTACCCGTTCAGGTGCATATTCGAGGGAAAGACGCTCGACCCGGTCCCTTGGTTGCCGGGCCCGGACGTGACCGATCTCAAGCGAACGCCATTCGATCACCGGGACGCCACCTGTCAGGCACTTTTGCGGGCAGAGGCGACCAATCAAGATCATTTGATGACGGGCGACGGGCGTGTTGTCAGTGGCAGGTGCGAGGATGCGTGCAGTACTGGCCGACGTGCTCGTGTGGCGGTGGGGGAAGTCCGCGGTGGGGGACCGTGGTAGACGGCTTCTGTTCCCGGCGCGCGGGCGCCCGCGCGAAGGGACCGCTGACGGCGATGCAGATCCGGCTGACCGTCGTAGACCCGCTGGGCCCGCATGCTTCGGTGGGGGGCCGCGCCGCGAGCTGCGACGTGCTGGTCACCGCACCGGCCGGCACGGCACTGGCCGCGGTCGCCTCCGCGCTGGCCGCGGCGCTCCCCGGTGGTGAGGGCACGGGCTCCGGCCAGGTGGTGCTCCACGCCGGCGCGCAGCGGCTCGACGCCCAGCGCAGCACCCTGGGCGAGCCCCCGCTGACCGACGGCGCCGTGCTCTGCCTGGGCGCCCCGGGCGAGCCCGACCCGCACACCGAGCCGGCCGACGTCCCGGCCCAGCTCCACGTGGTCGCCGGTCCCGACGCCGGCGGCGTCCACCTGCTGCACGGCGGCCAGATCCAGCTCGGCCGCTCGGCCGACGCAGACGTCGCGCTCGACGACCCGGACGTCTCCCGGATGCACTGCGCCGTGACCGTCGCCTCCGACGGCCACGTCTCGGTCGCCGACCTCGGCTCCACCAACGGCACCACTCTGGACGGCACCCGCGTGGGCACCCGCCCGGTCCGCCTCGTGCCGGGTGCGCTGCTGCGGATCGGCGAGTCGGCCCTGCGGCTCGTACCGGTCCCCCGGGGAGCGCAGGCGCGGGTGGCGACGACCCCGGACGGCGAGGGGCACGTACGGCTGTCCGGTGCACGGACACTCCCGTCCGCCGCCGGGACGGGCGCCGGCGACGAGGTGGTCCACGCGCGCGTGGCCGACGGGGAGCAGGGAGACGCGCCCTTGGGGGACGCGAGCACGGCGCACGGTCCCGCGCGTAAGGCGGGCGGCACGGACGATTCCCCGCACCCGACCCCTGCGACGGACGGCCCCGCGCGCACGACCGGGAGGGCGGGCACGCACCCACGCACGGCGGGCGGGACGGACGGGGCCCCGCACACGGCGGGCACGCCGGACGGCTTCGCGAGCAGGTCCGGCAGGCCGGACGGCCCGGCACGCGGAGCCGGGACCGACGGGTGGGACGGCCCCGCCGCCCGGACGCACCACGCCTACGGCACGGCGGACCACGGCACCGGTGCGGCGCCGGCCGAGCGCCAGGTGCCCGGTCAGGGCGGCGCGCCCCGCATCGAGAGCCACGGCACCGGCCCCACGGCGGGCACGCCCCGACCGGCCCCCGCCGGCGGCGACACGCACGGCGGCGCGTACGGAGCGGGCGCGTACGGAAGCGACGCTCCCGGCGCGGACGCCGCCGGGACCGCCCCCTCCGACGAGCCCGGACCCGCGGGTGCCCCCGGCCCGCACCCCGGCACCGGGCGCAAGGGAACGCCCCTGCGGGGCACCGACGTACCCCAGGGCGTGCGCAGGCGCGGTGGGCTCGGCGCGTGGGCGCGACGGCTGGCCGGCGGGCTTGGCTCCGCCCAGGACACCACCGGGTCCGGCACGTACGCGTCCGACGAGCCGCCCGCCGGACCGGCACCGACGGCCCCCGCGGGCACCTCCCGCGCGCCGGAGACCTGGCCGGACCCCGCCTCGTTGCTGCTGACGGCGCTCGGTCCGGGTCCCCGGCTGTGGGAGCGCGGCCCGGACCACCCGGAGGCGCTCACCGTGCGGCTCGGCACGGCCGACCGGGTGGCGCCCGGCGACGGCGCTCCGCTGCCCGCGGTCCCGGTGACCGCCGGGCTGCGCGAGGTCGGGGCGCTCGGGCTGGCGGGCCCGCGCGCGCGGCTCTCCGGGCTGGCCCGCGCGGTGCTGGCCCAGCTCGCCGCGCTGCACTCCCCCGACGTCCTGGAGATCGTCCTGATCAGCGCGGACCGCTCCCGTCCGCTCGACGAGCGGGTCGCCGAGTGGTCCTGGCTGGGCTGGCTGCCGCAGCTGCGCCCGGGACACGGCCAGGACTGCCGCCTGCTGCTCGCCTACGACCGCGAACAGGCCACGGCCCGCGCCCACGAACTCCTCCGCCGCTTGGAGGACCACCTGACGGACACCCGGACCGGAACACGGCCGACGGCCCCCGCCGGCACGATCCCGGCCCAGCCGGCGGCTCCGTCGCAGGGCGCCCACGGGGCGGGTCCCGCCGCCGGGCCCACTGCCGGGCGGACAGCAGCCACAGGCACCCCGCCGGCAACCCCCACGCAAGCCGCCCACCCGGCCGACCCCACCACCGGACGGGCAGCAACCGCGGACACCACCCCGCCGGCAACCCCCACACAGGCCGCCCACCGGGCCGACCGCCCCGTATCCGACCCCACCACCGGCCGCTCAGCAGCCACAGGCACCCCGCCGGCAACCCCCACGCAAGCCGCCCACCGGGCCGGCCCCGCAGCCGCCCCGGCAGCAGCGGGCGCCGCCGCCCGGCAGCCCTCCTGGGCGCGGCCCGACGACGGGACCGGACCGGCCGGCGGCTTCGCCGGGCCCCGCACCGTGGTCGTCGTGGACGGGGACCCCGGCGGTGCCGACGTGCGCGAGGCGATGGCGCGGCTGGCCCTGGAGGGTCCGCGGGCCGGCATCTACGTGGTGTGCCTCGCCGAGACCGCCGCGGCCTCCCCGACCTCCCCGGTGACGGAGACCTACGAGGCGGCCTGCGCGGTGTCGCCGGTGTTCCGGCAGTGCGGTGCCGTGGCGCTGCTCAGCGGCGACGTGGCGACGGCACTGCGGTTGCTGCGCATCGCGCGCACCGGCACCTCCCCCGGCGCCCCGGGTGCCCCGGGTGCTCAGGGCGCTCAGGCCGCTCAGGGCGCTCAGGCCGTTCAGGCCGCCCCCGCCGGCCCGGTCGGGCACGGCACCCTCGGCACGGTCGACGCCGTCTCCCTCGCCTGGGCCGAGCGGTTCGCGCGCGCACTGGCACCGCTGCGCACCGACGGCGCGACCGGCGAACGCCACGCGCGCGTGTCCGCACCACTGCCCCAGGCGGCCCGGCTCCTCGACGAACTGGGCCTCGCCCGGGCCACCCCCGCCTCCCTGATGGCCAGGTGGGCGGCCGCGGCCGACGACACGGAGGCCCTCGGCGGACGAGCGCAGGCCGTCCTGGGCGCCGGGCCGCGCGGCCCGGTCACCGTCGACCTCGCGGCCGAGGGACCGCACCTGCTGGTCGAGGGTCCGCCCGGCAGTGGACGCACCGAGCTGCTGCGGGCACTGGTCGCCTCGCTCGCCTCCGCCGAACGCCCCGACCGCCTCGGGATCGTCCTGATCGACGGCCGGGACGGCGTCAGCTCGGGCGGCGGGCACGGCGAAGGGCTCCGTGTCTGTACGGAGGTACCGCACGTCACCACCCACCTTGCCGCCAACGACCCCGTCCGCATGCGGGAGTTCGCCCAGTCCCTGAGCGCCGAGCTGAAACGGCGCGCCGAGCTGCTCGGACGGTCGGACTTCGCCGAGTGGCACACCGGGCGGGAGGTGTCGGGCCGGATGGTCACCCAGCGCACGGCGGCGGGCGCGGCCGGCCCCGGGGTGATATCGGACGCCGGGGACGTCGACTCCCCGCCCAGCTCCACCCTGCGGCTGCGTCCCGGTGCCGCCCGGCGCCGGGCGGCAGCCGTGCCGCCGCTGCCGCGGCTGGTCGTGGTCGTGGACGACCTCGACGCGCTCGTCACTCCCCCGCTCGGCTCGCCCGGGCGGCCCGCGGCCGGGTCGGTGATGCGGGCGCTGGAGGCCGTCGCGCGGGAGGGCGAGCGGCTCGGGGTGCACCTGGTGGCCGCCACCGGTCCCGGCGGGCGTACGGAACAGACGGAGCCGGCCCGCCGGGCGGCGCTGCGGGTCACCCTGGAGGCGCCGGTGCCGGGGCCGGACGAACCGGCGCCGGGGCGCGGGCGGCTGGCCTCCGCCGAGGGGCGGTCCCTGGTGTTCCAGGGCGGCCGGGTCACCGGGCGCATCCCGCGGACGGCGACCCTGCGGCCCACCGTCGTCCCCCTGGAGTGGCACCGCATGGGCGACCCGCCCACCCGGCGCCCGGTACGCGAGCTGGGCAACGGTCCGACGGATCTGGCGCTGCTCGCCAGCGCGTTGGAGCGGACCGCGCGCGAGGTGTCGGCGGCGGAGGTGCCGTCGCTGCTGTGACGCCGGGCGGACACCGCCCCTTCGACGTGCCCCGTCCGGCGTACCCACCTGGTCACGACGCGGTCACGATCCCCCGCTTGACAGCGGACGCGCTCTTGCCGCCCTCACCCCCCTGGCGTACACCAGATCGCACGGGACAGCGCCGAACGTTCGACGAGGAACGAAGAACGGGGCAGTGATGCGCACGAGCAGCACCATCCG
This sequence comes from Streptomyces sp. NPDC097107, assembly GCF_044762405.1. NCBI lineage: Bacteria > Bacillati > Actinomycetota > Actinomycetes > Kitasatosporales > Streptomycetaceae > Streptomyces > Streptomyces sp. NPDC097107. Next base: position 52,492 of record NZ_JBIWEF010000010.1, on the reverse strand, counting down.
ATCAGGCAGGACCGTCAAGAGGACCACTCGGGCCGCCGCCGCCCTCGCCGCGGGAGCGCTCGCGCTCTCGCTCACGGCATGCGGTGGCGACGACGACAACGGCGGCGGCGACAACGGCGGTCAGGGGAGCGGCGACAAGGAGCCGGCCGCCGCCGTCACCCTCCCCGAGCTGGACGGCGAGAGCCTGGAGGTCGCCGCCGTCTGGACCGGCGCCGAGCAGGAGAACTTCAAGAAGGTCCTCGCCGAGTTCGAGAAGCGCACCGGCGCCAAGGTGACCTTCGTGCCCGCTCAGGACCCGATCATCAACTTCCTCGGCTCGAAGATCGCGGGCGGCGCCCCGCCGGACGTGGCGATGCTCCCGCAGCCCGGTGCCATCAAGCAGGCCGTCGACAAGGGCTGGGCCAAGCCGCTGGGCGCGGAGGCCACCAAGGAGCTGACGGAGAACTACTCGCCGGGCTGGCAGGAGATCGGCAAGGTCGACGGCAAGCAGTACGGCGTCTACTACAAGGCCGCGAACAAGTCCCTGATCTGGTACAACGCCCAGGTCTTCGAGAACGCGGGCGCGGCCGAGCCCAAGACCTGGGACGAACTCCTCACCACCGCCCGGACGATCTACGACTCGGGCGTCACGCCGTTCTCCGTCGGCGGCGCGGACGGCTGGACCCTCACCGACTGGTTCGAGAACGTCTACCTCTCGCAGGCGGGCCCGGAGAAGTACGACCAGCTCGCCGCGCACGAGATCAAGTGGACGGATCCGTCCGTCAAGGAGGCGCTCACCACCCTCGCCGAGATCTGGGGCAAGAAGGACCATGTCGCGGGCGGCGCGTCCGGCGCGCTGCAGACCGAGTTCCCGGCCTCGGTGACGCAGACCTTCACCGGCGGCGACCAGCCCAAGGCGGGCATGGTCTACGAGGGCGACTTCGTGCAGGTCAACATCGCCGAGACGGACGCCGAGGTCGGTACGGACGCGAAGGTGTTCCCGTTCCCGGCCGTCGGTGACACCGCGCCGGTGGTCTCCGGCGGCGACGCGGCGGTGATCCTGGAGGACTCGAAGGCGGCGCAGGCACTGGCCACCTGGCTGGCCTCGCCGGACGCGGCGACGATCCAGGCGAAGCTCGGCGGCTACCTCTCGCCGAACAAGAACGTGGACGCGTCGGCGTACCCGAACGACGTGCAGAAGAAGATCGCCGAGGCGCTGGTCGCGGCCGGCGACGACTTCCGCTTCGACATGTCGGACCAGGCCCCGCAGGCCTTCGGCGGCACGCCCGGCAAGGGCGAGTGGAAGGCGCTGCAGGACTTCCTGAAGAACCCGAAGGACATCGCGGGCACGCAGCAGCGGCTGGAGGCGGACGCGGCCGCCGCCTACGGAGGCTGACGCGATGACGTCGGACACGGCGGCAGGAGCCTCACGGGGCCCTGCCGCCCCCAAGTCGCGCAAGAGCGTGACCGGCACCCGCAGAACCGTGGCGGCCCTGTTCCTGCTGCCCGCCCTGGTGCTGCTCGGCGCGCTCGTGGTCTACCCGATCGGGTACTCGCTGATCCGCAGCTTCTACGACCAGTCCGGCGACGGCTTCGCCGGATTCGACAACTACCAGGCGCTCTTCACCGACGACGGCATCCGCACCGCCCTGAAGAACAACATCATCTGGGTGGTGTTCGCGCCCACGGTCGCCACCGCGCTCGGACTGATCTTCGCGGTGCTGACCGAACGGGTGCGCTGGGGCACGGCGTTCAAGCTGGTCGTCTTCATGCCGATGGCGATCTCGATGCTGGCGGCCGGCATCATCTTCCGCCTGGTCTACGACCAGGACCCGGACAAGGGCGTCGCGAACGCGGTGTGGGTCGGGGTGCACGACACGTTCGCCGAGTCGTCGGCGTTCCCGAAGGCGCACCCGGGCCGCGAGTCGCCGCTGGAGCCGGCCGGCGGCGGCGCGTTCATCACCAAGGAGCCGGTGAGCGCGGGCGGGACCGTGGTCCTCCCCCTCGTCGGTGTCGCCCCCGACATGATGCCGGACGGCGCGGAGAAGGCCGTACCCGCGAAGCCCGAGGACGGGAAGATCACCGGCACCACCTGGCAGGACTTCACCCGCGGCAAGGGCGTCGGGAAGCTCAACGGCGTCGACGGGGCCGAGCTGGGCTACGCCGGGATGAAGATCGAGGCCGTCAGGGACGGCGAGGTCGTCGCTCGGACCACGGCGTCCGGCGACGGCACGTTCACCCTGCCCGCCGCGGCCGACGGGGCGCAGCTCAGACTCCCCGCCGACAACTTCAAGGAGCCCTACAACGGCCTGAACTGGCTCGGCCCCTCGCTCGTCACGCCGGCCATCATCGGGTCGTACGTGTGGATGTGGGCGGGCTTCGCGATGGTGCTGATCGCGGCGGGGCTGGCCGGAGTCCCGCGCGAGCTGCTCGAAGCGGCCCGGGTCGACGGCGCCAACGAGTGGCAGGTCTTCAGACGGGTCACGGTGCCCCTCCTGGCGCCGGTCCTGGCGGTCGTGGCCGTCACCCTGATGATCAACGTCCTGAAGGTCTTCGACCTGGTGTTCATCATCGCCCCCGGCTCCTCCCAGGACGACGCGAACGTGCTCGCCCTGGAGCTGTACCGCAAGGGCTTCGCCTCCGACCAGCCGGGCATCGCCAGCGCCATCGCGGTGTTCCTGCTGCTGCTGGTCATCCCGGTGATGTGGTTCAACGTAAGGCGGCTGCGGCGGGAGGTGCGGCGATGACCACGGACGCGGGCTCCCCCACGAAGACGGCGCCGGCACCACCCGGGACGGCCCGCGAGGCGAAGCGGTCGCTGGGGTCACGGCTCGCCGAGGGCGTCAGCGGCGGGCTGGTCCGGGTGTTCCTGATCGTCGTGGGCCTGTTCTGGCTGGTCCCGACGATCGGCCTGCTGCTGTCCTCGCTGCGCACGCCCCGGGACATGGCGGCGAGCGGCTGGTGGGAGGTCCTCACCAAGCCGTCCCAGCTCACCTTCCGGAGCTACGAGGAGCTGCTGAGGAACGGCGACATCACCTCCTCCCTCCTCAACACCGTGATGATCACGGTCCCGGCGACGGTCCTGGTCGTGGTCATCGGGTCGCTGGCGGGCTACGCCTTCGCGTGGATGGACTTCCCGGGCCGCGACTGGTGGTTCCTGGCCGTGGTCGGGCTGCTGGTCGTCCCGGTGCAGGTGGCGCTGATCCCGATCGCCGAACTCTTCGGCAAGGTCGGCCTGTTCGGGTCGGTCCTCGGCGTGATCCTGTTCCACGTCGGCTTCGGCCTGCCCTTCGCCGTCTTCCTGCTGCGGAACTTCTTCGCGGAGATCCCGAGGGAGCTGCTGGAGGCGGCCCGGCTGGACGGCGCGGGTGAACTGCGGCTCTTCCTGCGGGTCGTGATGCCGCTGGGCGGGCCCGCGATCGCGAGCCTCGGCATCTTCCAGTTCCTGTGGGTGTGGAACGACATGCTGGTCGCGCTGATCTTCTCGGACTCCGGGAGCCAGCCGATCACGGTCGCCCTGCAGACGCAGGTACGGCAGTTCGGCAACAACATCGACGTACTGGCGCCGGGAGCGTTCATCTCCATGGTGATCCCGCTGGCCGTGTTCTTCGCGTTCCAGCGGCAGTTCGTCTCCGGAGTGATGGCGGGCGCCGTCAAGTAGTCGCCGCGACAGCACCCTTGAGGGGGCGGGCCGAACACCGGCCCGCCCCCTCCTTCGTACGGGGGCTTCCCGCGGGCACGGGGTCCCCCGAATGCCGCAGGAGCCGTAACCAAGTCACTCCATCGGCCGTTCCCGGGCCGAGCGCCCGCGCCGACCCCGCCGACCCATGGATGTTCCCGTGCCCAGGTTCAGTGTCATCGTCCCCGCGTACCAGGTTCAGGCGTATCTGCACGAGTGCCTGGAGTCGGTGCTGTCCCAGTCGTATCCGGACCTCGAACTGATCGCGGTCGACGACTGCTCGCCGGACGCCTGCGGCGCGATCGTCGACGAGTTCGCGGCCCGCGACCCGCGCGTACGCGCCGTGCACCTGCCCGAGAACCAGGGCCTCGGCCCCGCCCGCAACGCCGGGATGGAGCGGGCGAGCGGCGACTACCTGGTCTTCCTCGACGGCGACGACACCCTCGCCCCGGACGCCCTGCGGGCCATCGCCGACCGGGTGAAGGAGACCGGGGAGCCGGACGTCCTGGTCTACGACTACGCGCGCACGTTCTGGTCGGGCGACGCGGTCCGCAACCGGGCCGCCCGGCACCTCACCGAGCGGGGCCCGGCGCCGTTCCGGCTCACCGACCGGCCGGGGCTGCTGAAACTGCTGATGGTGGCCTGGAACAAGACGGTGCGGCGGGAGTTCGCCGAGCGCGAGGGCTTCACCTTCCCGCCCGGCTACTACGAGGACACACCGTGGACCTACCCGGTCCTGCTGACGGCGGACTCCATCGCCACCCTGGACCGGGTCTGCGTCCGCTACCGGCAGCGCCGGCGGGGCAGCATCCTGGGCACGCCGAGCGAGCGTCACATGGACGTCTTCGAGCAGTACGACCGCGTCTTCGCGTTCCTGGAGACGCACCCGGAACCGGCCCGCTGGCGGCCGGTGCTCTACCGCCGCATGGCCGACCACCTGACGACGGTGTTCACCCGCCCCGACCGCCTCCCGCGCTCCCTGCGCGGCGAGTTCCTGCGCCGGGCCCGCGTCCACTGCCGCCGCTACCGGGTCCCCGGCGCCCCCGCCCCGCTGCCGGTGCGCCTGCGCCACGCCCTGCTCCGGCTGGGCCTGCGCCGCACCTACGAGGCCCTGCGACAGGCGTCGGCCCTGCGCCGCCGGACGGTGAAGGGCGCCGCCAAGCTGCTGCGCACCGCGCGGACCGCCGCCCTGCGCCTGCACTACCGCGTCCAGCGCCGCCTTCCCCTGCGCGCCGACCGTGCCGTCTTCGCCGCCGACGGGGGCCGGGGGCACGGCTGCAACCCGGGCGCGCTGGAGGAGGCGCTCCGCGACCTCGCGCCGCACATCCGCACGGCGTGGGCCGCCGACCCCGCGCACCACCACACCGTCCCGACCGGCACCCGGCGCCTGACGCCCGGCACGGCCGCCTACTGGACGGCGCTGGCCCGCTCCCGCTACCTGGTGCACAACGCCTCCTTCGACGCCGGCCTGGTCAAGCGGAGGGGCCAGGTGCTGATCCAGACGCAGGCCGGGACGCCCCTCAAGCACATGGGCCTGGACCTCCAGGAACGCCCTGCCGCCGCCGTCGGCACCGACTTCGCCCGGCTGCTGCGCGACGTCGACTCCTGGGACTACGTCGTCTCCGCCAACCGTCACTCCACCCTGACCTGGGAACGCGTCCACCCCGGCGGCTACACCACGCTGGAGTACGGCCAGCCCCGCACCGACGTCCTCCAGCGGGCGACGCCCGCGGACGTGGCCCGGCTGCGCGAGACGCTCGGGATCCCCGAGGGCACGGTCGCGATCCTCTACGCGCCCACCCACCGCGACTACCGGCGCACCCAGCGCGCCGCCCTGGACCTGGAGCGCGTCCTCACCCGCCTCGGCCCCCGCTTCATGGTGCTGGCCCGCGCGCACCCCCGCCACGGCGGTCCGCTCGCCGAGCCCGGGGGCCGGATCCTCGACGTGAGCGGCCACCCGAGCGTGGAGTCGCTCTGCCTGGCCTCGGACGCCCTCGTCACCGACTACTCGGCACTGATGTTCGACTACGCGGGTCTGGACCGGCCGATCGTGATCCACGCCGATGAGCCGGAGGCCTACGAGGCGACTCGCGGCACCTACTTCGACCTGCGCGCCTTCCCGCCGGGCGCGATCGCGCGGGACGAGGACGAACTGATCGGCATCTTCGCCGGCGGCCAGTGGCGCGGCTCCCGGTCCGCCCGGCTCAGGGCCGCTTTCCGGGAGCGGTTCTGCCCGCACGACGACGGCCGCGCCGCAGAGCGCGTCGTACGCCGCGTGGTGCTGGGCGAAACGGACCTCCCGCGGGTCGTGCCGCTCGCCGAACGGCACCCCGCGCCCTCGGCCGCCGCGGCCCTGGCCCGCACCCCGCTGGCCACGGTGCCGCAACCCGCCGGCCCCCGCACCGTCACCGACAGCCTCTGATCGCCGTTTGCCCACCGGGAGTTCGCATGCCCCGCAGTCCGTCGCGGCCCACTCCGACCCGGCCGCCCACCTGGCGGCCGACGGGACGGCCGGGCCGCCGGACGGCACGAGCGGCGGGGGCGGCTTCCGCCGGGCGGGGGCTCCCGTCCGACGGGTGACTCCCGCAGGACCAGTGGAACGAGAGAAAGAGCAGTATGCCCCGCTTCAGCATCATCGTCCCGTCCCATGGGGTCGCGGGGCGGCTGTCCCAGTCGCTGGACTCGGTCCTCGCCCAGTCCTTCGGCGACTTCGAGCTGATCCCGGTCCACGACGCCCCGGACCTCGTCGCGGCGGACGTCGCCGTGGAGCGCGCCGAGCGGGACTGCCGGGTGGCGCCCGTGCACTCGCCGCCGTCGGCCGGGCTGGCCGGAGCGCGCAACGCCGGGATGCGGGCGGCGACCGGCGCGTACCTGCTGTTCCTCGACGGCGACGACGTCCTCGCGCCGGGCGCGCTGGCCGCGCTGGACGCTCGGCTGGCGGACACCGGCGGCGTCGACGTGCTGCACTTCGAGCACGAGCGGGTGCCCTGGTGGGAGGGCGAGCCGACCAACCCGGCCGCCCCGCTGCTGGCCAAGGCACCGGACGGCGTCTTCGCCCCCGGCCGCGCCCCGCACCTCACCGGCGTGCGGCTGCCCGCCTGGAGCGCGGTGTACCGCCGTACCTTCCTCACCGAGCGGCGGCTGGACTTCCCCGACGGGCACTTCACCGACGTCGGCTTCGGCGCCCTGGTCGCGGCGCGCGCCGAGCGCGTGGCCGTGCTGCGCTCCGTCGTCGTACGGCATCTGGTGCGGCGGCAGGGCAACCGGCTGAACCTGCCCGGTGAGCACCACGCCGACCTCCTCGACCAGGCCGAACTGGCGCTCGCGCACGCCGCCGGGCGGGGGCTGCCGGACGAGCGGCGCGGACCGCTGTTCGAGCAGCTCTTCGCCGCCATCCTGAAGACGGCCACCCATCCGCGGCGCCTGACCCGCCGGGAGCGCCGCACCTTCTTCCGCCGGGCGAGCCGCCTCTACCGGTGCCACCGCCCCGCCGGTTTCCGGCCCCCGGGCGGCCGGCTCGGCGTGCAGCACCGGCTGCTGGCGTCCGGTTCGTACGCGGGCTTCCGCGCCCTGCGCGCCGCCAACCGGGCGGCGACCGGCGTCCTGCGGCGCCTGCCGCGCCCGCACGGACTGCGCACCCGCCTGCGCTACCGGCGCGCGCTGCGCCGCCCGCTGGACGCGGGCCTCGTCGTGTACTGCGCGTACTGGGGCCGCGGCTACGCCTGCAACCCGGCCGCGATCCACGCCAAGGCCCGCGAACTCGCCCCGCACCTGCGCTCGGTGTTCCTGGTCGAGCCCGACCAGGCGCACACGGTCCCCGACGACGTCGAGCACGCCGTCATCGGCAGCCGGCGCTACTGGGAGGTGCTGGCCCGCGCCAAGTACCTGGTCAACAACGCCAACTTCGCCGAGGGCGTCGTCAAGCGCCCCGGCAGCGTGCACGTGCAGACGCAGCACGGCACCCCGCTGAAGACCATGGGCGTCGACCAGTCGACGTACCCGGTGGTGGCGGCGGCGAGCGGCAGCTTCGCCAAGCTGCTGGGCCGCGTGGACCGCTGGGACCACAACATCTCGTCCAACCGCCACTCCACCCAGGTGTGGGAGCGCGCCTTCCCGGGTTCCTACGAGCACCTGGAGTACGGCTATCCGCGCAACGACGTCTACTGCACGGCGACCGCCGGCGACGTCGCCCGCGTCCGGCGCGAGCTGGGCGTCCCGGAGGGGAAGACGGCCGTCCTGTACGCGCCCACGCACCGGGACTACGAGAGCGGCTTCGGCGCGGGCGGCCCGGACCTGGAGGCCTTCTGCGAGGCGGCGGGCGAGGACGTGGTGGTGCTGCTGCGCGCCCACTACTTCTACGACCGGGGCGGCAGGCGGGGCAGCGGCCGGATCATCGACGTGACCTCGCACCGTTCCTCCGAGGACGTGTGCCTGGCCGCCGACGCGCTGGTCACCGACTACTCGTCGATCATGTTCGACTACGCCAACCTGGACCGTCCGATCGTCGTGTACGCCGACGACTGGGACGTCTACCGGGAGACCCGCGGCGTCTACTTCGACCTGCTGGCGGCGCCGCCCGGACCGGTGGCGCGGACGCCGGAGGAGCTGGCCGGCGTCTTTCGCGACGGCTCGTACGCGGGTCCTCAGTCGGCGGCGCTGCGGGCGGCCTTCCGGGAGCGGTTCTGCGAGTTCGACGACGGCCGGGCCGCCGAGCGCGTCGTGCGCCGGGTGCTGCTCGGCGAGCCGCCCGAGGCGCTGCCGCCCGTGATCCCGCTCGCGGAGCGCGTCCCGGCCCCCGCCGCCACCCTTGTAAGGAGCTGACCCCGCCGTGCCCCGCTTCAGCGTCATCATCCCCTGCTTCAAGGTGCAGGGCTTCCTGCGCGAGTGCCTCGACTCCGTCCTGGACCAGTCCTACCGGGACATCGAGGTCATCGCCGTGAACGACTGCTCGCCGGACGGCTGCGGCGCGATCCTCGACGAGTACGCCGCCCGCGACGAGCGGGTGCGGGTGCTGCACCTGGAGGAGAACGTGGGCCTCGGCCGGGCCCGCAACGCCGGGCTGCCGCACGCCACCGGCGACTACCTCTTCTTCCTCGACAGCGACGACACCCTCACCCCGGGCGCCCTGCGCGCGATGGCCGACCGGCTCGCGGAGACGGAGGACCCGGACGACCCGGACGGCCCGGACGGCCCGGACGTCCTGGTGTTCGACTACGCGCGCACCTACTGGTGGGGCGGCACACGGCGCAACGTCCTGGCCGAGGTGCTGGCCGAGGCGGGCGACGGCACCTTCACGGCCGCCGAGCACCCCGGGATCCTCGACCTGCTGATGGTGGTCTGGAACAAGGTCTACCGGCGCGGCTTCGTCGAGCGGGAGGGCTTCACCTTCCCGCCGGGCTACTACGAGGACACGCCCTGGACCTTCCCGGTCATGTTCAGCGCCGGGCGGATCGCCACGCTGGACCGCATCTGCCTGAACTACCGGCAGCGCCGCCAGGGCAACATCCTTTCCACCACCAGCCGCAGGCACTTCGACGTCCACGCGCAGTACGAGCGGGTCTTCGCGTTCCTCGACGCCCGCCCGGAGCTGGCCAGCTGGCGGCCGTTCCTGCACGCCAAGATGGGTGAGCACTGCCTGGACATCCTGTCCAAGCCGGACCGGCTGCCCCCGTCGGACAAGGCCGAGTTCTTCCGCCGCACCGCCGAGATGTTCCGCGCGTACCGGCCGGAGGGCGCCGAGATCCCGGCCGGGCTGCGGGTACTGAACGGCGGATACGCCGCCTACCTGGTGCGGCGGCAGTCCGGGCGGGCCGGCCGGGAGCTGGAGCGGCGGGCGCGGCAGGCGCGCGCGGTGGCCGCCGGGCGTGCGGGGCGGGTGCGGACCGCGGTGAACCGCCGCCGCCCGCTGGACGCCGGCCTCGCCGTGTACTCGGCGTTCTCCCACCGGGGTGTGCTGGGCGACCCCGCGGCGGTCTACCGCAAGGCCCGCGAGATCGCCCCGCACCTGCGCGGGGTGTGGGTGGTGCGCGACGAGGAGTGCGCGGCGGACACGGCGGCGCTGCCGCCGGACACGGAGCACGTCATCCTGGGCAGCGCCGCCTACCGCCGGGTGACCGAGCGGGCCACGTTCTTCGTCAACAACGTCAACTGGCCCGGTGCCGTGGCCAAGCGTCCCGGCAGCGTCCACATCCACACCCATCAGGGCACCCCGCTCAAGTACATGGGCGCCGATCTGCTGGGGCGGCCCGGCGCCCGGTACGGCGTCGACGTGCCGCAGATGCTGCGCCGGGCCGACCGCTGGGACTACAGCCTGGTCGCGGGCCGGTACGCGGAGCGGGTGTGGGAGCGGGCGTACCCGTGCCACTTCACGTCCGTGCACACCGGCAGCCCGCGCAACGACGTGCTGGTCGGCGCCGCCCCGGAGGACGGCCGCCGGGTCCGCGAACGGCTGGGCGTCCCCGAGGGGCACACCGTCGTGCTGTACGCGCCGACCCGCCGCGAGTACCGGCGGGGCGGGCACGTGGAGCGGATCGACCTGGCCCGGCTCGCCGCCGACCTCGGCGACGGCCACACCCTGGTGGTCCGGCTGCACCCGTCCCTCGCCACCGGCCCGGCGCGCGGCATGGGCCTGACCGAGCTGCACCGGCGGGGCGTCCTGATCGACGCGACGGACGAGCCGCACGTCGAGGAGCTGATGCTCGCCTCCGACCTGCTGATCACCGACTACTCCGCCCTGATGTTCGACTACGCCGTCCTGGACCGGCCGATCGTGATCCACGCCGACGACTGGGGCGCCTACACGGCGAGCCGCGGCGCCTACTTCGACATCACCGCCGAGGCACCGGGCCATGTGTCGCGCTCCTACCGGGAGCTGGCGTGGCTGCTGGCGTCCGGCGCGTGGCGGGACGAGGAGGCGGCGCGGCTGCGGTCGGCCTTCCGGGCCCGGTTCTGCGAGTACGACGACGGGCTGGCCGCCGAGCGGGTCGTCCGGACGCTGATGCTGGGCGAGCAGATGCCGGAGCCCGTCGGCGTGCCCGGTGCCCGGGCCGTCCCGTCCGCCGTCCGCTCCCTGCTGACCTCGTCGTGAGGCCGCGCACCTGGGTGCTGCTCCTGGCCGCGGTGTTCGCCCTGCTCCAGCTCGCGAACGTCACCGGCCGGGACACCCCCGACACCAAGAACTACCTGTCGTACGCCCTGAGTCTCGGCGGCGGGAGCAAGCGCGGGGTGGCGGCGGCCACGATCGACTACGTGTGCACGAGCCAGGCGTCGACGGCCCGGCGGAACCAGAGCGTGCACGTGGTCCACTTCCACCGCCCCGACCCCACCGACCGGGTCGTGGACGAGTGCCGGGAGCGGGAGTGGCGGCACGTGGAGCCGCGGCTGGAGGCGGGGCAGACCGGTGGGCACACCGTGCCGTACATGGAGGAACGCTTCATGCGGATCTTCGAGGCGCGGCCCGGCTACCCGGTGTTCCTGGTGCCGTTCGTCCTGGCCTTCGGGGCGACGTGGGGGCTGTGGGCGGCGAGCGTCGTCATCGCGTGCGCGGGCGGCGTCCTCGCCTTCCTGGTCCTGCGCACCCTGTCCGTGTCGGTACCGCTCGCCCTGGCCGGGCAGGGCCTGTACTACGTGCTGCCGTGCGGGACGACCGCCATGCGCCCGATGACCGAGGGGCTGCTGATGGCGCTGACCCTCGCGGCGGTGTGGGGTTGTGCGCTGGTGCTGCGGGCGGGGCGCGCGCGGGCCGGGTACGCGCTGGTCGCCGGGTCGCTGCTCGCGCTCTTCACGGTCAAGCACTCCCAGGCGCTGTTCCTCGGGGCGTGCCTGGCGGCGACGGGCGCGCTGATCGCCCTGCGGCGGCACCGGCGGGGCCGGCCGCTCGGCCGGGACGTGCCGGCGCTCGCGGCGGTGGGTCTGGCAGGCGCCGTCGTCACCATGGCCCTGGCCCGGCTGCTGCACTACCCGTCCGTGTCCGACAGCCTCCAGGACCTGCTGACCGGCCACTTCGCCCGGCCCGACCGGGCGGACCCGTGGCCGGAGTTCTGGCAGTTGCAGGGCAACTTCTGGGTGGAGTGGCTGCGCCGGCAGGCGTGGGAGCCGCTGTTCGTCGCGGCCCTGGCCGCCGGGGCGTGGGGCGCGCTGCGGCGCGGCGGCGCGGTCGGCGGTTTCGTGGTCGCGGCGGCGTTCACCGGGATCCTCACCCAGGCCGGGCATCCGGACATCGACATCTGGGGCGGGCGGCTGATCGTGCTGGCGTGGCTGCTGCCGGTGGTGGGGGTGCCGCTGCTGCTGGAGCCGGTGGTGCGGGGGCGGGTGGCGCTGCCGTCGCAGGGGCACGCGGACCGGGCGCGCGCGACCAGCTGACCCGCACTCGATGGGGTGACGCGAGGTCAACTCGTTGACGCCGGCGGGATCATCGGGAACATACGCCAAATGTCCCGAATGCCCCACCCTTCGACCGTCCCGTGAGCGCCGGCGTCCTCGTCCGGCGTTCCGTGCGCGGAGCGACGGCGCTGCGCGGCGGCCGTGTCTGGCGTCCCACCCCGTACCAGAGTGCGGGTTTCCTCTTCTTCCTCCTGATGACGCTGGCGTACTGGGCGGTGCCGCTGTGCTGTGACGCCGGCCAGCACGCGGCCGTCGTCGAGCGCCTGAAGGCCGACCTCCTCCGCCCCCGCCACCCGATGGCCGACCTGCCGGGTGCCGGAAGCGCGTACTACTCGCCGTACGCGCTGGCGCAGGGCCTGTTCGCCCGGCTGACCGGGCTGGGCGGCTGGGAGGTGGTGCGGCTCGCCGGGCCGGTGAACCTGCTGGTGCTGCTGACGGGCCTCGGCCGGTTCGTGCGGGTGCTGTCCCCGCGCCCGTGGGCACCGGTGCTGGCGCTGGGCGCGATGACGCTGCTGTGGGGGACCGAGCGCGCCTGGTGGAGCGGCTATCTCGGGCTGATGTCGATGACGGGCAACCTGGGCTACCCGTCGGCCTTCGCGATCGGGCTCACCTTCTGGGCCTGGGCGCTGACCGGGGCGCGGGCGCGGGATCCGCGCCGGGTGCGGTACGTGGGCCCGAGCGGCCTGCGCGGCCTGCCCGGATACGCGGGACTCGGCCTCCTCTACGGCCTGATCCTCCTCGTCCACCCGATCACGGCGGTGGCGGCGGCGCTCGGCGCGGTGTCGCTGGTGGCCGGATGGCAGCGCGGGTGGCGCGGGGCGGTCGCCGGACGGTGGGCGCTGACGGGCGGCGTCGCGGTGGCGTCGGCGGCGGTGTGGCCGTACTTCGACGTGTTCGCGCTGGCCGGCGACGACAGCGTGGACGGGATGCACCGGATCCTGTACCTGGACCTGCCCGGGGAGTTCTGGCTCGCCCTGCTCGGGCTCCCGGCGCTCTGGCTGCGCGGACGCCGGTCGGCGCGGGATCCGCTGGTGCTGCTGTTCGCGCTGGACTGCGCGGTGGTGGCGTACGGCTGGTTCAGCGGCCACTACACCTACGGCCGGATCCTCGGGCTCACGCTGGTGCCGCTGCAGTTCGCCCTGGCGGTGGAGCTGGCGGCGCCCCGGCCGTGGGGGCGGTGGCGCAGGGCGCTGGGGTCGGCCGCCACGGCGGGGGCCCTGCTGGGGTTCCTCACGGTCCACGCCGGGGCGGTGCTGCCGCGCGCGCTCGATCCGGTCGGCTTCGAGCAGCCGCCGAACTGGCCGGCGTACGAGTGGGCGGCCCGGCACATCGGCCCGGGCGAGGTCGTGATCACCGACGGCTACTACGCCGGTCACGCCATCGCCGGGTACGGGCCGAACCTCGCGGCGCCCGCCTGGCCGGACCCGTCGCTGGACGAGCGGGCGCGCGGGCGGCGGGCGGCCGACGTCGAGGCGTATCTCGCGCCCGGCTCGACCCGCGCCGAGCGCGCCACCGTCGTCCGCCGCCACCACGTCCGCTGGCTGCTGCTGACCCGCTGGCGGCCGGTGCCCGAGGAGGCGGTGGTGGTGGCGTGGAGCGAGCGGACCGGGGAGGTGCTGGCGCGGGTCGGGTGAGCGCCGGCCCGGCCGCGACTACTCGATGACGAGGTCGACCGGGATGTTGCCGCGGGTCGCGTTGGAGTAGGGGCAGACCTGGTGGGCCTGCTCGACCAGCTTGCGGCCGGCCTCCGCGTCCACACCCTCGGGCAGTTCGACCCGGAGGGTGACGGCGAGCGCGAAGCCCTCGCCCTGCTTGCCGATCCCGACCTCCGCGGTCACCGCTGCGTCGCTGACGTCGACCTTCGCCTGTCGGCCGACGAGGCCGAGGGCGCTGCCGAAGCAGGCGGCGTACCCGGCGGCGAACAGCTGCTCGGGATTGGTGCCCTGCCCGCTCCCGCCCATCTCGACGGGGACGCCGAGCGCGAGGTCGAGCGTGCCGTCGGAGCTGACGGTGCGGCCGTCGCGGCCGTGGGTGGCGGTGGCGGCGGCGGTGTAGAGCGCGTCCATGGGAAACCGTCCCTCTCTGGGTTCTGTGGAGGAGTGTCGCGGTGACTTCCGACGGCACCCAGTAGAGCACTCAATTCAATTGTGCACAACTAAATTGCACGCAAAGGCCGTCGGCTACCCTGGGAACCATGACCACGCCCGCAACGGACTGGCTCCGCCTGGACCAGCAGATCTGCTTCTCCCTGAACGCCGCCTCGCGCGCCTTCAACGGCGTCTACCGCGTGGTCCTCAAGGACCTCGGCCTCACCTACCCGCAGTACCTGGTGATGCTGGTGCTGTGGGAGCACGGCGAGCTGCCGGTCAAGAGGCTCGGCGAGCACCTGCGCCTCGACTCCGGCACCCTCTCGCCCCTGCTCAAGCGGCTGGAGGCGGCCGGTCTGGTCCACCGGGAGCGCAGCGCGCGCGACGAGCGGTCGGTGGAGGTGCGGCTGACCGGGGAGGGCGTGGCGCTGCGCGAGCGGGCCGTGGAGGTGCCGCGCCGGATCGCCGCGGCGACCGGCCTGGACCTGGCGGAGGCCCAGGACCTGCGTGCCCGTCTCGACCGGCTCACGGCGGCCGTCGACGCGTACGGCACCGAGCCGGCCTCCGCCTCGTCCTGAAGGGTGCGGTGCCCACCTGGCACCGGAATGACGGATCATGACTACCCAGCACCGAGGACCACTGACGAGGGGACGGCCGCACATGACCTGGCTGATCACCGGCGGCGCCGGATACATCGGGGCGCACGTCGTAAGGGCGATGACCGAGGCGGGCGAGAAGGCGGTCGTGTACGACGACCTCTCCACCGGAATCGCCGAGCGGGTGCCCGACGGCGTCCCCCTGGTCGTCGGCTCGGTCCTGGACGGCGAGCGCGTCGCGCGCGCCCTGGCCGACCACTCGGTCACCGGCGTCGTGCACCTGGCCGCCAAGAAGCAGGTCGGCGAGTCGGTGGATCTGCCGCTGCACTACTACCGGGAGAACGTCGAGGGCCTGCGCGTCCTGCTGGAGACGGTCACGGCGGCCGGCGTCCCGTCCTTCGTCTTCTCCTCCTCCGCGGCCGTGTACGGCATGCCCGACGTCGACCTGGTGACGGAGGAGACGCCGTGCCTGCCCATGTCGCCGTACGGCGAGACGAAGCTGGCCGGCGAGTGGCTGGTCCGCGCCACCGGCCGGGCGTCCGGCCTGTCCACGGCCTCCCTCCGCTACTTCAACGTGGCGGGCGCGGCGAGCCCGGAGCTCGCCGACACGGGCGTATACAACCTCGTCCCGATGGTCTTCGAGAAGCTGACGGAGGGCGCCGCCCCGCGCGTCTTCGGCGACGACTACGCGACCCCGGACGGCACCTGCGTCCGCGACTACATCCACGTCGTCGACCTGGCCGAGGCCCACGTCGCCGCGGCCCGCGCCCTCCAGACCTCCCCCGGGAGCGCCCTCACCCTCAACATCGGCCGGGGCGAGGGCGTGTCCGTCCGCGAGATGATCGACCGCATCAACTCCCTCACCGGCCACGACCACCCCCCGACGGTCACCCCCCGCCGCCCCGGCGACCCGGCCCGCGTGGTGGCCTCGGCCGACCGCGCCGCCGTGGAACTGGACTGGAAGGCCAAGTACGACGTCGAGGACATGATCACCTCGGCCTGGGCGGGCTGGGTACGCCTGCATCCGGGAGCGGCGCGCGACTAGGTGTGCTGTCCCAGGAGGTCGGTGACGCCCGGGCTGGGTGCCGTCATCGCGGCGGGTCCTGCGCGGGGCGGCACGGCCGCCCTCGCCCGGCGACTGCGCGGCTGAGCGTCGGGGGCGGTGTCAGGTCGTCCGCTGAACGATCGCCGAAGGTGTCGGGCGCGTCCCGACAGGAGCCGCCGACAAGTACCGGCCGGTATCAGAGAGCCTTGAGCCCCGCCGCCGTCGCCCGCGCCAGCGCCGCCAGGTAGCCCTTCGGCAGCTTCGGGCTGCGGATGACCACCGAGCGCCAGTACAGCGGGCCCGAGATCAGGTCGAGGGCCAGGTCGGTGTCGACGGCGGGGCCCAGCTCGCCGCGTTCCGTCGCCGCCGCGAGGATCCTGCTGGCGACTCCGTCCTGGCCCTCCCGCAGGGTCTTCCGCATGGCCTCGGCGATGTCGGGATTGCGGGCCGCCTCCGCCTGGAGGTCGGGGATGATCTGGGACGCCACCGGGTGGCGCAGAGCACGGGACGTCACCTCGTACAGCAGCCGCAGGTCACCCTCCAGGGACCCGGTGTCGGGCGCGGGCAGGCCCTGCACGGCGAGCGCGGAGACGATGTCGAGCACCAGGTGCAGCTTGGAGCGCCAGCGCCGGTAGACGGCCGTCTTGCCGACCCCCGCGCGGCGCGCGATCCCCTCGATGGACATCCGCGCGTAGCCGACCGCCGCGAGCTCCCCGAAGACCGCCGCCCGGATGGCTTCCGTCACGTCCTCACGGAGCACGGCCGCCCCGGCGGGGGCCCGGCGGCGCGGGCGCGGCTCGTCGGCGTTGGTCGTCATGCGAGCCAAGCATAGGGGCGTTACGACGAAACGGTTGCGTTCCGTCGCAACCAAGCCCTACGCTCACGTTACGACGATACGGTCCCGTCCCGACGTAAGTGAACGCTCCCGGTCACCCCGGTGAACGACGGGCGCACCTCCACCCCCGAGCGAAAGCAGCGGATGTGAGTCAGGTCCTCCACACACCGCCCCCGACACCGGACGCGGTCGCCCCCGTCCCCGCCGACCACGACCCGGCGGCCCTCGCCGCCCGCCACGGTCTGTCGGTCAGCGGCGCCCGCCCCTCCCTGCCCGAGTACGTCCGTCAGCTGTGGGCGCGCCGGCACTTCATCACCGCCTTCGCCACCGCCAAGCTCACCGCCCAGTACAGCCAGGCCAAGCTGGGCCAGGTCTGGCAGGTGATGACGCCCCTGCTCAACGCGGCGGTGTACTACTTCATCTTCGGCATGCTGATGAACACCAGCCGGGGCGTGGAGGACTTCGTCCCGTTCCTGGTCACCGGCGTGTTCGTGTGGACGTTCACGCAGAGCTCGATCATGGCGGGCACCAAGGCCGTCTCCGGCAACCTCGGCCTCGTGCGCGCCCTGCACTTCCCGAGGGCGGCACTGCCGGTCTCCTTCTGCCTCCAGCAGTTGCAGCAGCTGATGTTCTCGATGGCCGCCCTGGTCGTGATCCTGCTCGCCTTCGGCGTACCGCCCGCCGCCTCCTGGGCGCTGGCCGTCCCGGCGCTGGCGCTGCAGTTCGTGTTCAACGCGGGCGTGGCGCTGGTCATGGCCCGGGTGGGCTCCAAGATCCCCGACATGGCCCAGCTGATGCCGTTCCTGCTGCGGACCTGGATGTACGGCTCGGGCGTCATGTTCAGCATCCATCACATGACCGGCCCGGACAGCGGCCTGCCCTCATGGGTCGGCCCCCTCCTCCAGGTCAACCCGGCCGTCGTCTACATCGACCTGATGCGCTTCGCGCTGATCGACAGCTTCGGCGGCGGCATGCTGCCGGACCACGTCTGGGCGATGGCCGTGGGCTGGGCCCTGGTCGCCGGGATCGGCGGCTTCATCTACTTCTGGAAGGCCGAGGAGACGTACGGACGTGGCTGACAACAACGGCAACGACATGGGCAAGCAGGCGGACGAGCGCGTCCCCACCGTCGTCGCCGACGGCGTCGACATCGTCTACCGGGTCAACGGCACCGGCGCCGGCCGCGGCTCCGCGACCGCCGCCCTGAACCGCATCCTGCGCGGCAGGAAGGCCGAGAAGGCGGCGGGCGTGCGCCGGGTGCACGCAGTGAAGAACGTGTCCTTCGTCGCGTACCGCGGTGAGGCGATCGGGCTGATCGGCACCAACGGCTCCGGCAAGTCGACGCTGCTCAAGGCGGTCGCCGGCCTGCTCCCGGTGGAGAACGGACGCATCTACA
The DNA here is from genome assembly GCF_044762405.1 of Streptomyces sp. NPDC097107. NCBI lineage: Bacteria > Bacillati > Actinomycetota > Actinomycetes > Kitasatosporales > Streptomycetaceae > Streptomyces > Streptomyces sp. NPDC097107. The sequence continues at coordinate 34,493 of NZ_JBIWEF010000010.1, read as the reverse complement.
CGGACGGCCAGCCCTCCCTCCTCGGCGTCAACGCGGCCCTGATGAACGACCTCACCGGCGAGCGCAACGTCCACCTCGGCGGCCTGGCGATGGGCATGTCCCGCGCGCAGATCAGGGAGCGCTACCAGGAGATCGTCGACTTCTCCGGCATCAACGACAAGGGCGACTTCATCACCCTGCCGATGCGCACGTACTCCTCCGGCATGGCGGCCCGGCTGCGCTTCTCCATCGCCGCCGCCAAGGACCACGACGTCCTCCTCGTCGACGAGGCCCTGGCCACCGGCGACCGCTCCTTCCAGAAGCGGTCCGAGGAACGCATCCGGGAGCTGCGCAGGCACGCCGGCACGGTGTTCCTGGTCAGCCACAGCAACAAGTCCATCCGCGACACCTGCGACCGGGTGCTGTGGCTGGAGCGCGGTGAGCTGCGCATGGACGGGCCGACGGAGGAGGTCCTGAAGGAGTACGAGAAGTTCACCGGCGGCCCGGACAGGGCGGCGAAGCCCAAGCCGGCGGCCAAGCCCGCCCCGAAGGCGAAGACGGCCGCCTGACCTCGCCCCGAGCGCGCCCCCTCCCCCGGGAGGCGTACGCACGGTTAACCCTTTTGCCCGATTAGTGCCACTATGGCCGAACGACCGAACAGGAGAGCGCCGGGAGCGACGACGACGGCGAAGGAGTCCCCGCGATGCCCGAGACCCCCGACCTCAGCGTCATCGTCCACGGCCCCAACGTCCAGGACCACCTGCCCGCCCTCCTCGACACCCTCGACGCCCACCCCCTCACCGGCGTCGAGGTGATCGTCGCCGCCGTCGGGGACTGGGCACGGGAGGCGGCCGAGCGGCACACCCCGGCGTTCACCGTCCTGCCGCTGCCGGACGGGGCGGGCGACGCCGCGGCCCGCGCGGCGGGGGCGGCGCGGGCGTCGGGCCGGTGGCTGCACTTCGTCCACGCCAAGGACGGGCTGCCTCCCGGCGCCCCGCGCACCATCGCCGAGCACGCCGCGAACCTCCCCGACACCGGGCACGGCACCGTGGACGTCCTGCTCTTCGACCACGTCCGCAGCACCTGGCGAGCCTGCGGCCTGCCCTCCCCGGACGGGCCCCGCCTCGCCCGCGCGGGCCGCGCCGGCCTCGCCCTCGACGACCGCGCGGCGCTGCTCGGACTGACCCCGCTGCTCGGCAACCGCGCCGTGCGCGCCGGCTTCTGGCGGGCCCACGAGCGCCTCCTCACCACCGACGACGAGCCCTTCGCCGCGTACGCCGCCCTGCTGCTCGCCGATCGAGTGGCCTGTCTGCCCCACCCCGCGTACGAGCAGCGCCGGCTGCGCCCCGAGAGCCTGCCGCCGGTCACGGCGAAGCAGCGCTACGCCCTGGTCGAGCGCTACGAGACGCTCCTCGACCTGGCCGCCGGCCGCCCGGCCGTCCACACCGTCCTGTACGACCTGATGGTCCGCGACTGCCTGCGCACCTTCGCCCGCGCCGGGATGCCGGACGGCGTGGCGCGGGAGTTCTTCCACCGGGCGTCCCTGGCCGCCCGGCGCCACCGCCCCGAAGGCCACCGGCGCCCGGCCGGCCTCGAAGGCGTACGCCGGTCGCTGCTGGAGCGGGACGCCCGCGCCGAGTACCGCGCGCTCCAGGCCGCCAACCGCACGCGCCGCAGGATGCGGTCGGCGGCGCGCACCGGCCGGCACCGGGCCGGGACGCGGCTGCGCGCCCTCCAGTACCGTCGGGCGCTCGCCGAGCCGGTCGATCCGCACCTCGCCGTCTTCTCGGCGTACTGGGCCCGCGGCGTGGCCTGCAACCCGGCCGCCATCGCCGCCAAGCTCGCGGAACTCGCGCCGAGCGTCCACCCGGTGTGGGTGGTCACCGCCCCGGGCGCCGCCCTGCTGCCGCCCGGCACCGACCACGTCGTGCCCGGCACCCGCCGCTACTGGGAGGTGCTGGCGCGCGCCAAGTACCTCGTCAACAACGTCAACTTCCCGGACGCGGTCGTCAAACGCCCCGGCACCGTGCACGTCCAGACCCACCACGGCACCCCGCTCAAGCGCATGGGCCTGGACCAGATGCCGTACCCCGCCGCCGCCCGGGGCCTGGACTTCCAGGCCCTGCTGGAACGCGTCGACAAGTGGGACTACAGCGTCTCGGCCAACAGCCACTCCACCCGCATGTGGCAACGGGCGTACCCGTCCCGCCACACCTCCCTCGACCACGGCTATCCGCGCAACGACGTCTACTACACCGCCGGCGCCGCCGAGGTCCGCGCGGTCCGCGAACGCCTGGGCATCGCGCCCGGCCACCGGGCGATCCTCTACGCGCCCACCCACCGCGACTACGAGGCCGGCTGGACCCCGCGCCTGGACCTCGCCGCCCTCGCCGACCGACTCGGCGAGGAAACGATCCTGCTGGTGCGCGCCCACTACTTCTACGAGACCGCCGCCTCTCCGCTGGCGGGCCTGCGCCGCACCGGCCGGATCATCGACGTCTCCTCCTACGACCCCGTCGAGGAGCTGTGCCTGGCCGCCGACGCGCTGGTCACGGACTACTCGTCGATCATGTTCGACTACGCCAACCTCGACCGCCCGATCGTGATCCACGCCGACGACTGGGAGACGTACCGCACCACCCGGGGCGTCTACTTCGACCTGATGGCCGAGGCCCCGGGCCCGGTCGCCCGCGACCAGGCGGAGCTGTCGGAGATCCTCACCACGCACGCCTGGCGCGACGAACGCGCGGCGAAGGCGCGGGCCGCCTTCCGGCGCCGGTTCTGCGAGTACGACGACGGCCGCGCCGCAGAGCGCGTCGTACGCCGGATCTTCCTCGGCGAGGACGAACGGACGCTGCCCCCCGTACTTCCGGTCGAGGAACGCACCCCGGCACCGAGCCCCGAGGAGGCGACCGCGTCATGAGCACGTCCATGACCACTTCCGCGAGCACGCCCGACGTCACCGTCACGGTCATCGTCTACAACGACGCCGAGCGCCTCCCCCGCGCGGTCGCGTCCGCCCTGCGCCAGACCCACGCCAACATCGAGGTCGTCATCAGCGACGACCACTCGACGGACGCGACCGAGGACGTGGCCCGCGGACTCGCCGCCCGCGACCCCCGCGTCGTCCACCTCCGCCTGCCCGAGAACAGCGGCGGCTGCAGCGCCCCGCGCAACCGCGCCCTGGAGATCGCGCGGGCGCCGTACCTGATGTTCCTGGACAGCGACGACGAACTCCCCGAGCGCGCCGTCGAGGTCCTGCTCGCCGCCCACCGCGAACGCGACATCGACTTCGCGATGGGCGCGGTGCACCGGATACGCGTGGACGGCGGACGCCGGACGACGTGGATGCCGCACCTGGTCGCCGAACGCCGCACCCTCGACGGCGTCGAGGCCGACCCACGGCTGTTCTTCGAGCACCTGTCGACCAGCAAGATGTACGCCCGCGCCTTCCTCGACCGGCACGACCTGCGCTTCCCCGAGGGCATCCACTACGAGGACCAGCTCTTCTCGGCGCAGGCGTACTGCCTGGCCAAGACGTTCACCGTCGTCCCCGAGCCGGTCTACCGCTGGTACGTCGCCCCGTACGCCGCCTCCGAGACGGCCTCCATATCCAACCAGCGGCACAAGCTGACCAACGTCCGCGACCGCGTCCACGTGCAGCGTCTCATCGACGCGTTCCTGGCCGAGAGCGGGCACGTGTCGTTGCGCGAGGACAAGGACTTCAAGTTCCTCAAGCACGACTTCCGGATGTACGCCGGTGACCTGCCGTACCGGGACGACGCGTGGCTCGCGTCCTTCGCGGACATCGTGACCCCGTACCTCGACACACTGGCCCCGGGCGCCTACGCCCGACTCCCCCGCGCCGAACGGGTCGTCCTCCAACTGGTCCGCGACCGCCGCCTGTCCGACGTACGCCTCGCCGCCCGGGGCCTCGGTCACGAGGTCGCCCCGCGCCGGACCACATCGGACCCGGCGGACGGCCGCACCTACTGGGGCGAGGAGGTCCCGCACTCCGAACAGGCCCGCCGCGAACTCGACCTGACGGGCCTGGACCTGGACACCCGCCCGTTCTTCACCGCCCGGCTCCGCCACGAGGTGACCGGGATCGAGCGGGGCCCCGGCGCCTCGATGGACCTGACCGTCCGCACCTACGACCCGGCCCTGCGCCTGCCGGTCGGCCCCCAGCGCGCCACCCTCCACCTCAGCCCCGGCCGCCGCCGCCTCGCGGTCCCCTTCCGCCTCTGCCCCGTCCGCCCCGGCGTCTTCGAGGGCCGCGTGCGCCTGGACCTGGCGTCGGCCCGCCTCCCCCTCCAGGGCTTCGAGGGCGTCCGCCACCCCGTACTCCGCCTCCGCCACCAGGGCCAGACCCACACGGGCATCCTCCTGGCCCCGCTCGCCTTCACCCCCCTCGCCGCCCGGGTCCCCTACCACTCGGGCGCCCTGCCCCACCGGGTCACGGTGGAACCGGAGGGCCACGACCCGGGCCGGCTCCAGATCCGCTGGCAGCCGGTGGGCCCGGCGGCGGTGCTCATCCACCCGGCGGTACGCCGCCTGGCCACGCCACGTGTGAAGCGGGCGGTCCGCCTGGCGGCGAGCGTCCTGCGCTGAACCCGCCCGCGGCACCCCGCCCGGCTCTCACCCCACCACCTCGTACAGGATCTGCCCGTCCGGCCCCCGCGTCACCACCCGCAGCCCCCCGGCACCCCGGAGCCCGTCCCCCCGATCCACCACCCACCGCACCCCGTACTCCCGCGCGATCCCGCGCCGCACACCGCCGGCCGCCCCCTTGGAGAAGTACGTCCGCGCCGCCGCCACCCGCTCCTCCTCGTCCCGCAGGAAGAAGTCTGGATACCCGGGAGCCACGGTGTACGGCCCGTAGGCCGGGATCTGCCGCGACGGAAACGTCCTCGCCATGACCACGTCCCCGTACCCCACCCACGGCGTGATCCAGTGGTATCCGGTCCAGGGCTCCCGGTACTTCGCCTCGACCACTCCCGGCAGCAGCCCCCGGTCCACCACGTACCCAAGCGTCCCCGCCTGCGCCCACGCCCCCACGACCAGCGCCGCGCCCAGCACGCACGCCCACCCGGCCCGCACCGCCCGCCGCCCGGCCTCCACCACCTCCAGCGCCACCGCGAGCTGCGCCGGAATCAGCGCGGCGGGCAGCACCCGCCCCCACGACCAGTGCCCGCTCACCCCGCCCGCCGCGAACAGCACCGCTCCCAGGACGAAGAACAGCACCAGCACGTCCCGCCGGTCCCGCCACCACCGCACGCCCAGCGCCGCCACCCCCGCCAGCACCAGCCAGTACCGCCCGGGCAGGTCCCGGTACAGCGACCGGTGCACCGCGTTCATCCCGTCCCCGGCGCCGAGCAGCGCGAAGAAGTAGTAGTACGGCCAGACCCACAGCACCCCCACCCCGAGCGCCAGGCCCACGGCGAAGCGCCCGGGCGCCCGCCACCCGGTCCGCGCCGAGCACACGACGGCGAGCGCGCCCAGCGAAGCCACGACGCCGGAGAACTGGTGGACGAGGAGGATCACCGCCCACAGCACTCCGCACCCGAGCCGGGCACCCCACCCCTGCGCCCGCGACAGCCACGCCCACAGGTGGAAGGCGAGACCGAGCGCGAACACGCTCGGATACGCCACCGTCAGCGCGAGGGAGTGGAGCCCGAGGAAGCCGCTCCAGCTGACCTGTGCCGTGCCCCACAGCAGGACCAGGCTGAGGAGCGCGAGCGGAGGCGCCGCCGGACGCGCGCTCAGCACCCGCACGTACCGCCACACCCCTGTCACCAGCACCCCGATTCCCACCAGCGCCCCGAGCCGCAGCACGACGAAGACGGAGAACCCGGTCGCCTTGGCCGCACAGCCGAGCAGCACCGTCCACGGCGAGTAGTACGGGCTGGGCGTGTCCGCGTCGACCAGCGGATTGCCGGGGTCGAGCAGGCTGTGCCGCAGACGCTCGACGGTGGCCGCGTGGATGCCCAGGTCACCGGCCCAGGGCAGCCGGACGACGGCCAGGAGCAGGAGTAGCAGGAGGACGAGCGCGGCGACGCGTACGGTCCAGAGACGCCCAGTCACTCCGTCACCTTATGCGGAGTTTCCGGACAGAGCGGACATGAAGGAGCCCCGGGTCGAGTGACCCGGGGCGCCTCGCACGGCTGTGCGGCTACGGCATCACGCCGTCACGAATGCGTACGCAGCAGCGTCCGCATCGTCCGCATCGCCACCGACAGGTTGGAGAGGTCGAAGTCCTCCGAGTTGTGGATCTCCTCCAGCGTGGTGCGGGCCCGGCCGAGGATCGCCGCGTTCTGCTGCTCCCACGCCTTGAACCGCTGCTCCGGTGTCGACGTGCCGTTGCCCGCCGCCAGGACGTCGGCGGTGAGCGCCGCGTGCGCCGCGTACAGGTCCTCGCGGATCGCCGCGCGGGCCATGGACTGCCAGCGGTCGTTGCGGGGCAGATCGCTGATCCGGTCCATCAGCTGGGTGACGCTCAGCCGGTCGGCGAGGTCGTAGTACACCTCGGCGACGTCCAGCGGCTCCTTGCCCATGCGGTCGGCCACCGACACGATGTCCAGCGTCGGGAAGGCCGAGGAGAACCCGGCCACCCGCGTGGCCGGCTCGTCCGGGACACCGGCGGCGGTCAGCTCGTCGTGGATGTGCTGGTACCACTCCGCGTCCGCGCCCCGCAGCAGCTTCGGCAGCTGCGACCAGACCTGCTCGACGCGCTCGGCGAAGAACTCCACCGTCTCGGCCAGCTCCAGCGGCTGCGGCCGGTTGTTGAGCAGCCAGCGCGTGCCCCGCTCGACCAGGCGCCGCGAGTGCAGCCGGATGCGGGTCTGCACGGCGGCCTCGACCTTGGTGTCCAGCGCCTCCACCGCGTCCCACACCGGGGAGGAGCTGAAGATCGCCCGGGCCGCGGTCTGCGCCCGCACGATCTCCTCAAGCGACGCGCCGGTCTCCTCACGCATCCGGTGCAGATAGGTCGTACCGCCCGTGTTGACCGTGTCGTTGACCAGGACGGTCGTCGTGATCTCGCGGCGCAGCGGGTGGCCGTCGATCCGGTCGGGGAACTGCTCGCGCAGCGCCGTCGGGAAGTACGCGTGCAGCAGGCCCTTGAGGTACGGGTCGTCGGGCAGCGAGGTGTGCAGCAGTTCCTCGGCGACCGTGATCTTCGTGTACGCCAGCAGCACGGCGGTCTCCGGGCCGGTCAGGCCCTGTGCGGCGCCGAGGCGTTCGCGGATCTGGCGGTCGGTGGGCAGGAACTCCAGGGCCCGGTTGAGATGGCCCTCCCTGACCAGGTGGCGCATGAAGCGCTGCTGGGCGTGGAGCATGTCCTTGGACTGGGCCAGCGCGTTGGCGATCGCCGTGTTCTGCGCGTAGTTGTTGCGCAGGACCAGCGCGCCGACCTCGTCGGTCATCTCGGCGAGCAGCTTGTTGCGCTGCTTGACGGTCATGTCGCCGTCCTTGACGAGACCGTTGAGCAGGATCTTGATGTTCACCTCGTGGTCGGAGGTGTCCACGCCCGCGCTGTTGTCGATGGCGTCGGTGTTGATCCGGCCGCCGTGCAGCGCGAACTCGATCCGGCCCAGCTGGGTCAGGCCGAGGTTGCCGCCCTCGCCGACGACCCGGACCCGCAGGTCCTTGCCGTCGACGCGGATGGCGTCGTTGCCCTTGTCGCCGACGTCGCCGTTGGACTCGGTGGACGCCTTGACGTACGTACCGATGCCGCCGTTCCACAGCAGGTCCACCGGCGCCGACAGGATGGCCTTCATCAGGTCGGCCGGGGTCATCTTGGTGACGCCGGCCTCGATGCCGAGGGCTTCGCGGACGTGCGCGTTGACCGGGATCGACTTGGCCGTGCGCGGGAAGATCCCACCGCCCGCCGAGAGCAGCTCGGTGTTGTAGTCCTCCCAGGAGGAGCGCGGCAGCTCGAACAGGCGGCGCCGCTCGGCGTACGAGGTGGCCGCGTCCGGGTTCGGGTCGATGACGATGTGCCGGTGGTCGAAGGCGGCGACCAGGCGGATGTGCTCGCTGAGCAGCATGCCGTTGCCGAAGACGTCACCGGACATGTCACCGATGCCGACGACCGTGAAGTCCTGGGTCTGGGTGTCGACGCCCAGCTCCCGGAAGTGCCGCTTGACGGACTCCCAGGCGCCGCGGGCGGTGATGCCCATGCCCTTGTGGTCGTAGCCCGCCGAGCCGCCGGAGGCGAAGGCGTCGCCGAGCCAGAAGTTGTAGGACTCGGCGACCTCGTTGGCGATGTCCGAGAACTTCGCGGTGCCCTTGTCGGCCGCGACGACGAGGTAGGTGTCGTCCTCGTCGTGCCGGACGACGTCGGCGGGGTGCACGACCTCGCCGGCCACCATGTTGTCGGTGATGTCGAGCAGCGCCGAGATGAACGTCTTGTAGCTGGCGATGCCCTCGGCCATCCAGGCGTCGCGGTCGGCGTTCGGGTCGGGCAGCTGCTTGGCGACGAAGCCGCCCTTGGCGCCGACCGGCACGATGACGGTGTTCTTCACCATCTGCGCCTTGACCAGGCCGAGGATCTCGGTGCGGAAGTCCTCCCGGCGGTCCGACCAGCGCAGACCACCGCGCGCGACCTTGCCGAAGCGCAGGTGCACGCCCTCGACGCGCGGCGAGTACACCCAGATCTCGAACGCCGGGCGCGGCGCGGGGAGGTCCGGGATGGCCTGCGGGTCGAACTTCATGGAGACGTAGTCGTGGGGCTTGCCGCCCGCCGCCTCCTGGAAGAAGTTCGTCCGCAGCGTCGCCTTGATGACGGTGAGGAAGGACCGCAGGATCCGGTCCTCGTCGAGGCTCGCGACCTGGTCGAGGGCCGCGTCGACCTCTTCGAACAGGGCGTCGACGATCTCGCGCCCGGCACGCTGGCGCTCGGGAGCCATCCGCGCCTCGAACAGGGAGACGAGCAGCCGCGTGGTGTGGACGTTGTTGCGGAGGGTGTCCTCCATGTAGTCCTGGCTGAACGTCGACCCGGCCTGCCGCAGGTACTTGGCGTACGCGCGCAGCACCATCGCCTGCCGCCAGGTGAGCCCGGCGCTGAGCACGAGGGCGTTGAAGCCGTCGTTCTCCGCCTGACCGGTCCAGGTGGCGGCGAAGGCGTCCTGGACGCGCTCGCGCGCGTCGTCGCCGAGGTAGTCGGCGCCGCCCGCCACCGACTTGGGCATGCGCAGCCCGAAGTCGTAGATCCAGGCGGTCGTGCGGTCCGAGCAGCGCAGCTCGTACGGCCGCTCGTCGGTGACCTCGACGCCGAGCCGGCTGAGCACCGGCAGGACGGCCGACAGGGAGACCTGGCCGCCCTTCTGGTAGATCTTGAAACGCCGCTCCTCGGGCGCGGCGCCGACCGGCTCGTACAGGCTCAGCGCGAACGTCCTGTTCTCGTCGAGCCGCTCCAGGTGACCGAGGTCGGCGACCGCGGAGCGCGGGCCGTGGTCCGCCTTGTAGCCCTCGGGGAAGGCGCTCCCGTAGTAGCGCAACAGCTCCGCGGAGCGCTCCTCGCCGACCTCGGCGGTCAGCGCCTCGGCGAACCCGTCGGCCCAGGAACGGGCGGCCTCGACGAGACGGGCCTCGATGCGCTCCTTGTCCGCGTCGGACAGCTGCGGCAGCTCGGTGCCCTGCGGCACGCGGACCACGAAGTGCAGCCGGGACAGGATCGACTCGGTGTTCCAGGCCGTGAAGTCGACACTGGTGCCGCCGAGCTCCTCCTTGAGGATCTCGATGATCCGCAGCCGGACACCGGTGGTGTAGCGGTCGCGGGGGAGGTACACGAGGGCCGAGTAGTAGCGCCCGTACTCGTCCTGCCGCAGGTAGAGACGGAGACGGCGCCGCTCCTGGAGGTAGAGCACGGAGGTGACGACCGGCTCCAGCTCCTCGACCGGCATCTGGAACATCTCGTCGCGCGGGTACGTCTCCAGGATCTGCAGCAGATCCCGTCCGTCGTGGCTGTTGGGCGAGAAGCCTGCCCGTTCCAGCACCTCCTCCACCTTGCGCCGGACGACCGGCACCCGGCGGACGGACTCGGTGTAGGCGGCGGAGGAGAACAGGCCGAGGAAGCGGCGCTCCCCGACGACGTTGCCCTGCTCGTCGAACTTCTTGACGCCGACGTAGTCCAGGTACGACGGCCGGTGCACGGTGGCCCGGCTGTTGGCCTTGGTCAGCACCAGCAGCCGGTGCTCGCGGGCCTTGGCCCGGGCGTCGGCGGGCAGCCGCTCGAAGGACGGGCTGACCGGGTGGCTCTCGTCGGCCGCGTGGTGCGGGTCGGAACGCAGGATGCCGAGGCCGGTACCGGCGACGGCGGCGAGCGAGTCGTCGCCACGCAGCTGATACTCGCGGTAGCCGAGGAAGGTGAAGTGGTCGTCGGCCAGCCAGCGCAGCAGCTCGCGGGCCTCCTCCAGCTCCCGCGGGGGGAGGTCGTCGGGGACCGGCTCCGTCGGCAGCTGCTCCGCGATGCGGACGGCCGCGTCCCGCATCTTGCCCCAGTCCTCGACCGTCTCGCGGACGTCGTTCAGGACGCGCAGCAGGTCGGCGGTGATCTGCTTGAGGTCGCCGCGGTCGGTCTCGCGGTCGAACTCGACGTGGATCCAGGACTCGACGTGCGCGTCGTGCGGGAGGTCGTCGGAGGGCCCGCGGGTGAGTACCTCGACGAGCTTGCCGGTCACGTCGCGCCGCACCACGATCAGCGGGTGGACGACGACGTGGATGCCGCGCCCCTGCCGGGTCAGCTCGTTGGTCACGGAGTCGACGAGGAAGGGCATGTCGTCCGTGACCACCTCGACGACGGAGTGGCTGCACGTCCAGCCGTTCTCCTCGACCGTCGGGGTGTGCACCCGCACGTTCGCCGTGCCCTGCGGGCGGTTCCCGGCCAGCCGGTAGTGCGAGACGGCGGCTCCGAAGACGTCGACCGGGTCGCGGTCGGCCAGGTCCTCCGGGGCGGTGTGCCGGTAGTAACGCCGGAGGAACGCGAACACGGATGCGTGGTCCGGGGTGCCCGGGGCGTCCGGCGTGCCCTCGTCCGTCGTCCCAGTCGGTAGGTGCCCCCCGACCGGGCTGTTCTCAGCTACCCGCGCAGCCCTTTCGAGCAGCTCGGCCTTGGCTTCGTCCAGCTTGGTCTGCATTGTCCTCTGGCTCCTGTCGCGCGCCGTTGCGTGACGTAGAAGGAAGTACGGTCTCCTGCCTTCCGGCATGACGTCGAGACGCGGGGTGTCCGGTCTGTTCCGACGCTATGCCGCAAGGCGAGAGGAGCGGGGGCATATCAGCCAATGTCGCCGCACTCGCCGGGTGTGACGTCGCTCTCGCCGCCATCGTCCGGGGGGTGCGCGGCGCCGTACCGGGGGCCTTCGATGCCCCGTCCCGCCCGCGAAGAACAGCGACCGCCGCCCGGGCACGGATGTCGTCCGTGCGTACCGGGCGCAGAGCGGGGGCGCCGGTGCCCCCGCGAGCTATCGCGCTGATCACGCCACAAGGCTATCGCTCCTTGCGGGGCCCCCGTCACGAGCCGCATGTGTACAAAACCGGAACCTGAACTTTGACGTTTTGCACAGAACCGCCGCCGTCCCCGCGCCGCTGCGGGCAGTCGCCCGCGCCCCCGACCAGCTGCGGGAGTCGTGCCTCCCCCGTGCCTGAACGGCCTGGGAGGTACCCCCAGGAGCGGTACGGGTGGGCGGTGGGGGCACCCTCCCGCTCATGGGGCCCCCGCCCGAGCGCAGCCGAGCGTGGGGGAGAAGCCGAGCGCGGGGAGGCACCCCCGACGCCGGGCCGCGACACCCACCCCGGGCCCCCACCAGCACGAGTCACCGTCCCAGCACAGGTCACCGTCACGGCACAGAGCCACCCTCACCGTGCAAGCCACTGTCACCGCACAGAGCCACCGTCACCGCACATCCGACGTCACGCCGCCAACCGCGCCGCCTCCGCCACGGCCTCCCCCAATGTGTCCACCACCGGCACCCCGACCCCCTCCAGACTGGCCCGGCTGTGCGACCCCCCGGTGTACAGCACCGCCCCCGCCCCCACATGCCGCGCGGCCACCGCGTCATCCGCGGCGTCCCCGATCACCACCGTACGAACGGGATCCACCCCGGCCAGCGCCAGCTCCGCGAGATGCCGCACCATGTGCTCGGCCTTGCTGCCCCCGGACGGCCCGATCCGCCCGTCGACACGTATGAAGTGCGTCTCGATCCCGAACCCCTTGACCAGCGGCACCAGCTCGTCATGGCCGTACATGCTGAGGATCGACTGACTGCGCCCCGCCGACCGCCAGCCGTCGAGCAGCTCCGCCACGCCCTCGGTGAGCCCGCACCGCACCCGGTGCTCGGTGTAGTGGCGGTGGAAGGTCGCGTCCATGACCTCCCACTCGGTGTCGGTGGGCAGCCGCCCCATCAGCCGCTCGTAGAACTTCGGCACCGGCACGCAGTACAGCGCCCGGTATTGCTCCAGCGTGATCGACGCCAGTCCCAGCTCGGCGAACGCGGCGTTCGTCGCCCCGATGATCGCGTCATTGTCGTGGAACAGCGTCCCGTTCCAGTCCCAGACGATGTGCGCCCCTGTCTGCATCCCCATGCCCGAAAACGTACCCGCCGCCACTGACAATCAAGACGGGGGCCGAGACGGCCCACGGGGGACGGCCGGCCGGCGGAACGTCAGTGACCGGGGTCCACCAGGTTCGGGATCTCCTGCGTCGCGTACCACAGCAGCTCGTGGTCCTCGGCCCCGTCCACGACGAACCGGGCGTCGTCGTCCCCGCCCTCCGCCGCCGCGAGGGCCTCGGCCGCGGCGGTCACATCCGCCTCCGCGTCGGCCGAGTCGACGTGCACCGAGGCCGCCTTGGCCAGCCGCAGGGGCCCGGCGAGCCGCACCTCGCCCAGCGCAACCGGATCGGGCCCCCGGTCCGGGGCCGCCGAGGCCGCGCCGTCGGACACGTCGGCGGCGACCACGACCCGGCGCCGCGGCGCGCCGGCGTCGGCCGCCAGCAGTCGCAGCGAGGCCAGCGCGGCCCGGTTCAGGGCGGCGTACTCCAGTTCCTCGATGTCGTCCGAGAGGTACCACTCGCGCAGCGCCGGTGTGACGGCGTAGGCGACGAGCGGTCCCGCCCCCAGCTCTCCCGTCCTGTGCGCCTCGGCGAGGCCGGAGAGGGTCACGGGGACGTAGACGCGCATGAGACTTCCGCTTTCGTGGTCGGGAGCGCCACCGAGGCCCGGGACGGCCTGGATGGCCTGGATGGCCTGGATGGCCTGGGAGAGCCTTCAGGATACGGGCGGGTGTCCCCTTTCGGGTCCCCACCCATGACGCCGGACGCGTCCACCTACGGCCGCGGACTCACCCGGTACAACCGCTCCACCCCGGGCTTTCCGGCCGTCCCGGCCACTCTGATAGGTGAACCCTCCAGCCCCTCGGCCAGGCCACCGTCCTCCTTGCCGTCCCGCCCCGCCGGCCCGTACAAGATCCCCAACCGCTAAGTTACTGCCCGGTATCACCCGGGCCGCCGAACGGGGAGCCCCTATGCGCAAGGTCATGACCAGGTCCCAGCTCACCCCGAGCAGCACGCCGCTCCGCACGCCCGACCGCCCGCTCGCACCCACCCCGCCCCGCGGGCCCAACGGCGACCCCACGCCCCGGCCGCCCGGCACCGCACCGCTGCACACCCCGACCACCACCCCTGCCCGCACACCCGGCGGCGTGCCGCCCCGCACACCCGGGACCTCCCCGTCCCGCGCACCCGGCGGCGTGCCGCCCCGCAGGCCCGGCGGACGTGTCGTGCGGGCCGGGGCGCCCGGTGGCCGCCCGCCGGGCGCCCCCGGCAGGTCTCCGCGGGCCCGTACGCGGCCGGCGGACACCCGCCCGCCCACGGCCGGCCCGGGCGGGGCCACCGGGACGGTCCCGCGCGCGGAGGCGGGCGCCCTCGTGACGGCCCCCGCCGTCCCGGCCGTACACCCGGCCGCCCCGGACACGGCAGCGCCTCTCGTCCCCGCCCAGACCCCTCGCCGTCCCGTCCCGCAGCTCCGCCCCACGGACCGCTTCGCCGAGCTCCTCCTCAACGTGCTCAGCGGCCGGCGCCCCGTCCATTCGATGCTCCGCCACACCGCCGGCCGCGCCTACGACGATCTGGCCCACCTCGCCGAACGCGGCCCCCTGCGCACGCGCGGCACCTTGCCCGTCGTCCGCGACATCGGCTACTTCGAGCCCCGGCCGGGCGCCCTGGAGGTCTTCGCCCGGATCGGCGCGGGCGACCAGCTGCGCGCCATGGCCTTCCGGCTGGAACAGGGCCGCGACCTGCGCTGGCGCTGCACGGCGGTGGAACTGGGCGGTCCCCGCCGACCGCACACCGACGACGACTGAGACCGACGACGACCGGCGCCGCACGCCGGGACAGGCCGAAGGGCCGGGCACCCGGAGGTGCCCGGCCCTTCCACCGCTACGGCGCCCGAAGGCACCGCGTTGTCACTTCTTGCGGCGACGTCCGCCCTTGGCCTGCTTGCGGCGCTCCGCGCGCGTGAGCCCGTCGGACTGGGGCTGCGCGGGCTCGCCGTCGGTGGTGAAGTCGCCCTCGACGACACCGCCCTCGCCGTCCACGGTCGGGGCGGAGAAGTGCAGTCCCCGGCGCTGGGGGGCGTCGAGTCCCTTGGCGCGGATCTCCGGACGGGCGCCCGCCTGAGCCGGAACGGCGTCCTGCTTGCCCTTGTCCAGCGACGGCCCCGCGTCCTCGACCGGGACCTCCTCGACCTGCTGCTCGACCTGGACCTCCAGGTTGAACAGGTAGCCGACGGACTCCTCCTTGATGCCGTCCATCATGGCCTGGAACATGTCGAAGCCCTCACGCTGGTACTCGACCAGCGGGTCCTTCTGGGCCATCGCGCGCAGGCCGATGCCCTCCTGGAGGTAGTCCATCTCGTAGAGGTGCTCGCGCCACTTGCGGTCCAGGACCGAGAGCACGACCCGGCGCTCCAGCTCGCGCATGATCTCGGAGCCGAGCTGCGCCTCACGCGCCTCGTACTGCTCCTGGACGTCGTCCTTGATGGACTCACTGATGTAGTCGGCGGTCAGCCCGGCCCGGTCGCCGGCCGCGTCCTCCAGCTCCTCCACGGTGACCTTCACCGGGTAGAGCTGCTTGAAGGCGCCCCACAGACGGTCGAGGTCCCAGTCCTCCGGGAAGCCCTCGGCGGTCTCGGCCTGCACGTACGCGTCGATCGTGTCGTTCATGAAGTGCTGGATCTGCTCCTGCAGGTCCTCGCCCTCCAGAACGCGGCGCCGCTCGCCGTAGATGACCTCGCGCTGCCGGTTGAGGACCTCGTCGTACTTCAGGACGTTCTTACGCGTCTCGAAGTTCTGCGTCTCCACCTGCGACTGGGCGGACGCGATCGCGCGCGTGACCATCTTGTTCTCGATCGGCACGTCGTCCGGGACGTTCGCCATCGACATCACGCGCTCGACCATCTGGGCCTTGAACAGCCGCATCAGGTCGTCGCCCAGGGAGAGGTAGAAGCGGGACTCGCCGGGGTCGCCCTGACGGCCGGAGCGGCCGCGCAGCTGGTTGTCGATACGCCGCGACTCGTGCCGCTCGGTACCCAGCACGTAGAGGCCGCCGAGGTTCTTGACCTCTTCGAACTCCGCCTTGACCGCCTGCTCGGCCCGCTCCAGCGCCGCTGGCAGGGCCGCGGCCCACTCCTCGATGTGCTCCTCGGGGTCGAGGCCGCGCTGGCGCAGCTCCGCCTCGGCGAGGTCCTCGGGGTTGCCGCCGAGCTTGATGTCCGTACCACGGCCGGCCATGTTCGTGGCCACGGTCACGGAACCCTTGCGGCCCGCCTGGGCGACGATCGTGGCCTCACGGTCGTGCTGCTTGGCGTTGAGCACCTCGTGCTGGACACCGCGCTTGCTGAGCTGCTGCGAGAGGTACTCGGACTTCTCGACCGAGGTGGTGCCGACGAGGATCGGCTGGCCCTTGCCGTGCTTCTCCTCGATGTCGTCGACGACCGCCTCGAACTTCGCGACCTCGGTGCGGTAGATCAGGTCCGACTGGTCCTTGCGGATCATCGGCCGGTTGGTCGGGATGGGCACCACGCCGAGCTTGTAGATCTGGTGGAACTCGGCGGCCTCGGTCATGGCCGTACCGGTCATGCCGGACAGGCCGGGCAGTTCCTTGCCGTTGTGGTCGTGGCGCTTGTAGAGACGGAAGAAGTTCTGGAGCGTGATCGTGGCGAGCGTCTGGTTCTCGTCCTTGATGTCCACCCCTTCCTTCGCCTCGATCGCCTGGTGCATGCCCTCGTTGTAACGGCGGCCGGCGAGGATACGGCCGGTGTGCTCGTCGACGATCATGACTTCGCCGTCGATGACGACGTAGTCCTTGTCCTTCTTGAAGAGTTCCTTGGCCTTGATGGCGTTGTTCAGGTAACCGACGAGCGGAGTGTTCACCGACTCGTAGAGGTTGTCGATGCCCAGCCAGTCCTCGACCTTGGCGACGCCGGACTCATGGATGGCGACGGTGCGCTTCTTCTCGTCGACCTCGTAGTCGCCGGTCTCCTCGATGCCCTTGAGGGTGTTGCCCGCCTCGCCCTTCTTCAGGCGGGTGACCAGCTTGGCGAAGTCGCCGTACCACTTGGTGGCCTGGTCGGCCGGACCGGAGATGATCAGCGGCGTACGGGCCTCGTCGACGAGGATGGAGTCGACCTCGTCGACGATGGCGAAGTTGTGGCCGCGCTGGACGAGTTCGTCCTTGGACCACGCCATGTTGTCGCGCAGGTAGTCGAAGCCGAACTCGTTGTTCGTGCCGTAGGTGATGTCGCAGCCGTACATCTCGCGGCGCTGGGCCGGCGTCTGGTTGGCGAGGATGCAGCCGACGTTCAGCCCGAGGAACTTGTGGACGCGGCCCATCATCTCGGAGTCGCGCTCGGCGAGGTAGTCGTTGACCGTGACGATGTGCACGCCTTCGCCGGACAGGGCGTTGAGATAGGCGGGCAGTGTGCCGACGAGGGTCTTGCCCTCGCCGGTCTTCATCTCGGCCACGTAGCCCATGTGCAGGGCCGCGCCGCCCATCATCTGCACGTCGTAGTGCCGCTGTCCCAGGACGCGCTTGGCGGCCTCACGGACGGTGGCGAAGGCTTCCGGAAGCAGGTCGTCCAGGCTCTCACCATCGGCGTAGCGCTGCTTGTACTCATCGGTGAGGGCCCGCAGCTCGGCGTCGGAGAGGTCGACGAAGTCCTCTTCGATGGAGTTGACCTGGTCCGCGATGCGGTGCAGCTTGCGCAGGATCTTGCCTTCGCCTGCACGCATGATCTTCGAGAGGACGGACACGGGGGTTGGTCTCCTTGCCGGTCGGGCCTGGGACGGTCGTTTTCCTGTGACGGACTGAGCAACGGCCATCGTATGCGAGGACCCCGCCGCCCCGGGAGCCTGCTGTAACGGGGACCGTGCTCCTTCATCCAGCTTCCGGTCTGCTGTCATCGAGTTCAACGTCCGGGCACCGCGGATGGTGCCGCGCCCGCCGACGAATCACGCGAAAAGTGACCGTCCGTTCACACACGGCAAAAACATGGCGTCCGCCGCGGACCGCCGCGCAGAATCGGCCGATGGAACCCCTCACGCTCACCACCGACCGCCTCGTCCTGCGCACGGTCGGCCCCCGGGACACCGATTCCGTGTACGCCGCCTGCCAGGATCCCGGCATCCAGCGCTGGACCACGATCCCCTCGCCCTACCTCCAGGAGCACGCGCGGGGCTTCACGGAGCAGATGGTCCCCGACGGCTGGGCGAACGCCTCGATGTTCACCTTCGGCGTCTTCCTCCCCACCGGGGACCTGGCCGGGATGCTCGGCATCACGATGATCTCCCTGGGCGTCGGCGAGATCGGTTTCTGGGGCGCCAAGGAACACCGCGGCCACGGCTACGTCACCGAGGCCGCCGTCGCCGTGTCCCGCTGGGCCTTCACCGACCGGGCGATCGACCGCCTGGAGTGGCGCGCCGAGGTCGGCAACACGGCCTCCCGCGCGGTGGCCCAGCGCGCGGGCTTCACCATGGAGGGCACATTGCGCTCCGCGATCAACAACAACGGCGTCCGCCGCGACGCCTGGATCGGCTCCCTCCTCCCCTCAGACCTCTCCCTTCCCTCAACGTCCCCGTACCTGCCGGCCCCATAGCCACGCCCCGCGCAACTGCGGGCAGCCTCACCGCACAGCTCCCGCTCATGGGGGTCCCCCGCGCGAGCGAAGCCGAGCGTGGGGAGAAGCCGAGCGTGGGGAGAAGCCGAGCGTAGGGAGAAGCCGAGCGTAGGGAGAAGCCGAGCGTAGGGAGAAGCCGAGCGTAGGGAGAAGCCGAGCGTGGGGGAGAAACCGAGAGTGAGGGAAGCCAAGCGTGGGGGAAGCACCTCAACGTCGGGCTGCGCACCCACCCCCGGCCCGCACCGACGCAGGGCGCCCTGCGAACCGGCCCTCGCAACCACGCCCACACCCCCGCCCACACCCCCGCACGCCACCCCTCACTGTCAGACCCACCCCTTATCGTGCGGACGTATGACGACCCTCCCGCCCCCCGCCACGGAACTGTCCGCGCAAGAGGCCCGCCGCCTCGCCCTCCGCGCACAGGGCTTCCTCGGCGCCCCCGACCGCCGCGCAGGCGTCCGCGGTGTCCTCCGTCACCTGGGCGCGGTGCAGCTCGACACCATCTCGGTCCTCGCCCGCTCCCACGAACTCATCCCGTACGCCCGCCTCGGCGCACTGGGCCGCAAAGCGGTCGAAGACGCCTACTGGCAGGACACGCACGCCTTCGAGTACTGGTCCCATGCCGCCTGCATCCTCCCCATCGAGGAGTGGCCGCACTTCGCCTTCCGCCGCCGCGCCTACCGAAACCGCCCGCACTGGAACCACTCCCTCCCCGACGGCGCCTACGACCAGGTCGTCAAGCAGCTCCGCACCGAGGGCCCGCTCACCGCGACGGACCTGGGCGGCGCGAAGAGGACCAGCGAGTGGTGGGACTGGTCGGGTACGAAGGTCGCCGTCGAGCGCGCGCTCATGTACGGCGAGGTGGTGTGCGTCGAGCGCCGCGGCTGGAAGCGGGTGTACGACCTGGCCGAGCGCGCGGTCCCGGCCGCGCTGCTGCACGACGAGCTGGACGACGCCGAATGCCTGCGCCGCCTGGTCCGCCTGGCCGGCCAGTCCCTGGGCGTCGGCACACGCGCGGACATCGCGGACTACCACCGTCTCAAGGGTGAGCAGGTCGACGCCGTGATCGCCGACTCGGGCCTGGTCCCGGTCACCGTGGAGGGCTGGTCCAAGCCGGCCTGGGCGGACCCCGCGGCCCTGGAGACGCCTCCGCGCGGCCGGCACCGCACGACGCTGCTCTCGCCCTTCGACTCCCTGATCTGGGACCGTGCCCGCACGGAACGGATCTTCGGCTTCACCCACCGCCTGGAGGCCTACGTGCCCAGGCAGAAGCGGGTGCACGGCTACTTCGCGATGCCCGTCCTGGCAGGCGGCCGGCTCGTCGGCCGCGTGGACCCGGCGCGCGAGGGGCGCACCCTGGTCGCCAAGCAGGTCACGCTGGACGGCCCCAAGGCGGCCCCGGCGGTCGCTCAGGCCCTGGTCGAGGCGGCGGGCTGGGTGGACTGCACGGACGTACGCGTGGAGCGGGTCGACGCCCGGGACCTGCGCGAGCCCCTCACGAGGGAACTGACCCGCCTGCTGGCCTGACCCGCGCAAGGCCGTCGGCGTCGGCCGTCAGCTCCTTCGGCTTCGGCCGGCTTCGGCTTCGGCTGCGGCCGTCAGCGGATCTCGAGGATCTTCTCCCGCATCGCGTACACCACGGCCTCCATCCTGGAGTGCAGCTGCAGTTTCTCCAGGATGTTGCGCACGTGGTTCTTCACGGTGTTCTCGGAGATGAACAGTTCCTTGGCGATGTCCCGGTTGTTCATTCCCGTGGCGACCAGCTTGAGGACCTCCAGTTCACGGTCCGTGAGCCGCGGCGCGGGAACGAGCCGGCGCTCGTCGGTCCGCTGGATCATCGACTTGAACTCGGTGAGCAGTTTCGACGCCATGGACGGACTGATCTGCGACTGTCCGTCGGCCACGGCACGAATCGCGGTGGCCACCTCGTCCGTCGAGATCTCCTTGAGGAGATAACCGGTCGCACCCGCCTTGATCGCGTCGTAGAGGTCGGCCTCCTCGTCGCTGATC
This sequence comes from Streptomyces sp. NPDC097107, assembly GCF_044762405.1. Taxonomy (NCBI): domain Bacteria; kingdom Bacillati; phylum Actinomycetota; class Actinomycetes; order Kitasatosporales; family Streptomycetaceae; genus Streptomyces; species Streptomyces sp. NPDC097107. The sequence goes on along the minus strand of NZ_JBIWEF010000010.1, from coordinate 14,334 downwards.
GTCAGCATGATGATCTTCGCGCTGGGGGCCACCTCCTTGATGGAGGTGCAGGCCTCGATCCCGCCCCGCTTGGGCATCCGCACGTCCATCAGGACGATGTCCGGCAGCAGGTCGGCGGCCTTCTCCACGGCCTCGGCGCCGTCACCGGCCTCCCCGACGACCTGGATGTCCTCCTCGGCCGCGAGCACGATCTCCAGTCCGCGGCGGAACAGGGCGTGGTCATCCACGACCAGGACCCTGATCGGCTCCTTGCGCGCGGAGCCCGCGTCCGAGCCCATGCCGGCGACTCCGTCGTCGATCCCCCCGTCGACGCCCGCGCCCCGCATCGGTCCGAAACTGTCCGCCATCGTTCCTCCCCCTGAAGGCTGTGGCCCGTCGTCCTGAGCCATCGCCAACCCAGAGCAACGACCCACCGGTTGGGCCGTTGCCGCCATGATTCCATGCCCGGCCGACACGGGGGTGGCCGAGCGGGCCACGAAGGGGTCGCACACCCTCGCGCACCGTCGCACACCGGTGCCCCTGGGGGCGCACACGCGCTCCAGGGGCACCGGTTCCGCTGTCACCCGGCGTCGTCAGCCGCCGAGAGCGTCACCCGCCTCGGTGGGGTGCGCCTGGGTGACCATCGTGTCCGTGGTGAGGTGGATCACGCCGTAGTCGTAGGCGTGCCGCCGGTAGACGACGCTGGGCTCCTTGGTCTCGGAGTCGACGAACAGGTAGAAGTCGTGCCCGACCAGTTCCATCTCGTAGAGCGCCTGGTCGAGGGTCATCGGCGCGGCCGCGTGGGTCTTCTCGCGGACGACGAGCGGGCCGTCGCCCTGGACCTCCAGCGAGCCGATCTTCTTGGTGGGTACGCCGTCCTGCTTCTCCGGCGGGACGACGTCGCCGTTCCCGTTGAGCGTCGCCGCGCCGGGGACGTGGTCGGCGACCTCCGCCGCCGGGATCCGGCGCGCACCACGGCGCGAGAAGCGCTTGTCGTGCTGCTTGCGCAGCCGGGCACCGAGCTTCTCCGCCGCCAGGTCGAGCGCCGCGTACGGGTCGCTCGCCGCTGCCTCCGCCCGGATCACCGGACCGCGGGAGCGGAGCGTGATCTCCACTCGGTCACAGCGGTCGGCCTGCCGGGGGTTCGGCTCCTTGGACACCTCGACGTCGAGGCTGATCACCTTGCCATCGAGCTTCTGGATCTTCTCCAGCTTCAGCTTCTCGGCCACGTGCTTCCGGAACCGCTCGGGCACCTCGGTCTTGCGGCCCTTGACGACGATGTCCACGCAGAACTCCGTTCCCGGATCGCTCCGCTTCGATGGCGGAGCATCTCCCTTTTGCACCAGGCTCCGGTCTACCCCGGAACCTCGGACTCGGTGACTTCCACCTCCTCCCCCGCGGGCGAGATCTCCACTCCACCGGTGCGGGTGATGACGGTGAAACCCGCAGTACGGCATTCGGATTTGAGAGGTGTGGCCTGCGGCTTTGCCTCACAACCGAACATATCTCGCCCGGACGGATGTCGTCACCCTCTACCGCGACGCACCTCCGTTCCGGTGAATTGAGCCTCTCATTATCTGCAACGAAGCAATTTTCTAGTCAGTTCCGGTTTATTTCGAAAGAATCTGGTGAAGCCGCGACCACTGCCGCGCAGATCGCTTCACGGATCACGCCACCGCCTTCGTTCGGGCCCGCCATTCGGGGCCCGGCCTTCCGTTCCTCTCTGCCTTCCCCTGCCGACGCCGGATACACAGCGGATTTCGCCCCGGCCCCGGCCCCCGCCTCGCGCAGGGCACGCGCCGCCTCCGTCAGGGACGCCCCCGTCGTCATGAGGTCGTCGACGAGGACGACCGGCCCGCCCCCGCACAGCAGCCGGCCACCGCCGGGAGCCACCGCCAGCGCTCCGGCGAGATTGTGCAGCCGCTGCCGGGCCCCGAGCTCCGACTGGTCGGCCACGGCGTGCCGTTGCCGCAGCACGGCCAGCACCCGGGCGGACGTCCCGGCCCGCCGCAGCTCCCCCGCGGCCGCGAGAGCGATCCGCCGCGCCGGGTCGTGCCCGCGGGTGCGCACCGCCCGGGGCGCGGACGGCACGGGCACGAGCAGCACCGGCCCCCGCACGCGTACGGCCCCCGCGTCACCGGAGCCCCGCCGTGCCTCCCGGAGCCCGGCCCCCACCGCCCCTGCCAGCGCCACGCCGAGCGGTGCCGTAAGGGCCAGCACGCCGCGCTCCTTGTGTGCCAGCAGGGCGGCCCGTACCTCGTCCGCGTACCGGGCGGCCGCGTGCACCACCGGCAGCCCCGGCGGCTCCGGCACCGGCCGCACCCGGCGCGGTACGGCGCCGCTCAGGACCGTACGGCACCGTGGACACAGCACCGTGCGAGCCCTGCCGCAGCCTCCGCACTCGGCCGGCAGCACCAGGTCGGTGAGGTCCCGCCACCATTCCCGTAATCCCCGCATGGCCACCACTGTGCCAAGGCCCGCGGGGCTCGACCAGGCCTGTGGAAAACGCTGGTGAGCTCCTTGTGGAAAACTCCGAGCGCTGCCCGTCACCCGTCCCCCACACGAGTGCACGGCGGCGAAGCCGGATGCCTCACCCCGGATAGACCGGCGCCGTCCCCTCCGTGACCTTCTGCCACTGCAGCCCCGACGGCAGCCGCACGATCACGTCCTCCGAGTACGCCACCAGCGGCAACCGCTCGTCCTCGGTCGCGGCGATCTCCTTCACGCCGGTCAGCGCGGCGGGCACCGAGGCCTCCGGCGTGGAGCCGTCGACCTGCACGTATCCGATCTGCTGGACGCCCCCGCGCTCGCGCCCGACCACTACGAGCCGGCTGTCACCGGCCCACGACATGGCCGTGACCTCCTCCAGCTCCGGCGTCGCGGAGCGTAGTTCGAGGACGGTGACCGAGGACGGTTCGCCGGCCCCCCCGTCCCGTTCGATCCGTCCGATGAGCAGGGACCGCTCGCCGTCCTTCTCCACGATGAGCGCGATCCGCACCCCGTCGGCCGCCACCCGCACGGCCCGGATCCGCCCGTCCAGCCCCGGGGTCCGCACCTCCACGGGCCGGCCCTTGCCCTCCTTGAGCAGCAGCAGGCGGGGGTCGGCCGGGTCACGGTCGGCGATCCACAGATCGCCCTGTGCGTCCCAGCTGGGCGGCGTCAGCCGGTTCTCCTCCGTCTTGCCCTTGCTGACCAGCACGGGGTCACCGAGCGAACCACCCGACACCAGCGAGCCGACGTACAGCGACTTGTTGTCGAGGCGGATGCCGGCCGCGCTGTGCTCGTCCCGTGACACCGCCACCGACCGCAGGGCCGTCACGCCCTCGCCCAGCGCACCGGGGACCGGTTCCGGCCGGGTCCCGCTGCTGCCCGCGGCGATGCGCACCAGGCGTTCCTCGTCGTCGATGAAGTACAGGTAGTCGGGCCGCTGGGCCGAGCCGCGCGTCGCGACCGTCTCGGCCCGGTCCTCGGTGAGGGAGCACAGTCGCTCATCACCCGACCGCAGCTCGACCTCGTCCACCACCGGGGTGAGGTTCTGGAGCGTGAAGAGGAGCTGAGCCGCCATCTCGTCGCACGTGTCGTCGCCGACGCCGGCCGCCCGCTCGTTCAGCCGCACCGTCAGCTTGTTGCGGTCGTCGGGCGTCAGCGAGTCGGCGTCCTTCGCCAGCGCCGTACCGGTCGGGAAGCTCGACCTGACCACGGGCCCGAGCACGCTCGTCGGCCCGCTGATCAGGGAACGCACCACCTGGGTCATGGGGTCCACGAGCCGGCGCACGTAGACCGGATCGGCGACGGCCGCCGGCTGCGAGCTCGTACCGGCCTGGGTGACGGGAACGGTGTTCGAGGCGAAGTAGTACTTGTTGACGGACATGAAGGTGCGCTGGAAGTCCGACTTACCCATGATGACGCCCTGCGGCAGATCATCGATGCGCCACTGCCCGCTCTTGTTGTCCCGGGTGAGGTGCACCGGTTCCCGGTACTCGCCGTCCGCCGGCGAGTACGACCGCTGAGCGTCCACCGCGGCGACCCGGGTGCCGGTCAGCGTGACCGAGTAGTCGTCGGCGTCGTCGCGGCTTCCCGAGTGGTCGGACTCGGTACCCGGCCCACCCGTCAGCACCGTCGTGGACCGCTCCGGCCGCCAGGTCTTCGCCGCCTCGCCCGTCAGGTACTTGCGGGCGGTCTCGTACTCCGGCTCGTTGCTGGTCAGCGCCTCCAGGAAGCCCTGCACGATCTCCGTGGGCGAGTCGTCCTCCCGCGGCGGCATCGCGAACACCCGCACCTGCGGGTCCTGCCGCGGCGTGGACTCCACGCCCCGCAGGTCCCCGCTGTCGGGCATGGACGCACACCCCGCCAGCAGTACGACGCCACAGACGGCGTACGCCACCACGCGTGCCGGCCCCCGCCGACCGCTTCCCTCGCGGTCAGCGCCCACGAGATGCCTCCCCTTGCCTGCTCGAGTCCTCCGGCTGCTCCGGTCCGGCGTCCGGGTGGCTCGTCGCCTCCGGCGCGGGCCCGCCGTCCTGTCTCCGGGCGCCCGACACGGGCCGCGGCACCACGCGCGCGCCGTTGCCGGGCAGTGCCGTCGGATCGGCCGTGGGGGCCACCGTGGCCGACCGCGACGGGATCGGGCCCCGGGCGGGCCCCGAGGGCACCTGCCCGAGCGGCGCCTGCGCCGGAACGGTGGCCGTCTTCCCGTTGCCGTGCGGCGCACCGGCGTCATTGAGGCCGGCCTCGCCCAGCCCGCGGTTGCGCCGCGAGTCCGTCGGCTCCAGCGGTATCGGCGAGCCCCGCAGCGGCTCGTCCGCCGTCCTGGGCAGCGTCAGCCGGAACTGCGATCCGCCGCCCGGCTCGCCCCATGCCTGCAGCCAGCCTCCGTGCAGCCGCGCGTCCTCCAGGGCGATGGAAAGCCCCAGCCCCGTGCCTCCGGTGGTACGCGCGCGTGCCGGGTCGGCCCGCCAGAAGCGGCTGAAGACCCGGGTCGCCTCGCCCGGCTTGAGGCCCACGCCGTAGTCGCGCACCGCGACGGCGACCGCGCCGCCGGCCGCGGCGAGCTTGACGACGACGTCGTTGCCCTCGCCGTGCTCGACGGCATTGACGACGAGGTTGCGCAGCACGCGCTCCACGCGCCGCGCGTCCGCCTCGGCGACGACGGGCTGCTGATCGCCGGCGACGCGTATCCGCGTGCCCTTGCGCTCGGCGAGCGGTTCGGCTCCGCCCACGACCCGCCGTACGACCTCCCTGAGATCTATCGGCTCGGCCTCCAACGCCGCCGCGCCCGCGTCGAAACGGCTGATCTCCAGCAGGTCCGCGAGCAGCGTCTCGAACCGGTCCAGCTGGTCGGCGAGCAACTCGGCCGACCGCGCGGTCACCGGATCGAAGTCCACGCGCGCGTCGTGGATGACGTCGGCGGCCATGCGCACGGTCGTCAGCGGCGTCCGCAGCTCGTGCGACACGTCGGAGACGAACCGCCGCTGCATCCGCGACAGGTCCTCCAGCTGGCTGATCTTCAACTGCAGGTTCTGCGCCATCTTGTTGAAGGCCTCGCCGAGCCGCGCGATGTCGTCCTCGCCGGTGACCTTCATCCGTTCCTGCAGCCGCCCGGCGGACAGCCGCTCGGCGATACTCGCCGCCATCCGTACGGGCGTGACGACCTGGCGCACCACGAGCCAGGCGATGGCCCCGAGGAGTACGACGACGAAGAGTCCGGCCGTCGCCAGCGTGCCTCTGACCAGGCTGAGCGACTCCTCCTCCTGCGTGAGCGGGAAGAGGTAGTACAGCTGGTACGGCTCACCGTTCGGGTCGTTGACCTGCTTGCCGATGACCAGGCCGGGCTGCGAGGACTGGCCGGAGTCGTAGACGACCCGGGTGTAGCTCTGCGCCGCCGCCGTACTGCCGTCGATCCGCTCCCGCAGGTCCTCGGGCACGCTGGCCGACCAGTTGACGAAGCCCGAGGCGCGCGGGCCGCGCCCGCTGCCGCTGTCCCCGCCCATGGGGAGCGTGACCACGTCGAAAGCGCCCTGGCCGCCGCTGGAGAGCGACTTCACCAGTTCACTCATCCACTGGATGACGTTCTGCGGGGAACGGCCGTCCACGGGCACGCCCTCGTCACCGGTCACGCTGGCCGACTCCTCGGCCTTCTGCTTGGCCACCGCGAACCCGCCGGTGGCCTGGCTCTGGGAGGCCTTCACCTTGGCGTCCAGCAGTCCGTTGCGGACCTGCCCGATCACCACGAAGCCGAGCAGCAGCACCACACCCAGCGACATCAGCAGCGTGGTGACGACGACCTTGAGCTGGAGGTTGCGCCGCCACAGCCGCATGACGGGCAGCAGCGGACGGCGCACCCAGCGCAAGAACAGACGGAGCACCGGGCTGCCCTGCACCCCGCCGCGCAGCAGTCCACCCTCCAGCAGACGGCTCCAGCGGGAGCCTGCGGGCGGGTGGCCGACAGGCCGTCCGGCGCGGGCCCCGGACCGGCCGGGCGCCGAAGCGGCACTGTCCCTGCTCATGTCAGCTCGGTCCCGCCTTGTAACCGACGCCACGGACGGTCACCACGATCTCCGGCTTCTCCGGGTCCTTCTCGACCTTGGAGCGCAGCCGCTGTACATGCACGTTCACCAACCGGGTGTCGGCCGCGTGCCGGTAACCCCAGACCTGCTCGAGGAGCACCTCACGCGTGAACACCTGCCACGGCTTGCGGGCCAGCGCCACCAGCAGGTCGAACTCCAGCGGCGTCAGCGCGATCGACTGACCCTCCCGCTTCACGGAGTGACCGGCCACGTCGATGACCAGGTCGCCTATGGCGAGCTGCTCCGGCGCCGGCTCCTCGGACCTCCTCAGACGCGCCCTGATACGGGCCACCAGCTCCTTCGGCTTGAACGGCTTCACGATGTAGTCGTCGGCGCCCGACTCCAGACCCACCACGACGTCGACGGTGTCACTCTTCGCCGTCAGCATCACGATCGGCACACCCGACTCCGCCCTGATCAGGCGGCACACCTCGATGCCGTCCCGACCGGGCAGCATGAGGTCGAGCAGCACCAGGTCCGGCTTGGTCTCCCGGAAGGCTGCCAGCGCCTTGTCGCCGTCGGCTACGAAAGATGGCTCAAAACCCTCACCACGCAGCACAATGCCGAGCATCTCGGCCAGTGCTGTGTCGTCGTCGACGACAAGGACTCGTCCCTTCATAAACGACATCATCCCATTAGCTAATCGTTACCTGGCGTGACCTGGCACACAGCTCAGCGAGAGCCGCCGCCGTCACGGGCGAAACCGCGCCCTCCTCGGTGACGATCGCCGTCACCAGCTCGGGCGGAGTCACATCGAACGCCGGGTTGTACGCCTGAGTCCCCAGGGGTGCCACCGGAATCCCGCCTCCCGCTCCGGCCACCGGCACCCGTGGTGCTGTGACCTCGGTCACTTCGTATCCGGGACGCTGTTCCACCTCGATGGACGCCCCGTCCAGCGTGTCCGGATCCACCGTCGTGACCGGTGCCACCACGATGAACGGCACATGGTGGTACCTCGCGAGCACGGCGAGCGGATAACTCCCCACCTTGTTCGCCACCGAACCGTCGGCCGCGATGCGGTCCGCGCCGACGAGTACCGCGTCCACCTCACCCGCCGCGAACAGCGAACCGGCCGCGTTGTCGGTGAGCAAGGTGTACGCCATGTCGTTGCGGGCCGCCTCGTATGCCGTCAGGCGAGCACCTTGCAGCAAGGGACGCGTTTCGTCCACCCAGAGACGCCGCAGCCGACCCGACCGGTGCGCCGCGAGCGCCACCGCGAAGGCCGTCCCCTCACCGCCCGACACCAGCGCCCCGCTGTTGCAGTGCGTGAGGACCCGGTGCCCGCCGGCGGGCAGCAGCTCGTCCAGCAGCGCCAGCCCGTGCACGGCCATCCGGGCGCTGGCCTCGGCGTCCTGCCGGTGCAGCGTCCGCGCCGCGGCCAGCGCGGCCGCGGCGGCCTGGCGGGTGTCGCCGGTCCTGGCGAGCGCCTCCTGGTGAGCCGCCTGGGCCCGGCGCACACCGACGGCGAGGTTCACCGCGGTGGGGCGGGCCCCCGCCAGCGCGGCCGCGGCCTCCTGCACCTCGAAGCCGCGGACGGCGGCGAGCGCGACACCGTAGGCGCCCGCGATACCGAGCAGCGGCGCCCCGCGCACGGCGAGCGAGCGGATCGCCTCCACGAGCGCGGACGCGTCCGTGCAGACCAGTTCGACCTCCTCGGCCGGCAGCCTGGTCTGGTCCAGCAGGACCAGCACCGGGCCCTCGGGTGGTTCCTCCCAGCGCAGTGCCGGGATCTCGGTCGGCCGCTTGTCCTCGCCGCTTCGCGCGTCCTGATCAGCCATGCGGTCAGTCTGCCCCCTACCGGGCGGACAACTGAAGGTGCGCAGGCCATACCGCGCCCGGTCCGCACCCGACCACACCATGGCACGATGGCTGCCAACCTGCCGCCGCGACCGCGGACGGGCACCGTGAAGGAGCGACGATGAACGACACTCCGGGCTGGGCCTCGCCCGGATCCGCCCCGTCCGACGGGCGGGAGCCCGGCGCGTCCGGCCCCGCCGAGCCCGCCGACCGCCCCAACGGCCCCGATCAGCCCGCGCACCCCGCGGACCAGCCGGGAGCGGACCCGACGAGCCCCGGCACGAAGTGGTCCAAGGAGCAGCCGCCACCCGGCCAGTGGCCCGCACCCACCGGTCCCGGCCAAGCACCGCCGCCCCCGCCGCCGCAGCAAGGCTGGGGCGCCCCGCCCCCCGGCGGCGGCTACGGCGGCCCGGGCCCGTACGGAGGCCCCGGCGGCTACGGCGGCCAGGGCGGAGGCTACGGCCCGCCTGGCGGGCACGGCGGCTGGGGAGGAGGCTGGGGCGGCCCCCCGCCCGCGGCCAAGCCCGGCGTGATCCCGCTCCGCCCGCTCGGCGTCGGCGAGATCCTCGACGGCGCGGTCTCCACCATGCGCACCTACTGGCGCACGGTCCTCGGCATCTCGCTGACCGTCGCGGTCTTCACGGAGATCATCGTCGTACTGCTCCAGGGCCTCGTCCTGGACAACACCGGCAGCGAGGCCCTCAACGACCCCGACGCCACCCTGAGCGAACTCGGCGACGCCCTGACCGACACCACGATCAACTCGGGTGTCATCTTCCTGATCTCCCTGATCGGCACGGTCCTGGCCACCGCCCTGCTGACCACCGTCACCAGCCGCGCCGTACTCGGCAGGCCGGTGACCACCGGTGAGGCCTGGCGGGATGCCCGCCCGCAGGTGTCGAAGCTGTTCGGCCTAATCGTGCTGCTGCTGCTCATCGTCTTCGGCATCGTCATGGCCGGCATGGCTCCCGGTCTCCTCGTCACAGCCGCGGGAGGCGGCGACGCGGGCGTGGCCCTGACCGTTCTGGGATTCCTGGCGGCCGGCGTCGTCGCGGTGTGGCTCATGGTCCGCTTCTCGCTGGCGTCCCCCGCGCTGATGCTGGAGAAGCAGGGCGTCAAGAAGGCGATGGGCCGCTCCGTGAAGCTGGTGCGCGGCTCCTGGTGGCGGGTCTTCGGCATCCAGCTGCTCGCCACGATCATCGCGAACGTCGTCGCGTCGATCATCGTCATCCCCTTCGCCTTTCTCGCCGCGACCCTCGGCGGCGACGGCGTCGGCGGCTTCCTGGAGGGCACCGGGGACCTCGGCTGGACGTTCCTCGTCGTCCTCGGGATCGGCTCGGTGATCGGCTCGATGATCACCTTCCCGATCACGGCGGGCGTCGCCGTCCTGCTCTACATCGACCAGCGCATTCGCCGCGAGGCCCTCGACCTCGAACTGGCCCGTGCCGCCAACCTTCCGGGCACCGGCGCTCCCGGCACCACCCCGGGGAGCTGATGCGGCGGTGAGCCCGGCGGGGGGAGTTCTCACAGACGCGCTGTCACGCACCGCCGTACGGACGCTGTCGCGCACCGGCGAGGCCTCGGTGCTGTCGCTGCCGCGCTCCGGCGACGAGCCGCCGGTGACGATCCCGCGCGACCCCGCGCGGGAGGCAGCGCGGCGCGAGCTGTCCAAGCGGATGTACCACGAGAACGACCCCGGCTGGTTCCAGCGGGCCCTGAACGCCTTCTGGGACTGGATCGACGAACTGTTCAGCAGCGCGTCCACCGCGACTCCCGGCGGGACGTTCGGCCTGATCGTCATCATCGTGGCCGTAGTGGCGGCGCTGGGCGCCCTCTGGTGGCGCCTGGGCACCCCGCGCCGCCAACCGGCCACGGCCCCCGCCCTGTTCGACGACCGCCCCCGCAGCGCCGCCGACCACCGCGCCGCCGCCGAGGCACACGCCGCCCAGGGCCACTGGAACCAGGCCGTCCAGGAACGCATGCGGGCCGTCGTCCGCGCCCTGGAGGAACGCGCCCTCCTCGACATCCGCCCCGGCCGCACCGCCGACGAGGCGGCAACCGAAGCCGGCCGTTCAATGCCCGCCCACGGCGCCCCGCTGCGCGCCGCGGCCCGCGACTTCGACGACGTCACGTACGGCGGCCGCCCCGGCACCGAACAGTCGTACCGGCGCGTCACCGAACTCGACCGCGACCTGGAGCGCACCAAGCCGCGACTGGCAAGCAGCACGACCGCCAGTACGACCGACAGCGCGGCCTCGAACACCCGCCCGGGAGCCGCCGAATGACCACCGAGGCCACGCTCCCCACCACCTCGGCCTCGCCCACCGCACGCCAGGTGTGGACACGCGCGCGGGGCATCACGCTCGCGCTCGTCGCGCTGCTCGTCGCTGCCGTCGCGATCGCCGCCATCCGCTCCGACGCCCGGCACGGCGAACTCGACCCGCGCTCCGCCGACCCCTACGGCAGCCGGGCCGTCGCCGAACTCCTCGCCGACCGGGGCGTGTCCACGCGCGTGGTCGACACCCTGGACGACGCACGCGCCGCGGCCGGCCCGGACACCACCCTGCTGGTCGCCGTCCCCGACCTTCTGACCGAACGCCAGCAGACGCAGCTGCGCTCCGCGACCGAGGGCGCCGGCGGCCGTACCGTCCTCGTGGCCCCGGGCGGCCCCGCCGTCGAACGGCTCGCCCCCGGCGTCACCGCCGACCCCGCGCTCAGCGTCGACTCGACGCTGGCCCCCGACTGCGACCTGCCCGCCGCCCGCCGCGCGGGCAGCGCCGACACCGGAGGCATCCGCTACAGCAGCGCCCATGTCGAAGCCGAAGCCTGCTACCCCAGCCGTCGCCTGGCCACCCTGCTCCGCATCCCCGAGACATCCGGAGAGACGGCCCAGGAAGGCGCCCCGGGCGACACAGTCGTCCTCGGCGCCCCCGACATCTTCTACAACAACCACCTCGACGAGCACGGCAACGCCTCGCTCGCCCTCCAACTCCTCGGCTCCCGCGACCACCTGGTCTGGTACCTCCCCTCGCTCACCGACGCCACCGCCCCGGACGACGAGCGCAGCTTCTTCGACCTGCTCCCCTCCGGCTGGCTCTGGGCCACCCTGCAGCTCTTCGTCGCCGCCGCCCTCGCGGCCCTGTGGCGGGCACGCCGACTCGGCCCCCTGGTGTCCGAGAAACTCCCCGTCGCGATCCGCGCCTCCGAAACCGCCGAGGGCCGCGCCCGCCTCTACCGCAAGGTCAACGCCCGCGACCGCGCGGCCGCCGCTCTTCGCTCCGCCACCCGCACCCGTCTCGCCCCCCTCGTAGGCGTCCCCGTCTCCCAGGCGCACACGCCCGAGGCCCTGCTCCCCGCCCTGTCCGCCCACCTCCACGGCGAACACGGCGACGGACAATCCCCGCACGCCCTCCTCTTCGGCCCGCCGCCCGGCGACGACGCGGCCCTCATCGCCCTCGCCGACCAACTCGACGCCCTCGAAAGAGAGGTACGCCGTCCATGATGGACCCGACCACTGACAACGCCGGGCAGACCGGGGACCCGGGCAACGCCCGCGCCGCCCTGGAGGCACTGCGCGCCGAGATCGCCAAGGCCGTGGTCGGCCAGGACGCCGCCGTCACCGGTCTCGTCGTGGCGCTCCTGTGCCGCGGCCACGTCCTCCTCGAAGGGGTCCCCGGCGTCGCCAAGACGCTTTTGGTCCGCGCCCTGGCCGCAGCCACCGAACTCGACACCAAGCGCGTCCAGTTCACCCCCGACCTGATGCCGAGCGACGTCACCGGTTCCCTGGTCTACGACGCCCGTACCGCCGAGTTCTCCTTCCAGCCCGGCCCGGCCTTCACCAACCTGCTCCTCGCCGACGAGATCAACCGCACGCCCCCGAAGACCCAGTCGTCCCTCCTCGAAGCCATGGAGGAACGCCAGGTCACGGTCGACGGCACGCCCCGCCCCCTCCCCGAACCCTTCCTCGTCGCGGCGACCCAGAACCCGGTCGAGTACGAGGGCACCTACCCCCTCCCGGAAGCCCAGCTGGACCGCTTCCTCCTCAAGCTCACCGTCCCCCTCCCCTCCCGCCAGGACGAGATCGACGTCCTCACCCGCCACGCCTCGGGCTTCAACCCACGCGACCTGCACGCCGCCGGCGTACGCCCCGTGGCGAACGCCGCCGACCTGGAGGCGGCCCGCGCGGAGGTGGCCAAGACGACGATCACCCCCGAGATCACGGCCTACGTCGTCGACATCTGCCGGGCCACCCGCGAGTCGCCCTCCCTCACCCTCGGCGTCTCCCCGCGCGGGGCCACGGCACTGCTCTCCACGGCTCGCGCGTGGGCCTGGCTGACGGGCCGCGACTACGTCACCCCCGACGACGTGAAGGCCCTCGCCCTCCCCACCCTCCGGCACCGCGTCCAGCTCCGTCCGGAGGCCGAGATGGAGGGCGTGACCACGGACTCCGTCATCAACGCGATCCTCGCTCACGTCCCCGTGCCCCGCTGATGGCACTCACCGGACGCACCGCACTCCTCGCGGCCCTGGGCTCCGTGCCCATCGGCATCTGGGACCCCAGCTGGACGGGCATCCTCGCGGTCAACGCGCCGCTGGTCGTGGCCTGCGCCTGCGACTTCGCACTGGCCGCCCCGGTACGGCGCCTGCGCCTGGCCCGCTCCGGCGACACCTCAACGCGCCTGGGCGACACCGCCGACGTCACCCTGACGGTCACCAACCCGTCCGACCGCCCGCTCCGCGCCCACGTCCGCGACGCCTGGCCGCCCAGCAGCTGGCAACCCGGTACGGAGACGACGGCCTCCCGCCACCGCGTGACGGTCCCCGCCGGCGAACGCCGCCGAGTGATCACCCGTCTACGGCCGACCCGCCGCGGCGACCGCCGGTCGGACCGCGTCACGATCCGCTCGTACGGCCCCCTCGGGCTCTTCACCCGGCAGGGCACCCACCGGGCCCCCTGGACGGTACGCGTCCTGCCCCCGTTCACCAGCCGCAAGCACCTGCCGTCCAAGCTGTCCCGCCTGCGCGAACTCGACGGCCGCACCAGCGTGCTCACCCGCGGCGAGGGCACGGAATTCGACAGCCTCCGCGAATACGTCCCCGGCGACGACACCCGTTCCATCGACTGGCGCGCGACAGCCCGGCAGTCCACCGTCGCCGTACGCACCTGGCGCCCGGAACGCGACCGGCACATCCTGCTCGTCCTCGACACCGGCCGCACCTCGGCCGGCCGAGTGGGCGACGCGCCGCGCCTCGACGCCTCCATGGACGCCGCCCTGCTCCTGGCCGCGCTGGCCTCCCGCGCCGGCGACCGCGTCGATCTTCTGGCGTACGACCGCCGAGTACGCGCCCTCGTCCAGGGCCGCACGGCGGGCGACGTACTCCCTTCCCTGGTCAACACGATGGCGACCCTGGAGCCCGAGCTCGTGGAAACAGACGCCCGCGGCCTCACCGCCACTGCCCTCCGGTCGGCCCCTCGCCGCTCCCTGATCGTGCTCCTCACGACACTCGACTCGGCCCCGATCGAAGAGGGACTCCTCCCCGTCCTGCCACGACTGACCCAGCGCCACACGGTCGTCCTGGCATCGGTGGCGGACCCGCACATCTCCCGGATGGCAAAGGCCCGCGGAAACACGGACGCCGTCTACGAGGCCGCGGCGGCTGCACAAGCACAGGCGGAACGCGACCGCACCGCGGACCAGCTCCGCCGGCACGGCGTGACAATCGTCGACGCGGTCCCTGACGAACTCGCTCCGGCGCTGGCGGACGCCTACTTGGAACTGAAGGCGGCAGGCCGTCTGTAAGAGGAAAGGGGCGGGGCCGAAGCGGCCCCGCCGCCATATCGACTGGCCCTGAAACGCAGAAAACCCCGCACCGTTCCCGGTGCGGGGTTTCCTCGCAATGATTGTTCGGCGGCGTCCTACTCTCCCACAGGGTCCCCCCTGCAGTACCATCGGCGCTGTAAGGCTTAGCTTCCGGGTTCGAAATGTAACCG
>NZ_JBIWEF010000009.1:290077-394501 GCF_044762405.1 Streptomyces sp. NPDC097107 | reverse complement strand
GACCCAGGGGTGGTCGGGGGAGCACTGGAGGGCGAAGTCGAGGGCGACCTCCATGTCCAGGCGGGCGGCTTCGGCGACGAAGTGGTCGAAGTCGTGTATCGTGCCGAGCCGGGGGTGGACGGTGTCGTGGCCGCCTTCGGGGGAGCCGATGGCCCAGGGGACGCCGACGTCGTTGGGGGTGGCGGAGAGGGTGTTGTTGCGGCCTTTGCGGTGGGTGGTGCCGATGGGGTGGACGGGTGGGAGGTAGACGACGTCGAAGCCCATCGCGGCGATGGCGGGCAGCCGGCGGGCGGCGGTGCGGAAGGTGCCGTGGGGTTGCCCGGGGGTGCCCTCGGAGCGGGGGAAGAACTCGTACCAGGCGCCGTACAGGGCGCGTTCGCGCTCCACGAGCAGGGGCAGCGGGTCGGAGGTGGTGACCAGCTCCCGCAGCGGATGCCGGGCCAGTACCGCGTCCGCCTCCGGCGTCAGCGCCGCCGCCAAACGGGTGGCCACCGGCAGCGTGTCGTCGAGCAGGGCGGCCGCGGCGGCCAGCACCACGGCGCGCCCGGCGCTCTTCGGCACACCCGCGGCGGCCCGCCGGTACAGCTCGGCGCCCTCCTCCAGGACCAGGCCGGTGTCGATACCGGCCGGGATCTTGATGCGCGCGTGGTGCTTCCAGGTGGCGACGGGGTCGCTCCACGCCTCCACCCGGTAGGTCCAGTCGCCCGGGGCGCCCGGGGTGACCTCGGCGCCCCAGCGGTCGCTGCCCGGGGCCAGCTCCCGCATCGGCGTCCACGGACCCGGCCGGCCCTCGGGGTCCTTCAGCACGACGTTGGCGGCGACCGCGTCGTGCCCCTCGCGGAACACGGAGGCGGTGACCTGGAACGTCTCTCCGGCCACCGCTTTCGCCGGGCGCCTGCCGTACTCCACCACCGGGTGGACGTCCCGTACCGGGATACGTCCGATCCCCACGGTCGCACTCATCCGTTCTCACCTCCGCCGTGCTCGGGGCCGGGCCGCAGCCCGGCCGTTCGGGTCAAGCCGCGCCGGAGGGGGTCTTCCGCCCCGACGGGGAGAGCCGGTCCGTCCGTCCCTGCGCGTGGGTGACCAGGTTCGTTCGCAGATACCGTTCGGCGGCGTCCGCGGCCTCACGTGCGCACCGCTTTCCCATCAGCACGCAGAGGGTGTAGCCGGAGTCCTCGAAGGTGGACCGGACGCCCACGTCCGCCGGGGACGCGAGCATCGAGCGTTCCCAGGCGCGGTAACGCCGCAGCTGCCGGGCGACTTCGCTCTTCGCGGGAAGCAGCATGGCCGGTCACCTTCCGGACGGTCCGGGGGTACGGACGATCGAGTTCTTCACACATGGTGCACGGGTGGTGACGCGCCGTCTTGTTGGATCTTCAACTGCTTTCTCGTGTTGCACGAATGGACTACTGCTCTCACTCTGGAGTGACTCAGAAGCGATCAGTGCTCACGCTTCGTATTCGGGGAGCTCGTCCCCCAAGGGGCGAGGAGGAGCGAGAGCTTTCGCGGTGAGGAGCCACGACGATGAAGACCGCAGTGCCCTGCTACTACCACCTCGACGTGGAAGTGAGCCCGGAACGGGTCGGACAGGTCAGGCGCATCCTGGCCGCTCACCTCCGGTTCTGGAACCTGGAGAACCTCGTCGAACCCGTCTGCTCGGGCGCCGAAATGCTGCTTCGGGCGATCGACGAGCACGCGAGCGACAAGAACACGTCGATCGAGATGTGGTGGAACCACCAGCACCTCATCACGGCCGTGGGGGGCAACGACCACGCGCTCCGTCCCGACCAGGACCTGCGCACCTGCCTGCAGCACCTCGCCGCCACCAGCGACGGCTGGGGCTGCTGCGCCGCCGACACCGGGGCCAAGGTGATCTGGTTCTCGCAGCGCGCCCGGGCCGGCGAACGCGTCCCGCTCGTGGCGACATCGCCGGAGCCGATCACCCAGGAGGGGCTGGAAGTGCCGCGAGAGACCATGCCGGTGGCCCGGGTGGCCGGTCCGGCCAGCAGGACGAACGGCATTCTGGAGGAGGCCCGGTGACCCGCGCCAGGCCGAACTGGAAGGGGTCGCCCGTGTGGAGCGGGCACCCCTATCCCCTGGGGGCCGCGTACGACGGACAGGGCACCAACTTCGCACTGTTCAGCGAGGTCGCCGAACGCGTCGACCTCGTCCTCGTCGACGACGACGGCACCCACAGCACCGTCCCGCTGCCCGAGGTCGACGGCTTCGTCTGGCACTGCTACCTGCCCGGCGTCGGCCCGGGGCAGCGCTACGGTTACCGGGTCCACGGTCCGTGGGCCCCGGCCGTGGGCCACCGCTGCAACCCGGCGAAGCTGCTCCTCGACCCGTACACCCGGGCCGTGGACGGAATGGTGGACAACCACGCCTCTCTCTTCGAGCGGGCCAGGGGCAGGGCCGACCCGGGGGACAGCGCCGGGCACACCATGCTCGGCGTGGTCACCGACCCGTTCTTCGACTGGGGCGACGACCGCCCGCCGGGGCGCCCGTACTCGGAGAGCGTGATCTACGAGGCGCACGTCCGCGGACTCAGCCGCACCCACCCCGACGTGCCCGAGGAACTGCGCGGCACCTATGCCGGGTTGGCGCACCCGGCGGTCGTGGAACACCTGACGTCCCTGGGCGTGACCGCCGTGGAGCTGATGCCGGTGCACCAGTTCGTGCACGACGGCCACCTCCAGGACCGGGACCTGTCCAACTACTGGGGCTACAACACCATCGGCTTCTTCGCCCCGCACAACGGCTACGCCGCCCACGGCACCCGCGGGCAGCAGGTCAACGAGTTCAAGTCGATGGTCAAGGCCCTGCACGAGGCCGGCCTCGAAGTGATCCTCGACGTGGTCTACAACCACACCGCCGAGGGCAACGAGAAGGGCCCCACCCTCTCCTTCCGCGGCATCGACAACGCCTCCTACTACCGCCTGGTGGACGGCGACTGGCAGCACTACTACGACACCACCGGCACCGGCAACAGCCTCCTGATGCGCCACCCCTACGTGCTCCAGCTGATCATGGACTCGCTGCGGTACTGGGTCACCGAGATGCACGTCGACGGCTTCCGCTTCGACCTCGCCGCCACCCTGGCCCGGCAGTTCCACGAGGTGGACCGGCTGTCGGCGTTCTTCGACCTCATCCAGCAGGACCCGGTGATCAGCCGCGTCAAGCTGATCGCCGAGCCCTGGGACCTCGGCGAGGGCGGCTACCAGGTGGGCAACTTCCCGCAGCTGTGGTCGGAGTGGAACGGCATGTACCGGGACGCGGTACGGGACTTCTGGCGCGGCGAGGAGCACACGCTCGGCGAGTTCGCCTCCCGGCTGACCGGCTCCTCCGACCTGTACCAGCACAGCCGGCGCCGCCCCCGTGCCAGCGTCAACTTCGTGACCGCGCACGACGGGTTCACCCTGCGCGACCTCGTCTCCTACAACGACAAGCACAACGAGGCCAACGGCGAGGGCAACCGGGACGGCGAGAGCCACAACCGGTCCTGGAACTGCGGGGCCGAGGGCGAGACCAAGGACCCGGCCGTCCGGGAGCTGCGCGGCCGCCAGCAGCGCAACTTCCTCGCCACGCTGCTGCTCTCGCAGGGCATCCCGATGCTCTGCCACGGCGACGAACTGGGCCGCACCCAGCGCGGCAACAACAACGCCTACTGCCAGGACAACGACATCTCCTGGGTCGACTGGCGGCTGAACGGGGAACAGCGCGCGCTGCTGGACTTCACCCGGCGCGTCATCGCGCTGCGGGCCGGTCATCCCGTGCTGCGCCGGCGCCGCTACTTCCGCGGCGACACCCCCACCCACGCGGACCAGCCGCTGCCCGACCTGGTGTGGCTGCTGCCCGACGCGCGGGAGATGACCGACGACGACTGGCAGCGCTCCGACGCGCACGCCGTCGGCGTCTTCCTCAACGGCGACGCCATCGCCGAACCCGACCCGTGCGGCCGTCCGGTCGAGGACGACTCCTTCCTGCTGCTGCTCAACAGCCACTGGGAGCCGACGGCCTTCCGGCTGCCCGACGCCACCTACGGCGAGCGCTGGGCGACCCTGATCGACACCGCCGACCCGGAGGGCGTCCCCGACGAGGCGGAGCACAAGGCGGGCACCGTGGTGACCGTCGAGCAGCGCAGTCTGGTGCTGCTCTCCCGGCCCTCCCGCACCGGCCGGTGAGCAGCCCGTGAGGTCAGCTGCCGAGGCGGCGCTCGGTCACCGTGAACTGCGCGCCGTCGGCGTCCCGGAGCACGGCCTCGGCACTGCTCACGGACAGCACGCTGCCACCGTGCTGCTCCGCGGTGCGGGCGCAGGCCGCCACGTCCTCGACGGCGAAGTGCACCTGCCAGTGCGGCCGGATGGCCGGGTCGGGCGCCGCTCCCAGGGCGCCCGACTCGATGCGCGCCACCACGTCGCCCTGGCTGCGCAGGACCACCTCGTCGCCCTCGTACTGGACCTCGCAGCAACCGTCGGGCCCCGCCCAGTCGAAGATCTCGCCGTAGAAGATGGCGGCGTCGAAGGCGTCACGGGTGTGCAGCCGGATGAAGGCGGGGCGCGAGGTGCGCCAGGTCTCCCAGTCCGAGAACAGCTCGCCCTCCCAGATCCCGAAGGTCGCGCCGTCCCGGTCGGCCAGCAGGGCCGCCCGCCCGGGCGGGAGGGAGATCGGCCCGACCGCGGACGTGCCGCCGCGCTCCTGCACCCGGGACGCGGCCTCGTCGGCGCTGCGCACGGCGAAGTACGGCGTCCACGCCACCGCCATCTGCCACATCGCGGCGACCGCGGCGATCCCGGCGACCGGCACCCCGTCGGCCAGGGCGATCCGGAAGGGCTCGCCCAGCTTGCCGGTCCGCCACTGCCAGCCCAGCACGGCGGAGTAGAACTCCTCGGTGGCCTTCAGATCACGGCTGGTCAGACTCACCCAGCAGGGAGCCCCGAACACGGAGTGCGTGGACAGGAGGCTCTCGCCGGCGGGGAAGGGCATGTCGTGGTTCATGGCAGTCGCGTCCTGGTCTCGTCCACCGGCAGCCACCGGCTCCACACCAGTGTCCGGCCGGGAGTGCGGCGGGCGCCTGCCGAGTACCCCGGGCGCGGCGCCGAAACGGTGGCGGACGATCCCCGGGAGGCCCGGTGGCGCGAGGAGGCGCAGGTGGCGACGATGGATGCGTCGGAGCGGCACCGCGCCGCACAGGCGGCGGTGGCCCGCCGGATCCGGAGGTGATCATGCCCACGGACTGGGGCTCGGACCAGACCGGCTCGGACCAGGTCTTCCAGCTGCAGGAGCAGGTCCGGCAGCTGAAGGAGGCGGTCGTCTCGCACGCGGTCGTCGACCAGGCGATCGGGATGGTCGTCGTCCTCGGCAGGGTGACGCCGGACGAGGGATGGATCGTCCTGAAGGAAGTTTCCCAGCATACGAACATCAAACTGCGCAATGTGGCAGAAATGATACTCATCTGGGGGCGCACCGGAGTGATGCCGCCGGAGATCCGGGCCGCCCTCGAGGGCGCGCTGGACCGGCACGGCCCGACGCAGATTCCCGGTGCCGCACCAGGGGTCTGAGTCAGCGGGCCTCCGCGAGGATCTCGTCGCGGATCCGGTCGAAGCAGCCGCTGAGCAGCCGGGAGACGTGCATCTGGGAGATGCCGAGCTGCTGTGCGATGCGGCTCTGCGTCATGCCACCGAAGAAGCGCAGGTAGAGGATGGTGCGCTCGCGTTCGGGCAGCGCCTCCAGACAGGGCCGGACGGCCACCCGGTCCACCACCGCGTCGAAGGCCGGATCCGGCCCACCGAGCGCGTCCCCGAGGGCGTACCCGTCGGTGCCGGGCATCTCCGCCTCCAGCGACAGCGCGGAGAAGCACTCCAGGGCCTCCATGCCGGTGCGGACCTCGACCGTGGTCAGCTGCGCGTGGTCGGCGATCTCCTCGATGGTGGGGGCGCGTCCCGGCGTGGTCTGTGCCAGCTCCTTCGTGGATTTGCGCACCCGGTTGCGCAGGTCCTGGATCCGCCGCGGCACGTGCAGGGTCCACATGTGGTCGCGGAAGTGCCGCTTGATCTCGCCGGTCACGGTCGGCACGGCGTACGCCTCGAAGGCGTGGCCGCGCTCCGGGTCGTAGTGGTCGACGGCCTTGACCAGGCCGAGGGCGGCCACCTGGTAGAGGTCCTCCAGGTTCTCGCCGCGGCCCCGGAAGCGGACCGCGATCCGCTCGGACATGGGCAGCCAGACCTGGATCAGTTCGTCCCGCAGGGCCTTGCGCTCCGGGCCCTCGGGCAGCCGCGCGAGCCGGCCGAAGGCCGCGGCCGTGTCGGGAGCGTCGTCGTGCGGATGGGGCTTGGTTCTGCCGGCGATACGCATCATGCGCACCTCCCTCAGCAGGGGTGCGGGCGAGTCCTCATATATATGGATACTGAGCGCGATTGCCCCGGACGGCCACCCGAACGGCTGCGGACCGGTGAGCGAGACGGCGCCGCAGCCGAACGTGATGTGCGGCACGCTCTGGGTGATCGTCCGCAGAGGGCGTCGGCGGATACTTCCTGCGCAACGCTTGATCGCTGATCAAAAGGGGTGAAGTCCCTGGCCACAGCGCATTCCGCTCATTTGACAGTGCACTGAGCGCACAGATAGGAAGCAGCGTCGAGAGGTCGAGAGGGGCACCGTGTACGAGCCGAACGTGGTCGGGGACTGGCAGGAGTACGACGAGCACACCGGCCTGCGGGTCCGCGTCCACCGACTTGAGCCGGCCGAGCCGCCGCGTGGACGCGACGACGCCGCCGAGGGGCTCACGTACTTCTGTGTCCGGGTGACCGTCGAGAACCGGGGCTCCCGGCACCTCGGCATTCACCTGGAGGACGGCCAGATCGACGTGCGGATCGGCCCCGACGGGGAGAGTGCCTTCCTCGACTGGCGCAACTCCCAGTTCGTCGAGGGCTTCGACGTGTACCCGCTGCGCCGGGCCACCGCCGTGCTCTACGCGGCCGGCCCGGAGGCGAGCCTTTGCCAGGTGGACGTCCAGGTGCAGTTGCGGGTGGACGAGGAGTGGGCCGACCGCCGGCTGTGGACCGGCGGTCTCGGGCTGCACGACGGCAGCGCCGGGACCCTTGCCGGCACGGTGCGTGACGACGGGCTGGCGCACCAGGTGAGCGCCTTCCTGCGGGGCCAGGCGGAGGAGGGCTCCGCCTGATCCCCGGCCGGCGGCGCCTCAGTGCGCGATGCCGTCGATGATCTCGCGGGCGCCCTGACGCAGCAGGGCCACGGCGACCGACGTGCCGAGCGTCGCCGGGTCGAGCCGGCCGGCCCACTCGTGGGCGTTGAGCCGGGTCTTGCCGTCCGGGGTGAAGACGCAGGCCCGCAGGGAGAGTTCCCCGCTCCGGTCCACGCGGGCGTACCCGGCGATCGGGCTGTTGCAGTGCCCCTGCAGCACGTGCAGGAACATGCGTTCCGCCGTCGCCTCCCGATGGGTCCCCGGATGGCCGAGGCCGCTGACCGCGTCGATGAGGGCGGTGTCGCCCTCGCGGCACTGCAGGGCGAGGATGCCGGCGCCGATCGGCGGCATCATCGTCTCGGGGGAGAGGACCTCGCTGATCACGTCACGGCGGCCGATGCGCTCCAGGCCGGAGACCGCGAGGAGCAGGGCGTCCGCCTCGCCGGCGGCCAGCTTCGCCAGCCGCCGGTTGGCGTTGCCCCGGAACGGCACGCACTGGAGGCCGGGGTGGGTGGCGGCCAGCTGGGCGACGCGGCGCACCGAGGAGGTGCCGACGCGGGTGCCGGCCGGAAGCTGGTCCAGGGTGAGCCCGTCCGGATGGATCAGCGCGTCCCGGATGTCGTCCCGCTCGAGGAACGCGGCGAACACCGTGCCCGCCGGCAGCGGCCGGTCGGCGGGCACGTCCTTGACGCAGTGCACCGCCAGGTCGGCCTCGCCCGACAGCAGCGCGGCATCGACCTCCTTGGTGAACGCGCCCTTGCCCTCCACGAGCGACAGGTCGCCGAGCCACTTGTCGCCGGTGGTCTTCACCGGTACGACCTCGGTGCGCACGCCGGGGTGGAGGGCCGCCAACTCGGCCCGGACGCGCTCGACCTGCGCCAGGGCCATGGGGGAGTCGCGGGAGACGATGCGGATCAGTTCGGGGACGGACATGCGGACACGATAGTGCTCCCGGGGGCGAGCCGGTGGCCGGGTTCGCTCGACCGGCCCCGGCCGGCCGCGGTCGCCTCAGGCGTTCGGGTCGAAGGAGACGCCGGAGGGCTTGGCGGCCGCCAGGTGGGAGGCGAAGCTGCCGTCCTTCAGGCCGAAGTTGGCGCTGCCGAAGTCGTAGGAGACCAGCTTCTCGCGCAGGCCGGCCGGATAGCCGTTCCAGCCGACCAGCGCCGGGTACTGCCAGCCGCCCCTGTGGTTCTCCGGCGGCTCGTCGCCCGGGGTCGCCGGGCGGAAGCAGTGGGTGCTGATGCCGTCCTTGTGGTAGACGATCTTCGGATGTGAGCCGTCGAAGCGGACCGCCGACCTCGCGTGCACGCTGAACGAGCCGTGGTTCGAGGTCGAGACGTACTCCACGGTGCCGTCCCGCACCCACACCACGACGTGCTCCCAGTCGTGCCGGTGACCGCCGAGGCTGCTGCCGGGCAGCGCCTGGTCCTTCTCGAAGTAGAGGCCGTACATGTAGGCGCACCAGCCGTTGTCGCACTTGGCGCGCGAGTAGCCGTTGGTGTTGTCCAGGTCGGCGGCGTCCCGGCAGTTGCCGCTCAGGGCGCCGGTCGGCTTGAGCCCGCCGTTGACCGCTCCGTCGGAGCCGATGGCCGGTGTGGGGTAGCAGCCGTCGGTGTCGTAGTCGTAGGCGGGCTGGTATGCCCGCTCCAGGCTGTCGGCGTTGCCGGGCAGCCCCGGGGGCGGAGCGGCGAAGGCGGTGGCGGGGAAGGCGACGACGAGGGCGAGGGCACCGAGCGGTGCGGCGAGCCATCTCTTGCGGCGGGTTCCGGCGGTACGAGACACCGCGTCCTCCTCTGATTCCGGGCGCAGCCCAACGGCTGTGGAGGGAAAGGGAGTTCAGGGTCCCGCTTTTCCACTTCCGGGCCAAGGGGTCACGTGCGTCCCCGCGGTGAAGGGCAGCCCAATACTTGACCCGGCGTCACACGGTCACACCATGTCGTCCGGGACGTCGGCGGCCGACTCCTCGGGTGCGAGGTCCGGGCGGAGCCTGAGCCAGGACGGCTGGCGCAGCATGCCCTCGCGAGTGCGGGTGCTGTAGCGGACCTCGCCGACCAGCCGGGGGACGACCCAGCGCGCTCCCGGTACCGGTGGTGCGGGGTCGAAGGGG
This sequence comes from Streptomyces sp. NPDC097107, assembly GCF_044762405.1. Classification (NCBI taxonomy): domain Bacteria; kingdom Bacillati; phylum Actinomycetota; class Actinomycetes; order Kitasatosporales; family Streptomycetaceae; genus Streptomyces; species Streptomyces sp. NPDC097107. The sequence continues at coordinate 385,190 of NZ_JBIWEF010000009.1, read as the reverse complement.
CACACGTCGCTCGCGGCGGCCCCCAGCAGCGCCGCCAGCTCGGTGCGCTCGGCCGCGCTCCAGCCGGTGCCGACCCCGCCGACGTAGCGCAGCCGGCCCGCGGCGCGCTGGCCCACCAGGACGGCGCCCGGCAGGCCCGAGAGCCGTCCCTTGCCGGGCAGCCAGCCGCCGACCACGACGTCCTCGCTGCGCATGTTGCGGATCTTGATCCAGGCCCGGGAGCGGGCCCCCGGCTCGTACGCCGAGTCCAGCCGTTTGCAGACCAGGCCCTCCAGGCCGTGCTCGCGGGTGGCCCGCAGCGCCTGCTCCCCGTGGCCGACCAGTGCGGCCGGGGTCGACCAGGACGGCCCGCCGAGACCGAGGCCCGTCAGCTGTTCACGGCGGTGGGCGTAGGGGAGGCGCAGGAGGGGACGGCCGGCCAGGTGCATGGCGTCGAACAGCACCAGGTGGACGGGGGCCTTCAGCGCCCGGTGCGCCGCCCGGCCCGGGGCGTGCGCCAGGCCCATGCGGGACTGCAGCAACTGGAAGTCGGCGCGGCCCTGTTCGTCCAGGGCGAGCACCTCCCCGTCCAGTACGGCGGCGGTGGAGCCGAGCGCGGTACCGAGCGGTGCCAGTTCGGGGTAGGCGGCCGTGATGTCGCGGCCGGAGCGGGCGCGCAGCCGCACACTGCCGTCGCCGGGCAGGTAGACCACCACGCGCTGGCCGTCCTGCTTGGTCTCGTAGGCCCAGTGCGCGTCCTGCGCGGCGGACGGCAGGGTGCCTGGGGTGGCGAGCATGGGAGGGATCAGCGGCAGCTCCACGGGTCAGTTCTCGACCCGCCCGTGCGCCGTCACGCGCGTTGTCCGCCAGGTTCGCCTGAACGGCGCCGGCCCCGGGGCGGGACCGGCGCCGTCGCCGTCAGCGGACGGAGGTGGTGGTCTCAGCCTCGACGCCGGCGGCCGGTGCCGTGTGCGCCGGACCGGTGGCGGGGCGGTGCCGCGGGATGAACGACGCGATCACGAAGGCGAGCAGGGCGGCGCCCGCGCCGATCGCCATGACGACCTTGAACGCGTTCTCGGACGGCAGGGCGAAGCCGCCGGGGCTGACGGTCATCTGGGCCAGGATCACGCCGGCGATGGCGCTGGCGACCGACGTACCGATGGACCGCATGAGGGTGTTCAGGCTGTTGGCGGCGGCCGTCTCGCCGGCCGGCACCGCACCCATGATCAGGGCCGGCATGGCGCCGTAGGCGAAGCCGATGCCCGCGCTGATGACGCAGGAGACCAGCACCAGGTGCCACAGCTGGGACATCAGCACGATGTTCAGCCCGTAGCCGGCCGCGACGATCAGGGCGCCGATCATCAGGGTCACCTTCGGGCCCCGGGACTTGGAGACCTTCGCGGAGACCGGGGCGAACGTCATCATCACCAGACCGGACGGCGCCATCACGAGGCCCGCGGCCAGCAGCGAGCGGCCCAGGCCGTAACCGGTGGCCTCGGGCAACTGCAGGAGCTGCGGAAGCACCAGGGACATCGCGAACATCGAGAAGCCGATGGCTATGGACGCGAGGTTGGTGAACAGCACCTGACGGCGGGCGGTGGTGCGCAGGTCCACCAGCGGCTGCGGGGTACGCAGCTCCCACCAGCCCCACACCAGCAGGATCACCACGGCCGCCGCGAACAGGCCGAGGGTGGTGCCACCGGTCCAGCCCCAGTCGGCGCCCTTGGAGATCGCCAGCAGCAGGGACACCAGACCGGCCGCCATGCCGATGCCGCCGATCAGGTCGAAGCGGCCACCGGTGCGCACCGCCGATTCGGGCACGAGCGCCAGCACCAGCACCAGCACGACGGCGCCGAGCGTGCCGGAGAGCCAGAACAGCATGTGCCAGTCGAGGTTGTCCGCGATCAGCGCGGCGGCGGGCAGGCCGAGCGCGCCGCCGACTCCGAGAGAGGCGCTCATCACGGCGGTGGCGCCGGCCAGCCGCTCGGCGGGCAGTTCGTCGCGCATGATGCTGATGCCGAGCGGGATCACGGCGGCGGACAGGCCCTGCATGGCGCGGCCGACGACCATCGGCACCAGCGTGTCGCTCAGGGCGCAGACCGCCGAGCCGGCGATCAGCAGCACCAGGCTGAGCAGCAGCATCCGCCGCTTGCCGGCCATGTCGCCGAGCCGGCCGACCACCGGAGTGGCCACCGCCGCGGCGAGCAGCGTGGCGGTCACCGCCCAGGCCGCGTCCGAGGCCGGTGCGTCCAGGAGCTTGGGCAGCTCCGGCACGATCGGGATGACCAGGGTCTGCATCAGCGAGACGACGATCCCGGCCAGGGCCAGTACCGCCACCACGGCGTTCGGCCGCGGCGCGGCGGCCGTCTCGGCGCCGGTGGGTCTGGCGGGGGATGCGGGCATGAAGGTGCCTTTCGAGGATGTGCGCGAAACCGGAGCGAACTTTTAAGTCAGTCGCTTGAAGTATCCTACGAGGCGTGGGACGGACCCGCTCGTCCGGGCCGAGCGGCGCGACCGGTCCACGGTTGCGTAGGCTTCCGTGAGGACTCGCCGCACGACGGCGGACCTGCGACGACTCCAGGGACTGGCCGTCGCCGGATGTGAGGCAGGTCCCGGCGCGGTGGTGATCATGGCGGGCAGGACGGTACGGACGGAACAGGTCGGCGCGACCCGGCAGCTGATCCTGACCACCGCCGAGCGGCTGTTCGCCGAGCACGGGGTGTACGCGGTCTCCAACCGCCAGGTCAGCGAGGCCGCGGGACAGGGCAACAACGCCGCGGTCGGCTACCACTTCGGCACCAAGTCCGACCTCGTCCGCGCCATCGCCCAGCGGCACTCGGAACGCGTCGAGGACCTGCGGGCGCGGCAGTTGGCCGCCCTCGGCCAGTCGGCGGTCCTGCGCGACTGGGTGGACTGCCTCGTGCGGCCGCAGTTCGATCATCTGGCGGCGCTGGGCAGCCCCACCTGGTACGCGCGGTTCTGCGCCCAGGTCATGACCGACCCGGCGCTGCGGCAGATCATGACCGAGGAGTCCCGCGCCTCCGCCTCACTGCGCGAGATCATCGCGGGGCGCAACCGGTGCATGCCGGCGCTGCCGGGAGAGGTCCGGGCGGAGCGGGGCGACATGGCGCGTCATCTCATCGTGCACGTGGCGGCCGAACGGGAGCGAGCCCTCGCCGAAGGGCGTCCCACTCCCCGCGCCAGTTGGCAGGAGGCCGCCGACGGGCTGGTCGACGCGATCGTGGGCATGTGGCTGGCGCCCGTGACGTCCCGGGGCGGGGTGTGACGAGCGGGCGTTTACTTGCGTTACGCAATGAGATGCTAAAGTGGTCGTATGCCCACATCCCCGCTCCCCGGCGGTCCCGCGTCCCCCGAGGTGACCGAGATCGAGCGAGCGCTCACCCGGGTCACCTATCTGAGCACGCGGCAGCGGCAGCACGACCGGCTGATGGCCCTCGCGGACGTGCCGCTCGACCGGGCCGCCGTGGCACTGCTGCGGCAGGTGGCCGACTCCGAGCCGCTGCGCCCGGGTGAGCTGGCGGCCCGGCTGGGCGTGGAGGCCTCGCACGTCACGCGCACGGTGCAGCAGTTGCAGCGGACCGGGTACGCCAGCCGCGTCCCCGACCCCGACGACCGCCGCGCCCAGCGCATCGAGCTGACCGAGACGGGCCGTCAGGCCGTCGCGCGCCTGCGCGAGGCCGGAGCCCGCGGCATGCAACTGGCCCTGGCCGACTGGTCCCCCGAGGAGCTGCGGCAGCTCGCCACCCTCTTCCACCGCATGGTCGACGACTTCCTCGGCTACGCGGCGGACGAGGAGCCCGAGGTTCGGCCCACGGCACCGGCGGGGACCGCCTGACGGATGCGCCCACCGTGCGGACGCCCCGTCGTGCGGCCGTGCCGCCGTGCGCGAACCCGGTACTCGCGTCGCCTCCCCGCCCTTACCGTCGAGTAATATCGCGCGGCAGGCCCCCAGAGGAGGAACCGTGTCCCGGTCCGAACGCTCACCCCTGCTGCTCGCCGGCCTGCTGGCCACCGCGGGCGTCGCCCACTTCGCCCGCCCTGGCACGTTCGACTCGATCGTGCCGCGCGGCCTGCCCGGCGCGCCCCGGGCATGGACGTACGCCAGTGGCGTCGCCGAACTGGCGCTCGCCGCGGGCATCGCACTGCCGCGCACCCGCAGGGCCGCCGCGCTGACCACGGCCGCCTTCTTCGTCGGAGTCTTCCCGGCCAACGTCAAGATGGCCGTGGACTGGCGGCACCGCCCCGCACCGCAGAAGGCCGCCGCCTACGGCCGGCTCCCCGTGCAGGTGCCGCTCGTGCTGTGGGCCCGCAGCGTCGCCAAGGGCAGCGAGGGCCGGTCGTGAGCGCGGCCCCGGCCGTGGGTGACACGGTCGACGACTTCACGCTCCCGGACGAGACCGGCACCCCGCGCCGCCTGTCCGAGCTGCTCGCCGACGGCCCGGTCGTGCTGTTCTTCTACCCGGCCGCCCTGACCCCCGGCTGCACGGCGGAGGCCTGCCACTTCCGCGACCTCGCCGCCGAGTTCGCCGCGGTCGGAGCCCGCCCCGTCGGGGTCAGCGGGGACTCCGTCGAACGGCAGCAGGAGTTCACCGGGCGTCACACCCTCGGCATGCCGCTGCTGTCCGACGCCGACGGCGCGGTCCGCGCGCTGTTCGGAGTGAAACGCGGGTTCAGCCTGGCCCCCACCAAGCGGGTCACCTTCGTCATCGGGAAGGACCGCACCCTGCTCGAGGTCGTCCGCAGCGAGCTGAGGATGAACACGCACGCCGACCGCGCCCTGGCCGCACTGCGCGCACACCAGGGGTAGCGGCCCGCTCCCGCTCCGTCGCGGTTGAAACCGTGCCGCATAGGGGCAATCCTGGAGGTTATGGAGCATCCCTCCGCTGTGGCGACCCTGGACACCCACGGCACGGTGACGGGGTGGAGCGAGGGCGCCCGGCGGCTGACCGGTTACCCGGCCGAGGAGGCCGTGGGCCGGGCCGCCCGGGAGCTGCTGGCCGAGGATGTGCCGGCGGACGTCCTGGCCGCCCTGTCCGGCACCGTTCGGACGCGACACCGGGACGGCACTCTCGTCGCGCTCGGCCTGCGGGCCCGCGCCCTGACGGGCGCCGACGGCAGGCCCGCGGGATACGCCGTCACCGTCGAACCGTCCGGCGGCGGGCGGGCCTCGCCGGCGGAGCTGGCCTTCGAGCAGGCGGCCATGTCGATGTCCGTCTTCGACACCCGCCAGCACTACCTGCGGCTCAACGAGGTGGCGTGCCAGGTGCTGGGCGTGTCGGAGGAGGAGTTGACCGGCCGTTACTTCTCGGACTCCGTCGAGGACGCCGAGCACAGCCGGGGCTTCCTGCACCACCTGCGCCAGGTCGCCGAGACGGGCCGGCCCGCGCGCTACGAGAGCTTCACGGGCGCGCCGGCCCTCAACCGCGACCACGCCTGGACCACCGAGATGTGGCCCGTGCGGGACGCCTCCGGCGAGCTGCTGGGGTCGACCTGCCCCCCGACGAACTCCTCACCCACCTCGACGACCTCATCACCCACGTCGTGGCCGACGACTCGGGCGACGACGTCGCGGAACTGGGCGCCACCTGCCTGTACGCCGTCTACGACCCCGTCTCCCGCTGCCTGTCCCTGGCCGCGGCCGGCCACCCCGCGCCGGCCGTCGTCCTGCCCGACGGCACCGCGCGGCTCGTCCGCATGACCGCCGGGCCGCCGCTCGGTGTCGGCGGGCTGCCGTTCGAGGCGGCCGAGCTGGAACTGCCCGAGGGCTCCGTCGTCGCCCTGTACACCGACGGCCTCGTCGAGGACCGCGACCGCGACGTCGACCACGCCACCGCGGAACTGTGCCGGGCGCTGACCGCCCCCGCCAACTCGCTCGACGCCCTGTGCGACACCGTGCTCAAGGCGGTCATGCCGGAGCAACCCGGTGACGACGTGGCGCTGCTGCCGGCCCGTACGCGTGCGCTGGGCACGGACCAGATCCGCACCTGGGACGTCCAACCGGACCCCTCGCACGTGGCCGCCACCCGGCGGTCCGTCACCGAGCAGTTGACGGAGTGGGGACTGGACGAAGCCGCCTTCGTCACCGAACTGGTCGTCAGCGAACTCGTCACCAACGCGATCCGGTACGGCGAGCCGCCCATCCAGCTGCGCCTCATCCGCGACAGCGCCCTCATCTGCGAGGTCTGTGACGGCAGCTCCACCTCACCGCACCTGCGCCGGGCCCACGCCTACGACGAGGGCGGGCGGGGCCTGCTGCTGGTCGCCCAGCTCACCCGGCGCTGGGGCAGCCGGCAGACAGGCACCGGCAAGATTATCTGGGCCGAGCAGCCCCTGCCCGCGGACTGAACGGGACTCGCCGGAGCGGCACCCCCGCGCGGCGCCGTCCCGTGCTATCCCTCGCGGTCCTGTGCGGCGACCCGCGCGAGCGTGCGGCCGGTCCGTGCGGACCGGGCGCGCCGAGGGTCGGGTGTACCGTGCGCCCGGGGCCCGCCGCCGGCCGTCCTCACGAGGAGCCACGCCTCCTCGCTGTCGTCCGCATTACCACCGCGGAACCGGGTCAGCGCGTACTCGCCGCGCAGTTTCGCACCGTGCAGCCGGAACCTGGCGTGGCCGCGCGCGAGCGACTCCCCGAAGTCCACCGGCCGTCCCCGGCGGTCATGGCTCAGCGGCTCGTAGGTGCCGTGGTCCCAGACGATGACCGTGCCGCCTCCGTACTCGCCCGCGGGGATCACGCCCTCGAACTCCTCGTACTCCAGCGGATGGTCCTCCGTCGGCACGGCGAGCCGCTTGTCGCTCGGGTCCGCCGACGGCCCCTTCGGCACCGACCAGGACTTCAGCACGTCGGCCACCTGGAGCCGGAAGTCGAAGTGCAGGGTGCTCGCGTCGTGGATCTGCACGACGAAGCGGGGCGCCGCCTCCCCGGGTCCCTCCGAGGACGCGGCACGTCCCGCCTCCCCGGGTCCCTCCGAGGACACCGCACGCCCCGCCGGCTCACCGGTCCGGCCGAAGTCACGCCTGCCGCGGTAGTCCCGCAGCCCGTTCCCCTCGCCCACCACCTGCGGCTCCTTCCCGGGAGATGTGTGCCGACGGGGGCCGGGTACCCCGGTCAGAACTCCTCGTGCACCTCCGGGTCGCCGCCGATCCGCCGGTGCGCGCGGTCCGCGACCGTGCGCATCTGGCCGGCGTCCAGTCCGAAGCCGAAGACGTCGAGGTTCGCCCGCTGCCGCGCGGGGTCGGAGGACTTCGGGATGGGCACCGCGCCGAGCTGGGTGTGCCAGCGCAGCACTGCCTGGGCGGGCGTCACGCCGTGCGCGTCGGCGACCTCGACCAGGGCCGGATCGTCCAGCAGGTCGCTGCCGCGTCCCAGCGGGCTCCAGCTCTCGGTGCGGATGCCCTTGCGCTCGTGGAAGGCGCGCAGCTCGTCCTGCGGGAAGAGCGGGTGCAGCTCGATCTGGTTGACGGACGGCAGGACGCCGGTCTCCTTCTCCAGCCGTTCGATGTGCCCTTCAGTGAAGTTGGAGACGCCCACCGACCGTACGAGGCCGTCCTCGCGCAGCTTGACCATGGCCTTCCAGGAGTCGACGTACTTGTCCACGCGGGGCAGCGGCCAGTGGATCAGGTACAGGTCGACGTACTCGAGCCCGAGCCTGGCGCGGGACTCCTCGAACGAGGCGAGGGTCTCCTCGTAGCCGTGGTGCCGGCCGGGCAGCTTGGTCGTCACCACGATCTCCTCGCGGGGAACCCCGCTGCCGGCCAGGCCGCGGCCGACGCCGGTCTCGTTGCGGTAGTTCGTCGCCGTGTCGATCAGGCGGTAGCCGGTCTCCAGGGCCTCGCGGACCGCCCGCTCCGCCTCGTCGTCCGTCATCGGCCAGGTACCCAGCCCCAGGGCCGGGAGCGGGGTGCCGTCGTTGAGCGTGTGCGTCGGGATGCTGATCACCGTGGGACCTTCCCTAGACCGTGTACGGCGGGTGTGCCGCCCGTCCAGCGTCGCCCACGGGGCGGGTGGTGATCAACCGGACGGCGCGGGAGGGGGTCTGCCACGATTTCCGTTGGAGCCGACACGCACGAAACGGCCGACGGCCGACGGCCGACCGACCGACCAACGGAGCGCGCATGACGACGGACAGGGCAACGGCGGAACGTACGGCGGCCGAAGCGGCCGGGATCGAGGTGAAACCGGTCGCCGGGCACATCGGCGCCGAGATCCACGGCGTCGACCTGGCCGGCGGCCTCGGCGCGGCACAGGTAGCGGCGGTCCGGGCGGCGGTGCTGCGCTGGAAGGTGGTGTTCTTCCGCGACCAGCGCCTCGACCACGCCGGACACGTCGCGTTCGCACGCCTCTTCGGCGAACCGGTCGTCCTGCCCCGGCGCGGCAAGGCGTCGCCGGCCGACTTCCCGGAGGTCGAGACGACTGCCGACCGGCTGGAGCTGGGCGGGCGGTTCGGGATGGAGCACGACGAGTGGCTGCGGCGCCGGCGCCACACGCTGCTGCGCGGCTGGCACTGCGACCACGGCGCCCGCGTCGACCCGCCGGCCGCCACGATCCTGCGCGCCGAGACGGTCCCGCCGTACGGCGGCGACACCACCTGGTCGAACCTCGCCGCCGCCTACGCCGGTCTGTCCGCCCCGATGCGCGCCTTCGTCGGCACACTGCGCGCCGAACACCGCCTCGGCGTCGGCTACCAGCCCCGGCCGGGCGACGACGCCTACGTCCGCCACCTGCTCGACCACCAGACCGCGACCGTGCACCCGCTGGTCCGCGTCCACCCCGAGACGGGGGAGCGGGTGCTGTTCGTCAACGGCTACTACGTCGAGCAGATCGCCGGGCTCTCCCGCCCCGAGAGCGCGGCGGTCCTCCAGTTGCTGGTGGAGCAGGCGACCCGGCCCGAGTACACCGTCCGCTTCCGCTGGGAGCCGGGCAGCGTCGCCTTCTGGGACAACCGGGCCACCATCCACCTCGCCCCGAGCGACAACGCCCACCTCGACCACCCCCGGACCATGCACCGCGTGATGCTCGCCGGCGACGTACCGGCCGGAGTCGACGGCACCCCCTCGGAGGCGATCGCCGGCAGCGGACCGGGACGCTGGTGAGCCGTCAGACGAGCGGGATCGTCACCTCGTCCTCGACCGGCGGATCCAGCTCCTGGGCCCGGTTGCCGGTGGCGGCGTAGCAGCGCAGCCGGACGGCGTCCGGGGCGACGTCCAGACGCAGGAAGCACTTGAAGAAGGGCGGGTCGTACGTCGCCGAACTCGGCGAGAACAGCTGCGTGTAGATCTTGCGCACGGGCAGCCGGAACCGCTTTCCGCGATCGGGCCGCCGTCCGGTGCCCAGCAGCCCGGCGACCAGCCTGGTGCGCCGGGTGACCCGCGCGGCCGTACCCGGGGCGCGGGCCGGGCGGATGCCGAGGCGTTCGGTGATCACGGCCGTCGCCTCGGCCTCCGTGAGGGTGAAGAAGCGGCGCAGTCGCAGCCGGCGGCCGTACAGCCGGCTGTAGAAGGCGAGGGAGTCGCCGCGCAGCGGGTAGCAGCGGAAGTCCCGCTCGTCGACGCCGGCCACCGAAACGCGGGGGATGGTGTGGGTGGCGTGCATGAACGCCCCGCCGCCGCCCGCGACGACGTACTGGACGGTGCGGCCGTCCACGTCGACCGGATAGCGCTGGTAGTTGTGGATGTCGCCGCCTATCGCCGCGACGTAGTGGTGGTCGGGGTCGCGCACGAGGTCGTCGACCGTGCCGCCGCCCTCCATGGGGCACGGGTGGTGCTCGCCGTCCACGTACAGGGGCGAGCCGGTGACGAGGATCTTCGGCCGCGGGCCTCGGGACACCTCCCGCAGCCACGCGCCCTGTTCGGCGTCGACCGTGCCCAGCAGCCCCGTGTCGATGCCGATGATCCGCACCGGTCCGGCGTCGATCGCCCAGTACGGTCCGGGCTGGGCGGCCTGCTGCGCGGGCGCGGACCGCAGCTCGCGCGCCTCGTCCAGGTGCCGGCCGTCGTCCGGGCGCGGCCGGTGCCACAGCAGGGACCGCAGCCAGGCGGGAGTGAGGGGGCGCGGCACGGGCTCCGGCGGCAGCGGCGGGGCGTCGTCGCAGAAGACGCGCATGAAGCCGCCCAGGTCCTCGTACCAGTCGTGGTTGCCCGGTATCGCGTATATGGGTGCCGGATAGTCGCGGTACGGGCGGAAGAACTTCGTGCCGTAGTCGTCGGCACTGCCCACCGGGTAGATCACGTCGCTGGCGAGGACGGCGAAGCGCGTGTCCTGACCAGCCTTCAGCAGGCCGGGGACGACGGCGTACTGCGGGTCGTCGCCCTCCCCGGTGTCGCCGATCACAAGGAAGGAGAACCGGTCCGGGTCGTCGCGCCGGATCACCTTGTCGGCCGGCGCCCCGTCCGCCGTCCGCCGCGCCACCCAGCGGCCCCGGGTCCGGCCCGTGGGGTCCCCGAACCAGGAGGCGAGCACGCCGTTGCGGGCGGCCCACAGCGTTCTCGGACTCAGCCAGGACAGCTTCTCGGTGCGCTGCGGCATGAGTGCTCGGTAGGCGCCGCGCCCGGCGGAGCCCCAGCCGGCGCCTTCGGCGGTATCACGTGAGGAGTCAGACACCCGGGCACGGTAACAAGGCCCGGGGCGGGCGGGGGCGGGCCCGTCGCGGGGAGCCCCGTCAACTCCCGCCCCGGCACCGCTGTTTCGCAACCGTCCGGATCAGAACGTGCGCTTCAGGAGGTCCAGCAGCGCCGCCCAGTGCCGCTCGGTCGCCTCCGGGTCGTACGCCGCGGTATCGGCCTGCGTGTAGCCGTGGGGGGCGTCGCCGTACACCTCACAGCGGTGCCGGACGCCGGCCGCGGTCAGCGCCGCCGCCAGGCGCTCCTGCTGCTGGGGCGGCATGGACCCGTCGTGGTCCGCGTGGCCGAAGTACAGCTCGGCGGTGATGTTTCTGGCCACCAGGTGCGGGCTCTGCGGTCCCTCGGTCGCCAGGTTCCCGCCGTGGAAGCCGGCCGCCGCCGCGACCCGGTCCGGATACGTGCCGGCCGTGCGCAGGGCGAGCCCGGCGCCCATGCAGTAGCCGGTCAGCGCGACCGGGCCGTCGGCCGCCGCCGGGCAGTCCGCGAGCCACCGCAGGTAGGCCCCGGCGTCCCGCATCGCCCGGTCGGGCGTCAGCGACCGCATGCTCGGGCCGAGGCGCTGGAAGATGTCCGGCCGGGCCCCCGGGTCGATGAACTCGGGCAGTTCCACCACCGGCGCCCGCCCGTGCCGGTGGAAGACGTTGGGGACCAGGACCGTGTACCCGGCACCGGCCAGCCGGTCGGCCATGTTCCGCAACTGCGGGCGCAGTCCGAAGACGTCCATGTAGAGCAGGACCGCGGGATGCGGGCTCCCGTCGGCGGGATGCGTGAGGTAGGCGTCGGCGGTGCCCTCGCCGGTGGCGACGTCGACGGCTGTTCCCTGTACGGCGGCCATGGGGGACTGCCTTTCTGTCGTGCCTCGGTGCCCGATCCGCCGGCGTCACCGGCGGATCATGGCCATCCTGGCACGCCGCTCCGGGGGAGTGCGGCGGACCCCCGGCGGTGGGCGGCCGGCTACTCGAACCTGGCCGTGTCGCCCGCGCCCCGCCGCACGATCTCCGCCGCACCGCCGGAGAAGTCGACGACCGTGGTCGGCTCGGTGCCGCAGTCCCCGGAGTCGATCACCGCGTCGAGCACATGGTCGAGCCGGTCCTTGATCTCCCAGCCCTGGGTCATCGGCTCCTCCTCGCCGGGCAGCAGCAGGGTGCTGGACAGCAGCGGTTCACCGAGTTCGGTGAGCAGGGACTGGGTGACGACGTGGTCCGGGATGCGTACGCCCACGGTCTTCTTCTTCGGATGCTGGAGCATGCGCGGCACCTCCCTCGTCGCCGGCAGGATGAAGGTGTAACTTCCCGGTGTCGACGCCTTGATCGCCCGGAACACGTCGTTGTCGATCTGTACGAACTGACCGAGCTGCGCGAAGTCCTGGCACACCAGGGTGAAGTGGTGCCGGCTGTCCAGTTGCCGGATCGACCGGATGCGGTCGATGCCGTCGCGGCTGCCCAGCCGGCAGCCCAGCGCGTAGCAGGAGTCCGTCGGATACGCGATCAGCGCCCCTGAGCGGACGCTGTCGGCGACCTGGGTGATGCTGCGCGGCTGGGGGTTGTCGGGGTGCACGTCGAAGTACTTCGCCATTCACCGAGCTTATGCCCGCCGGCGGGCGCCGCGCCGACAGGCCCGGTCGGCGGCTCGGCCGCCGCCCGTTCCCGGATCGTCGCGTCCGCCGGAAGCACTCGGCCCAGGCCGGGGACGTTACCGCATGGCTGAGCGCGCACCGCGTGTTCACCGGCCCCGGCTCTCCACTGCCGTGCCCCGTCCTCTCGGCCCGCCACGTCGGCCTTCTCCTCGCCCTCGTCCTGACCCTGGGTTCGACGGACCGAGGGGGCACGACCGGAACGGGGGACCGGTCGCGCCTCCTCCGCCTTCTCCCCACCCGAAGGGGCCGGCACAGCCGCGCAGCCGAACCGGGATCATGGGACACGACCGACTGGGGGCCCGAGTCCGGGTGGCCGGGTCCGTGCCCGCGAACGCCGTGTGCCCCATGGCACCCCGGGTACCCGGCCGGCACTTCGGATCGAACACCTTGAAGGAGGAGGCCCGCATGACCAGCGGCACGGAGACCGGCGGTGTGACCGGCACGCAGGACAAGGACTACAACCTGATCTGGTACGTCGAGTCGTGCCTGAACAACGTGCTGCGCCTGGAGACGTACATCCAGGACGCGGAGCGCAACAAGGACACCGAGGTCGCGGAGCTGTTCCGCAAGGCGCAGTCGGACAGCCGCAAGGGCGCCGAACTGGGCAAGGGGCTGTTGCGCGCACGGCTGAACGGCGGCTGAGCGCGGTCCGCCCGCGAGGACCCGGACGCCCGGCGGCACGGGCTTCCGGGTCCTCGGCGTGCGATACGGGAAAAAACCGCAAATCGGTATGTGTCGGATGATGCGTCGAGGGGTACCCGGCCCGCCCATCTGCGCGGCCGACGGCCGCCTCGCAGCTCAGGGCCGCGTCCGAGGCCGGCCACGAGTCGAAGGAGCCCACGAACATGACGGACGTATCGAGCCAGGGGCCCGCCCCGGGCGACGACCGCAAGGTGCTCACCAACCGGCAGGGGCACCCCGTCTACGACAACCAGAACCAGCGCACCGTCGGCGCCCGCGGTCCCGCCACGCTGGAGAACTACCAGTTCCTGGAGAAGATCAGCCACTTCGACCGCGAGCGCATCCCCGAGCGCGTCGTACACGCCCGCGGAGTGACCGCGTACGGCTACTTCGAGGCGTACGGCACCTGGGGCGACGAGCCGATCGACCGCTACACCCGGGCCAAGCTGTTCCAGGAGCGGGGCAAGCGCACCGACCTGGCCGTCCGGTTCTCCACCGTCATCGGCGGACGCGACTCCGCCGAGACGGCCCGCGACCCCCGCGGCTTCGCGGTGAAGTTCTACACCGAGGACGGCAACTGGGACCTCGTCGGCAACAACCTGGCCGTCTTCTTCATCCGCGACGCGATCAAGTTCCCGGACGTCATCCACGCCCTCAAGCCGGACCCGGTGACCTTCGAGCAGCAGCCGCGGCGCATCTTCGACTTCATGTCGCAGACACCCGAATGCATGCACATGCTGGTCAACCTGTTCAGCCCGCGCGGCATCCCGGCGGACTACCGCCACATGCAGGGCTTCGGTGTCAACACCTACAAGTGGGTCAACGCCGCCGGTGAGACCAAGCTCGTCAAGTACCACTGGATGCCCAAGCAGGGCGTCCGCAGCATGACCGAGGAGGACGCCGCCAACGTCCAGGCGCAGAGCCTCGGCCACGCCACCAAGGACCTCTACGACGCGGTCACGCGCGGCGACCACCCCGAGTGGGAACTGCTCGTCCAGATGATGGACGACCACGACCACCCGGAGCTCGACTTCGACCCGCTCGACGACACCAAGACCTGGCCCGAGCAGGAGTTCCCGGCGAAGCCGGTCGGCCGGATGGTGCTCGACCGGATGCCGGAGAACTACTTCGCCGAGAACGAGCAGATCTCCTTCGGTACCGGCGTCCTCGTCGACGGACTGGACTTCTCCGACGACAAGATGCTGGTCGGCCGCACCTTCTCCTACAGCGACACCCAGCGCTACCGGGTCGGCCCGAACTACCTCCAGCTGCCCGTCAACCAGGCCAAGAACGCGGACGTGCGCACCAACCAGCGCGACGGCCAGATGGCCTACCACCAGGACGGCGGCGGCGAGAACCCGATCGTCAACTACGAGCCGTCGATCACCGGCGGCCTGCGCGAGGGCGAGTACCCCACGCACGACGAACAGGGCCCGGAGATCCAGGGGCGGCTCACCCGCAAGCGCATCCCGCGCGCCAACGACTACATGCAGGCCGGGCAGCGCTATCTGCTGCTGGAGCCGTGGGAGCGCGACGACCTCGTGGCGAACTTCGTCGACCTGCTCTCCCAGTGCGACCGGCCGGTGCAGGAGCGCATGGTGTGGCACTTCCTGCTGGTCGAGAACGACCTCGGCCTGCGGGTCGGCGAGGGGATCGGCATCAGCCCGCAGGACGTGTCGGATCTTGAGCCGCTGGCCAGTCAGGACCTCACCGACGAGGACCGCGAGCGGCTGGCCAACCTCGGCAAGAACCCGCCGCGTGACGTCGCGGGCCTGACGATGACCCACTGCGTCCCCAACGAGCGGCACGTGGTGACGCGCTGACGCTCAGCCGGGGCGCCGTAGTGCCGTCCGGGCCGCCGTGAGGGCCTGCTCGGCGTAGCCGCGCCCGAAGAGTACGGCGTGCACCAGCAGCGGGAAGAGCTGGTGCACGACGACGCGGTCGGCCCAGCCGTCGGCGAGCGGCGCGGCCTCCTGGTAGCCGTCCATGATCCGGTCCAGGTGCGGGCAGCCGAAGAGGCTCAGCATCGCCAGGTCGGTCTCCCGGTGCCCGCCGTGCGCGGCCGGGTCGATCAGGTGGACCCACCCGTCGGCTCCCCACAGCACGTTGCCGTTCCACAGGTCGCCGTGCAGCCGGGCGGGCGGCTCGGCGGGCCCCGCCAGCTCGGGCAGCCGCTCGCAGACCCGCTCGACATCGGCCGCCTCGGCCTGCCGGAGGGTGCGGGCATCGACCGCGCGGCGCAGGTACGGAAGCACCCGGTGCTCCGCGTACCAGCTCGGCCAGTCGCCTCCGGTGACGTTCTGCATCGGGGCGAGCCCGATGTACGCGTCCTTCGGCCCACCGGGTGGCGCGGCACCGAAGGCCGGCGCTCCGGCGGCGTGCAGCGCGGCCAGGTCCCGGCCGAACCGGACCGCCGCCCCGGCACTGGCCCGGCCCTCTGCGACGCGGGCGGTGACCAGCCAGCGCTCGTCGCCGCCGCGCACCGCAGGGACCCGCACCGTGCGGGCGTCGGCCAGCCAGCGCAGCCCGGCGGCCTCGGCCCGCGCCGCTCCCGCCCCGTCACCGCGTTTGACCATCACCGTGTCCCCGTCGTCGAGGGTGACTTCGGTGAGCGAACCGGACAGCGGGCGCTCACCGGCCACCGACCGGCCGGTGAACCGGGCCGCGGCGACCGAGGGCGAGGTGGTGGGACACACGGCGACCAGCCTAGGTCCTGTCGTCAGACTCCCGTCCGCCCGGAGGCGGACGGGAGTCTGACGACAGGACCTAGGAGCCCAGGACCGGGTTGCGGCCGGACTGGTGAAAAACGCCTGGTATGCCGATCGAACACCCCGGGCGCGGGGGAGCAGTGGGACTATGACCAGTTCAGCGTTCCATCGCACCATCACCTTGCCCGCCCCCGTGTGCGAGCAGGCCGCACAGCATCTCGAGCACGCGGTCCAGAAGGCCATCGACGGTGCGGCGACCCCCTGGCGCGCGTTCCGCGGGGCCGACGGCGACGCCTTCGCGTTCTCCGTCCCGGTCGTCGAGCAGGCCGCGGGCTGCCTCCTGGTGCTGGCCGCCGAGAGCGCCCAGAGCCTGCGTCCCTCCGCCCTGCGCGCCCTGATCACCGTCGCCCTCCATCTGCGGGACGCCGCCGAGGCGGTCCGCCGCCCGGTGCTCACCAGCGGGGCCTGGTGAGCACGGGCCCGATCCCGCCAAGCCGGTTGAACCCCGTGCTCCTGTCCTGAGCGTGTGCTTGTCTCTGCGGCATGGAGTACTCCCGTTTCCTCGACTGCCTCGCGGCCGACTACGACCGGCTGCGGGCCGTCGTCGACACCGCCGCCGATGCCCCGGTACCCACCTGCCCCGGTTGGACCGTCGCCGATCTGACCCGCCACGTCGGCGAGGTCTACCTGCACAAGACCGTCGCCATGCGGGAGGGCGTCGAGCCCGAGCCGTGGCCGCCGGAGGAGTTCGCCAAGGAGGAGCCGACGGCGCTGCTCGACCGTGGGTACACCGCGCTGCGCGCCGAGTTCGCCACCCGCGCTCCCGAGGACCCGGCCGCCGCCTGGTACGGCCCCGACCAGAGCGTCGGTTTCTGGATCCGGCGGATGGCCCAGGAGACCGTCATCCATCGCATCGACGCCGAACTGGGCACCGGGCGGGCTGTCGCGCCGGTCCCGGCCGATCTCGCCGTGGACGGGATCGACGAACTGCTCAAGGTCTTCGCCGCGTACTCCGTCGCCGAGTGGGGCGAGTACTTCACCGGCATCCTGGCCGATTCGCCGGGGCACACGTTCCTGGTACGGGCCGGTGACGCGGCGTGGCGGGTGCGGACCGGCCCCGGGGAGTTCGCCGTGACGGACGGCGCCGGCGACGGCACGGCCGACGTGACGTTCGGCGGCAGCCCGGAGGCCGTGCTGCGCCGGCTGTGGAATCGGGAGAGCGCCGACGGGGGCTCCGGGGGCTCCGGGGGTTCCGGGGACCCCGGGGTGACGATCGAGGGCGACCCCGAGGCGATCGAGGAGCTGCGGCGCTGCATCGTCGTGGCGACCGAGTGACCGGACGCCCGGCATGGGCCGGCGCCGCCGGGGCCGCGCGCCTATGAGGCGCCGGCGTGGGGGTCACGCCGTGTGCACGCCGTGTGCCTCCCCCGCCTGCGGCTGGGCGGCTCTCATGACGTGTGGCGTTGTCTGCGGCTGGGCGGTCCTTATGCCGTGTGCCTCCCCCCGCCTGCGGCCGGGCGGCTCTCACGCCGTGTGATGTGTCCGAGGCCACGCCGCCGAGGAGAGCCGGGCCATGTTCCACGCCGGGGCCCCGGGCTACGGTTTTCGTGTCCTCCACGACGACCAGACTCCCTGTCCCACGACGAGCAGTTCGGACGGCCCGGCAGTGCACGCAGATCTCTCCCCCGTCATCGCGGCGACCGCCCAGTGGCTCACCTGCGCCTACCCGGCGTCCGGCGGCGCGCTGGCCTGCGCCCTGGGTGAGGTGCAGGCGCGGCAGGCGGTGACGGTCGCGGCCCGGCTGCGCTATCCGACCCCGATGGACGTCGCGCTGCTGGGCGTGGCGGGCCCCGGAGGCTCCGCCCGGCTCGACTGGATCACCGGCGCGGACGGTACCGCTGCTGCCGACCCGGACGGGGATGCCTGGCGGACCTGGGTGGACGAGGTCGTCGCGAGCTGGGCGGCCTGCCTGCTGACCGACCCGGAACTGGCCGCCCTGGCCGTGGCGGCGCTGGCGGACGGTGACGGCGGCCCGGTGGCGGGCAGGCCGTGCGGTGCGCCGGTGGAGTTCCGCCGCCTGCTCGCGCCCGACGAGCAGGACCGGCGGGCGGCGACGCTCCTGCGCCATCCCGACCTCGCCGCGCCTGTCGCCGAACTGCACCACGCCCAGCTCGTGGCCCGACTGGACCCCGGCCGGGCGCTCGTCGCCTGATCCGTGTACCTGCGGTGGCCTGCGCGGGTTTGGTGGGGGTGCGGGTAGCGCGGGCCGGTTCGTTGCGGGTCGGGGCCGTGCCGGGGGTGTCCGCCCGCAGCGGTTGGCGCGTCAACGCCGGCACTTCTGCGGCCGACCCGTTCCGCGCGCCGTTCCGAGGACGGACTCCCCCCGGCACGTCCCCTTCTCGCCGTACGCGGCTACCGGATTCCCCGTCCCGCTGCGGGCAGTCGTGCCGTCGTACCCCGTGGCTGCGGGCAAGTCGTGCCTCCCCCAGCGCCTGAACGGCCTGGGAGGTACCCCCAGGGGCGGCACGGGTGGGCGCGGCGGCACCCTGTAGCGCCGGGCGGCGGCACCCACTTCCGTCCCGCTCAGGCGGCCGTCCCCAGCGCCGCCTGCTCGGGCACATCCGCGTCTTTGGCCCGTACCGCCACCGGGGCCGTGAACCGGCGTTCCCGCAGAAGGTGCCCCGCACCGATGCTGCCGGCGATGATCAGTCCACCCGCGATGAGGGCGCCGCGTGCGCCGGCCAGCTCCATCAGCAGGCCCAGGGCAGGTGGGCCGCCGAGGCTCCACACGGTGCCGATGCTGCCCCACACCCCGAGCACCCGGCCCCGCATGTGCGCGGGCGGGTCGGTCTGGAGCACCGCCGTTCCCGCGGTGTCGGAGACGGACTCCACCACGGCCATCGGCAGCACCATCACCAGGAGGACGGCCAGCGACGGCGACAGGCCGGCCACCACCTGGAGCAGCCCGCCCAGCGCCGCCAGCGCGCCCACGATCCGCACGGAGGGCCGGCGCAGCCGGGCGCCCAGGACGGCGCCGACGATGCCGCCGACGGCCAGCACCGTGGAGACCGTGCCGAACGAACCGGCGCCGCCCGCGAGCGGCCCGGTGACCAGGACGGCCAGGGTGAGCTGGTAGTTTCGGCCGAAGACCGCGCTGACCCCGGTGACGCCGGCCAGCGCCAGCAGGCGGGGACGGCGTGCGAAGAAGGCCAGCCCCTCGCGAACGGTCATGGTGTCCGCGTCGGCGCCGCGCTTCACCGCCCCGGTGTGCCTGACCGCCCCGCGCGCCGGACGCAGGAAGGGGATGACCGAGGCCACGAACAGGAACGACAAGCCGTTGGCGGCGTAGGCGGCGGCCGTACCGAGGAAACCGACCGTCACCCCGGCCAGCGCGGCCCCCGTGAGGCGGCCGGCCTGGTGGACCAGCGCGCCCACGCCGATCGCGGAGGGCACGTCCTGGGGCGGGACGAGGTCGTTGCCCAGCAGCGAACACGCCGGGCCGTCGACGGTGGCGATGACTCCGGTGACGGCGGCCAGCAGCATCAGGGAGGTCACGTCGAGCCGGTCCAGTGCCACCATGAGCGCCGTCACGAACGCGACCGCGCCGAGCAGGGCCTGGCTGACGGCGGCGGTCAGCTTCCGTGGCCAGCGGTCGACGGCCGCGCCGCCGAAGACGCTGATCAGGAGCGCGGGCGCGGCCTGGACGGACATCGACAGACCCGTCGCGGCGGCGGACCCGGTGATCTGCAGGACCAGCAGGTTCTGCACCGTGAGCTGCATCCACGTACCGGCGTTCGACACGAAGTTCGCGACCGACCACCAGCGCATGCTGCGGTATCTCAGGGACCGCCACGGCGAACGGGACGGTGCGGAGACGGAGGCGGAGGTGTGGGTAGGGGCAGGGGAAGAAGACACAGTGCGCCACTCGAAGACGAGTCGTGAGACCCGGAAGGGAAAGGGACGGGAGCTGAGAAGGCCGGCTGCGTTGCGCGGCCACTCCACTGAGCCGGAGACGGCGCCGACCATCGTGGCAGAAGGGAACGGCGAGTCATTGCCGGTCCCCATCCCCGGGCCGGGGCCGGAGGGGCCAAACTCCTTCACCGTCAACTGATTTGGTGAGGTGAGTGGGTTTGATCACAGGCTCTGGAGCCTCACGGACAGTGACGGCAGGGGGCGCAGTAGACGTCAGAGCATGAAAGCGACTCGGTGGGGCACCCGGGGCCACGCTCCGTCAGCGTTTCGCAGAGGAAGAAGGGTCGTCCTCATGATGTCGATGGCGGCGTCCAGCCCGCCCTGGAACCATGTCCTGGTGACCGGCGGCGCAGGGTTCCTCGGTTCACATCTGTGCACCCACCCGCTCGATTCGGGTGTCGAAGTCGACTGCCTGGACGATCTCTCCACGGGGCGGGCGGAGAAGGTGGCCCACCTCGCCGGCCGGCCCGGCTTCCGCTTCCTGGAACGCGACATCTCCGACCCCGACTGCTCGGAAACTCCGGCCGGCTCCTACGACCTGGTCCTGCACCTGGCGGGTCCCGCGTCCCCGGCCGCCTGGCCGGACCGGCCCGTGGAGGTCCTGGACGCCGCCAGCCTCGGCACCCGCAACGCGCTGGCCGTCGCCGACCGGGACGGTGCCCGGTTTCTGCTCGCCTCCTCGCCGCCGGTGCCGCCCGCCGCCGACCCGGTCGGTCCGCACAGCGCCTGCGCCGAGGCCGTCCGGTTCTCGGAGGCTCTGGTCGCAGCGCACGCGGGCGCCCGCGGCTCGAACGCCGGCATCGTCCGGCTGTTCACCGGCTACGGACCCGGTATGCGCACGGACGCCGGTGGAACCGTGGCGGGCTTCATCGAGCAGGCCCTCGCCGGCCGGCCCGTCACCGTCCCCGGGGACGGCAGCCGGAGGCACCCCCTGTGCTACGTCGACGACATGGTCGACGGCGTGCTGCTGGTCGCGGCCGGCCGCTCGGTGCGGCCCGTGGACATCGGTGGCGACGAGGAGCCCACCGCCGCGGAGATCGCCCGCCTGGTGATCGACCTGACCGGGTCCGACTCGCCGCTGACGTTCGTCGACGGGGCGGGGGCCCGGCCTGCCGAGCCCCGGCCGGTCACCGGCTTCGCCCGCGAGATCTTCGGCTGGCTGCCGAGTGTGACCTGGCAGGACGGACTGGAGCGCACGGTCGCCTCGCTCCGCGGCCTGGCCGAGACGATCCCGACGACGGCGGCGCCCGGGAGGGCGGGGGAGTGGTGGGCCTGAACGCCGTGTGAGGGCCCGTCGCCTTGGCGACGGGCCCTCACATCACACGGCGTTCGCGGACGGGTGCGCTCAGCCGGACTTGCCCCGCCCCGACATCGCGTCCCGCACCCGGTCGACCATTCCCGCACCGGGCGCCAGGAGCTTGTTCATCGGGGGCTTGTCCGGCGCGGACGGGTGCGGACGTGTCGGCGCCGTCTTCTTCGCCTGTCGGACCTTGTCGCCCAACTCGTTCAGCGCGTCCGCGGGGCAGGCCTCGCGGAGCCGCGGGAAGAGGTTGCCCTCCTCGTCGGCGACGTGCTCACGGATCTCACTCATCAGCTTGCCGATCAACCGGTCGAACTCGGCGTCGTCCGCCGCGCAGCCCTCCAGGTCCTTCATGATCTGCTCGGCCTCGGCGTGGTCCTCGAGTTCCTTGTCCGCGAGGGCACCTCCGTTCGCCACGTGCTCACGGACGGCCGGATAGAGATACGCCTCCTCCGCCACCGAATGCCGGATGAGCTCGATGGTGGCCTGATCGGCGTACAGCTTGCGGTCCTTGTGACCGGACGGCAGGGCCTCGATCTTGCCGAAGAGCTCCTCGACCTCACGGTGATCGGTCGTCAGCTCGTCGATGACGTTTCCTCCGTGTCCCATGCTTCACCTCCATCAGGTCGTGGCGGTTACGGGACCGACCCGCCACGGACGTCGGGTCCCCCCACACTCAGTGGGCTAACGCCCCCTTCAGCTGCCCAGCTTGGCCCGGATACCACCCGCGGCCGCCGCGGGACGTGCCGCGGCCCGGACCGACCGGTGCACCAAGTGGGCGTCGTGCCGCAGGTCTTGGGCCGCGTGTCGGCCGCGCCACAGCAGTGAGGGGGCGCTGCCGGTGTCGTCGGCCGCGATCAGCAGCCCGCCCATCATGGACAGGTTCTTCAGGAAGTGGATGCGCTGCTGGGCGCGGTCGGACGCGTCCTCCGCCTCCCAGTAGCGGTGCGCCGCCAGCGTGGTGGGGACCAGCGTCGCCGCGAGGGCCAGCGCGGCCAGTCGCGGGCAGCGGCCGAGCCCGAGCAGGACCCCGCCCGCCACCTGGACGGCGCCGTTGAGCCGTACGAGTTGTTCGGTGTCGTCCGGCAGCGCCGCCACGCGGTCCGCGACCGGCCGCACGATCGGCTCCGCCGCCGGGGCCACGTCCGCGGGCCGGCGCAGGGCGTGCAGACCGCCCGCGACGAACATCGAGGCGAGCATCGGGCGGCCGACCATACGCAGAAGACTCATGACACTCTCTCTCGCTTCAATCCATGGGTGTCGGAGGTTGCCGAGGGTGTGACGCCTACTGGGATCATCAGGTGCCCGGACCCGGCGGCGCCATTCGGCGTCCAGCGCGGTACCTGCGCTCCCCGGCACCGCGCCGCGCCGGGGCCGCGCAGGTCACAGGCTGTTGAGGAGCTGCGGCGACAGGTTCTTGATCATGGTGTTGGTCCAGCGCATCTGGCGCAGTGTCCGCGGGTGGCAGGCCGAGGCCAGCCCCAGCAGTTCGCTGTCCCTGGACGCCTGGGCGGCCTGGGCGAGCATCTCCCAGTGCAGCGAGTTCTCCGTGGCGGCGATGTGCAGCTCCCGCAGGTCGCGCAGGAGCAGCAGGCCGGGCTCGGGCCGGTGCACCACCGCCTCCGACGCCTTCTTCCGCAGCGTCGCGAAGACGCCGTCCGACGAGTGGTCCGGCGGTTCGCCGAGCCTCACGTCGTAATGCGCGGCGACCTCGGCCAGCCGCCGGACGTGTTCACGCGACCAGGCGGCGAGGTCGGTGGCGACGTGCTGGACCTCGTGCTCGGTGCGGTGCCGCTCGGCGACGCTCACCAGGTCGTGTGCCAGGTGCCGTTCGCCGCGGTGCAGGGCGCGCAGGGTCAGGGTGATGCCGTTCACTGGGCGCCTTCCTCACGGCCGTGCGGGAACCCGGTCGGTGTCTGTGTCGTGTGCGCCGCCGGTCCGCCCGCGGTGGGCGTCGCGACGCCGGGGGTGGCGGGCGCCGAGGCGGCGGTGGTCGGTGCCGGGGACGCACTGCCATCGCCGCGTTCCACGAGGGTGAGGCCGGCGGTGGCCGTCTTGAACAGCGGCTGCTTGGAGGCCGGGTCCCAGTCGGTGACGGTCGTCTCGTTCGCCGCCCGTCCGGGAGTGTCCGGGCCCGGTCCCGAACCGTTCTCGGTGTCCCAGTAGCCGTAGTGGAACGGCACGAACAGCAGGCCCGGCCGGATGCCGGTCACCCGCAGCCGCCCCCGGAGCGAACCGCGCCTGCTCGTCACGTCGACCAGGTCGCCCTCGCCGAGGCCGAGCCGGTCCGCGTCCGAGGTGGAGATCTCCACCCACACGCCCGGGGCGGCGTCGCGGAGCTGGGGTGCCCGCCCGGTCTTCGTACGGGTGTGGAAGTGGTAGATCGTCCGGCCGGTGGTGAGCTGGAACGGGTACTGCTCGTCCGGCTCCTCGTGCGGCGGCCGGTAGGCGGCGGCCTTCAGCATCGCCTTGCCGTCGGGGTTGAGGGAGCGGTACTCGACCACCTCCTGCGACGCCCCGGTCTCCAGATCCTTGCCGTAGCTCTCGCACAGGTCCGGGTGGGCCCAGCTGATGCCCTCGGTGTAGAGGCGAGCGGTGCCCTCGGGTGACTCCTCGTCGCAGGGCCACTGGATACCGCTGGTGTCGCGCAGCTTGGCGTAGGACAGGCCGGTGTAGTCGCAGGGGCGGCCCGCGCTGCAGCGCTTCCACGCCTCGAACGCCGACTCGGGGTCGTCCCAGGTGATCAGCGGGCCGCCGTCCTTGTCCCGGAAGTCCATGCGCCGCGCGTAGTCCAGGAAGATGTCCAGGTCGGGTTTGGCCTCGCCGGGCGGCTCGACCGCCTTCTCCGACAGGTGCACCGTGCGGTCGGCGTTGGTGAGGGCGCCGGTCTTCTCGCCCCAGGTGGCGGCGGGCAGCACCACGTCGGCCAGTTGCGCCGTCTCCGTCAGGAACAGGTCCTGTACGACTGTGAACAGGCGTTTCTGCGTCAGGATCGAGCGGATGCGGGACAGTTCGGGCAGTGACACGGCCGGGTTGGTGCCGCTGATCCACAGCATCCGGATCGAGCCCTGCTCGGCGTACCGGTACATCTGCATCGCGTGCGTGGGCGGCGCGTAGTGCGGGATGGTCTCCGGCTCGACGTTCCACACCTTCGCGAGGTCGGCGACGTGGGAGTCGTTCTGCCAGTTGCGGAAGCCCGGCAGGTCGCCGTTGGCGCCGCACTCGCGGGTGTTCTGGGCGGTGGGCTGGCCGTTCATCTGCAGGAGGCCGGCGCCGGGGCGGCCCAGCATGCCGCGGATCAGGTGCAGGTTGTTGATCTGGACCGCTGCCGCGGTGGCCTGGTGGGACTGGTAGACGCCCTGGAGGACGGTGGAGACCAACGCGTCGGTGGTACCGACGAGTTCGGCCGCCTCCTCGATCCGGGCGGCGGGGACGTCGCAGATGTCCGCGGCCCACCTGGGCGTGCAGTCGGCGACGCGCTCGGCCAGCTCCTCGAATCCCACGGTGTGCGCGGCGATGAAGCCGCGGTCGATCCGGTCGTGCCGGATCGTCTCGTGCAGCAGCGCGTTGAGCAGGGCGACGTTGGTGCCGCCGCGCGGCGCGAGGTGCACGGCGGCGTGCCGGGCGACCCGCGTGGGGCGGGGGTCCACGCACAGCAGGCGCGGTGGATCGGCCCCCTCCATCCGGTCCAGCAGCCGCATCCACTGCACGGGCTGGGTCTCGGCGATGTTGTGGCCGAACAGCGCGACCACGTCGGCGTGGTCGAAGTCGTCGTAGCTGCCGGGCTGTCCGTCGCAGCCGAAGGTCTCCTTGAGCGCCTCCGCGGCCGTCGCCGTGCACATCCGGGTGTTGCCGTCGAGGTGGTTGGTGCCGATGCCGGCCCGGGCGAGGACCGCGAGCGTGTAGTACTCCTCCAGGAACAGCTGCCCGGTGGTGTAGAAGCCGATCGAGCCCGGTCCGCGCTCGTCCAGCAGTTCGCGGGAGCGGGCGGCGACCAGGTTCATCGCCGTGTCCCAGTCCGTCTCCTCCAGCCGCCCGTCGCGCCGGACCAGCGGCCGGGTCAGCCGGTCCCGGGAGGCGTTCGCCTGCCAGCCGAACAGGTCCTTCGGACCGAGCCGGCCGCGGTTGACCCGGTCCACGTCCCGGCCCCGTACGCCCACCATCCGGCCGTCGGCCACCGCGATGTCCATGGCGTCGCCGTCGGAGTGCAGGATCGACGCCGACTGCACCCACTGCTGCACCGCCTCGGGCTCCACCCCGTCCGCGAGGAACGTGTCCACCCGGGCCGGCCAGGTCTCGTGCCGCCCGTAGGGCACTCTGTCGCCCCACGGCTGCGCGATCCGGTCCGCGCTGTCCTCCATTGCCGGCCTCCTGCCAACCGTCGTCACACTGCGGGCCGCCGGGTACCCGGGCGCCACCGATCGAAGCGGACCACTTGTGGGAGCGCTCCCAGGCGGGCAGGATGCTGCGGTGACCCCGACAGCCGCCGTACGCCCGTACCGCCCCGCCGACGCCCCGGCCCTCGACGACATCTGCATCCGCACCGCGCACAACGGCCGGGACAGCCGGCCCGTGTACGCCGGCCCCGCCGTCCTGCCCGCCATCTTCGCCGCCCCCTACGTCCACCTGGATCCCGACCTGGCCTTCGTGCTGGACGACGGACAGGGCCGGGCGGTCGGCTACATCCTCGGCACGGCGGACACCCCGCGCTTCGCGGAGGAGTTCCGGGCCAAGTGGCTGCCGCGGGTCGCCGACCGGTATCCGGCACCGGACGGCCCGCCCGGCTCCCCGGACGAGGTCATGGCCGGACTGCTGCACGACCCGGAGCGGATGATCGTCCCCGAACTTGCCGCGTACCCGGCCCATCTGCACATCGACCTGCTGCCCGACTGGCAGGGCCGCGGACACGGCCGGGCACTGATGCGCGCGTTCTGGCGGGCACTGCGGGAGCGCGGGGTACCGGCCGTCCACCTGGTCATGGCGACGGCCAACACGCCGGCCAGGGCCTTCTACGACCGGATGGGCTTCCACGTGATCGAGGCGGCGGGCATGGACCCCGCGGACGTCACCTGCCTCGGACGTACGACGGAGGACACCGGCCGGACCTGACGCGCGGGGCGGCGGTCAGGCGGTGCCCAGCCGGTAGACGTTGAAGGCCCGGCGGATGACGGGCTGGGCCACGTTGCGCACCCGCACGCCGCCCGCCGTCATCCCGTGCTCCGAGCCCAGGTGGGCGTGGCCGTGGACGGCGAGGTCCGCACCGGCCGTGTCGATCGCCTCGGCCAGGAGATAGCTGCCGAGGAACGGGTGGATCTCCGGCGGCTCCCCGGCGAGCGTGTCGGCGACCGGGGAGAAGTGGGTCAGCGCCACCCGGGCCGCGCAGCCCTCGTCGTCCAACTCCTTCAGCGCGGCGTGCAGGCTGTCCGCCGAGCGGCGTGTGGTGCGGACGAACTCCTTCATGATCGGCTCGCCGAACTCTCCCGCGCTGCGCCCCACGAAACCGCCGCCGAACCCCTTGGCCCCGGCGATCCCCACCCGGGCCCCGGCGCACTCCAGGACAGTCCCCTCACCCTCCAGGACTCTGACGCCGGCGTCCTGGAGGAGGGCGGTGACCTTCTCGGGCTGTTCGTCGTGGTGGTCGTGGTTGCCGAGCACGGCCACCACCGGCACCGGCAGGTCGCGTACCTCCTGGGCCACCACCCGCGCCTCCTCCGGCGTGCCGTGCCGGGTGAGATCCCCGGCGAGCAGCAGCAGGTCGGCACAGTCGGGCAGGGTCTCGAAGGCCGGCCGCAGCAGTCCCTGACTGTCCGGCCCCATGTGGATGTCTCCGACGGCGGCGACGCGGATCATCACAGCTCCTCCGCATGGTCGGGGCCGGCCGTCTCCGCCACCACGACGTCGGTGTGCACGGTGAGCCCGGCCAGCTCCTCGTGGGCGACCCGCAGCACCGTCTCGCGGCACTGCGCGGAGGGCACCGTGCCGGTGAGCACGATCGCGCCGGCCCGGATCTCGGCACGTACACCGAGCTCGCCGAGTTCCTCCGCGGCGAGCCGGTCGTGCAGGTGGGCCACCCGGTACTCGACGTTCTCGGCCGCGGCAGAGGTGTCGCTCGCCGCGGGTCCCCGGTGTGCGACGGGATCGCTCATCGCTGCTCCTCCTTCGCGGAGTGGGACGGGGAGATGATCTCCAGCCGTTCGAGGATGAAGAAGAACGCGGCGGGCATCGGGGCGTCCCCGCAGTCGCGGCGCAGTTCCTCCCAGTCGATCTTCTCCCGCAGCGTGCGGGCGATCGGCAGTACCGCCCCGAAGTCGCAGTGGTGCTCCGAGAAGGCCGCCAGCAGACCGCGCAGCAGATCGGTCGGCGACAGGACCGGCATGAGCACCGAGTCGACCGAGAGGTCCTGGGCCCGCGCCAGCAACTGTGTCGTGACGGGCTCGTGCGCCAGCTCGAAGATGAGGTCGACGTGCTGTCCCAGGCAGTTCGCCTTCAGCAGCCAGTCCTCGGGAGGTGTGTACACCGCCAGACCCGCCTCCCGCAGCGTCGCGGCGACGGCCTCCGCGTCGTCGGGCCGGATGCAGAAGTCGACGTCGTGCTGGAGGTTCTGGGTACCGCCGTGCGCGTACACGGCCACGCTGCCGGCCAGCGCGAACGGGTGCTCCTTCTTCTTCAGGATCGAGCCCACCTGCTTGGCCGCCTGAAGGATCGCCTGATTGCGGTCGAGCGGGAGATCCTCGTGGCGTGCGTCGTTCTGCGGGACGAGTTCTGGGTCCCCCGCTGCCAGACGGAGCTCGGAAACGCCGGCGCGCTGGTCGAGAGCGTGGTCGTCGGCGGGCTGCGTCATTGCTGTCCCCTTCCCGGGCTGTCGCCTTCTGCCGGGCCGGATCAGTCTGACTCGGACTGAAACGAAACGAATCAGTCGGAGCTGAGCGAGATGAATCAGACGGTGTCGGGCCGGTCCTCCGCTGAAGTTCCGGGTACCCGGCGCGGTAACGCCGACACGAACCCGTCCCGGAGATGAGGTGCCGGGAGGAATCCGGGCACTCGGGCGGCATGAACGACAAGCAGCGGACCGGACCCGAGGACCGCCGGACGGTGGAACGGCTGGTGGCCGCGTGGCTGGCGGAGACCGAGCAGCACGACCGTGCCGCGGCCCACGAGGCCCGCACCGGCTGGGAACGGGGCGCCCTGCCCGAGCGGGCCGCCCAGGACCTGGCCACCTGGGTCACCGCGAGGATCACGGACACCGGTTTCACCGAGGACGAGGGGCCCTACGTGGAAGGACCCGTCCGCATCACCCCGTCGGACAAGGACACCGTGCACGACTGGCTCCGTGCCCGAGGGCACCCGGTCTGACCTGTCGGGGACCGTGCCGGCGTCAGCGGGCCGGCGGCCGCCATTCGAACATCAGGATCGTCGCGTCGTCGCGCAGCCGCCCGCCGGTCTGCGAGTCGAGGATCGAGTGGATCAGGCGCCGCAGCGACTCGGGCGCCAGCTCGCCGCCCGCCGTGGCCCGGATGACGTAGTCCGCGAACCGTTCGAGCCCGAACAGCTTCTCCTCCCGGGTGCGCGCCTCCGTGACCCCGTCGGTGTACATCAGCACCCGGTCGCCGGGCTCGAGCCTCATCTCGTGCGTCTGGCGCGGCTCGGCGGACAGGAGGGCCGGAGCGCCCATCGGCGTATCGGCCTCCCGCTCAAGGGCGTCGACGATCAACTGCTCGCCCCGGATCAGGAGAGGCGCCGGATGCCCGCAGTTGCTCCAGCGCAGCAGGCCGGTCGCGAACTCCAACTGGGCGAGGACCGCGGTGCAGTACTGCTCCGGCAGCCAGCGGGCCAGCGCGTCGTCGACGCACTCCACGAGCGTGGGCAGGTCGGCGCCGTTGCGCCGGGCGTTGCGGCAGGCGGCCAGCGCCACCGCGCTGGTCAGCCCGGAAGCCAGGTCGTGCCCCATGGAGTCGATGACCGAGACGTGCAGGGTCGTCCGGGTGAGCGAGTGGTCGAAGGCGTCCCCGCCGAGTTGGTAGGCCGGTTCGAGGACGGCCGTCGACACGACGTGCGCGTTGCCGATGGTGCGCGGCGGCAGAAACGCGCGGAGCATCTCCGAGGGGAGGTCCATCGGCTGGGTACGGGTGTGCGTGACGAAGGAGTCCTCGAAGGCCCGCTTCGAGGTGATCATCATGGCCAGCAGCGAGGCCAGCGTCCGGCCCCGGGTCAGGGTGGCGGAGGTGAGCGCCGACGAGTGCACCGCCAGCACGCCGAGCCGCTCGGCACCGTCCACCAGGGGCAGCCACGCGATGACGCCGCCCGTGTCCGACTCCTCCACACGCAGCGCCTGGGTGCGGTAGGCCCAACCCGCGAGAGAGCCGTCGACGGGGATGGCCGACGCCACGTCGGTCTGCGGTACGAGGTGCCGTTGCTGCAGGTCGGCGAGGTAGACCACCGCGTGCTGGATATCCAGCGCCTTCGTGCACCGGGCCACCGCGCCGGCCAGGTCCAGGGTCAGATGGGCCGGATCGGCGAGGAACTCCTGCAGCAGCGCATCGCACGCCTCTGGAGTCGGCACCTCGTCTCCCCTCGTCGAGAAACCCGTCGTGGCGGGGCACACTGCGCAGCAGTCTGACACCGGGCGCCCCGCCCCGCCCGTCGAGCGGATCACCGCCGAAGCGCTTCGGTCGGGACAGACAGGGCACGCGTCACGTCGTACGACACCGAGCGCGAAGGAGTGGTGCCGCATGACCGAGTACGAGCGTTCCCGCACCATGCCCGCCCATCCCGAGCAGGTCTTCGGCCAGGCCGCGAACGTCGGGCAGCTGGACACCTGGCTGCCCCGGGACCTGCACGTGGAGCCCGAGGACCCGCCCGCGGTCACCGTGCACGAGGACCGCACCGACCAGGACACCTCCGCGCTGCTGAGCGCCCGGCCCGAGCAGATGCGGCTCGAATGGGGCACCCGCGACCAGGGCAGCTACGCCGGCTGGCTGCAGGTCGCCGGACTCGACAGCGGGGCCAGCGAGGTGACGGTGCACCTGTCGTTCTTCGACGAGGGCCACGACCCCGGGGAGCAGACGGTGGCCGACGCCCTCGACAGCAGCCTGCGCCGTCTGGAGGAGCAGGTGCGGCTGCGCACCGACAACGCGGCCGGGTGAATTCGTAGCAGGGACAAGGGCAACCCTTCGCCCTCATGTCGGGTCGTACGGGTCGTACGGGGAAAGGACGACCGATACCGACGAACCGACATGGGGGACACATGCACGTCCGTAACCGAGGGGCCCGCGCCGCCGTGACCGCGCTGGCGGCCGGTGCCGCGGTCGCCGTGACCGCGGTCCCGGCGACCGCGGCGACGCCGCAGACCGATCCGCCCGCCTTCCTGGAGCCGGCCGAACTGCCGCCGCATCCCACCTCCGACTGGTACGCCGGGCCGGTCACCGCCGGACAGCCGGATCCGCTGCCCATGTGCGTCGGCGAAGCGCTGCCGTCCACCGCCTCCCACCGCCGGTACTGGACCGAGTACGACACCGGCGCCCTTCAGGCCACGGTCGTGGAGCGCGGCCCGCGGCAGGCCCGGGAGTTCGCCGCCCTGCTGCGCAGGAACCTCGCCGACTGCGCGCGGAAGGTGATGGAGCAGTACCCCGACATCACCGCCACGCAGAAGTACTACGGCCGGCTGAACGTGGAGGAGGGCGCCCACGTCTACGGCGTCCACACGGTCGCCGAGTGGGGCGCCTCAGACATCGGCCTGTTCTCGGTGGGCCGGGACGGCAGGACCGTGACCGTCGTGCAGTGGGGGCAGATGGGCACCTTCGCGCACGCCCAGGTGGCCGACTTCAAGACCACCACGGTCACGGCCGTCGGCAAACTGAACTGAACGGTCGCGGCGGTCGCCGCCCGCTAGGGGGTGCCGTTTGGATCAGGCCGACTCCGGGCAGCGGTGCGTTGCGACTGACCCGAGCGGGGTCTGGTGCGTGCGGCTGCAAGGCGGAGGAGGGCAGGGCGGAGCCCTGGCAACCGACGACAACGCCGCAGATGTGCGTGCCAGGCCCCGCGACCCCGGCACGATCCAAACGGCACCCCCCAGGTCACGGCGGGCGGCCCGCCGTCCGGGCCGAGGACGGCACGCTGACCGTGCCGGCAGAGGCGCTGTTCGGGCAGGGCGCCGCCCACGCCCTGCACCGGTGGGCGGCCCATCGGGAGCGGCTGCGCGCAGGTGACGGCGCGTTCGCCACCGCGTTCGCGCACGAGGTTCGCCGTTTCTACCCGTTCGCCCCGTTCCTCGGCGGCCGGACGGTCAAGGAGCTGACCTGGCACGGCGAGTCCGTCCCGCCGGCGGGACGCTGCTGCTCGACGTCTACGGCCAGAACCACGACGAGAAGCTCTGGGGCGACCCCTGCACCTTCAGGCCGGAGCGGTTCCTGGAGCGGCCCGCCGACCCCGACGAGCTGATCCCGCAGGGCGGCGGCGACCCGGCCACCGGTCACCGCTGCCCCGGCGAGCGCGTCACCGTGGGCCTGCTGGAGGCCCTTGCGGTGCGGCTGGCGCGCCTGGAGTACACGGTCCCCGAGCAGGACCTGCGCATCCCCCTGCGCCGCGTCCCGACCCGTCCGCGCAGCGGCTTCGTCGTCACCGGCGTAGGCGTGCCCTGCCCCGCGTCAGGACGTACGGTCGCCGCCCTTGTGTCCCTCACCCGGCTCCACCGCGTCGCGCCGCCCGGTCTGCTCCGCCTGGTCGAGCCGGGTGAGGCCTGGGTGGTGCAGGTCGAAGGCCGGCGACTCGGAGCGCACGCGCGGCAGTTCGCGGAAGTTGTGGCGGGGCGGAGGACAGGACGTGGCCCACTCCAGCGAGCGCCCGTAGCCCCAGGGATCGTCGACCTCGATCGGCGGGCCGTACTTGGCGGTCCACCACACGTTGTACAGGAACGGCAGCGTGGACAGACCCAGCAGGAACGCGCCGATCGAGGAGAGGGTGTTGAGGGCCGTGAATCCGTCGACGGCCAGATAGTCGGCGTACCTGCGCGGCATGCCCTCGACGCCGAGCCAGTGCTGCACCAGGAACGTGGTGTGGAAGCCCACGAACAGCGTCCAGAAGTGCACCTTCTCCAGCCGGTGGTCGAGCATGCGGCCCGTCATCTTCGGCCACCAGAAGCTGAATCCGCCGAACATCGCGAACACGATCGTGCCGAACAGGACGTAGTGGAAGTGCGCCACGACGAAGTACGAGTCGGTGACGTGCCAGTCCAGCGGCGGTGAGCCGAGGATCACTCCGGTCAGGCCCCCGAAGAGGAAAGTCACCAGGAAGCCGGCCGCCCACAGCATCGGCGGCTCGAAGGACAGGGACCCCCTCCACATCGTGCCGATCCAGTTGAAGAACTTCACCCCGGTGGGGACGGCGATGAGGTACGTCAGGAAGGAGAAGAACGGCAGCAGTACGGCACCGGTGGCGAACATGTGGTGCGCCCAGACGGTGGCCGACAGCCCGGCGATGGCGATGGTGGCACCCACCAGGCCCATGTAACCGAAGATCGGCTTACGGGCGAAGACCGGGATGATCTCGGTGATCACCCCGAAGAACGGCAGCGCGAGGATGTACACCTCGGGATGGCCGAAGAACCAGAACAGGTGCTGCCACAGGATCGCCCCGCCGTTCTCGGCGTCGAACACGTGCGCACCGAAGTGCCGGTCCGCCTCCAGCACCAGCAGCGCCGCGGCCAGCACCGGGAAGGCCAGCAACACCAGGACCGAGGTCAGCAGCACGTTCCAGACGAAGATCGGCATACGGAAGATCGTCAGGCCGGGTGCGCGCATGCAGATGATCGTGGTGATGAAGTTGACCGACCCCAGGATGGTGCCGAACCCGGACAGCGCCAGCCCCATGATCCACAGATCACCGCCGAGGTAGGGGGACCGGACCGGCCCGCTGAGCGGTGTGTACGCGGTCCAGCCGAAGTCCGCGGCGCCCTGTGGGGTGAGGAAGCCGCCGAGCACGATCAGGCCGCCGAAGAGGAACAGCCAGTAGGCGAGCATGTTCAGCCGAGGGAAGGCCACGTCGGGCGCACCGATCTGCAACGGCATGACGGCGTTGGCGAATCCGGCGAAGGTCGGGGTGGCGAACAGCAGCAGCATGATCGTGCCGTGCATCGTGAACGCCTGGTTGTACTGCTCGTTGGAGAGCAGTTGCAGACCCGGCCGGGCCAACTCCATCCGGACCAGCATCGCCAGCACCCCGGCGATCAGGAAGAACGCGAACGACGTGATGAGATACAGGTGGCCGATCCGCTTGTGGTCGGTCGTGGTCAGCCAGGAGACGACCACCCGCCCCCTGCCGCGGTGTTCCGCCGCCGGGACCGGCGCGATCGGTTCGGTCTGTGTCGCCATCCGACCAGAGCAGCCGACCCGCGGCAGCCTGCGTCGACGCCACGTCACGCGACCACCCATGTAGGGCCGGTTGGCTGATCGTTTCTATCCGTCCGGGTGCGTCGTCACCTCGGAGGGGCGAAGCGGCCGTCACCCGAATGGCCCCCGCACAGTACTGGTGACGGCCGATCCGGTGTCTCCTGGAGAGTGTCAGCGGCGTCCAGGCTGGGAGGCCGATCATGTACGAAATGTGCGTGGGCCCGGAGAAGGCGGGCGGAGCGTTGGTGTGGCACGTGATGGCCAAACAGGCCGCGGCCACCCTGTGCGGACAGCGGCTCCGCGAACGTATCGAGGCATCCGACGGTGAACGGGCACGTCACTGCCCAGACTGCATGGCTTCCTTCGAGAAGTTGATGGCAGTCACGCCGTGCTGACGGACCGTCCGCAACCGTCCGCCCCGTCGCATCCCGCGGCGGGGCGGACTGCGGATCGCGTAACACCGCGGACTGCGTCGGGCGGTCGACGGGAGCCGTGGCGGGCGGTCGGCGTGATGGTCGGCTGGGTGCGTGGTCATAGACCTGGGCTGCTCCGGTGATCTTTCACCGGGTGGGGCGCCGCGGACCCTGCCCGCGGTGCGGCAGCCGATTGACTGGCGGTGCGGCCGGCCCGGCGCGGTGCGAGTGCCGTCGGCTTCCGCTTTCCGCCAACGTGTCCTGCCAACGTGAGGAGCAGTACGTGTCGCAGATGGCCGACTCGGCCCCGGTAGGTGCCTTTCCGCGTCTGGACTGGGTCGACGACGTGCTCTCGCCCGCCCTGCGGGCCGCGGTCGAGTCGCTGCCGGCCGCGGAGAGCCTGGTGGCCCGGTACCACCGGGGCTGGTGCGAGGCCGACGGCGCACCCCGCGCGGCCGAGTCCGGCGGCGGCAAGGCGGTGCGCCCGGCACTCACCCTGCTGTCGGCGGTGGCCGTCGGAGGAAGCCCGGCGGCCGCGGTGCCCGGCGCCGTGGCGGTCGAGCTGGTGCACGACTTCACCCTGCTGCACGACGACGTCATCGACGGCGACGCGCTGCGCCGCCACCGGCCCGCCGCCTGGTCGTTGTTCGGGACCCCGGCCGCCGTACTGACCGGAGACGCGCTGCTGGTCGCGGCGCTGCGCGCCCTGGCCCAGGCCCCGCCGGGACGGGCCGGGGCAGCCGTGCAGGAACTCGTGGGCGCCCTCCTGGAACTGGTGGAGGGGCAGAGCAACGACGTCGCGTTCGAGAAGGCCCACGAGGTGTCGGTCGCGGACTACCTGGACATGGCCGCCGGCAAGACGGGCGCCCTGATCGGCTGCGCCTGCGCGCTGGGCGGCGTGCTGGCCGGCGCGGACGACGTCCGGGTCGGCGGGCTGCGGGAGTTCGGCCGGCGACTCGGCGTGGCATTCCAGTGCACGGATGACATCCTCGGCATCTGGGGCCGTACCGCGCGCAGCGGCAAGCCGGTCGGCTCGGACCTCGCCGCGCGCAAGAAGTCGCTGCCGGTGGCGGCGGCCCTCGCGGCTCCGGGCGAGGAGGCCGAGCGGCTGCGCGAGTTGTACCGCGCACCGCACCCACTGGACGAGGCCGGCATCGACCTGGCGCGTCACCTCGTGGAACGGGCCGGCGGACGGCAGGCGGCCGAGGAGGAGGCCCGCCGCCAGGTGACGGCCGCGCTGCGGTCCCTCTCGCAGGCCCGGCCGGCCTCTGACGCCTACCGCCAACTGCACGACATCGCCTGGGCGATGACCCGCCGCGAATCCTGACCCGGACCATTCCACTCCACGCCACCCCGGTGGCCGCGTCGAGGCCGCCCGCCGAGGCCCCGATCCGCGAAACGCAGTGGAGCCGTGCAGCACACCACCGAGCACAGCGCAACGCCTCCGGGTGACTTTCCGGCCGTCGCCGCCTACGGGATGCAGGTGACCCGGGGTACCCAACCGGTGCTGCGCAACGTCGGTTTCACCATCCCCCGTGGCCGCATCGTCGGCCTGCTGGGCCCGAGCGGCTGCGGCAAGACCACCCTGCTGCGCTGCGTGGTCGGCGTCCAGCAGCCCGGTGGCGGCCATGCCGACAGGCCATGCCCGCCGAGCGGCGGCTGTCAGCCGAAAGGGTCGGGGCACCGCGCCGGTTGACCGGCGGCGACCATCACTCGTCCGGCGCAGTGTCGCGGCGCCGACCCGGGGAAGCCGCAGAACATGCCCCGGTGCGCATTCCTCCCGCACCGGGGCGGCGGGGCGTGCCGCGGCCGGGATCCCCGAGTCGGCCGCGGCGCGCCCCCGTCAGCCGCACGGCGGGGAAGTCTCCTCGGCCGCCGGGCGGCGCGCGTCCCGGGCCGGTGCTGAGTGCCGACGCCCGGACGCCATGGGTGCCGTCCCCGATGGCGCGGCCCCGGCCCGGCGTGTGACCGTGGAGCGACGCCGCCCCGGGGGCCTTTCCGGGGGCCGGGGCACGTTGCGGGGAAGCCCCGTCCCGCCCGCCTGCGGGCGTTGGCGCGTGGTCCGTTCCGGGTGTGCCGTCCGCGCCCGAGTGCCGAGGCGGCCGGTGGTCATCGTGGCGTACTGCCGTGGGCGCGCCCCAGGCCGGGGCGCCCGCCCGTCCGGGTGCGCCGCGGCCCGGTCGGCGTCCCGCTCGGTCCGGCGGGCAGGGCAGTAGCCCGGCGGTTCGGACGACGGCCGGTACGAGGGGCATCGCGGGGCCGGGCACGCGGGTAATGGTCGCGGCGGTGCCCGGTGAACCCCGGTCACCACCCCGGCCGGTACGTCACCGGGCACCCCGGTGGGACAATCTGCCCGCAGGGTCGGTGTCCGACGGCGTGGTTGGAGCCGTCCGGGACCGGAAGGAGTCGTCAGCATGATCGAGTGGGTGCCCCTGGGCAGCGGTGCCAGGCCCGTTCCCCGGCCGGTCGCGGCTCCGCTTGTGTGGGCGGGGGCCTTCGGCGGAGCCCTCGCCCTGGTGGCCCTCCTCAACGGCACCGTGGGCTCGGGCCGCCCCGGACTCGCGCTCGTCGTGCTCTCCCTGCTGGCGGCCCTGCTCGGGCTCTGCGCCCGGTTCACGGCCGCCCCCGGGACCGCCGTCCTCTGCTGGCTGTCCCTCAACGGCTTCGCCATCCCGCCCGCCGGCACGCTGACGTGGGCCGGCCGGCGGGACGCGGTCTGGCTGGGCTGTCTGCTCGTCGCGGCTCTCGTCGGCACGGCACTGGCCCGCCTGGTCCATGCCCGGGCCGCCTACCGCCGACTGACCACGGCGGCCGGACCCGACGCACCGGAGCCGGGCGCCGGGCCGGGCGACTTCTGACGGCGCGCGACCGACGGTCGGGGGAGGGCCTCGCCGGCCACCCGGCGACGTCCTCCCCGCCGTCTCGGGGTCAGGCCGTGTGCAGGGTCAGCCCATAGCGGTTCAGGATCTCGTTGACGGGCTGGAACCAGGTCTCCCCGCCGCTGGAGCAGTTGCCCCAGCCGCCCGAGGTCACGCCCTGCGCCTGGTCGCCGCTGATGAAGGAGCCGCCCGAGTCGCCGCCCTCGGCGCAGACGCTGGTCTTCGTCATCTGGTGTACCGCGCCCTGGCTGTAGTTGACCGTCTCGTTCTTGGCCAGCACGGTGCCGCAGTGCCAGTGGGTGGTGGAGCCGGAGCGGCAGATCGAGGCGCCGACGGGTGCCTCGTTCGAGCCGCGCACCAGCTGGTCGGAGACCGTTCCCCAGCCGAGCACGACCGGTACCGTCCACCAGCCGCTGCCCACACTGACCCAGGCGTAGTCGTTGCCGGGGAACGACGAGCCCCGGAACGTCCCGATGTGCGAGCCGTCCCAGCCGCGGACCGCCCCTCCCACGCCGCCGCAGTGCCCGGCGGTGACGAACCCGCCGTGCACCGAGAAGCCGATGGAGCAGCGGACGTTGCCGGTGTAGTACGGGTCGCCGCCGACCGTACCCGCCGCGAAGGTCTGCGGGGCCGACGCCACCGTGCGCACCGCGACCGGTCCGGCCTCGCGGGCCCGGGTCACGAAGCGCTGGACATCGTTGTCGGCCCGCTTGTCCGCGACCACGTCGACGACCACCGCGTTGGCGGCCGGATCGACGTGCCAGCTGCTGACGCCGGCGGGCGCGTCCAGGCGGTCGATGCGCGTCTTGGCGGCGTCGAGCTGCCGTGCGCTGTGTTCGACGGTGCGGACGTGCGCACCGGTGGCGCCGACGGCCCGTACCGTCGCGGGGGACGCCTCCGAGGTGACGGCCACGGTCAGCCGCCCGCGACCGGCGTCGAACCAGGAGCCGCCGAAGGCGTCCCCGGCGGCCCTGCGTGCCGTGGGTGCGAGGTCGGTGGCGCGGCGTTCGGCCGCGATCCGGTCCTCGGCCTCGGCCCGGGTGAGGCCGAAGTCCCGCTGCATGGCGTCCAGGAGGCCGGCGGAAGCGGCCGGGTCCTTGGCGGAGTAGGTGGGGGAGCCGGCCGCCGAGGCGGGCAGCGTGCCGACCGCCGTCAGGCTGCCGAGCACGAGGAGGGTGGCCAGGCCGAGGTGCCTGAGTCTGCTGCGTCTCACGGGGTTGCCCTTCGTCGTTCCAGCGAGGTGGGGGTGGAACAACCGCAGTCTGAGAGCGCTCTCACCGGGTTGGTTCCGAGCTTAGCCAGGGTGCGACGTCAGGTCCATGCCAATGCAGGGGCTTTCCGGAGAGCCTGTCCGCCGGGCGGCCGGAGTCCGCGGGGAGGGGTGGGCGGGCCTGTCCTGGTTGGCCGGTCCCGGACGGGGCACTCAGTGCTGCGTCCTTGCAGTGACGGCTTCTGGATGTGGGAGGCGGGCGTGGCGGTTCGGCATCGGTTGATCCAGGCGGGTCCGGCGGCGGTGTGGGACGTCCTCGCGGACGGCGACCGGTACGTGGAGTGGGTGGTGGGCCCGTCGGAGGTCATCCCCAAGACCGGACAGTGGCCGCGGGTCGGCGCGACGATCGCCTACGAGGTGCGGCTCGGGCCGGTGCGGCTGAACAACGAGTCGGTGGTCCGGCACTGTGTGGAGGGCTCCGTGCTGGAGCTGGAGGCGAAGGCGGGCAGGCTCGGCACGGCCCGGATCGCCATCGAGCTGCGCCCCTGGGGCGAGCAGTGCCTGGTGATCGTGGACGAACACCCGCTGCGCGGCCCCGGCGGCCTGCTGCACAACGTGGGTGTCGAGGCGCTGATCCAGGTGCGGCACCGTGCGATGCTCGCCCGGCTCGCGAAGCTGTGCGAGTCCGAGGCCGGGGAACAGTGCCGGCCGGACCCGGCGGAATCGACCGGGACCGTGGACTTCGGACCCGGAGCCGGCCGTGCCTGACGCCGTCGTGATCGGGGCCGGCCCCAACGGGCTGGTGGCGGCGAACCTGCTGCTGGACGCCGGCTGGAGCGTGGAGGTCCTGGAGGAGCAGCCCGAACCGGGCGGGGCGGTGCGCCACGACAGCGAGGTCGCCCCGGGCTTCGTCAACGACCTGTTCAGCTCCTTCTACCCGCTCGCCGCCGCTTCCCCGGTCCTCGCCGGACTGCGGTTGCAGGACCACGGGCTGCGCTGGGCGCACGCCCCCCACGTGCTGGCCCACCCCCTGACCGACGGCACGTGTGCCGTCCTCGACCGCGACGTGGGCACCACCGCCGCCTCCCTCGACGCCTTCGCGTCCGGGGACGGCGCCGCCTGGGAGCGCCTGCACGAGGTGTGGGACCGGTACCGGGCCGACATCCTGGACGCCCTCTTCACCCCCTTCCCCCCGGTCCGGGCCGGCGCCCGGCTGGCCCTGCGGCTGCGCGGCGGGGGCGGACTGCGACTGGCGCGCACCCTGGTGCTGCCGGTACGGCGCATGGGCGAGGAGGAGTTCCGCGGCGAGGGCGGCAAACTGCTCCTGGCCGGCAACGCCCTGCACGCCGACCTCGCGCCGGAGGCCGCCGGGAGCGGCGGGTACGGCTGGCTGATGTCCATGCTCGGACAGACCTACGGCTTTCCCGTCCCGGTCGGCGGCTCCGGCGCCCTCACCGCGGCCCTGGTCCACCGATTGCGCGCCCGGGGCGGCACCCTGCACTGTGGGCGACGCGTCGAGCACGTCCTGGTGCGTGACCGGCGCGCGGTGGGCGTCCGCACGGCCGGCGGGGAGACGGTCGCCGCCCGGCGCGCCGTCCTCGCGGACGTGTCCGTGCCCGCCCTCTACGGCGATCTCGTCGCCCCCGAGGACCTGCCGGACCAAGTCCTCGCCGATCTGCGGCGCTTCCAGTGGGACTTCGCCACCTTCAAGGTGGACTGGGCGCTGGACGGCCCCGTGCCCTGGCGGTGCGAGGACGCGGCCACGGCCGGGACCGTGCATCTGGCCGACGGTCTCGACGAGCTGACCCGGTTCGCCGCCCAGATCGCCATGCGGCAGGTCCCCGACCGCCCCTTCACGCTGTTCGGCCAGATGACGACCACGGACCCGTCCCGTTCACCGCGCGGCACGGAGTCCGCCTGGGCCTACACCCACGTCCCCCACGACATCCGGGCCGACGCGGGCGACGAGGGCATCACCGGCAGCTGGGACACCGAGGAGCAGGAACTCATGGCCGACCGCGTCGAACGTCAGGTGGAACGCTTCGCGCCCGGCTTCCGGTCACTGATCCGGGCCCGGCGCGTACTGGCCCCGCCGACACTCCAGAACATGAACGCCAACCTGGAGGGCGGCGCCATCAACGGCGGCACCACGGCCATGCACCAGCAACTCGTCTTCCGGCCCGTGCCCGGCACCGGGCGGCCGGAGACCCCGGTGACCGGCCTCTTCCTCGCCTCCGCGGCCGCCCATCCGGGCGGCGGGGTGCACGGGGCGCCGGGCGCCAACGCCGCGCGCGCCGCGCTGCGTCAGCACCGGTTCGCCGGCCTGGCGCGGCTACAGCGCACCCTCACCCGACGCGACCGCACCGGCGACAAGCCATGACCGGCCGCGTGCTCCCGGCCGTGTGCGACCTACCGCGTCCGCCGGGCACATGCGGTCGGCCGCGTGCGGCCGGGCCCCTGCGACCGGCCGCGTCCGACCGTCCACGTCTTCCCCGAGAAAGGGCCGACCGGTGACAGACAGCCCCCTCCGGAATCGCACCGTCGTGGTGACCGGCGCCGCGCGCGGACTGGGCGCCGCCCTGGCACACGCGTGCGCCCGCCGAGGCGCCCGGATCGCGCTGCTCGGCCACGAGAAGTCGCTGCTGGACGCCGTGGCGGCGGACCTGCCGACTCCGGCGCTGGCGGTCGAGGCCGACGTCACCGACCCCGCCGCGCTGGACGACGCGGCCGATGAGGTCCGCGGGCGCCTGGGCCCGCCGTCGGTCGTGGTGGCGAACGCGGGCATCGCGGAAGGCGGCCCGTTCGCCACGTCGGACCCGGCCGAGTGGCGCCGCGTCGTCGACGTGAACCTGACCGGCAGCGCCCACACGGCCCGCGCCTTCCTGCCGGACCTGCTCCGCACCGCCGGATACCATCTGCAGATCGCCTCGCTGGCCTCGCTCGGCGCCGCGCCCATGATGAGCGCCTACTGCGCCTCCAAGGCGGGCGTGGAGGCCTTCATCCACTCACTGCGCGCCGAGGTGGCCCACCACGGGGTCGCCGTGGGCATCGCCTACCTCAACTGGCTCGACACCGACATGATCCGCGACGCCGACCGATACGCCGTCCTGCGCGAGTTGCGGGCACACATGCCGGCTCCGGCCCGCCGCACCTTCCCGGCGGACTACGCCGCCGACCGGCTGGTACGCGCCGTGGAGCGCCGTCGCACGGCCGTGTACGTGCCCGGCTGGGTGCGTCTGGCACAGGTGGGGCGCACGACCCTGCCGCCGCTGGTTCTGCGGCTGTCCCGCCGTGAGCTGCCCCGGCTGGAGGCCGAGGGCGCCATGACCCCCACCGGTCCGCTCGGCGCGGGCGGGCGGGCCGACCGCGCGGTGGAGGAAAGCGGGGCGTAGCGGGCCCGGCGCAGGTCAGCGCGGCCCGAACCGTCGCGCCACGGCACGCAGCAGTGCCGACCGTCCCCGGTCAGGCACCGTCCACAGCGTCTCCCCCCGTACGCCCCACCGCTCCAGCAGGGCGTTGGCCGCGAGGAACCCGGAGGTGGCGGCGCGTTCCATCAGGGCCACGGGCAGATCCGTACGGACCAGATCCCCGGCGACGACGACGGCCGGGTCGGGCGTGCGGACCGTCGGACGGTCGCGGTAGCCGCCGACGGTGAACAGCGGGCAGTCCGCCCGCCACTCGTGCCGTGCGGCCACGATCCGGGCCTCGCGGGTCTCCGGGTACACCTGGTGCAACTGGCCGACGAGGCGCTTCTCCTCGACCTTCCGGACCGCCGTCGAGGGCAGCGCGTAGGCGTGGAGTTCGACGACCGAGCCTCCGGTGCGCGCGGCCCAGCGGCCCGCCTCGCCCTCCCACTGGGACAGCACACTGACGTTGTCCAGCGAGCCGTATCCGCTGGTGCCGAGGAAACCGGGCCGGCCGGACGCGACCGGACGGTCCAGCCACAGCCGGGAGACCAGGAACGGCGGAGCGGTCCGCAGCCGCGCCACCCGCCGGCGCCAGCCGTCGTCACCGAGCTGCGGTGAACGGCCCACCACCCCCTTCAGACCGCCGGTGTCCAGAGCGAGCACGACGGCGTCGTACGGCCGGGAACCGGCGGAGTCGACCACCAGGTGGCCGCCGGACGGACCGGGCCGGACCGCCTCGACGGACGTGCTCGTCCGCACCTCGGCCCCGTGCCGCGTCAGTTGCTCCGCGAGCGGATCCCACAGCGCCCGCGGGAACGGCTCGCGGGGGACGTCGAACAACAGGCCCTCGCTGGAGCCGAGGAAGTAGATGTGGAACATCAGCGCCATCTCCGCGGCCGACAGCTCCCGCGGGTCCGCGAAGAAGCTGCGGGAGAACACCTCGAAGGCAAGATGCCGCGCGGCCGCGGGAAAGCCCACGGCGTCGAGGAAGTCGTGGGCGCTGATGTCGTCCAGTTGTTCGTGGACGCGGCGGGTACGGACGTCGAGGAGCGGCAGGGCCGCGGCGGGCCGCATGGCCGGCAGGTCGCGCAGCCCGAAGCTGGGGCTCAGGGCGACGAAACCGAGGGCGCTGAACGGCGGAGTGCGCGGTACCCGGCGGAAACCGTCGCGCAGCCCGCTGCTGTGCCACAGCGGATAGTCCGGCAGCCCGGTCAGCATCCCCAGCGCGGGGTCGGAACGGCGCAGCAGGCCCCGCAGGTTGTAGTACTGGCGGAAGAAGGCGTGGAAGCCCCGGCTCATCGTGGCGGGGCTGCCGTCGGGCAGGTCGGCCGGCCAGCCGGCGACCCGGCCGCCGAGCACGGCCTCGCGCTCGTGGAGTACGACCCGTACCCCCCGTTCGGCCAGGACGGTCGCCGCCGCCAGGCCCGCGATGCCGCCGCCGATCACCGCCACGGACGGCGGATCACCGGCCACCCGGCTCCGCCCTGCCCGGGGATGGACGGCCGAGGCGCGGCGATCCCGCCCCGGCGGCCGCACCCCGCCGCCCCGGATCACGAGGTACCTCCGGCCTGCGGGCCGCCAGTCCGCACCCGGCCCGTCCCGACCGGGCCCGTCCGCGCACCGCCTGCCTCCGCGCCGTGAGCCTCGGCACCGTCCGTCGGCGCGCCGTCCGTCTCCGCGCCGGCCCGGCGGCCGAGGAAGGTGTGGGTGACGCCCGTCTGCCAGCCGGGCAACGGGAGGACCCGGACCCGTTCGAATCCGGCCCGGCACAGCCGCGCCCCGAACGCCGGCGCGGTGTCGAACTCCACGACGCTGCGCCACAGGTGCCGGTAGAGGTCCCGGTCGCCCGTGGCCGTGCCCAGCGGCAGTACGACGCCCCGGCACACCCCGGTCCACACCAGACGGTCCACGCGCCGCCCGCCGAGCGCGTACTCGTGCACCGCCAGCCTGCCCCCGGGAGCCAGCAGCCGGTGCACCGTACGCAGGACGGCGTCGGGGTCGGTGAGGTTGCGGAAGAGGTAGGCGGCGAGCACCGCGTCGAAGGGGCCGGGCACCGCACCCCGGTGCAGTTCCTCCGCCGGGGCGTGTACGAAGCGCACCCGCGACGGCCAGCGCTTGGCCCGGGCCCGGTCCAGCATGCCCGCCGAGGCGTCCACCCCGACGATCTGAGCGGCGGGGAAGGCCGCGGCGAGCGCCGCCGTCGAGGCGCCGGTGCCGCAGCCCAGGTCCAGCACCCGGCGTCCGGCGCCGCCGTCCGCGAGGCCGAGCCGGCGGGCGGAGCGGCGCAACTGGGCGTGGTAGCCCGGGTTGAGCGCGACCAGGCGGTCGTAGCGGTCGGCGCCGTGGTCGAAGGCGGTGGTCAGCGCGGCGTCGCGCAGCAAGGGCGGCATCGGGACTCCCGGGGCAGGTGGCTCACGGACGGGTGGTGCTCGCGGACGGGTGTTGCCGGCAGGCGGGTGTTGTCGACGGGCGGGTCCTGCTCACGGACGGGTGGCGACGCGTCACGTATGGATGGGTTGTGTTCGGACGGGTCGCGCTTGGAGGGGCTGTGTTCGGACGGGTCGCGTTCG
The DNA here is from genome assembly GCF_044762405.1 of Streptomyces sp. NPDC097107. Lineage (NCBI taxonomy): Bacteria > Bacillati > Actinomycetota > Actinomycetes > Kitasatosporales > Streptomycetaceae > Streptomyces > Streptomyces sp. NPDC097107. Next base: position 341,414 of record NZ_JBIWEF010000009.1, on the reverse strand, counting down.
GACGGGCTGTGTTCGGGCGGGCTGTGTTCGGACAGTCCGCATACGGGCGGGCTGTGTTCGGACGGGTCGCGCTTGGACGGGCTGCGTTCGGACGGGCTGCGTTCGGACGGGCTGCGTTCGGACGGGTCGCGTTCGGACGGGTCGCGTTCGGGCGGGGCCCGCTCAACGGACGGAGGGGTGGCGGCGCGGCAGCCACGGCAGCTCGGCCGCCGTGCGCAGCATCGGCAGGGCGGGGGTGCGCACCCCGACCGCGAGGTCCTCGTACAGCCGGGACCGTCCGTCGAGGAAGCGCAGCAGCCGCCCGGCGGGTACGCGGTCGAACAGCCGGAAGAAGAGATCGGGGCCGTCCACCCGGCCGGTGTCCAGCGCGCGCAGCAGCACCGCGTCCATCAGCCGGGCGCGCACCGGGTGCGGGGGCGGCGGTACCGGGCGGCGGCCCGCGCGCACGGCGCGGGCGACGGCGTCGGACTGCCGCTGCACGGCGGCGAACGTGTAGCCGGTGGACGCGCGGGTCGCCCCGCCCGCCATCCCGATCCGGAAGACGGCGCCGGAGCCCTTCGCCCGCCGCTCGAACACGGCGTCGGTCATCGGGATCACCCCCTGCTCCGTCGACAGGACCTCCGTGGCACCGGTCCGCAGGACGCGGCGCGTGTAGTCCTCCAGGGCGCTGTCGTACGCGGCGGACGTCAGCGGCGCCGGGCCGAACTCGGTGTACTCGACCAGCGCGGTGTGCCGCCCGGTCGGGAGCACGTAGCCGAAGGACAGGCCGCGCTCCGGCTGCCGGGTGCGGAAGTCCATCAGGTCGACCACCGCCGGGTCGAAGACCGGCCGCTCGGTGCGGACGAACCAGCCGCGGAAGTGCTGGAGGAGGCGGGTGCGGGCGGGCGGCGGGCGGCCGGGCGGGCGGGAGTCGAAGACCCAGCGGGCGCGCAGGCCGACGTCGGCCCCGGCGGCGTCCCTGGCCGGCACCCAGGCGGTCCCGTCCGGCAGGGTGGTCACGGTGCCGACGGTGGCCTCCAGACGCCGAAGCCCGGCCCGTTCCTTCAGGTCACGGTCGACCAGCGCCTCGAAGTCGTCCGAGCGGATCATCTTGTAGCGGGCCGGCCCGATGTGCCGCAGGGCGACCGCCCCGTCCCGGCTCCGTACCCGCAGCCACTCCCAGGACGCCGTCGTCGCCGGGTCGAAGCGGCCCGGGCCCGCCTCCCAGAAGCACCAGGTGCGTCGCGGTGCCCGCAGCGGGCCGGGCGGCGGATCGATCAGGACGACGGAGGGCGCCGCGCCGTGCGGTGAGTGAGCCGGGAGCCGGTGCGCCAGGGAGAGACCTGCCGCGCCGGCACCGACGACGACGATGTCCGCCTCGACCACGGCCACTTCCGGTGCCACCTCCTTCCGCCGGTGCGACGAGCGTGTGACGGCTCGGTCCGGCGGAGTATTCCGTCCCCGTGCCGTCCGCGGACGCACGGCGCGCTGAAATGCCTGGCGCCGGGTACCCACCGAGCGCGACGGATGCCCGCCGGGCGGGTGACTGCCGAGCGCGGAGGAGCTCGGGCGGCGTCGTACCGGAGGAGAAGGGGGAAGGGATGGTGCCGAGTCACCCCGTCGGACCGCGGCCGGCGCCGGAAGGCGCATCCACCGCGCGCCGCCAGACCGAAGCAGTCTCGGCGGCCGACGTACCGACACGGCTCGGCGCCGCGGCATACGACGAGAGGACCGGGATGCGACCCAGCACGGTGGAGGACAGGCGGAAACAGCCGGGGGACCTGCCGCACCCGGCGGAGGGCGCGCGATGACGCGGACGGTGACCGGCCGCACCGACCACGTCGTGGTCGTGGGTGCGGGGCTCGCGGGCCTGTCGGCCGCCCTGCATCTGCTGGGCTCCGGGCGGCGGGTGACGGTCGTGGAACGCGACCCGCTGCCCGGCGGCCGTGCCGGACGGCGTGAGTTCGGCGGCTACCGTCTCGACACGGGCCCGACCGTACTGACGATGCCCGATCTGGCCGACGAGGCGTTCGCCGCCGTCGGCGACCGGCTTGCCGACCGCGTCGAACTCCTGCCCCTGCACCCCGCCTACCGGGCGTTCTTCGCCGACGGCGGCACCCTGGACGTCCACACCGACGCCGCCGCCATGGAGGCGGAGGTGGAGCGGTTCGCCGGGGCGCGGGAGGCGGCCGGATACCGGCGGCTGCGCGCCTGGCTCCGGCAGCTGTACGCGGTGCAGATGCGCCGGTTCATCGACGCCAACTTCGACTCTCCGCTCGGCCTGCTCACGCCCGACCTGGCCAGACTCGCCGCCCTCGGCGGCTTCGGCCGGCTGGACGCGCGCATCGGACGCTTCCTGACGGACGAGCGGCTGAAACGGGTCTTCTCCTTCCAGGCCCTGTACGCCGGTGTCGCACCGGCCCGCGCGCTGGCCGCCTACGCCGTCATCGCCTACATGGACACCGTGGCCGGCGTGTACTTCCCACGCGGCGGCATGCACGCCCTGCCCCGAGCCATGGCGGACGCCGCCGCCGACGCCGGCGCCGACCTGCGCCTCGGACAGGACGTCACCCGCCTGGAACGGTCCGGAAACCGGGTCACCGCCGTCGTCACCGCTCACGAACGCATCCCCTGCGACGCCGTCGTCCTCACCCCCGACCTGCCCGTCGTCCACCGGCTGCTGGGCCGCCGCCCGCGCCGCCCGGTCGGGCTGCGGCACGCGCCCTCCGCCGTCGTCCTGCACGCCGGCACCACCCGTACCTGGCCGCACCTCGCCCACCACACGCTCTCCTTCGGCGCCGCCTGGCGCCGGACCTTCGACGAACTGACCCGGACCGGCACCCTGATGACCGACCCGTCGCTGCTGATCACCCGGCCCACCGCCGGGGACCCCACCCTGGCCCCAGAGGGACGTCACCTCCACTACGTCCTCGCGCCCTGCCCCAACACCGACATCGGGCCGGACGCCCGGGCCTGGACCGATCTCGCGCCCCGCTACCGAGACCGTCTGCTCACCACCCTGGAACACCGGGGACTGACCGGCCTCGCCGCCGCCATCGAGGAGGAATGCCTGGTGACACCCGCCGACTGGACCGCCCAGGGGCACGCCGCGGGCACGCCGTTCTCCGTCGCCCACACCTTCGCCCAGACGGGTCCCTTCCGCCCCCGCAACCTGGTGCGCGGCACGGAGAACGCGGTCCTCGCCGGCTGCGGCACCACCCCCGGGGTGGGCGTGCCGACCGTGCTGATCTCCGGGAAGCTGGCCGCCGCCCGCATCACCGGCACACCGGCGCGACGCACGGCGACGAAGGGCGGGCGCCGATGACCCGCCGTGAACTGGACGCCGCCGGCATCACCGACCCGGCCCTGCGCGCCGCCTACACCCGGTGCCGGCTCCTCAACGCCCGGCACGGGCGCACCTACTTCCTGGCGACCCGCCTCCTGCCCGCCGACCGCAGGCCGGCCGTGCACGCCCTGTACGGATTCGCGCGGTGGGCGGACGACATCGTCGACGACCTGGGGGCCCGGGCGACGACCGCCGAACGCGCGGCGACCCTCACCCGGCTCGAGGAGCAGCTGCGGCGGGCGCTGACCGATACCGGGCCCGCCGGCGAACCCGTGGTGGTCGCCCTCGCCGACACCGCCGCCCGGTACGCCATCGACCCGGCGCACTTCACCGACTTCATGGCCTCCATGCGCAGCGACCTCACGGTCTGCGACTACGCCACCTACGACGACCTGCGCGCCTACATGCACGGCTCGGCCGCCGTCATCGGCCTGCAGATGCTCCCCGTGCTCGGCACCGTGACCGCCCGCGCCCGGGCCGCGCCGCACGCCGCCGCGCTGGGCGTCGCCTTCCAGCTGACCAACTTCCTGCGGGACGTGGGCGAGGACCTGGACCGGGGGCGGATCTACCTCCCGGCGGACCTGCTGGCCGCGCACGGCGTGCAGCGGGACCTGCTGCTGTGGAGCAGGCGCACCGGCCGCCACGACCCCCGCATCACCGCCGCGCTGCGGGCCGCCGACGACCTCACCCGCGCCGTCTACCGCGAGGCCGCACCCGGGCTGGCGATGCTGGACCCGGTCTCGCGACCCTGCGTCCGTACCGCGTACGTCCTCTACCGCGGCATCCTCGACGCCATCGCGGACGGCGGGTACGCGGTACTGCACCGGCGCGCGGTGGTGCGCCGCCGCCGTCGCGCGACCGTGGCCGCCGACGGGCTCGTACGAGTGCTGTCCGCCCGGCTGAGGGCGCGGGGCGGCGCCGCTCGCGGGGCGCCGCCGGTGCCGTGCCGGAACGACGCCTGCTCTGTGAAGGAGGCCGGATGAGGCGCGACCCCAGCCCCCGCCGGGGCCGTTTTCCCCTACGGCTGCGCCGCCGGCCCGTCCCCTGGCAGAGGCAGCGCCCGACCTGGCGCGAGGCCCGCCCCGGCCTCATCGCCGCGGCTCTCGGGCGAGCCCGGGCCCGACCCTCGGGCAACTGGTACGTACTCGGCGCGAGTACGGAGGTACGGGCCACCAGCCCGCTGTCCGGCACGGTCGCCGGTGTCGAGGTCGTCGTCTGGCGCGACGCGCGCGGGCGCCTGGTGGGCGGACCCGGCGCGTGTCCCCACCTCGGCGCCCCGCTGGCCGACAGCCCGGTGCGGTGCGGCACGCTCGTGTGCCACTGGCACGGACTCGCCCTGGACGGTGCGGCGTTCGCCGGCTGGGAGCCGCTGCCCGTGCACGACGACGGCGTACTGGTGTGGGTACGGCTGGACACGGTGGGGGAGGAGGCGCCGACGGTCGCGCCCTTCGTGCCCGGCAGGCCACCGCTGGCGACGGCCCTGACGTCGGTGTGGCGCGGGACCGGGGCCTGCGAACCCGAGGACGTCGTCGCCAACCGGCTCGACCCGTGGCACGGTGCCTGGTTCCACCCGTACTCCTTCGTGGATCTCACCGTCGTCGAGACGCCCGATGAGGGATCCGGCGACACCGCGGTCGCGGGCGAGGACGACGACCGCTTCGTCGTGGACGTGTCCTTCCGGCTCACCGGCCGGCTCGTCGTGCCGGTACGGGCCGAGTTCACCGCGCCGGAGCCCCGCACCGTCGTCATGCGCATCACGGACGGCGAGGGCACGGGATCCGTCGTGGAGAGCCATGCCACGCCGCTGGGTCCCGACAGGGGCGGCCGACCGCGCACCGCGGTCGTCGAGGCGGTGCTGGCCACCTCGGACCGGCCGGGCTTTCCCGTGGCCAGGCGACTGGCACCGGCCCTGCGCCCGCTGATGCGCGCCGCCGCCGGCCGCCTGTGGCGCGACGACCTCGCCTACGCCGAGCGCCGCGGACACCTTCGCGAGCGCGGCCAGTTCCCCGGCTGAACGGAGCAGCACCGGCATGCAGACCTTCCTCCCCCACCCCGGCTTCCGGGAGTCGGCGCTGGCCCTGGACCGCCGCCGACTGGGCAAACAGCGGGTCGAGGCGCTCCAGGTACTGCGCGGTCTGACCGTGCCCGGCTACGGCTGGCGCCGGCATCCGGCGGTGCGGATGTGGACGGGCTACGAGGAGGCGCTGGTCCGGTACGGCCTGGAGGTCTGCCGGGTCTGGCGCGAGCAGGGCCACCAGGACAGCTGCGCCGCCTCGCTCGTCGCCGGGCTCGCCGCGAGCCGCCCGCACGAGCCGGTACGGGACCAGCCGGAGCTGGCGGACGCCGGGGAACTGCCGCCCTGGCTCGGGGACGACGCCTTCCACCGCAGCCACCGGTCGGCGCTGGTGCGCAAGGAGCCGGAGGTGTACGCCGAGCTGTTTCCCGGGACCCCGGACGACCTGCCCTATGTGTGGCCGGCCTCGGACCGGGAGCGCGGGGAGGCGGGGAGCGGCGCCCCGTAGGTCAGGCCTGCTGCTCGCCGGCCAGTTCCTTCAGGTCGACTGTCTGGTCGGCCGGCGGCTGTTCGGGGCTCACCGGCTTGTTGTAGTCGCTGAAGGTGACGCTGCCCGGGTTCTTGCCGCCCTCGGTCGTGGTCTTCAGAATGTACGGCTCGCCCTCCGTGGCGACGTACAGGGCGAGGGTCTCCCCGGCCGAGCCCTTCTTCGTGAGCTTCAGGGCCTCCTCGCCGTCCACCTCCGTCGTGTCACCGCGCTTCATGCCCTGGCGCTCGGACTTGTCCTCGTCCATGGCGGAGATGAAGCCCTGCTTGTCGCAGACACCGGTGGTCGTGGCGTCGTTCGCCGGCATCTTCACCCACTTGTCCTGGAGCTCGGGCGCCATCTTCCGCGCCGCGTCGGGCTGCTGCTTCAGGGCGTTCTGCCAGTACTGCTCGTCGCCGCGCAGGTAGAGGCTCGCCTCGGTGTGCCGCACGTCGGCCGTGGACTCTCCGGTGCCGATGGTGCCCTGGCAGTTCTTCTCCTGGTCGACCGAGACGTCGATGCTGACGGTGCTGCCGTCCTCCAGACGGTTGTCGCCCTTCACGTGCATGGACTTGGCCTGCCGCGTGGCCTCGACCGCCTTCGCGGCGATGTCGTCGGCGCTCTGCCCCTCGAACGGCTTGCTCTCGCCACCGGAATCGCCGCCGCAGCCGGCCAGTAAGGCGACCGAGACGCTCGCGGTCGCCACAGCGGTTGCCACTTTGCTGGTGCGCACTGGAAGCCCCTTCACATGTCTGTTCATGACTGTCAAATCCCTTGCTTTCCCGATGTGTTGGCACCGGGAGCTTCCGACTACCCCGGATTCCTGTGACATGCACGTGATGGAGAAGCCGTGATGCCCGTGTGAGGGCCCTCAACGGCGATTGGTCCCCGATGGTGCCCGTCGAGTGGACCCCGTGACGGACCGCCGTGCTTTCTAGCGTCGTGGTCATGAACGCCACCACCACGCGCGGGGCCCTGCTCGCCGCGTTCGCCTGTGCCCTCGTCGGAGGGTCCTTCACCGCCAACAGCCTGCTCGGCGACTACCCGTACGCGGGCGGCCAGTTCCTGCGCTACGGCCTGGCCTTCCTGCTTCTCGTCCCGCTCGCGGGTCCCGGCGTGACGACCCGGCTGCGCACGCTCGGGGCCGGCCGGTGGCTGCGCCTGGCGCTGCTCGCCGCCGTCGGCATGGTCGGCTTCAACCTGGCCGTCCTCGCCGCGGAACGCACGGCGGAACCGGCGGTCCCCGGCGTCTTCGTGGGCTGCGCGCCCGTGGTGGTCGCCGTCCTCGTCCCCCTCCTGGACGGGCGCCGGCCACAGCGCGTCGTGCTGTACGGGGCGCTGTTCGTGGCCGTGGGCGCCTTCACGGTCCAGGGGTGGGGGCGCACCGACGGGGCGGGCATCGCCTTCTCCGTGTGCGCCCTGGTGGGGGAGGTCGGTTTCGCCGTCCTCGCGGTGCCCGTACTGCGGCCCCTGGGCCCTCGCCTGCTGTCCACCGTGGTGTGCGGTGCGGCCGCCGTCGAGTCGGCGTCGGCGGGTGTCCTGGCGGACGGCGGCGGATGGCTGCGGCGGCCGGACGCGGTCGAGGCCGGCGCGCTCCTGTGGCAGGCGGCGGTGGTCACCGTCGTCGGGTTCGTGTGCTGGTACATGGGCATGCGGCGGATCGGGGCGGAGCGCGCCACGCTGTTCTCCGGCCTGATCCCGGTCGCCGCCGCCTGCACGGCACCGCTCGTCGGCACGGGCTCCTACGGTGTCGCGCAGGCCGTGGGCAGCGCCCTGGTCTGCGCCGGGGTCGCCGTGGGGTCGGGCGCCGCGTCGCTGAGGTTCGCCCGCCGGGGCCGCGTGCCGGGGGGCGCGTCAGTGGACCTCGGAGCGCTCCATGGAGAAGCTGTAGAGGACCTTCGAGGCGTTGATGAACTCCCCGACGATCACCGTGACGGCGCCGGCGCCGGCGCCGTCGGCGTACGGCGGGGCCCGGCGGACATCCGCCGGGGCCCCGGTGGGTGACCGTCAGGGCTCAGGGCTGTACGGGCATGCTCCAGCAGTTGGAGCCGGCCGGCTTCCCCGAGAGGCGGTCGGTGAGCCAGGAGATGGCCTTGCCCTGGTCGGCGAGCAGCGGGGCGAAGTGGTTGAGCAGGCCACTGCCGACGCCGGGCAGCAGGACCGCGTCGTAGGTGACCTTCGCGCCCTTGCGGCACCAGTCGACGGCCAGTCGGCGGGACTGCTCGTGGGGGACCAGGTCGTCGCTGACGCCGGTGGCCACGCGCACCGGACTGCCGGGTTTCAGCGAGCCGATGCGCTGTTCGGCCAGGAAGGCCTGCAGCGTCGGTTCGGCCCGGATGATGTCGCTGATCGACTGCCCGGTCTCCGTCCAGCCGGTGCTGCTGTCGCCTCCGTACCCGAACAGCGCGTCGCCGACGCACATGGTCGACAGGTCCTTGAGCGCCTCCTCGCCGGCCGTGCTGATGTACCGGTCGGCGATGGGCCGCAGGGCCGGCTCGGTCTGCAGGAAGCCGTTGAGCGACCAGCCCAGCGCGCCCGCCAGGTCGCCGCCGTCGATGGCCGCGGTCACCTCGGTCAGGTCGGCGGGCGGAGCGCCGGCGTAGGTGCCCGCCAGTTCCACGTCCGGGGCGTAGGACGGCTGGAGCTCGGCCGCGGCGGCCGTGGCCCCGCCGCCCTGGCTGTATCCGAAGAGGCCGACCCGTGAGTCGGGGGTGACCGACGCCGAGTCGAGGGAGCGTGCGGCGCGTACGGCGTCCAGTACGGCGTGGGCTCCGTCGACGCGGTTGACGTAGGTGTGCAGCCGGTCGGTGGTGCCGAGGCCGACGTAGTCGGTGACGACGACCGCGACACCGCGCAGCAGCAGCCGGTAGATCGACAGGTCCTCGTAACCCACCGACACCGTCTCGCCGTTGAGCAGCAGCGGGTGCTCCAGGGCCATCGATGCGGCGCACTGGTCGCCCTGGCCCATGGTGCCGGGTGCCACGGCGACCAGGGGTCGCGGTCCGCCGCCGCGCCACTTCGCGGCCGGCTCGATGTAGGCGCCGGTCACGGCGACCGGTTCGCCGTTCGCGTCGGTGGACTTGTACATCAGCCGGGTCGCCCGCCCCGGAAGGGGGCCGTCGAGGCTGGGCAGGCTCAGCGCGAGGCGCAGCGGTTCGCTGCGCACCAGCGCGCCGTCGGCGCCGGGCAGTGTGGACGGCGGGGTGTAGAAGGCGGGTATCTCGACGCCGCGGGACACCTCCGTGACCGCGTCGGTGGCCGATCCGTCGGCAGCGGCGGCCGGGACGGCCTGCGCACCGAGGGCGAGCGCGACCGTGACGGCCGCGGCGAGCGTGCGTGGGCGTGGGGGCATGGCGAACCTCCTGGGGGAAGGGCCGGAACCGGTCGTCCGCGGTCCGGTGGGAGAGGGCCGTGGTCGCGCTGCTCCTGCGGGGTGACGGGACCGTAACCGGCCTGGGGTTACCACGGGTAGCGCCCTGCTCATTACGGTTCAGTAACTTGACGGGCTGTCTAACAACGGTCACGCCGCCAACCGGGACGCGGCCGGCTTCTCGACGGGAACGTCAGGGCCCGCCACGCCCTCCGGCAGCGGGCCAGACGCCCAGGTCGGCCAGCCGGAGCACCAGCGCCGCGATGTTCCAGGCGTCGTCCACGCCCCGGTGGTGCCGCCCCTCCAGCGGCAGCCCGGCGAGTTCCAGAGCCCGCGCCATGCCGGGCCCCCGGCGCAGCCCGTGGGCGTCGGCGAAGACCGCCTTGGCGTTGGTGTGCGTGCGCTCGGGAGGGTGGCCGAAGGGATGGGGGACTCCGTCCGCGGCGCACTGGCGGACGAACTGGCGCCGGTCGTAGCCGCCCCAGCTCGCCCAGGGCCAAAGGCCCGCGCCGTGCTCCCGCACCAGCGTGGCGCAGGCCTGGGCGAATCTCACGCCCCGGTCGGCCTCGGCCTGGGTGATGCCGGTGAGTTCGGTGCAGTACGCGCTGACCCGGGAGCGGGCGGGCCGCACCAGGACGCGGTGCCGGCTCACGCGCTCCCGGGCGTCGAGGTCGACCACGGCGAGCCCGATCTCGATGACCTCGCTCACCGCGCCGGGCGGCGGCTGCCCCTGCCGGCAGGTGGCCTCCAGGTCGATGACGTTCAGCAGGCCCTCGCGGCCCCCGTCCGCGGTGCGTCGCTCCATCCCGGAACCGTACGACGGCACACGATCGGCCTCACCCGGTTTCCGGCCCGGGGGGAGGCACCTACCGGCGGCTGCGCACCAGCAGATACAGGAAGTACGGCGTACCGATGACCGCCGTCATGAGCCCCGCGCCGAGCTGCGCCGGCGCGATCACCGTGCGGCCGATGAGGTCGGCCGCGCAGACGAGCGTGGCGCCGAGGAGCAGTGCGACGGGCACGACCCGCACGTGCCGCCGGCCCACGAGGGCGCGGGCCGCGTGCGGGGCCACGAGCCCGACGAAGCCGATGGTGCCCGCGCAGGCCACGGCCGTCGAACTGAGCACGACGCTGAGCACGAGGAACCCGAGGCGTCCCGGACCCAGCGCAAGGCCCAGCAGCCGGGGCGTGTCCTCGTCCAGCGAGATCAGGTCCAGTTCGGTGCGCCGGGCGACCGCCACACCGATGCCCACGGTCAGCGCCAGCGCGACCGGCACGATGTCCGGCATGGTCCGCCCGTAGGTGGAACCCGACAGCCAGGTCAGCGCCTTCGTGGCGTTGAACGGGTCGGTGAGCACGATCAGCAGGCTGATCAGCGCGGTCGTCGCGGCGGCGACACCGATGCCGACGAGGACCAGCCGGTTCTGCCGGAAGCCGCCCCGGGCGGCGAGCCCGAAGACGAGGACCGCGGTGACGGCGGAGCCCCCGAAAGCGGCACCGGCGACCCCCCACGTCCCGGCGACCGGCGCGGTGGTCACCAGGACCACGGCACCCAGCGCGCCACCGCCGGAGACACCCAGGACACTGGGTTCCGCGAGCGGGTTGCGGGTCACCGCCTGCACCAGCGTGCCGGCCAGGGCGAGCGCCGCACCCGCGCAGAGCGCGGCGAGCACCCGGGGCACCCGCGTGTCCAGGACGAAGGAGACGGTCCGCCCGGCCCGCCCCTGCGCCCAGTTGACGACGTCACCGAGCAGCAGTTTGCTGTCGCCGACCAGCACGGCGGCGATCACGAGACCGACCAGGACGGCGGCCAGGACCGCCACGGTGGCCAGGAACACCGTCCGGCTCGGGATGCGCAACCGGTCGGGCGCCCCGGCCCCGGCCGGGTCCTTCAGCCGCAGCGCCATGACGACCAGGAACACGGCGCCGACCAGGCTGGTGACGACGCCCGTGGGGACGGCCACCGAGAGGTCGTCCGCGACGAAGGTCCGCAGCAGCACGTCCGAACCGAGGACCAGGGCAGCGCCGGTGAGCGCCGCCGCGAGCATGGCCGTACGGGACCGTGCGAAGCCGCGGAACCGGCGGGCGAGCGGGCGGACGAGGGCGGGTGCGCACAGGCCGACGAATCCGATCGGCCCGGCGAGCGTGACCGCGGCGGCGGACAGCAGCGCCGCCAGGACCACGACCGTGACCCGGGTGGCCCGGACCGGGACGCCCAGGCCGCGCGCGGCGTCGTCGCCGAGCGCGAGCGCGTCCACCCGACGGGCCGTCAGCAGCAGTCCGACGAGCCCGACCAGGGCGATGGGCAGCATCTGCAGGACGCCGTCGAAGCCGTTCTGGGCGATGCTGCCCTGGTTCCACTGGTAGAGGCCGTCCGTCTGCTCGGGGAAGAGCAGCAGCAGTCCCTCCGTCATGGAGTTGAAGCCCAGCATCAGAGCCGTACCGGCGAGCACCAGCCGGACGGTGCCCGTGCCGAGCCCGGACAGGCCGAGCACGACGGCCGCCGCCGCCAGGCCGCCGGCGAAGGCGACGCCGGAGGAGGCGATCATCGGGAGCGAGACGCCGGTGGCGCCGACCAGCCCGAGCGCCAGGTAGGAACCCGCGTTCACGGCCAGGGTGTCGGGGGACGCCAGCACGTTGCGGCTGACCGCCTGGAGCACGGCACCGGCCGTGCCGAGGACGGCACCGACCAGCAGCCCCGCGGCCATCCGGGGCAGCCGGGACGCGACCACGACGGACGCGTCGTCCGGATCGGCCTGCCCGGTCAGGGCCTTGAACACCTCGGTGGGTCCCACGGCGGCGGTGCCCTGGGTGATGTCGACGACGGCCAGGACGGCGACCAGCAGGACGAGTCCGGCCGTCACCGCGGCCGCACCCGACCGGGACGTGGGAGCCGTCGACGGACGGGCAGCGGGTTTGGTTGCGGTGACGGCCATGGCCTCGCTACTTCGTCAGCGCGCCGACGACGGCGTCGATGTACGCCTCCATCGACCCGGGGCCACCGAACATCCAGATGCCGTCGTCCAGCCGGTGCACGTCGCCGGCCTTCACGAACGGCAGGGACTTCCACACCGAGTTCTCGGCCAGCGCTCCGGTGAACGGGGTGGCGTTCGGGTCGTCGTCGTTGCCGATGTAGGCGAAGTGGGTGTCCTTCGGCAGGGCGGTCAGGCCCTCGACGTCGGTGGAGCCGAGACCGTAGGCCTCGTCGCCCTTCACCTTCCAGGCGTTCTTCAGACCGATCGCCTCGTTGACCTCACCGATGAGGGAGGTCGCGGTGTAGGGGCGGATCGAGACCTGGTTGGAGGCCACGTAGCCGTCGGCGAAGGCGATCTGCCGGCCGGCCGTCTTGGCGTCGGCCAGGGCCTTCTTGCCCTCGGCGACCTTCGCCTCGAAGTCGGTGCGGATCGTCTTCGCCTTGTCCGTGGTGCCGGTGGCCTTGGCGATGAGGTCGATGTTGTCGAGCATCTGCCCGATCTGGTCGGTGCCGTCGGCGGACTTCACCTCCAGCACCGGGGCGACCTCGCGCAGCTGCTTCACGGCGGCGGGCGGCAGGTCCGTGGTGGCGACGATGAGATCGGGGGAGAGGGAGGCGACGGTGTCCATGCTCGGCTCGCCGCGGGTGCCGATGTCCTTGGGCTCGTTCTTCAGCGGGACCGAGGTGTCCCACGTCTTGTAGCCCTTGACGTCCGCGACGCCGACCGGGTCGACACCCAGCGAGACGAGGCTCTCGACGGCGTTCCACTCGGTGGCGACGACCTTGGTGGCCGGGCCGTCGAGCTTCACCTCGGTGCCCTTGCCGTCCTTGAGCGTGATGGCCTCGGAGGCCTTCTTCTCGGTCTTGTCGGCGGCGGGCTCGGTGGTGCCGCAGGCGGCGAGGGTGAGCGCCGCGGCGGTGGTGGCGGCCGCGGTGAGCAGGAGGCGTCTCATGAGGTGGTGCCGAGCCTTTCGGGGGTTCGTATGTGGTGGCGGCCGATCGGGCGGGTGCGCAGTCGGCCGGTCAGGGGGTCGGTGTCGACGTCGATCCGGATGCCGTAGACGGCACTGAGGCGTTCCGGCGTCAGCACGTCCTCCGGCGGGCCGTCGGCGACGACGCGGCCCGCTTCGAGAAGCGTGATCCGGTCGGCGACGGCCGCGGCCTGGTCGAGGTCGTGCAGGACGACACCGACGGCGATGCCGTGGTCGTCGGCCAGGTCGCGGATGAGGTCGAGGAGTTCGATCTGGTAGCGCAGGTCGAGGTAGGTCGTCGGTTCGTCCAGGAGCAGTACGCCGGTCTCCTGGGCGAGGCAGCTCGCGAGCCACACCCGCTGCAACTGCCCGCCGGACAGGTGGTCGGCGCCGCGGTCGGCGAGGCCGTCGACGCCGGTGAGCGCGAGCGCCCGGACGACGGCGGCCGGGCCGTCCGGATCAGGCCGCCCCCAGCGGCCCCGGTACGGATAGCGGCCGAACTCGACGACGTCCCGCACGGTCAGCCCGCCGGGAGTCGGACGCCCCTGCGTCAGCAGGGCCACGTACCGCGAGAACTCACGGGACGTCAGCGCCAGGCCGTCGGTGTCCCCGTCGATCCTGAGCGTGGCACTGCGGGCACGCTGGAGCCGGGCGACGGTCCGCAGCAGCGTCGACTTGCCGCTGCCGTTCGGGCCCACCAGGACGGTCACTTCGCCGGGCCTGAGCCGGACCTCCGCGTCGTGCACGACATCGACACCGTCGTACGCCACGGTCACACCGGTCGCCGACAGTTCATGACCGCGCAGGCGCGGGGTGCCGGCTGCGTCTTCACCAGATCTCACGTGGCGAAGGTTAGCCTAACCTAAAAACCCCTGGTAGAGACGGGGCTCACACAGCCCCGGCGGCGACCGTGGCGCCCCGTTCGCCGCCGGCCGGGCGACCGGCTCAACTCACTTGCCACGACTGGGGTTTCCACAGCCCCGCCCGGTTCAGGGACTGCGGGCAGTGAAGGTAGATCTCGTCGATCTCCAGAAGCAGGGCGAGGTCCGGACGCCGCCCGTCCCGTGCCATCGCGTCGAAGAAGGGGGCGTCGGTGAGGATGCGGGCCCGGCCGTTGATCCGCAGCACCTCCTTGCCGCCGGGGATCAGGTAGAGCAGTCCGGCGTGCGGATTGTCGAGAATGTTGTGGAAGCTGTCTCCCCGCCGGTTCCCCGCCCGGTCCGGCAGGGCGAGGGCGCCGGGTGAGAGGACGTGCGTGAAGCCCGGCGCGTCACCGCGCGGCGAGACGTCACAGCCGCCCTCGGCGTCGGAGGTGGCCAGCAGGCAGAAGGGGGAGCGGGCCAGTATGTCCCGGTCCTCGTCCGTGAGCCGGTCGTGGACCTTGTTTATGACGAGGGGCCAGGGCTCGCCCAGCAGCTCGCGCAGTTCCGTGCGCGAGCCGAGCTCGACCCAGCCCTCCTCGGTGACGGCGTCCGGTCGTTCGCCGGTCGCGTCGATCGTGTGCGGCAAGGCCGGCTCCCCAGGTGTCTGCGTGCCGGAAGTGTGGCCTTCCGGCGGATGGCTGCACCCGGCACGTTATCCGACGTCAGGTCCGCCTTACCCGGCGCCCGGAGCGACGCGGAGCGCGGCTGGGCGGTGCGGCCTCAGAAGGCGTACCGGACGCGCAGCCAGGGCGCGTGGGCGGCGACGAGCGCCCGGAGCCGCTCCACCGCCCCGGCCTTGACGCCGTTCCGGTAGCGCACGTTGAGCGCGCCGTTCTCCGAGCGCTTGGCCTGCTGGAGCTCGGGCCGCCACAGCACCTCCTCGGCGCGCGGGTGCCAGCCGAGGTTGACCTCGTGCAGTTCCCGGTTGTGGGTCAGCATGATCACCTCGGCGGCGGCCTGTCGCTTGACCCGGTCCGGCAGGACGTCGTCGAGGTGCCGCAAAAGCTCCGCCCAGGCCTCCTCCCAGCCCGGCCGCACCACCACGGGGGAGAGGTTGAAGTGCACCTCGTAACCGGCGTCCAGGAAGTCGCCGGCCGCGGCGATGCGCTCGGCCACCGGCGAGGTGCGCACGTCCAGCAGCCGGGAGTCGTCCGGCGGCATCACGGAGAAGCGGATCCGGGTCCGGCCGCGCGGGTCGAGGGCGAGCAGGTCGGGATTGACGAACTTGGTGGCGAAGGATGCCTTGGCCGTCGGCCACTGCCGGAAGGCGTGCACCAGGTCCGCGGTGTTGTCGCAGATCAGGGCGTCCACCGAGCAGTCGCCGTTCTCGCCGACGTCGTAGACCCACGCTTCGGGGTCGCACTGGTTCGGCTCGGGCTTGGGCCCCTGCCGCGCGATGTGCCGGCCGAGGTGGGCGATGATCCGGTCGATGTTCGTGAAGACGGTGACGGGGTTGGCATAGCCCTTGCGGCGCGGCACGTAGCAGTAGGCGCAGGCCATGGCGCAGCCGTTGGAGGCGCCGGGGGCGATCCAGTCAGCGGAACGGCCGTTGGGGCGGGTGGCCGGCGTCTTCCTCTCGCCCAGGACCAGCGTCTCGCCCTTGACCCGCACCCAGCGCTCGACGTTGCCCTCGTTGCCGTGCAGGCCGGGGACGCGCCAGTGGGAGTCCACCTCGACCACACGGGCCTTCGGGAACCGGGCGATCACCTGCCGGCCGCGCGGAGAGGCCGCCGCCGCCGGCTCGGCGTGGATCTCGCGTACGGGCAGCAGGCGGCGGGCGGCGGCGGAGTCCCGGAAGAGCGGTCCGGCGGGCGGCGCGTCCGGCAAACCGGGCGTCAGGGCGCCGAGGCCGAACAGCGTGCCGGAGCCGTCGTCCGGTGCGGTGGACGGGTCGTGCATGGGTGCTCCGGTGGGGGCGGGTGCGTAACGGACCGCTCTCGGCCTCGGTGCGCCGCGGACGGTCCCGGTCCCCTCCACTGTACGAAGCGCGTGGTGCCTTCCGCGGTGTCACGCCTCCGGTCGGGGGCATACGCGTGACACGGCACCGGCCCGGTGCCGCCGATCCGAAGGGATGTACACCGTGCTCGCCATCATCGCGGCGGTTCTGTTCCTCATCGCGTGGCTGATCAACGCGGCGGAGATCTCGACCAACGACATCTTCACCGCTACCAACGTCATGCTCATCGGCCTCGCCCTGCTGGCCCTGCACGTCGCCGGGATCGGCAGCGGCTGGGCGACGCGCGGGCGGCGCCGCTGAGCCCTCGCGCGCCCGCCCGTCGTCAGCGGATCCGCGCCACGCCCGCGTAGATGCCGCTCTCCTCCGGCGCGGGCGGTTGTCCGCCCTCGCCGTACCACTCGGTGGCCGTGACCAGGCCGGGCGCCAGCAGATCCAGTCCGTCGAAGAAGCGGGCCACCTCCGCCCGGGTACGGAAGCCGAGCCGGATGCCGCCCTTGGCGTACTGGGCGATCACCTGCTCGGCGAGCTCCGGGAAGAGGTCGATCGCGGCGTGCGAGAGGACCAGGTGACTGCCTGACGGGAGGGTCTCGACCAGGCCGCGGACGATGCCGTGGGCGTCCTGTTCGTCCGGAACGAAGTGCATCAGGGCGATGAGCGACAGCGCGACGGGCCGGTCGAAGTCCAGGATCTCGCGCGCGTGCCGCACGATCTCGTCCGGCTCGCGGACATCGGCCTGGACGTAGTCCGTGGCCCCCTCGGGACTGCTGACCAGCAGGGCCTCCGCGTGCCGCAGGACGATCGGGTCGTTGTCGGCGTAGACGACCCTGGCCGTCGGCACCGCCCGCTGGACGATCTGGTGGAGGTTGGGCTCGGTCGGGATGCCCGTGCCGATGTCCAGGAACTGGTCGACGCCCTGCGCGGCGAGGTGGGCCACCGCACGGTTCATGAACGCGCGGTTCTGCCGTGCCGCGGCCCGCGCCTCGGGCGGCAGTGTCTCGCCCACCGCCTCGTCGACGGGGTAGTTGTCCTTGCCGCCCAGCAGCCAGTCGTAGACACGCGCGGGGTGGGCCCGGCCGGTGTCGATCCGGGGAGGCCGGGAATGGTCCGTCGTCATGGCAGGCTCCGTGGTCCGGGAGGTGACACTCCACCGCAGTTTCCGATCATCGTACGGCCCCGCGTTTCCTACCATGTGCGGGGCGGGCGGCGGGAGTTGCCGAGTACTCCGGGATCACCCGACGGTTGTCCCGCGATCACTCGGAGCTGTGGCCCAGGGCGCGGGGCGGACGGTAGGTCCACTCCCGGTCCGCGTCCGTGATCTCGCGTATCACCCGTGCCGGGGTCCCGGCGACGACCACCATGGGCGGCACGTGCGCCGTCACCACGCTGCCCGCGCCGACCACCGAGCCGCGGCCGACGGTGACCCCCGGCATGATCAGCGCGCCGGCCCCGATCCACACGTCGTCCTCGATGCGCACCGGCGCCGAGAACTGCGTCCCGTCCCTGCGCAGGTCCGGGTGGACGGGATGCCCGGTGGTGCTGATGGTCACGTGTGGGGCGAACATCACCCGGTTCCCGACGCAGACCTCGACGTCGTCGACGAGGGTGAGGCCGAAGTTGACGTACACGTCGTCGCCCAGGTGCACACGATTGCCGTAGGCCACGTGCAGCGGCGGCTCGATCCACACCCCCGCGCCCACGGAGGCGAGCAGCTCCTTCAGGAGCGCTCCGCGGCCCTCCTCGTCCCGGGCACCGGTCCGGTTGTAGGCGTCGGCCAGCTCCTTGCCCCGCAACCGCTCCTCCGCCAGGCCCCCCAGTCCCGGCGCGCCGTCGGAGTAGAGCTCCTGCGCCGCCATCCGGCGGCGGACGTCGAGCTCGCGAGGGTCGCTGGTCATGCCGTCTCCTTCTGTCTGTGTGTGGGGGACGGGCTGTGCGGGGTCGGTCTGCACGGGGTACGTCGGTATCGGTATGGGGTCCGTCGGTATGGGGTCCGTCGGTACGGGGTCCGTCGGTACGGGGCGGGGCCGCGGCCCCGCCCCGTACCGCGGGTGGACGCGGGCGGGGCCGTTCGGTCAAGAGGGGGGCGTCAGCCGGCGGACACGTCCGTCACCGTCCAGCGCTGGTTGGCGCCGGAGTTGGGCGGCCACGTCGTGACGGCCGCGCCCTCGTGCGTTGCCTGGCCGCCGACCTCGAGCAGGCGCCCGGTGGCCGCGTTGACCAGCGTCCAGGTGCCGTCGCCGGTGGTCGACATGATCCACTCGGCGGCCTTGTCACGCCTGCCGGTGTCGGGTTCGGCCACCGGGACGTCGTCGCGTACGGCCAGCCGCGTGCCGTCCGCCGGGTTGGTGAAGACATGGCGGTCGCGCACCCCGCTGTCGTGGCGCACCGCGCTGAGCCGCCACTGCTGGGCGCTGGTTGCGGCCCCTGTGCCGAGGACCAGGCCGGTGCCGTTGCCCGCGACGGTGACGGCCTTGCCGCTCTGCACGCCGGTCAGCGTGTACGTGTGGCCCTCGCGCAGCAGGGCGGCGTCCTTCGCGACGCCGGAGACGCCCTTGATCTCGAAGGAGGTCACGGACTGCGCGGGCACGGTGAAGGTGGCCGCGCGGTCGGTCACCCTGATCGGGGCCTGCTGTTCGAGCTTGCCGTCGGCGCTGGTCACGACCGGGGTGACGGTGGCGTCCCGGCGCACTTGGCGGAACTTCGACAGGTCGACGGTGACCGTGCGGGCCTCGGCGGTGCGGTTGACGTGGACGAGCGAGGCGCCCTTGCCGTCGCGGGTGACGGCGGCGGCGCTGCAGGTGTCGTCCGTCTTGATCAGCCGGTCGCCGGGCTGGATGAAGTGGGTGAAGTTGCGGGCGGTGTCGAACTTGGTGTTGGTCCGGATCGGGCAGGTGTCGAGGGTGTCCTCGGCGGTGCAGCTGAACGGGAGCTGGATGCTGCCCCAGTTGCCGCCCCCGGCGGACTCGCCGCCCGGTTTCATGTTGTCGTAGTCCTCGACCGGCTGCCAGAACACCCAGGCGCGCGGCTCCAGTTCCCGCAGGTCGTCGACGATCTGCTGGGCGAGGCCGAGGCCGGGCCGCATGTCCTCGAAGTCCTGGCCGTCGCCCCAGTCGCCGCCGACCTCGCTCATCCACAGGGGTTTGTCCGCGGCCTTGGCCAGGTCCCGCACGGTGGTGCGCTGCCCGGTGCCGTAGGTGTGGACGTTCATCTGGTCGACGAGGTCGCGGCCGGCCTGGGAGTAGGCGTTCCAGTTCGTCGCGAAGGTGCCGGGATTGGTCTCGTCCATCGCCGAGATGCCCGCCTTGACCTCCGCCTTCTTCAGCGCGGGGGCGAGTGCCCGGAGGACCTCGCGCTGGAGCCCGGGGCCCATGTGCGCCCCCTCCTGCCGGCCGCCGACGGGTTCGCCGTCCGCGCCCAGCCGCGTGCCCCAGTAGGGGGTGTTGGGCTCGTTGAACGGGTCGACGGTGTCGACCCTGATGCCCTCGGCCTTCTCCAGGCGCCTCGTCGCACCGGCCACGTAGGCGGCGAAGTCGTCGACCGACTCGGTTTTGAGCTGGTCGGCGGAGGAGTCGAAGCCACCGGAGACGTAGCCGCTGACGGTCATGAACCAGGGCGGGGAGTTGCTGAACGTCTCCCAGTGGTCGATGTCGTCCTTGATGCGCTCGACCCACCAGCGCTGGGTCGCGTCGGCGTCCTCGTTCCAGTCGGCCGGGTCGTCGGCGCTCCACCAGCCGGTGTCCTCGCGGGTGGTGCCCGCGGGCGCCTTCCACCAGCCCTCGACGGCGCCGCCGGCGCGCAGGTAGTCCTTCACGTCCGGCGCGTTGCCGCCGCCGATGTTGTAGCGGGCGATGTTCAGCCCCAGGCCGTCGTCGCCGAAGAGGAGCCGTGCCAGCTTCTCGCGGATCTCGGGCGGGTAGTCGCCGGTGGCGTTGGCGAACCAGACCAGACTGGTGCCCCACCCCTCGAACGCCTCCTGCTGGTAGGAGGGGTCGGGCCGCACGGTGACGGAGGCGGCGGCCGCGGCCGGTCCGGCCTGGGCGGGAACGCTGATCAGGGCGGCCCCTGTGGCCAGGGCGGTCAGTGCGGCGGCCCCGAGAGGGCGTCTGCTGCGGGTACGGCGTGCCATCGTGTGCTCCCGACTGGAAGGTATGGTCGCTCACCTTGTTTGCGTAAACATCGAGCGTCGCCTGAGGGTGCTCTCGCTGTCAGGGGTGCGGTTGATGTTTACGTAAACATCAATGGCCGCATGTCTACCCTGCCCCGAGGGCGACGGTCAAGGGCCCGTCGGGGAGCGACCGCGCGCCGGGCCGGCGGAGGACTGCCGCGCACGGGGAGTGCTGATGACAGAGACGCGCGTCCACTTCCGGTCCACGGCGTGCGGCGCGGGAGTCCGTGCGCTGGTGGAGCGCCGTGCCGCCGGACGGCGGACGGGTTCTCACCTTCCTCTGCCCTTCGCGAAGGTCGGTCGGTTCCTGGCCGAACGGGTGAGTACCGCCCGGTTTACGGGCTGCCGGGGAAGGCAACTCCACAGACCGACCGTCGACCCCACGCCCGGGAGAGCCTCATGACCCAAGTCGCCGACCATGTGCTCCAGCGCCTGTCCGAGTGGGGCGTCCAGCGGGTGTACGGCTGTCCGGGTGATGGCGTCAACGGCCCGCTCGGCTGGGACGAGGCGCTCGCCGCCGACCGGCCCGTGGTCTCGGAGGTCAAGGTCGACGCGGAGATCGCGCCGATCCCGCCGCACATCACGAGGGAGCGGGGCGAGAAGGCGGTCAAGGCGGCCCGGCACGATCCGCAAGCCAGCGGCATCGCCACCAAGGGCGTACGCCACAAGCTCACCGAGTACGCCGAGCACCTCCCCGGCCGGGGCAAGAAGTGAGCGGCGGGCGGCGGGCGCCGCGGGGTGGCCGGCACCGCCGGGCGGAGGTCGTGGTCGTCACCGGGGCGAGCGGCGGCGTCGGCCGGGCCACCGCCCGGGCCTTCGGCGCCCGCGGGAACTCCGTGGCCCTCCTCGCGCGCGGTGAGCATGCCCTGGAGCAGGCGGCGCAGGAGGTCCGCGAGGCCGGCGGACGCGCACTCCCCCTGGTGGTGGACGTCGCCGACCCGGAGGCCGTGGACGCGGCGGCCGCCCGGATCGAGGAGGAGCTCGGCCCGATCGACGTCTGGGTGAACGCCGCGTTCTCGACCGTCTTCGCTCCGGTGGCGGAGATCGCACCGGAGGAACTGAGGCGGGCCACGGAGGTGACCTACTTCGGCTTCGTCCACGGCACCCAGGCCGCCCTGCGGCACATGACGCCCCGCGATCGCGGCACCATCGTCCAGGTGGGTTCGGCCCTGGCCCGGCGCAGCGTCCCGCTCCAGGCGGTGTACTGCGGGGCCAAGCACGCCATCCAGGGCTTCACCGACTCCCTGCGCTGCGAACTCCTGCACGACCGCAGCGGGGTCCGGGTGACCATGGTCCAGATGCCCGGACTCAACACGCCCCAGTTCAGCTGGGTCCTCACCCGGCTGCCCCGGCATCCGCGCCCGGTGGCCCCGGTCTACCAGCCCGAGGTCGCCGCAGAGGCGGTCCTGTACGCCGCCGACCATCCCGAGCGGCGCGAGTACTGGGTCGGCGGCTCCACCGTCGCCACCCTGCTCGGCCAGAAGCTCGCACCCGGACTGCTGGACCGCTTTCTGGCCCGGACCGGCTACGACTCGCAGCAGACGGACGAGCCCGTCGACCCGTCCCGCCCGGTCAACCTCTGGAAGCCGGCGGACGACACCGCACCGGCCGACTACGGCGCGCACGGGGTCTTCGACGACGAGTCCCACGCCCGCAGCCTCCAGTTCTGGATCTCCCGCCGCCGCCGGCCGCTCGCGCTGGGCGCCGCCGTGACCGGAACGGTCGCCGCGGTACTGGCCGAGGGCGTGCGCCGCCGTTGTCGGTGACGCGATGGTGACGCGATGCCCGGGCCGGGTGCGGGGCGCCGCGCGCCGGGTGCCGGGTGCCCGGCCGACGGCTGCGGGGCGCCGTCGCGGCACGGCGTGGGGGAGGGTGTCCTCGGCACGCCCGTCCTCCCGGGCCTCCGGCCCTCGGGCGGCTCAGGCCCAGGAGGGAGCCGTCCGCCGGGCGAGGACGTCCGGTCGAGGACGTCCTTCGTCCGGCGTCGACCAGGTACGTCTGCGTGTCGTCCCGCTGAGCGGCGGTGACGTCGACGGACCACACGGCCTCGTGCTGCCGGTCCTCCTCCAGCCGGATGCCGGTCACCTCGCCGACGTCCGGACTCTTCACCTGCTCGACGGCCTCCTCGGGCAGCACCTCAGCCGAGGCAGCCAGGGCGGAGACCCGCTCCTTGTCCGCGGCCGACCGACCCTCCGGCACGGCGGTGCCGAGGAGCCGACCGTGCACGGCGTCGGCGCGGACCAGGTGCACGGTTCCGTCCCGCGCGGCGACCCGGGTGTACCAGACGGGCCGCGGGTCGGAGACGGGCGCAGCGCCACCGAGAGCAGGCGGCTGCCGGAATCCTCGTCCAGCGCCTCCCGGACGGCCCGGTCGTAGGGCTCCCCGGCCTGCGGCAGCACCTCGGGGTGGGGAGACGGCGGCGGGCCGTCGCACGCGGCGCCCGTGGGGGCAGCGCGCCCGCCACGACCAGCGCGGACACCCCGGTACCGCGGGCACGACGCCGCACGGTGGGTGGTACGTGAGCGGGCGGGCCATGGGCTGTCCGCCTGCCTGGAAGCCGGACGGGAGCGTAGGCGGAGAAGGGGTCATTCGCGGTCGATGTTCCGTGTCCACCAGTGGTGCTCGCAGAACCAGTGGCCGACCATCGCGCCGCCGAGGACGACGAACCCGACCCCGATCAGCCAGGACTCCACCACCAGCACGATGCCGACCGTGCCGTAACTGATCGCGTTGTCGAGGATGAGGGGCGTGAACACGAGGTACGAGAAGCCGCGCAGACCGATCAGGCCCACCATGGTCGCGATCGCCCCCGGCAGCAGGTCGCGCCAGCGGACCTGGCTGCCCAGCAGGAAGTGCTGGCCCCACCAGAAGAACAGCATGCCCGTCGCCGTGGACAGCGCGATCCGCACCGACCCGTGCAGCGCGGTCCGCGTCTGCACCTCCTGGTAGAGGTAGGCGGTCAGCATGGCCACCCAGGTCGCCTGGCGCCAGACACGGTGCCACGGGCCGGAGGGCAGCTCCCAGATGCGTTCGTAGCCGTTCTGCACGCTCGCCGCGAAGGCCACGCCGAACACGGCGAGCGCGATACCGCCCCATACGCTCGTGGTGCCGACGATCTTGGTCGGCGGAGTGATGATGTCGGTCAGCACCCGGGCGGACCGGCCGGACAGCCCCATGCCGTCGGCCAGCCAGGAGGCGAACCCGCCGCGGGCCCCCAGGGGATCGAAGGCGGCCACCACGATCAGCAGCGGCGCCAGCGTGACCAGGGCGAGCGTGGCGAACCCCATGGCCCGGTGCATCAGCTCCAGGTCCCGGCCGCGCCGGACGAGGGCGGACGCGGCCAGCCGGTCCCACGCACGGTGGAACGGCTGCCGGAAGCGGTTCACGGGATGCTCCTCGGGCGGTCCCTTCGATGGCTCGCGGATGCGGAACTGAGTGACCCGTCGGCGGGCCGGACAAACGTGGCGCCACCCGGACGCGCGCCGCGCACCGACCGGACGGCCCTCGCATGGGCCGAACGATGCGGGGAACCGGATTCGGGAAGGCGAGCCGAGAGGAAGCATCATGCGCGCACTGACCGTCCGGCCCGGCGGGGACGGCTCGCTCGCGGTGGAGGAGGTGGGGGAGCCGAAGCCGGCCGCCGGTGAGCTGCTGGTCCGAGGGGTGGCTCTGGGCGTCTGCGGCACGGACCGGGAGATCGTGTCCGGCGCGTACGGCCAGGCACCGCCTGATCGCGACCGGCTGATCCTCGGCCACGAGTCCCTCGGTCGCGTGGCCGAGGCGCCGGACGGCAGCGGATTCGCCGTCGGCGACCTGGTGGCCGGCGTGGTGCGGCGCCCCGACCCGGAGCCCTGCGGAGCCTGCGCGCACGGCGAGTTCGACATGTGCCGCAACGGCCGCTACCGCGAACGGGGCATCAAGGAACTCGACGGGTACGGCGCCGAGCTCTGGTGCCTGGAGACCGACTACGCCGTACGCGTCGACGCGGGACTGGGCCTCGCGGGCGTGCTCATGGAGCCGGCCAGTGTGGTCGCCAAGGCATGGGAACAGATCGAGCGGGTGGGCGCCAGGGCCTGGTTCGAGCCCCGCGGCGTACTGGTGACCGGCGCCGGCCCGATCGGACTCCTCGCCGCGCTCCTCGGCCGGCAGCGCGGCCTCGACGTACACGTCCTGGACCGGGTCACCAACGGGCCCAAGCCCGACCTCGTGCGCGCCCTCGGAGCCACCTACCACAGCGGTGCGGCCGACGAGGTGTTCGCCGCCGTACGCCCGGACGTCGTGGTGGAGGCCACCGGGGCGGGCCGGCTGGTGTTCGACGCGATGCGCGGGACGGCGGCGTACGGCATCGTCTGTCTCACCGGCGTCTCGCCCGCCGGGCGGAGCCTGACCGTGGACGCGGGCACGGTGAACCGCGACATCGTGCTGGAGAACGACGTGGTGGTGGGCTCCGTCAACGCCAACCTCCGCCACTTCCGGCAGGCCGCCGACGCCCTGGCGCGAGCGGACCGGGAGTGGCTCCACCGGCTTCTCGACCGCCGGGTGCCGCTGGCACACGCGACACGGGCTTTCGAGCCGAGCGCGGACAACATCAAGACGGTGATCACGCTGGAGGGCGGCGCGGACTGACCGCTCGCCTGCGCGTACGTGACGGCCCGAGGGAGTACGGGATGACGCCGACGACCGGCTTGGACGCGAGGGCGCTGGACGGGCGCACGGTCGACGCGGTCGACGTCCACGCCTTCGAGGTCCCCACCGACGGCCCGGACGGCCGGGAACAGGACGGCACCCTGGAGTGGGACTCCACGACCATGGTCCTGGTGCGGGTGCACGCGGGCGGCAGTACCGGGCTCGGCTACACCTACGGGGACGTGTCCGTGGCGGCCTTCGCGCACTCCGTGCTGACGCCGGTGATCATGGGCGGGCCGGTCGCCTCACCACCGGCGCTGTGGGAGCGGCTGGGCACCCGGATGCGCAACGCCGGCCGCCCCGGCGTCGGGGCCATGGCCCTGTCCGCCGTCGACGTGGCGCTGTGGGACCTCAAGGCGAGACTGCTCGGCCTTCCCCTGGTCCACCTCCTGCCCGCCCACCACGACCGGGTGCCGGTCTACGGCAGCGGCGGCTTCACCAACTACTCCCAGGACCGCCTCACCGACCAGCTCACCGGATGGGTCGAGCAAGGCATCCCGCGCGTGAAACTGAAGACCTCGCGAGAACCGGAGGCCGACGTGCGGCGCCTGACAGCCGTCCGCCGGGCGGTGGGCGACGGGACGCAGCTGTTCACCGACGCCAACGGGGCGCTCGGCCGCAAGGAGGCCCTGTACTGGGCGCACCGGTTCCACGACGAGTGGAACGTGCGCTGGTTCGAGGAGCCCGTGAGCTCCGCGGACCTGGCGGGGCTGCGGATGCTGCGCGACCGGGGGCCGGCCCGGCTGGAGATCACGGCGGGGGAGTACGCCTTCACCGCCCAGGACTTCGCCAACCTCGTCGACGGGCCGGCCGTGGACTGCCTCCAGGCCGACGTCACCCGCTGCGGCGGCATCACCGGCGTGCTGGAGGTCGCCGGTCTGTCGGCCGGCCGTCACCTCGATCTGTCCGCGCACTGCGCCCCGGCGGTGTCCGCCCACGCCTTCTGCGCAGTGCGCCGGCTGCGGCACCTGGAGTACTTCCACGACCACGTGCGCGTCGAGCGGCTGCTGTTCGACGGCGTCCTGTCGCCCGACGGCGGAGCCCTGAGCCCCGACACGGGCCGGCCGGGGCTCGGCCTGGAGGTCAAGTGGGCCGACGCGGAGCGGTACCGCGTGCACGGTACCCGCCCGTCCTGACCGCGACCGGGAGACGGGCGAGCTGACCGCGACCGGGAGACATGCGGCCGCCGACGGCCTCGTCAGGGGTCCATGCGCTGCTGCTCACGCATGCGCTCGTTGTGCCAGGCGATGGCGGCGCGTATCTGTGGTTCCTGGAGGCCGGTCCGGCAGCCGAGCTGGTCCATGGAGAGCGCGGGCGAGCCCGTGGTCAGGGCGCGGGTGAGCTTCGCCGCCCACAGCTCCTCGTCCACGAAGGGCCGGTGCGCGTAACCGTTCTTGATCACGTCGAAGTGGTCGTCGCAGCACGCGGTGATGAGCCGCAGCCCGTCGAACCGCTCCTTGGTGAGGTGGGCCGCGGAGGAGTCCGGCACGTAACCGCTCACGGCTTCGTCCTCGGGGAAGACCCTGGCGCACAGGTCGCACAGCTCCATGGGGACCGGCTTGGCGGTCCGGCGGTCCTTCCTGCCCTTGCGCTTCCACATGGCGACTCCCGGGGATCGGCGTCCGGAATGCCGGAGTTACCCGCAGGGCGGGGAGCAAACGCACGCGGGTGAGGAGACCGCCGTCGTCCCGGCCGCTCCGGACGCCGCTACGCCGGCCTCACCGGCAGCTCGAACGAGTCGTTTGGCGGGACTGCCTTCCGTCGCTTCCTCGCGCGACGGTCACAGGCGCTCGCCGGCCACGTCGTCCTCGCTGGGCGTCCGCCCGGTGAGCCGTCGGCCCCGGGCCTTCAGCAGCCGCTGCCGGTCGAGACGGCGGATCACGGGTGAGGCGGTCACCCCGTGCAGGACGACGGAGACGAGAACGGTGAAGGCCACCACGGCCCACAGCTCCCCGGCCGGGACGTGGAAGCCCTCCGTGCCGAGCGCATGGGCGAGGTAGAACAGCGAGCCGATACCGCGGATGCCGAAGAAGGCGGTCACGAGGCGCTCCCGAGGGCCGGCGGCCGTGCCGAACTGCGCGACCCAGCCGGTGAGCGGCCGGGCGACGAGCAGCACGAGCAGACCGACGGCGGCGCCCTGCCAGGTCAGGTCGGCCAGGGCTCCCTGCGCGACGCAGACGCCCAGGAGGAAGAGGAGCCCGGCGGTGAGCAGTCGTTCGACCTGCTCGACGAAGTCGTGGAGCACGGCGTGGTAACCGTGGTCGCGTTCGGCGGCGCGGATGCGGCAGGCGGTGACGAAGACCGCCAGGAACCCGTAGCCGTGGGCGAGTTCGGTGATGCCGTAAGAGAGGAACGTGGCGCCCAGGGCGACGAAGCCCTCCCGGTGCTCGGACAGTCGCATCGACGCCCGGCCGGCGCGGAAGAAGAGCCAGCCGAGCAGCTTGCCGACGGCGAGACCGGCCAGTACCGCGATCACGCACCCGTACAGTACGTCGACCAGGAGCCAGTGCCCGACCCAGCCGCCGGACAGGCCCGTGCCCGCTGCCGCGGTCAGCGCGATCGCCGCCATGACGACGGGGAAGGCGAGGCCGTCGTTGAGGCCGGCCTCGCCGGTGAGCGCGAAGCGCACCTCGTCCTCGTCGTGCTCGGAGTCGGTGGGTGCGCCCACCCGTACCTCGGAGGCGAGCACCGGGTCGGTGGGCGCGAGCACGGCCGCCAGCAGCAGCGCGGCGGCCGGCGGCCAGTCCAGCAGCCACCAGGCGAGGAGCCCCGTGGCCGCGATGGTCAGGGGCATCGTGATGCCGATCAGCCGCCAGGGGGCTTGCCAGCGGCGCAGGCCGAGGGGACGGTTCAGCGCCAGACCGGCACCCATCAGCGAGATGATGACGCAGATCTCGGTGAGGTGCTCCACCCACACCCTGTCGCGCACCAGGTCGATCTCCGGCAGCGGCGTGGGCAGCAGTTGCAGCGCGGCCCCGCAGGCGAGGAAGACGAGCGGCATGGACAGCGGCCGTCCGGCCACCAGCCGGGGGAGGACGGCGGCTGCGAGGGCACCCGCCCCGAGCACGGCGAAGAGGAAGTCAGCCAAGGTCACCGCTGACGTGTGCCCGCTGCGGCGCCGGCGTACGCCGACCGCCCGGTTGAATCCCGGACGATTTTGTGACCCGAGGACTCAGGACAGGCCGCCCAGCTCGCAGACCCGGCGGGCGACGTCACGGAGTTTCTCGTTGCGGTCCTGCGAGTACCGCCGCAGCGCGGCGAAGGCCTGGTCCTCGGTCATGCGGTGCCGGCCCATGAGGATGCCCATGGCCTCGCCGATGGTGTGCCGGGTGCCGATGGCCTCCTGCAACTGGGCGTGCGTACGGGCGCTGGAGAAGGCGACCGCGGCGTGGGAGGCCAGCAGCCAGCCCGCCGTCTCGCTGGCGTAGGTGAAGGCGCCGGGCCGATACGAGTAGATGTTCAGCGCCCCGAGGTCCTCGTCCTCGGTGAACAGCAGGAAGCCCATCATGCTGCCCAGGCCCAGCTTGCGCGCTTCTGGCAAGTACTTGGGCCAGCGCCGTGGCTCGTCCGTGAAGTCGGCGATCCGGAACTGCCGCTGCCCGTCGGAGGTGCGAGCGGCGTCGAAACAGGGCCCTTCCCCGGCGTGCTCCTGAAGTTGGTCGCTGTCGACCACCACCTGGTCGGTGGGGGCGAGCGACTGCACCCGCTTCCCGCGCAGGATGAGGATGCCGGCGGCGTCGCAGCCCTCCACCAGCTGCCTGGCCGAACCGGTGATCCGGCTCAGCGTGTCGTTCACCGACTCCTGGGCCAGCAGATCGCGCGCCAACGACGCCATCTGCTGTGCGAACCCGCGCCAGTCCTCCATGCCGTTCCTCCTCGGTCCCTGGATGAGTGCCCCTCGGCCGGCCGGATGCAACAGGGATGTCCGAAAGCCGCCGTGGCCGGGCGTTCGGTTAAGCGCCGGACGAGACCTGGGCGGCGGTGGCGGTGGCGACCGCGGCGGTGCGGGAGTCCCCTACCCGGTTCGGTGTAGGCGCGGGCCGGACGGGACTTGAGGTGCCCTCGGTCAGATGGAGCCCGCCCGGGGCCGGGCGGGCTCCATCTGACCGGACCTCCTCGACGCGGCCGGAATGCCGGCCGGGCCGACCGCCGGCCCCCATCAGCTCCCCGGCGGCCGGCGCCGGCGCGTCGACCTCGCCCGCGCCCTGACGAACGACCCCGGTGTGC
This sequence comes from Streptomyces sp. NPDC097107, assembly GCF_044762405.1. Lineage (NCBI taxonomy): Bacteria > Bacillati > Actinomycetota > Actinomycetes > Kitasatosporales > Streptomycetaceae > Streptomyces > Streptomyces sp. NPDC097107. The sequence goes on along the minus strand of NZ_JBIWEF010000009.1, from coordinate 312,279 downwards.
TGCTCGTCGACGAACCGGCCAGCGCCCTCGGCCACGAGCGGGGCGCCGCCGTCATCGACCTGATCACCGGCCTGACCCGGGAGCGGGACACGGCCACCGTGCTGGTCATCCACGACCACGCCCATCCGGCCGCGCCCGACCGTGTCACCGAGGTGCACGACGGACGCCTGACAGTGCCCGCACCGGCGCGCTGACCGTACGTCCGCCGGTTCAGGCGCCGCCCGGCCGGAGCCGGTCGGCGGCGTCCGGCGGCTGGATCCGCATGCCGGGGCGCCGCCGGTGCACGGTCAGGTACGTCACCCCGTCCGGGCCGGCGACGACGCCGCGGGTCGAGCCGTGCGGCAGCCAGGTCAGGACGCCCGCGCGCAGGGGGTGTTCGCCGTCGGAGCGGACGAGGACCGCCGCACCGTCGAGGACGAGCAGCAGGACGTCGAGGTCCGGTTCGGTGTGCGTGTCGACCCGCCCCGCCGCGGGGATGCGCACGACGTTGGCGTCGAGCTGCCGCCCCGGTTCCGCGAGCTTCCACAGGGCGCCGGCCGGTGCGTCCCCGCCGGCGGACAGGAGTTCCGGGATGTCGCACAGGACCCGGGGGAGGGGTGGACCGGCCGCCGGCCGGGGAAATCCGCCGTCCTCCGCCGCCATCAGGTGTCACCGTCCGTCGTTCGGCGTCCGGTGACGCGCTCCACGGAGCCATTGCCGTAAGTAAACACGAACCTATTATGCGTGTTTGATAGCGTCCTGGCTGTGCGGCTGACGAGGTTCACCGACCTGGCGCTGCGTTCCGTCATGCGCCTGGCGGTCGTGAGAGACGGTGACGACCCACTGACCACCCGCGAGGTGGCCGAGGCCGTCGGTGTGCCGTACACGCACGCGGCGAAAGCCGTCACACGCCTGCGGCACCTCGGCGTCGTGGAGGCGCGGCGCGGTCGCGGCGGCGGGCTGACGCTGACCGCCCTGGGGCGACGCGCCTCGGTGGGTTGGCTCGTGCGCGAACTCGAAGGCGACGGTGAGGTGGTCGCCTGCGACGGCGACCCGCCGTGCCCGCTGCGCGGGGCCTGCCGGCTGCGGGGCGCGCTGCGGCGCGCGCAGGAGGCGTTCTATGCCGCGCTCGACCCGCTGACCGTGGCCGATCTGGTGGCCTCGCCCACCGGTCCGGTCCTGATCGGGCTGACGGGCCGCCCCTCCGGGTGACGGGCCGCCTTGGCTGTTCGGCGGCCGACCGCCGGGTTGTCGAGCCGTCGAGTCGTGCCCGAAAACACGAATGTGATCTACCATTCTAGGAGTCGCTGTGCTCTCCGAACAGTCCGTCCCCATGGTCCGGGCCACCCTTCCGGCGGGGAGCGGCCAACGGAAGCGGCCACGGCCTGTCTCGGCCGGGCATCCGCCCACCGCGGCAATTCCGTGCCATCGTTAGGCCGCTGCGGTGAACGCGGTGGTGATGGCGGTGTCGACGCGGGCGTGCACGACCAGCCGCGGGCCCGAGGTGCCGGAGTTGTTCTCCAACAGCCGGCGGACGGGCGCGCTGTGGGTGACGACGCACATCAGGACGCCGAGCCGGCGGCACCACTGGTGGGCCCGGAGCACGGCGCTCACCGAGGCGGGGCCGGCGGCCCGCTCGGTGAGGACGATGACGACGGGGGTCGGCTGATGGGCGTCGACCAGGTTGGTGATGCGCGTGGTCAGCGTGGCCCGTCCGTCGATTCCCGGGTCCTGGCCCACCGTGATGACCAGGACCCCGTGCTCCAGGGTGTGGGAAAGCATCGTGGCCTCCGATCCGACGCCTGATGGCGAAGTTGTGTTCAGTGAAGGTGCCCGGTACCGCGTTCGCAACGCGCCCGCGGCCGCGCACACGGCACTGAGTACGATCGTCCGGTCCGCCGGCGACCTCCGTACCCTGATCGACGCAAGGAGCCCCGACCGTTGTCCGCTCTCCTGCCCCCGCCCCGTACCGGGCCCCGCCTGCTGGACCCGGAGCGGCTGACACGGGTGGAGGACGGAGAGCGGCTGCACGCCCTGCTGTGGTGCCCCGGACCGGGCTGGCGGATGGCCGGCAGTGCCGTGCTGGGCGGGGGGATCGGCGACCGCGCGTGGGTGCTCAACACCCAGGTCGCCCACGGCTACCGGCGAACCGACCCGGCGCGGCACCTGGCCGACCTGGCGCGCGCCGCCGGTGCCCGCGGGTCCGGGGTGGGTCTGATGACGGCCGCCGACGTGTCCGCCTTCGCGCGGGCGCGGGACGGCGGCGTGGAAGCCGTGGTGACCGCGGGGATCTCGGTCCGCGGTTGGGCGGCCTCACCCGAGCAGGGTGCCGCCGCGCCCGCCGCGCCGGGGACGATCAACATCGTCGCCGAGCTGCCGGTCGCACTGAGCGACGCCGCCCTGGTCAATGCCGTGATGACGGCGACCGAGGCCAAGGTCCAGGCGCTGCCGGAGGCGGGCCTCGACTGTTCCGGCACGCCCACGGACGCGGTGTGCGTCGCCGCCCGCGCCGAGCGGTCGGGAGCCGGGGCCCACGCCTTCGCCGGCCCGCGCTCCGAGTGGGGAGCCCGGCTGGCCCGGGCGGTCCACCGGGCCGTGCTCTCCGCCTGCCCACCGGCCCGTGGACCCGGGGCCGGTCCGTCACCAGGCCGGTGAACCCGGGTCCGTCAGAGCGAGGTCCCGCGCCGCACCGCCACCACCCGCAGCGTCAGCGCCACGGTGAGCAGCACCCAGGCCACGGCGCAGTACGTCCACGCCGTCGCGCCCCTTGCGAGGTCAACGGCGCTCCAGACGGCCCACAGCGCGAGTACGACGCACAGCGCCGTCCACGCGGCGTCGGCGAGGCGGGTGCGCAACTGCGCGCGCTGCCGGGTGCCCGGTTCCAGATCGCCGAGGCCGTTGCCGGCGGGTGCCTGCCGCTCGTTCACGTCGAACTCCTTCGGAGGTTCGCTGGTTCGCCGAACAGTGAACTCCGGGTCCCCAGGGGGTGGTTGGGCAAGCGGTGACGGGCGCTCGGGCGTGGGGGGCGACCCGGTCCGGGCCGCCCCCCACGCTCGCGTCCGCCTCGGGCGATCAGCGCTGAGAGGTCTTCTGCAGCGCCTTGTCGAGAGCGGCCTTGAAGCCGTACGCCCACAGCTGGTTGACCCGGCCGCGCTCGTTGGCGTTCGGGTAGGCGTTGGTGCAGGACGGGCCGGGGCCGCCGCCCGACATCAGCTCGCTGCACGGGCCGGAGTAGTGGTCGGGCAGACCGAGCACGTGCCCGGTCTCGTGGGCGGTCACGCGGGTCGAGTTGTACTGCTGGTTCTGCCGGTAGTCGAGGAAGATGTAGCCGTTGCCGTGTCCGTCCGTGGAGGCGTACGAGCCGCGCGAGTCGTTGCCCTCGTAGTACGCGAAGTCCGCGCCCGAGCTTCTCTCCGCGAGCCGGACGTTGGACACCGAGCTGTTCCAGATCTGCGTGGAGCGGGATATCTGCGAGCGGAAGCTGGGCGCGTTCGTGGCGCTGTAGTAGACGGTGACGGCGGCCGTCGAGGTCGGGTTCGCGGCGCGCTTCTCGGCGACGGACTTGATGACCGCCTCGAAGAACGCCCGGTTGGCGGCGGCGTCTTCGCCCGAACCGGCGGCGGGCTGGTAGCCGACGTGGGCGCCCTGGGCCGGTGCCTGGGGAGCGGCGGCCGTCGCGGCGGGACCGGAGCCGAGTACGGCCGCCGTCAGGCCGAGGCCGGCCGCGGTGGACAGAAGGGGCAGGCTGATACGCATCGATGACTCCTTGTGTGGGGGAGTGGGGAGAGAAGTCGTCACCGGTGAGTGTGGAGCGCTCATGCGTCCGCTGTGATGATGGCAACAGGTGATAGGTCGGGGCTATCACCCACGGGGCCACCGCCGCGCGGACGCCCCGGAACAGCTTCGACCGGAGTGCAGAACTCGCCCTGATCCGCCGCGTTTTGTTCACCTGGCGCAACCAACTGTTCCGCCTTACGCTCCCTGCATGGAGCTCGAGGTGAGGCACCTACGCGCACTGTGCGCCATCGCCGACGCCGGCAGCCTGCACCGGGCGGCACGCCAACTGGGCGTTGCCCAGCCCACCTTGAGCACCCAGCTGAGCCGCATCGAACAGGCCCTGGGCGGCCCCCTGTTCACCCGTGAACGCACCGGCTGCCGACCCACGCCGCTCGGCCGGACGGTCCTCGGCCGGGCCCGTCCGCTGCTGGCCGACATGCGCACCCTGGTCCGGGAGGCCCGCGCCGCCGCGGCCGGCGGCGGCAGCCGGCTGCGCGTCGGATCCACGGCCAGCCGTGCCCTGGCCGGCTGGTTGCGCCGGCTCAGACAGCCGGGCCTGGAACCGACGCTCCAGATGGACGTCTCCGCCAACGCGCTGCTGCGCGGGGTCACCGACGGCCAGCTCGACGTCGCCTTCGTGCACGAGGTGGAGGGCTGCCCGCTGCACGTCCCCGAGGGGCTGCGGCTGCGGGTCCTCGTCGAACGCGAACCCCAGTTCGTCATGCTGCCCGCCGACCACCCCGCGGCCGCCCGGGCCGTCGTCCGCCTCGCCGACCTGGCCGGCGACCGCTGGATGGTCGACCCCACCGTCGACGGCGAGTGGGACGGCGTGCACCGCATGCTGCGCGCCGTCGGCCTCGACCCGCGCGTGCTGCACGGCGACTATCACACCGCCGCGTCCCTCGTCGCCACCGGCGAGGTGGTCACCGTCTGCCAGCCCAGCTCCCAGTCCCGCCCCGACACTGCCGTACGGCGGCTGTACGGCGACCCCCTCGGCGTACGCCTGCTGCTGGCCGCGCGCACCCGGGCCGAGCTGGACGCCGTCTACCCGTCGCTGGAGGAGGCGTACTGGGAGGTGGCCCGTCAGTCCACCGCGTACCGGGAGTGGCTGGAGCGCCCCGGGCCCCGTCTCGTACCGGCGGCCCCCTGAGCCGTATCGGCCATTGCGGTGGTTTTCCGCCCTAACCGGTATGGCAAGAGGGCCATATGGTTACGGAGAGGTGTATGAGCTCTGTGCGACGTCTTCCGCCTCTTCGTTCGATGGCCGTCATCTGTGCCCTGGGCAGTTCCGTCCTCCTGATGACCGGCTGCACGAACGCCGACACGACACGCTCCAGTGTCGCCGAGGCGGCTCAGACCACTCCCCCCACCACGTCCCCCACCAATACGGCTTCCGCCACCGACACCGCTTCCCCCTCTCCATCCGAGTCCCTGACCGACGACCAGGCCGAGCGCCAGGCGCTCGTCCCGAAGGCGAAGGTCACCTGGGACAAGGCGGCCGACACCGCCGTCAAGGAGGTCCCCGAGGGCAAGCTCGTCGACCTCGAACTGAAGCCCACGTCCGCCGAGGCCACCGCGTCGACCGGCTCGCCCAGCCCCAGCATGCCGAACCCGGCTCCCAGCCAGGGCGCCCCCGAGTGGGAGGCCAAGGTCGCCGCCCCCGACGGCACGGTGCACCGGATCGACGTCGACGCGGTCTCCGGCGAGGTCTTCCGCACCCAGGCCGAGGACCAGGACGCCGACGACAAGCAGCAGGTCGCCGACTGGCTGAAGCAGGCGACTCAGACGCCGGACCAGGCCGTGAAGGTGGCCACCGACAACGCCAAGGGCACCGTGACCCACGTCGAACTCGACGAGGGCGACGACCAGAAGGTCATGTGGTCCGTGGACGTCGTGTCGACCGACAACTGGGACAAGGCGACCGTGGACGTCGACGCGACCAACGGCAAGGTACTGCGCGAGGACGTGGACAGCGACTGAGCGCCGACCCCGAACACCGCGAGAGGAACCGAAGCAGCACGGGAGCAGCCGGGTGAGTCACCCGGCTGCTCCCGCCGCGTGTGCCCGCCGGTCTCAGGCGGCCGGCTCCACCGCCTCCGTCCGTCCGCCCGCCGCCGTGCGGGGCAGCGTCAGCACGGCAAGGAAGCCGCAGACCGCCACCGCGGCGAAGAAGTAGAACCCCCAGGGGTGACCGATTCCCGAGGCGACCAGGGCACCGGTGATCGACGGGCCGACGATCGAGCCGATCCGGCCGATCCCGGACGCCGAGCCGAGCGCGGTGCTCCGCACGGACGCCGGGTAGAAGCTCGTCACGTAGGCGTAGACGAGCACCATGGCGGAGAAGACGAACACGCCGGTGAAGAAGACGATGACGTTGAGCAGCAGGTCGCTCTCCATCTTGATGCTCAGGCACCCCAGCATGACCACCGAGACGGCGAACCAGACCATCGTGGTGCCCTTGATGCCCCGCCGGTCGGCGACGAACCCGCCGACGACCAGGCCGACGACACCGCCGATGTTGAGCACGAGGAGCTGGGTGACGGCCGTGGGCACGGGGTATCCGGCGTCGTTCATCAGCTTCGGCAGCCAGGTGTTGAGACCGTAGACCAGCAGCAGACCCATGAACGACGCGACCCAGATGCCGATGCCCGCCCGCAAGTAGGCCGGCTTGAGCAGTTCGGTGAACGGCACCCGCCGGTCCCCGTCCTGCTTGGCCCGGACGAAGGCCTCCGACTCCGGCAGCTTGAACCACTGGACGGCGGCGACCACGAGGCCGACGACGCCGAGCAGGTAGAAGAGGATCTCCCAGTCGTCGGTCACCTGGAGGGCGAGCAGCGAGGTGATCACCGCGCCGGTGTGGTAGCCGGTCATCGTCAGCGTGCTGGCCCGCGCCCGGCGGCTGGCCGGCATGTGCTCGGCCATCATGGTGAGCGAGACCGGCATGCAGGCACCCAGGCCCAGACCGGCGATCAGGCGGAGCGCGGCGAACATCGCGACGGAGTTCGCCAGCGGCACCACGATGGTGAGGAGCGAGAACAGCACCACCGAACCGATGAGCAGGCGGCGGCGTCCCAGCCGGTCGGCCAGCGGACCGACGCAGACCGCGCCGATCGCGACGCCCACGAGCGAGAGCGTCGCGATGGTGGTCGCGTCGCCCGCGGTCATGCCGAGGTGGTGGGTCTTGAGCAGGGTGGGGATGATGGCGCCGAGGACGACGAGGTCGTAGCCCTCCAGCAGGACGGTTATCCAGCAAAGGATCACCGTCCAGGCGCTGCTGCCGGCGCGGCCTGCCTTCGCGGGCGCGTCGGGCGTGGTGGCGGAAGCCATGGTGACTCTCCCCCCGGGGACGGGTGTGAGTGAGCGGAACCGGAACGGCCGGGTCGGCCGAGGGCGGCCGGAAGGATCAGAACGGGTAGTCGGCGATGTCCGGGCGGACCGTGACCCACTGGGTCTCGGTGAACGCCTCGACGTTGGCCGCGGCACCGCCGAAGCGGGACCCGGTGCCGGAGGCCTTGACCCCGCCGAAGGGGGCGTTGGGCTCGTCGCTCACGGTCTGCTCGTTGATGTGGACCTTGCCGGAGTCGATCCGGTCGGCGAGCTTCATCGCCGCCCCGACGTCCCCGAGGATGCCGACCGACAGCCCGTACTCACAGTCGTCGACGATGCGCGCGGCCTCCTCCAGGGTGGAGAAGGAGATGACGGGGGCGACGGGGCCGAAGATCTCCTCGCGCCACGCCGGCATCCCGGTCGTCAGGCCGGTCAGTACGGTGGCGCGGTAGCCGGCGCCGTCGATCTCGCCGCCCGCGGCGACCTTCGCACCCGCCGCGACGCTGTCGGTGACGATGCCGTGCACGCGCTCCAGTTGACGGCGGTCGATGATCGGGCCCAGCGCCACGTCCTCGCGGGCGGGGTCACCGACCGGCAGCGCCTCGGCCTTCGCGGCGAGTGCGGCGGTGTACTCCTCCACCAGCGACTCGTGCACGATGTGCCGGCCCGTCGTCATGCAGATCTGCCCCTGGTGCAGGTAGGAGCCGAACGCCCCCGCCGAGGCGGCCTTGCGCACGTCCGCGCCGGGCAGCACGACCAGCGCGTTGTTCCCGCCCAGCTCCAGATGGGCCCGCTTCAGCAGCCGCCCGGCCTGCTCGCCGATGGCCCGCCCGACCGGCGTGGACCCGGTGAAGGAGATCACCCGGACCTCCGGAGCCTCGACGACCGCCCGGCCCACCGAGCCGTCGCCCGGCAACAGGTGCAGGACACCGGCGGGGAGCCCGGCCTCCTCGAAGATCCGGGTGATGACGACGCCGCCGCTGACCGCGGTGCGCGGATCCGGCTTGAGCAGTACGGCGTTGCCGAGGGCGAGCGCCGGGGCCACGGAACGCAGGCCGAGGATGAGCGGGAAGTTGAAGGGCGCGATCACGCTCACGACACCGGCGGGCCGGCGGCGGGCGAGTGACCAGCGGGCCTCCTCCGAGGTGAGCACCTCGCCCTGGGGGTGCGTCGGCAGGCCCGCACACTCGAAGCACTCGCCCACGGCGAGCCCCACCTCGAAGCCGGCCTTGGACCGGACCGAGCCGGCCTCGCGCACCAGCCAGTTCTCGATCTCCGCGGCGTGCTCGGTGAAGAGGTCGCCCGCGCGGCGCAGCACGGCGGCCCGCCGCTGCGGTGACGTCGCCGCCCACTCTCGCTGGGCCTCGGCGGCCCGGGCCGCGGCGCGGCCGACGTCCTCGGCCGTGGCGAGACCCACCGTGCCGAGCCGGTCGCCGGTCGCCGGCTCGGTCACCGGCTGCTCGGCGGGGGAGTCCCGCCAGCCGTCGCTGAAGTACTTCCCGCCCCAGACGTCGCTGTCCAGGAGTGTCATCGTCTTCCCCTTCTTCGGATCTTCGGGTGCCGGGCGCGTCGGCGGCTCCGGGCGCTCGGCCGGTCAAGTCGTCTCTCAGGACGGCGTGGTGAGCGCCGTGTCCACCTGGATCAGACGGGGGTGGTCCGGCCGCTCGGCCAGTACGGCGCGCAGTTCCCCGGCCCCGCCGACATGCCGGGCGCGGACGCCGTAGCCCTCCGCGATGCGGGTGAAGTCCAGCCCGGGAATGTCCAGCCCGGGGGCGTCCGGCACGCCGAGCAGACCGCCGAACCAGCGCAGCGCCCCGTACGTGCCGTTGCGCAGCAGCACGACGGTCAGCGGGACCCGGTGCTGCGCCGCCGTCCACAGGGCGGTGATGCCGTAGTTGGCCGAGCCGTCCCCGATCACGCCGACGACCGGGCGGCCTGGCTGGGCCATCGCGACGCCGACCGCGCCGGGCAGACCGAAGCCGAGTCCTCCGGCCGCCGGGAAGTAGTAGGAGCCCTGGCGGCGCAGATCCATCTGGCGCCACCACGCGGAGTTGGTCGACGTCGACTCGACGACGTACGCGGTGTCCTCGGGCAGTTCGTCGCGCAGCGCGGCGAAGACCTGCTCGGGGTGGAGTCCCGGTCCCTCGGCGGTGAGCGGCTCGGGTACGGGCCGGTAGGGGCCCGCGGGCGTTCCCGGCGCGTCGAGCGCCTTCAGCAGCAGGTCGATGACGGCCCCGGGGTCGGCGACCAGCGCCTCGCCCATCGGCGCCCGCGCGGCGGCCGACGCGTCCTCGGTCACCTGGATCAACCGGGTGCCCTCCGGCAGGTACCGGCCGGGAAGGTACTCGTGGTAGCGGAACACCGGCGCGCCCAGCACCAGTACGAGGTCGTGCCCCTCGAAGGCCTCGGAGATCGGCGCGATCCCGGCGGGCAGCACGCCCCGGAACTGCGGATGCCGGTTCGGGAAGGGCAGCCGGAAGAGCGAGGGAGCCGCCCACACCGGGCCGCCCAGGCGCTCGGCCAGCCGGACGGCGTCGTCGAAGCGGCCGGCCGAGTCGATGTCGCCGCCCAGCACGAGCGCGGGGCGCCGTGCGGAGGCGACCTGCTCGACGAGCCGGCGGCCGTGCTCACCGCCGGGCACCGAGGCCCGCTCGACCCGCCGGTCGAGCACGGCCAGGGCGTTGTCGCCGGCCTCGGCCGACCAGTCGTCGTACGGGACGGAGAGATAGGTCGGCCGCTGCTGGAGCCGCGCCTCGAAGACGGCCTGGGCGAGCGCGCGCGGCACGTCCTCGGCGCACGCGGGCTCCGCCGCCCAGCCGACCAGCGGCTTCATCAGGGTCTGCGCGTCGACGCTCGCCAGGTTGGCCTCCGGACCGATGGCGGGCCGCACCTGCTGGCCGGCCACCACCACGAGCGGGGTGCGCGAGGCCACGGCGTTGGTCAGCGCCCCCATCGCGTTGCCCGAACCCGAGGCGGCGTGCAGGTTGACCAGGACGGGGCGGCCGGTCGCCTGGGCGTAGCCGTCGGCCATGCCGACGACGGCGCCCTCGTGCAGCCCGAGGACGTAGCGGAAGCCGTCGGGCAGGTCGGCGAGGAAGGGCAGCTCGTTGGAGCCCGGATTGCCGAAGACGGTGGTGAGCCCCTGGCGTTCCAGGAAATCGTGGGAGACACGACGCACGGATGGCACGGACGTTCCTTTCGAAGTGACGTCCGACACGCTAGGCACCCCGCGACATGGGCACCAATAGATGTTTCGGCACGCCGATATAGAGTCCGTCGATATGGGCACCTTCGATCTCAATCTGGCCCGCGTCTTCGTCCTCCTGTACGAGACCGGCAGCGTCACGGCCACCGCGGAGACGCTCCACGTCACGCAGCCCACCGTGAGCTACAGCCTGGGCAAGCTCCGGCGGCACTTCGACGACGAGCTGTTCCGCCGCAACGGACGCGGGCTCACGCCCACGGCCGGCGCCCGACGGCTGTACGAGCCGCTCCAGCGCGCCCTGGCGGAGATCGACGGGACGGTCCGGCAGGGCGACGCCTTCGACCCCGGGACCATGTCGGGCCGCTTCACGATCGCACTCTCCGACCTCGGCGAGGCGACCCTCCTGCCGAGGCTGCTCGCCGCGGCGCGCGAGCGTGCGCCGGCGGTGTCGTTCACCGTCCGCCCGTTCGACGTGGAGGACGCCGAGAGCCAACTGCGCCGCGGTGACCTCGACGCGTTCGTGGCGACCCCGGTGATCACCTCGCACCTGACCGTGCGCGTCCCGCTCTTCAGGGAGCGCTACGTCCTCATGGTCGCCGCGGACCACCCCCGGGTCCGCGGGGACGAGGTCACACTGGCGGGCCTCGCCGCCGAGCACCACGCGACGGTGTTCGGACCGAGCGGCCACGTCGCGCCCCGGGCGGTGCTGGCCGCGCACGGGCTCCTGGAACGGGTGGCCGTGGACGCCACCCGGTTCTCGATGCTGCCCTACCTGCTGGAGCAGACCGACCTGGTCGCCATCGTCCCCGAGTACGTCGGCGAGGTCTTCACCGCCTCCCACCGGGTGCGACTGGTGCGGCTGCCCTTCGAGACCGAGCCGATCGAGATCGCCCTGTACGCACGCCACGAGTCCTCGCGCAGCCCGGCGCAGCGATGGCTGGTGCAGTTCATGGCCCAGGTGCTGGGCGAGCAGGTGAGTCCGGCCCAGCTGCCGCCGACCGCCCCTCGGTGACGGCCCGTCACCGACCCGCCGACGGGGCGTCGTCAGGATCACTCGCATGACGGCACCGGAACCGGCCATCCTCGCCACCTCCGGCGGACACCGAGCGGGTGGCCGGACCGTGGTGGCCTTCGACGCCCTGGTCCATCACGCCGTGGACCTCTCGGGCGCGCACGGCCGCCGCCCCGCGTCCTGTACGTGGGCACCGCCATAGGGGACGCCGAGCACTTCACCGCCCGCATGACGGAGGCGGCCCGCGTCGCCGGGTTCGACCTGACACCGCCGCACCTGTTCCCCGTGCCCAACGTCGAGGACGTGGAGGGGACCGTGCTCGCCCAGGACGTCGTGTGGGTCATGGGCGGCTCGGTGGCGAACCTGCCGGCCGTGTGGCGCGTGCACGGCCTGGACCGGATCCTGCGCCGGGCCTGGGAGGCGGGCGTGGTGCTCAGCGGCGTGAGCGCGGGATCCCTCTGCTGGTTCCGGGGCGGCGCGACCGACTCCTCCGGCCCCGAACTGCGCCCGGTCACCGACGCCCTGGGCTTCCTCCCCTACGGCAACGGCGTGCACTACGACGTCGACCCGGGGCGCCGCCCCCTGATCCAACGCCTCGTCGCCGACGGCACCTTCCCGGCGGCCCACTGCACGGACGACGGCGTCGGCCTCGTCCACCGCGGCACCGAACTGGTCGAGGCGGTCACGGAGGTTCCGGGCAAGGGTGCCTACGTGGTCGTACGCGAGGGCGACACGGCGGTGGAGGAGCGCGTCGAGCCACGCGAGTTGCCCGGCCCGCGGTGGTGACGGCTCGGCGCGGTCACGGCTCGGCCGCCTGCGCACCACCGACGACCTCCACACGTTCCGCGGCGAGAGGGCCGGCGCCCCGGCCGGCGTCCACACCGAGGAGACCGTGCTCGGCCTCCGGCCCGTCAAGACCTCGACGGCGGCACCCCGTTGAGCACCGGGAGGGCCGTCCGTGTTTGCCGCCGCGGTGAGGGGCAAGGCGGTCTCCATGAGCGATCCGAACAAGGACACGAACAAGAAGCCCACCAGCACCCGGACCGCCGAGGCCAAGGCCCGCGGCGCCGCCGACAAGGCGACGGCACCCGCCTCCCGGGCGAGCCGGGCCGCCGCGGACAGGGCCGGTGACGCGGCGTCGGCGGCCAAGGCCGGTGCCCAGCGTTCGGCCGAGGCCGCGAACGGCGCCGTGCAGTCGGCGGCCAAGGGCGTCGCGGCGGGCCGCCAGGCGGTCGTCACCACCTCGGGCCAGGTCGCGGCCACGGCGAAGACGGCGTGGACGGCCATCGCCCACCGCAAGCTCGTCGCCGCCGGCGTGGGCGCCGGCATCACCGCCGTCAGCGCCGCGTCGTACGCGGTGGGACGCCGCGCGGGACGGCACACGCACGGTCCCCTCACCCGCCTCACCGGCGGCCGGATCTGACATCCGGCCGGCCGGTGCGCCGGCACAACCGGCGCTCCCGGTACCTCCACCTCGGCAGGAACACGCGGTACCACTCCCCGGACAGGGGAAGATGGGACCGCGAGCGAAGTCCCGACCGACGTGGAGGAGTGGGCGCATGCAGCACGACCGAGCCGGGAAGCCGGCCGGCCCCGAGGACCTGATCGACGTAGCCCGGCTGGTGACGGCGTACTACACCCTGCACCCGGACCCGGCCGAGCCGGGGCAGCGCGTGGCCTTCGGCACGTCCGGGCACCGCGGATCGTCCCTAGCGGCGGCGTTCAACGAGGACCACATCGCCGCCACCAGCCAGGCCATCTGCGAGTACCGCACCGCCCGGGGCACCGACGGCCCGCTCTTCCTGGGCGCCGACACGCACGCTCTGTCCGAGCCGGCGAGGATCACCGCACTGGAGGTGTTCGCGGCCAACGACGTGAGCGTCCTCGTCGACACCGCGGACGGCTACACCCCGACCCCGGCGGTCTCGCACGCCATCCTCACCCACAACCGCGGCCGTACCTCGGGCCTCGCCGACGGAGTGGTCGTCACCCCGTCGCACAACCCGCCCGCCGACGGCGGTTTCAAGTACAACCCGCCGAACGGCGGCCCCGCGGGCTCCGACGCCACCTCCTGGATCCAGGACCGGGCCAACGAGATCATCGCGGCCGGCCTGAAGGACGTACGGCGCGTCCCCTGCGCCCGGGCGCTCGCCGCGCCCGGCACCGGGCGCTACGACTTCCTCGACGCGTACGTCTCGGATCTGCCGAACGTCCTGGACCTCGACGCGATCCGGTCGGCGGGCGTGCGGATCGGCGCCGACCCGCTGGGCGGCGCCTCCGTCGCGTACTGGGGCCGCATCGCCGAGCAGCACCGCCTCGACCTGACGGTGGTCAACCCGCTCACCGACCCCACCTGGCGGTTCATGACGCTGGACTGGGACGGCAAGATCCGCATGGACTGCTCGTCGCCGCACGCGATGGCCTCGCTCATCGAACAGCGCGACCGCTTCACCATCGCCACCGGCAACGACGCGGACGCCGACCGGCACGGCATCGTCACCCCCGACGCCGGGCTGATGAACCCCAACCACTACCTCGCCACCGCCATCGCCTACCTCTACGCCCACCGCACCGAGTGGCCCGCCGAAGCGGGCGTGGGAAAGACCCTGGTGTCCTCCGGCATGATCGACCGGGTCGCCGCCGACCTCGGCCGGCGGCTGGTCGAAGTACCCGTCGGCTTCAAGTGGTTCGTGGACGGACTGCTCGGCGGCACGCTCGGCTTCGGCGGCGAGGAGTCCGCCGGGGCGTCCTTCCTGCGCCGGGACGGTTCGGTGTGGACCACGGACAAGGACGGCATCATCCTGGCGCTGCTCGCCTCGGAGATCACCGCCGTCACCGGCAGGACGCCCTCCGAGCACTACACCGCCCTCACCGCCCGCTTCGGCGAACCCGCCTACGCCCGCATCGACGCGCCCGCGACCCGCGAGGAGAAGGCCCGCCTGGCCAAGCTGTCCCCGGCCCAGGTGACCGCCGACACCCTCGCGGGGGAGCCGGTCACCGCCGTGCTCACCGAGGCACCGGGCAACGGCGCGGCCATCGGCGGCATCAAGGTGACCACCGAGAACGCCTGGTTCGCGGCCCGTCCCTCCGGCACCGAGGACGTGTACAAGATCTACGGGGAGTCGTTCCTCGGGGCGGACCACCTCCGGCAGGTGCAGGACGAGGCCAAGCTCGTCGTCCTCGGCGCCCTGGGCGGCTGACGCCGTACCGGCCCCTCGAACCGGGCCCGGGCCGGTCGGCGACGACCGGCCCGGGGGAATCCCACGCTCAGCCCGCGGATCTCGTGACCACCGATCGCCTCCCGGAAGGCGACGCGTGGTTGTCCCTTCATCCGGATACCGTCGAGGGCGAACAGGCGGCTGAGAAAGACATCGGTGAGGCGCCGGCCCTCGTCCGCCGAGCGGTGGTGGTGGGGCAGATCGGCGTCCGAGAACAGGTGACAGGCGGCCAGGCGGATGAGCTCGCGCGTGGTGACCCTGCCGGCCGCGGCGAAGGTCAGGCACTCACCGAGGATCTCCGTGTCCGAGCAGCCCTCCGCGATCAGGGGGGAGACCAGATCGTCGTGCTCGCGGCGGCGGTGCGCGCGGACGGCACCCCCCAGTCCGTCACCGTACGGCCCCGTTGGCCGAGCGGCCTTGACGACGTGGTCCACAGGATCGGCCACCCACCGGCCCCCGACCACCCCCTGGAGCCGCCGAGTCGGCGTGCCGCGCATCTCACGGCCGGGCGCGCTCGCCCCGTGGGTGGGAGCGCAGGGCCCACGCCGGTGTCCAGACCTCCGTGTCGAGACGACCCGACGGCCGGGAGGCGAGGTAGGCGCGCAGGACGGTCAGCGCGGGGTGCGGATTGCCGGCGTGCCAGAGCAGGGAGTGCGGGTACACGGGTGTCGGGTCGCGCAGGGGGATACGTCGCAGATCGTGGACGGCGGGCCAGACGAGGGGGGTCTGCTCGCTGAGGAAGGTCGCGATCGTCGAGGACTCGGCGATCGTGTCCAGGAGCCCCTCGACGCCGAAGTCGGGACCGATCGCGTCGATGGCGAGCCCGAACTCGGCGGCGAGCGCGTCGTAGTAGGCCGCCCACTCGGTGCCGGGGACGTTTCCGGGCATCCAGATGCGATGACCGGAGAGCTGGGCCGGGGTCACCGCCCGGGCCTTCGCGAACCCGTGGGCCGGCCCGGTGAAGAGGTGGAGCGGCTCGTCGAGGACGGGCGTGGCCTCGACTCCGTCGGGAAGGGTGCTTCCCGGCATGGTGACGCAGCGGAAGGAGGCGTCGATCGCCCCGGACCGGATGGCGGTAACGGCCGCGTCCGCGTCGACGTGGAAGAGGGTGACGACGTCGAGGCCGACCTCGGGGTGGGCCCGGTGGAAGTCGCGCAGCACCCCGGCCACGGAGAGCCGTCTGCCGATCACGTCGACCCGCAGCGGGCGCCGCCCCGGCCGCACCGAGGCGGCTGCCCGTTCCGCGGCGGCGAGGAGCGCACGCGCGTGCGGGAGGAAGGCCTGCCCGTCGATGGTGAGCCGCGACCCCCGCGGGGTGCGGGTGAACAACGGCACCCCAAGGTCCCGCTCCAGCGCGGCGACACGCTTGGAGACGGCCTGCTGGGTGATCGCCAGCTCGGCGGCGGCGACCTGGAACTGCCCCGCCTCCGCGACGGCGACGAAGGTGCGTACGGCCATGAGATCCACGGCGGCCATCCTAGGAGCACAACCAATCGTCGTACTCCTGCGATGGTCGCCCTCCGAAACCGGGTGCGCCGTCAGGGAGGGGTGTGCAAGGCTCCGCCGGTGGACCGACAGAAGATCTCCCGACTCGCCCATGCCGATCACCCGATCGCGGCCCCGCTCGACGACGACTCGGTACGCCGGCTGCTGGCACGTGGCGTCCCACATGGCGACGCGCGCGTCCTCGACCTGGGCTGCGGAGGGGGAGAGTGGCTCCTTCGCGCCCTCGCCGAACATCCGGGGCTCACGGCCGAGGGCGTCGACATCTCCGAGATCTCGCTCGCACACGCGCGGGAGACGGCGGACCGGCTCGGGGTGCGGGAACGCCTGGTCCTCCACCGTCAGGACGCCGCAGGGTTCGCCGCCAGGCACCGGTTCGACCTGGTCCTGTGCGTCGGCGCCACGCACGCCTTCGGCGGCCTGCTCGCCACCCTCGCGGCCGCACGCGAGCACCTGGCGCCGGGGGGCCGCGTCCTGGTCGGTGACGGCTTCTGGGAGGGCGAGCCGTCCGCCGAGGCCATCGAGATGCTCGGGGACCTCACCGATCTGCCGACCACCTTGGAGCAGGTCGTCGCGGACGGCTGGACGCCCGTCGGCGGGCACGTCAGTACCCGCGAGGAGCTCGACGACTACGAGTGGTCCTGGACCGGATCGCTGGCCTCCTGGGCCCTGGACCACCCCACCGACCCGGACAGTGCGCAAGCGCTCGAGGCGGCCACCACCCACCGCGACGAATGGCTCCGGGCATACCGGGGGGCGCTGGGCTTCCTCTGCCTCGTTCTGCGCCCCACGCGCGACTGAGTGACAGGACCACGGAGCTCTGCCGATCGGACGGGCTGTTCTCCGTCTTCTCCGGTGTTCCCGGATTTCGGGGGTAGACGGGCTGGCGTAACGGTCAAGGCTCAGGAAGAGGGCGGATCGGATGGATGGGGCTGCCCAGAACGGGGACCAGCTGAGAAATGAGCTGGTCAGAGTCACGGCAGAGTACGAGGGCATGCCCGGCGACATCGCCCGGGGCCGCGAGCTGGCCCGGAGGTTCCTGGATCGGGTGCGGGCGGCGCAGGGCCTCCCGGTGTCCGACCGCGCGACGGACCTGGTGCAACTGGTGGTCAGCGAGTTGCTGACGAACGCCTGCAAGTACGCGCCCGGCCCCTCAGTGGTCGACCTGGAGCTGACCGAGGACCGGGTGGAGGTCACGGTGTGGGACAGCGATCCGTTGCTGCCGGTGGCCGAGACCCCGGACCCGGGCCGGATCGGCCGGCACGGGCTGGAGATAGTCATGGCCGTCTGCCAGAGCTTCGAGGTGCGCCGGGAACCGGTCGGCAAGCGCATGAGGGCCGCGGTACGGCTCGCCGACGCGTGAACGGCACGGCAGCGGGCCGCCCGTACCGATGCTGACGGGACGACGGCAGCCCCGCCGTACGTGACGCGCTCCGCCGCCCTGCCGTACGGCAGGGCGCCGCTCTCCGGCCCGGAGCCGCTCACGGCCTCATTTCAGCGCTTCCTCCGCGTCGACCACCTCGGCCGGCCTCGGGGACTGGATGTCCAGCGGCTCGTCGAAGTCGGCGAAGGACGTGGTCGTGTCGTACTCGGCGCCCTTGTACACCGCCTTGAGCAGGTACGGCTTGCCCTGCGTGGCGACGTGGAAGCGATACGTCCCGCCCTTGTCCTCCTTGTCGGTCACGGTCAGCTCGACCGCCTCCCGGCCGCCGACGCGGGTGGTCCTCCCCTTCTTCGCCGTGCCGAAGGAGACGAAGGGGCGCGTGCAGGCGGAGAGGCCGTCGCCGGGCCGCGCGGCGTCCACCGGCTTCTTGATCCAGAGCTTCTGCTCGCCGGTGACGCTCGTCCCGCCCTTCCACTTCTGCAGGTAGGCGCGGTCGGGACGGACGTAGTCGGTCTCGTCGATCCGGATCTGGTCGAGGCGGCCGCCCTCGGACAAGGTGGTCCTCGCGGTGCACCGGCGGTCGAGGTCGGTCACGAGCCGGATGGTGACGGTGCCGGCCTTCGCCGCGGTGCTGGTGGAGTCGACCCGTACGGACTTCAGCGCCCGCATCGCGGCGTTGGCGTCCTCGAGCATGTCGTCGGCGGACCGGTACCCGCCGGCGTCACCGCTGCCGCACCCCGCCACGAGGGCCCCGGCCAGCAGACAGGTCAGCACGGCCGACGCCGTGGTCGTGGTCTTCGTCCGCACGAAACCCTCCAGGTACATGATCAGCACCGGGAGCCTACCCGACCTCCCTCCTTCAGCCCTCCGGAGCGGTCCCCACCCGCCCGCTGAGGGAACCTGGAGGGATGGACGGCATCGGAAGGCTGTGAGGGCCGTGACATCACGCTGGGCGGGCCACCGGGAGGGCGACGAGCGAGGGCACGAAGAAGCGGTCGGTGCCCCGGGACCCGACTTCGCCCGCGCCGTCCTGCACGCACTCGGCGCCGGCGTCCTCACCCTCGACCCGTCCGAGCGCATCACCTCGGTGAATCCCTGGGCCGAGCACCTGCTGGGGCGCCCGGCGCCGGACATGATCGGACACGACGCGCACGACCTGCTGCACCGGCACGCCGACGGCAGTCCGGTGCCGCGCGAGCGGTGCGAGCTGCGCAACCCGCTGCACGGCGTCTCCGCCGCGGAGGGAAGCGAGGAGTACTTCCAGCGGGCGGACGGCACCACGGTACCGATCATCTGGGCCACCACCCCGCTGGTCAGGGACGGCCGGCAGGAAGGGCTCGTGCTGGTCTTCCACGACTTCAGCCTGCACCGAAGCGCCGCGGAGGAGACCGAGGCGCGCACCGCCGCCCTGGAGGCACTCACCACCCAACTGCACCTGGTGGCCGAGATCTCCACCGTACTGATCCCCTCCGAGCGCACCTTCGCCACGCTCCGCCGTCTCCTGCGGCTGCTGGTGCCGGAGCTGGGCCAGTGGGCCGCGGTCGACGTCTACCAGGGGCAGTCGGACGTCCTGGAGCGGGTCGCCGTGCGCAGCAGCACACACCCGCACCGTGCGGGGCGGCTGAAGGGGCCGGTGACCTCGCTGCCGGACCCGGCCCGCGCCGCGCTGACCAGGCTGATCAACAGTGACCGCCCCGCCCCGCTGAGCGCCGGGGACGTGCTGCACGACCCGGGGAACCCCTTCACCGCCACTCACCGCGTGCTGTTCGAACGGCTCGGCGGACACGCGGCCGTCGTCGTCCCGCTCCGCACCAGGCAACGGTCGTACGGGATCCTGACCGTGGCGAGGGCGGGGGACCACCCCGCCCACACCGAGGCCGAGATCGCCCTGCTGGCCGACATCGGCCGCCGGGTCGGACTGGTCCTGGACAACGCCCGGCTCTACCACGAGCAGCAGAACGTCGCCGAGACCATGCAACGCCAGCTGCTGACACCCCTCCCACAGGTCGACCACCTGCGCATGGCGGCCCGGTACTGGCCCGCCGAGAGTGCCATGGAGGTCGGCGGGGACTGGTACGACGCCTTTCTGCTCGCCGACGGTGTCATGGCACTGGTCATCGGGGACGTGGTCGGGCACGACCTGCAGGCCGCCGCCCACATGGCCGAGGTCCGCAACATGCTGCGCGCCCTGGCCTGGGACCACCGGGAACCGCCGAGCGTGATCATGCGGCGCCTCGACGAGGCCGTGACCAACACCAGCGACGCACCCATGGCCACGCTCGTCTTCGCCCGTGTCGTGGGCCCCGAAGGCGGCCCCTGGCAGCTGCACTGGGTCAACGCCGGGCACCCGCCGCCCCTGCTGATCACGCGGGACGGGGAGACCCGCTTCCTGGAGGGCGGACACGGCCCGCTCATCGGTATGAGCGCCACCCTGCGCCTCGGTCTGGGCTGGCCCGACGCGCGTGAGGAACTCCCGCCGGAGAGCATCCTCCTGCTCTACACGGACGGTCTGGTGGAGAGCCGCGACCGCCCGATCGACCTCGGCCTGGCCAAGCTCCGCCACCACGCCGGCCTCCTGGCCCGCCGGCTGGAGGGGCGGAGCATCGACGAGTACTGCGACGAGCTGCTCGACCGCATCGCACCCCGCGGCGACGACGTCGCCCTGCTCGCCCTGCGCCTGCCCGCCGCCGGCGTCGGCGCCCCCGGGGACACCGCACCGCCTCCACCGCCCCAGTCCGCGCACAGCGAGGCCACCCCGGACCGAGCCGCTCCCGGCTCCCGACGCCAGCAGCCCGAGGTACGGGACCCGACACACGTCGACCCGGACGAGTAGAGGGCGGACGGGCAGCGGGCGGAGGAGCGTGCGCGGCGGCGCGTTCACGTGCCCGCCCTGCTCCCCGTACTCGTCCGGCGGCGGGCTGCGTGCGGTGGCTGAGCGGGTGCGTTCGACTTCTGGGGGACGCGGCGGCTCCCGCGGGATGCCGCGGCGCCCCTCCCACCCACCGGCCCGCCGCACGGCCGGGCCCCCGACCACGGAGGGCGCATGCCCATCTGCACCGCTCGCGACGGCGTCGACATCTTCTACAAGGACTGGGGCCGGGGCCGTCCGGTCGTGTTCATCCACGGCTGGCCGCTGAACGGCGACGCCTGGCAGGACCAGCTCAAGGCGGTGGCCGACGCCGGCTACCGCGGCATCGCCCACGACCGGCGCGGCCACGGCCGTTCCACGCCGGTCTACGACGGCTACGACTTCGACACCTTCGCCGACGACCTGCACGACCTGATCACCGCCCTCGACCTGCGCGACGTCACCCTCGTCGCACACTCCATGGGCGGCGGAGAGCTGGCCCGCTACATCGGCCGGCACGGCACCGAGCGGGTCCGCTCCGTGGTCCTGCTCTCCGCCATCACGCCGTTGATGCTGCGGGGGCCGGACAACCCCGAGGGCGTTCCGCAGTCGGTGTTCGACGGCCTCAAGTCCGGCATCCTCGAGGAACGCTCGCAGTTCTGGCAGGACACCGCGGTCGGCTTCTTCTCCGCCGACCGCGACGGCAGCAAGGCCACGCGGGGCAACAAGGACGCCTTCTGGTACATGGCGATGGCTCAGACCATCCAGGGCGGCGTCGACTGCGTGGACGCGTTCGGCGCCACCGACTTCCACGAGGACCTGAAGAAGTTCGACGTCCCGACCCTCGTCGTCCACGGCGACGACGACCGGATCGTCCCCATCGACGCCACGGGCCGCAAGACCGCCCGGCTCGTGGAGGGCGCGGAACTGAAGGTCTACGAGCGGGCCTCCCACGGCATCGCCATGGTGCCCGGCGACAAGGAAAGGTTCAACGCGGACCTTTTGACGTTCCTCGAGAGGTAGCCCCGACCTCCGACCGTGGCCCCCGGCCCCCGACCGGCCGCGCCTCGCTCACCCGAGCGGCGCGGCCGTCGTCGGTCACGGGCCGGACCCGCGGCGGTCGAGCCGCCGAAGCGAGGCACGGAACCCGGTGGTCGCGGCGCGGCGGCTCGCCCGTCCGAGGCACCCGAACGGGCGAGATCGGCACCTGCTCCAGTAAGTCTCGCGCTCGGGCAGCGCCCGGCCGGCACGGTGGTCCACCGATCCGGCCCGTCAGGCGCCGACTGCCGTACCCGCCTAGGAAGTTGACGGACCGAGTTGTCCGGTCACACCCGCCGGCCACCGGACGGTGCGACGGAGACCGCGAGGGGGCCTTGCCGGACGGGCCGTCACCCGGCTGAGCGCCTTGAGTGGTGCGAGAAGGACGACTGGCTGACGGTAAATCACGTCGGGGCCGGGTCACCTCAGCTGACGAAGCACCAGCTGCCCGGTCGTGACGGAAGGAAACCACAGATGCGTTCTGCGCACATGCTCCTGACCACAGCGGCGGCCTCGGCCGTCCTCGTCCTCGGCGCACCCGGCGCCTACGCGGCGGTCGGAGGCGACTGGGACCACGACGACTCTTCCTACAGCAAGGAGCACGACAACGGAGGCAAGCACGAGAAGCCGCGTGGCGGGATGCACACGGGTGGCGGTGCGCTGACCGCGGTGAACGAGGGTGACTGGGAGGGCGGCTCCAAGGAGGGCTCGGAGACCCACAAGCAGGACGAGGGTGAGAAGTCCTGGGGCGGCGGCGAGCACGAGAAGCCGCGCGGCGGGATGCACACGGGTGGCGGTGCGCTGACCGCGGTGATCGAGGGTGACTGGGAGGGCGGCTCCAAGGAGGGCTCGGAGACCCACAAGCAGGACGAGGGTGAGAAGTCCTGGGGCGGCGGCGAGCACGAGAAGCC
>NZ_JBIWEF010000009.1:0-289980 GCF_044762405.1 Streptomyces sp. NPDC097107 | reverse complement strand
GCCGCGCGGCGGGATGCACACCGGAGGCGGCGGACTGGACGCGCCGACCACGACCGCGGGCGGACTGGCCGTCCTGGCCGTCGCCGGGACCGGTCTGTACGCCGTCCGACGCAGGAAGTCGGCTCACGGAACGGCCTGAGCCGTGCCGGGCGAGATAGCAGTCGGGCCGCCGCCCAGGCACCGCGTGGCGGCCCGGCGCGCTTCCCCCACCCCGTCCACCCGTGACCCAGTGAGGTGGTCCTCGATGGCAGTCCCCCCTTCCCCCGCCGACGACGAGCCGGCGCCGACCGGGTCCCGCTCGGGCATGACGGTGCTGTGCGCCGTGGCCCTCCTGGTCCTGGCGGTGAGCCTGATCGGCGGCAACGACACCTCGGCGGACTCCTCCCGCCCACCGCTCGCCGCCCAGCCCGGCACGTCGGCCCCGTCCGCCGTCGGCGAGCCGGAGACGGACCTGCCACGGTCGAAGCCGGTACGCCTGCGCATCCCGGAGATCTCCGTCGACGCCCCCTTCACCGACCTCGCCATCGGCGCGAACGGCCAGCTCCAGGCCCCGCCGCCCGACGACACCAACCTCGTCGGCTGGTATGCCAAGGGTGCCTCCCCGGGGGAGGAGGGCACCTCGATCATCGCCGGGCACGTGGACACCAAGACGTCGGCGGCCGTCTTCGCCCGCCTCGGCCAACTGGAGAAGGGCGACGCCTTCCACGTCGAGAGAGCCGACGGACGCAAGGCGTCCTTCGTGGTCGACGGCCTGGAGACCTTCGACAAGGACGACTTCCCCAGCAAGCGCGTGTACGGCGACGGGGACCGGGCCGAGGTACGGCTCATCACCTGCGCCGGCGACTACGACCGCAAGGCCAAGGACTACACGGACAACCTGGTGGTCTTCGCGCACCTCACCTGAGTCCCGAACGCGCCGACCCCGTGCCGCCCGGTCACCCGCGCAGTGCATACGAGTCGCGCGCCCGCGGGGCCGGGCACAGGATCGAGGCACGCCGGCGTCGTATCACCGCGGCCGATGTTCAGTTCCGCCCCCGCGAAGGAGATGTGCGCAGGATGACCACCACATCCATCCCTGTTTCCGAACCGTTGACGCGACAGGTGTCGCACCATGTCTCCCAGTCGGTGTTCGACGGCTCCAGACTCCGTGTCGTCCTGCTGGTGGACGTCTACGACGGGGCCCAGCAGCAGTTCCTCGAGACGTACGAGCAGCTGCGCAGCCACGTCGAGTCCGTTCCCGGGCACCTCGGCGAGCAGCTGTGCCAGTCCATCGAGAACCCCTCCCAGTGGCTCATCACCAGCGAGTGGGAGAGCGCCCCGCCCTTTTTGAACTGGGTGAGCAGCGAAGAGCACGTGCGGATGGTGAAGCCGCTGCACAGCTGCGTCCGGGACACCAGGTCGCTGCGCTTCCACGTCGTCCGCGAGACGAACCACCCGGCGGCGGGTGACGGGACCGCCCGGGGCGGGCTCCAGACGTCGCCCCGGATCGGTGACGGAGTGATCCGGCACGCGCTCACCTTCACGGTGAAGCCGGGCAGCGAGGAAGCGGTCGGGAAGATCCTCGCCGACTACGCCTCGCCCGAGCCGCGGGTCGACGACACCACACGAGTGTGCCGTACCTCCCTGTTTCTGCACGGCAACCGTGTGGTGCGGGCCATCGAGGCGCGCGGCGACCTGCTCGCGGCCCTGCGGCACGTGGCCGAGCAGCCCGCGGTGCGCGCCGTCGAGGAGGCCATCAACCCGTATCTGGAGCAGGACCGGGACCTCGGCGACCCGGAGTCCGCCCGGGTGTTCTACACGCGGGCGGCGCTGCCCGCCGTCCACCATGTGACCGCGGGGGAGGAGGATCCGGCGGCGCGGAGGCACGCGTTGTCGTACCCGGCCCGGCCGGGCCGCGGCATGCGGCTGGCCCAGTTGCTCGCCGACCGCGACGAGGCGGCGGCGGACGATCCGCGCAGCCCGGTCCTGTGCAGCACGATCTTCCAGCGCGACGACGTAGTGGTCCGGCTGGTCGACGTGAGAGGCGGTCTCGACACCGGCGATCCGGCGCTTTCCCTCGGCCTCACGGACCCGGGCCAGGTGGCCGAGCTGACGACGCTCCTGGACGACCCCGCCGGTGGCGGTGCCTCCGCACCGACGGGCGGTGACCTCGCCCGCGCTCTGGAGGGCGCCCGCATGGAACTCGTCACCGACCGCCGCTCGCCCGACGCCTGATCCGCCCCGCTCACGGCGCGCACACGTCGGCCGCCGGACCGCTGCGCGCGGTCCGGCGGCCGACGTGCCGCGTCTCCCGGTCAGCTCACTCGGGCACCGTGCAGTCGAACGCGTGCAGGTAGGGGTTGACCGGGCGGATGTCGTCGATGACGAGGCCCGCGTCGGTCAGCCGGCCGACCATGCTGTCGGTGGTGTGCTTCGCGCCGCCGACGTTGAGGAGCAGCAGCAGGTCCATGGCGGTGCTGAACCGCATCGAGGGCGTGTCGTCGACGAGGTTCTCGATGACCACGACGCGTGCCCCGGGCCCGCCCGCCACCATGACGTTGCGCAGGGCACGGGCGGTGCTGTCGTCGTCCCACTCCAGGATGTTCTTGATGATGTACACATCGGCCCGGACGGGGACGGCCACCCGGCAGTCGCCCGGCACGATCCGCACCCGGTCCGCGAGTGATCCGCCCTCGCGCAGCCGCGGGTCGGCGTTCTCCACCACCCGTGGCAGGTCGAGCAGGGTGCCGTGCATGGACGGGTACTTCTCCAGCAGGCTCGCCACCACGTGCCCCTGGCCGCCGCCGATGTCCGCGACCGACGTGCTCCCCGACAGGTCGAGGAGCGCCGCGACGTCCTGGGCCGACTGCCGGCTGGAGGTGGTCATGGCGCGGTTGAAGACCTCGGCCGACTCGGGAGCGTCCTCGTTGAGGTAGGTGAAGAACTCCTTGCCGTACAGGCCCTCGACGACGTTGTGGCCGGTGCGCACCGCCTCGTCGAGCTGGGGCCACGCGTCCCAGGTCCACGGCTCGGTGCACCACAGGGTGATGTAGCGCAGGCTGTGCGGGTCGTCCTCCCGCAGCAGCAGGGACATGTCGGTGTGCGTGAAGGTCCCGTCCTTCCGCTCGGCGAAGACGCCGTAGCAGGTCAGGGCGCGCAGCAGCCGGCGCAGCGGCCTGGGTTCGGTCTTCACCGAGGCCGCGAGGTCCTCCACGGCCATGGGGGTGTCGCCGAGGGCGTCGGCGACACCGAGCCGGGCGGCCGCGCGGAGGGCGGCGGCACATGCCGCCCCGAACACGAGCTCCCTCAGCCGCATGGGCGGGGGTGGGGCGGTCTGTGCGGTCGTCATGTGCCGCTTTCCTTCCTGCTTCGGTCCACGGGTGGCTACGGCCGGCCGGTCAGCACAGTCCCGCGGGCTTGGAGGCCCCGCAGGTGTTGCCTTCGAAGGTGTTGGTCTTGGCGGTGTCCCCGGTCTCGGGGTGGACGAGGTCGGCGGGCGAGTTGTCGCGCAGCCTGTTGCCGTTGACCTCGTTGTCCGAGTTGCCGGCGCCCACCACGCTCTTGGCCAGGACGATGCCGCCCGACATCGACGACTTGCCGGCGTTGCCCTCGACGGTGTTGTCGGCGACGAGGACCTTCTCGGCGCCGGTCAGCACGATGCCCGAACCCTGGAGCGCCTCCAGCCGGTCGGTCTTCGGGCAGGACTTGTTGTTGCGCACGACGTAGTTGTCGCGCACGACCAGGTCGCCGGCCTTGGGCTTGTTCTCGTCGCCGACGACGAACACGCCGGCGCAGTTGCCGCCGATGTAGTTGTCCGCGACGGCGAGGTTGCGCAGGCGCCGGACGGTGACGCCGATCCGGTTGCCCTCGACCCGGTTGTGCTCGACGACCGTGCCCTGGGTGTCCGCGGCGCCTTCCTCGGCCTTGATGGTGTTGGCGAGGAAGATGCCGGCGTCACCGTTGTCGCTGGCGGTGTTGTCCTTGAAGGTGCCGTGGACCGACCGCTCCTGGGCGATGCCCCAGACGCCGTTCTCCGCCGCCGTCACGTTCCGCACGGTGAGGCCGTCGGTGGCCATCGAGAACAGGCCGGTGTGCTTGAAGCCGGTCACCGTCAGGTTGGCGACGGTGACGCCCTTGACGTTCTCGTCCTCCGTCCCGACCACGCAGATGCCGTTGCCGTCCTCGGCACAGGTGTCGTCGGCGGCCGCCTTCTCGGCGCTCGGCATGATGACCGTGCCACGGCCCATGCCGCGCAGGGTGAGCCCGGGCGTGCTCACCTTGACGCTTTCGCGGTAGGTGCCTGGGGCGACGAGCACGGTGTCGCCGGGGTCGGCAGCGTCCACTGCCTTCTGGATCGATTCGCCGGGGTGGACCACGTGGGTCATGTGGCCGGCGGACGCCGGAGCCGCACCGAGCCCCGTTCCGATCATGGCTGCGGTGCACACCAGGTACACGACATGGCTTTTCTTCATATTCCGCACGTTATGCCCGAATGATTCTCACACGGGACGGATGAGCCATCCGACGGCGTGTCATGAGCGGACGGTGAACCGGTGGTTCCTGGGCAGACGGCGTAAGTGATCTTCATATCGGGCCCAGGGAGGACGACCACCGTGACCGTGCCTGAACGCCGCATACGTCCGGGACGCCCGGCGCGCCGCTTCGACCTCCGCGCGACGGCCATGCTCTTCGGGCTCGCCGCCGTCGGCCTGAGCATCCTGGGATGGGTCGTGCGGATGGCGCTCGACGTCGCGCAGCGGCGTCCCGCCTGGGCCGTCGTCCTGGTGCTCGGGGGAGTGGTGGCAGGCATCGTCTGTGCGCGCAGGAGAGCCGGGTTCTCCCCGAGAAGGCTGGCGCGCCGGACCACGGGCGCTCTGCAGGAGGCCACGGCCACGGCCCTGGACGCACTGGAGACGCCGACGGCCGCGCCGGCGGAGAAGGCGGACGGCATCGAGGAGCCCGCGACGGAGGCGGTCGTCGACCACGGGCAGCTCACTCCCGACGAGTTCGAGCAGGCGATAGCCGATCTCTGCGTACGGGACGGCTGCGCCGAGGTGGAGGTCGTGGGCGGAGCGGGCGACCTCGGCGCGGATGTCGTGGCGGTGGCTCCCGACGGCCGCCGCGTCGTCATCCAGTGCAAGCGCTACGACGACGAGAACAAGGTCGGCTCCCAGGACCTCCAGCGCTTCGGCGGCACCTGCTTCACCGTCCACGAGGCCGACGTCGCGGTCGTCGTCACCAGCAGCGACTTCACCGCTCCGGCCGTCGAGTACGCCGAGCAGTGCGGAATACTCTGCGTGAACGAGAGCCGACTGCGTGACTGGAGCGAAGGGCTGGGGCCGCCGCCGTGGGCGCCGAGTGACCTAGTGGAGGAAGCGGCGGAACCCGCGGACCGGTACCCCCGGTGACCTGCCGTGTCCTCCCCGCCCCGCCTTCGTCCCGGGAAGGGCGGATCTTTCGCCGTCCAGTGGCAACCTTGACATCATGGGCAAAATCGCGCTGATCGTCATCGACATGATCAACACCTACGATCACGAGGACGCCGACTCGCTGATTCCCGCCGTGGAGTCCGTGCTGCCGGCACAGACCGGCCTGCTGCAGCGGGCGCGGCGGCAGGGCGTTCCCGTGATCTACGTCAACGACAACTTCGGGGAGTGGCGTTCGCACCACGGTGAGATCCTCGACAAGGCCCTCTCGGGCCCGCACGCCCGCCTCGTCGAACCGCTGCGTCCCGACGACGACTCACTCTTCGTGGTCAAGGCGCGCCACTCGATCTTCTACGGGACCCCGTTGACGTATCTGCTCCACCAACAGGGGATCGACCGGCTGGTGCTGTGCGGGCAGGTGACCGAACAGTGCGTGCTCTACTCGGCGCTCGACGCCCACATCCGCCACTTGCAGGTCATCATTCCGCGCGACGCGGTCGCCCACATCCACGCCGACCTCGCGGACGCCGCGCTGCGCATGATGCAGCGGAACATGGGCGCCCGGCTGTGCGACAGCAGCGAGTTGTGGACGTGAGGCGATCCGCCGACGCGGGCACCCGCCGGTCCCGGCCCGTCAGCTCCGGAGGCTGCGCGCGGGCAGGATGACCTGCGCGGCCGACGTGAGCGTGTCCTCGTCGTTCGCGAAGGCGGCGACCGCCTCGCCGTCGCCGGGCTCTCCCTCGGACCAGGGGCGCGTGGCGAAGATCAGGCAGGCGTACCCGCGCTTGTCGACGGCCGCCCGCCACTCGGGCGTGGGGGCGAACTGGGCGTTGACACCCGGCATGGTGAGCGCCGCCGCGCCCGGTACGACCAGCAGGCTGACCGGCAGATTCGACAGGCGTGTCGCGTCGAGGACACCGCCGCCCACGGGGAGTCCGGAGTGCTGCAGCAGCCGTTCGACGGCCGCCCGGGACGCCTCCGGACCGCCCTCGCCGTCACCGAGCGAGCAGGCGAGGAGAAAAGGGACGTCGCCGTCGGGGGTCTCACGGCTCCAGGACATGATGACGAGCGTGCCGAGGTCGGCGGTTCGCAGGGGGCGCGTGTCAGCTGAGATCGAGGTCACCGCGAAACCGTAAGGGCGCGCCGGGACGCTCCCGCCCGGCTCTCACTCGACTGGCGGACGTCGTCGCGCTTCTTCACACGAACGAGGGGTGCGCGCGCTCGGTGTACGCAGGGCATCTCGGGGGCCCTGCCCAAGTTCATCGCCGGGCACTTCCCGACCGAGACCCGGGCGGCCCCCCTGGGCTTCACCCGCGCCGGAGCGCTGGGCGGCGCCGTCACTCCGGTGCCCGGGGCCAAGTCGGCGTCGGCCATGCCCTGGGGCGGTCGCTCGCGGGCTGACGCTCGTCGTGATCCTGCTGACCGGCTTCGACGTCCCCAGCCGCCCCAGCCGCCTCGTCGACCCGGAGGCGGTCCCGGACCACCTCGCCCCCGAGGCGGTGGACAGCCCGCGCCCCATGCGGTCGGCGACGCCGGGCGGGTAGGGGGCGAGGGGTGGTGAGGACGGTGGATCGTGTGCTCCGACCGGCGTAGGGAGGCGGCGGTCGACGCGCGACCTGGCCGTCACGTGGTGTAACAGTCTCTGTATGATCTGTAGACGAAATGCTCATAAGAGCGAAGTGCGCAGTTCGCGGGGTCAGGGGATCCGGACCGCGGTGGTGGTCCTGTTCGCCGCGACCGCACTGGGTACGACCACCGCAGCGGCGGCCTCGCCGTCGGTCCCCCTGCGTACCGACTGGGACGCCATCGCCGCCTGCGAGTCCGGCGGCAACTGGAAGGCCAACACCGGCAACGGCTACTACGGCGGCCTGCAGTTCGCGCGGTCGAGCTGGGTCGCGGCCGGCGGCCTCAAGTACGCTCCGCGCGCCGATCTCGCCACCCGCGGGGAGCAGATCGCGGTGGCCAAACGCCTCGCCCGCCTTCAGGGAATGTCGGCCTGGGGCTGCTCCTGACGTTCCCGCCCGGCGGACCCGGGCAGAAGTAGTCATGTGAGCCGCCCGTCCGCACCAGGGTGAAGGAGGGCTCGGCAGCCATGGGACTTCTCCCCGGGAACAGCCGTCCCGCCCCGCGCGCACGGCTCGGCGACATGATCTTCTCCAGGGTGGCGGGGCCGGAGGGGCCCGGAAACCGTGCCCGCATCCACGACACACCGGGTCCACGCTGGTTCGGTCCCGAGCGGCCGATCAGGCGGGTGCACGGGGACGCCTCGATGTTCATCGGGGGCCTGACCGCCCTGCTGCTCCAGTCCCTCCACCCCCTGGCCATGGCGGCCGTCGCCGCGCACTCCGGGTTCCGCGGTGACCCCTGGGGCCGGCTGCAGCGGACCAGCACCTTCCTGGCCGTCACCACCTATGGACCGGCCGACAGCGCACAGGAGGCGTGCGAGCGGGTTCGGGCCGTCCACGACAGCGTCCGAGGCACCACCTCCGAGGGGCAGGACTACGCCGCCGCGGATCCGCACCTGCTGTGCTGGGTGCACGTCGCCGAGGTCGACAGCTTCCTGCGCGCCCACCAGCGCTACGGAGCCCGGCCCCTCGACGACGACGAGTGCGACGCGTACGTGGCCGACGCGGCGCGGATCGCCACCGCCCTCGGCGTCCCCGACCCGCCCGTGGACCGCGCCGGACTCACGGAGCGACTGGCCGCCTACCGCGGCGAACTGCGCGCGACCGGCGAGGCGCGGAGCACCGCGCGGTTCCTGCTGCTCAATCCGCCCGTGCCGCTGCTCGCGCGCCTCCCGTACGCGGTCATCGCCGCCGACGCGGTCTCGCTCCTGCCGGGCTGGGCCTCGCGCGCCCTGTGGCTGCCCCGCGTCCCCCCGGCCGAGGGTGTGTGCGTACGCCCGCTCGGCGCGGCCGTGACCGCGGGGATCCGCTGGGCGCTCACTCCGCCCCGCGACGCAGCGTAGTTCGGGGCCGGCTTCTCCGGGCGACCCGCTCGTCACCGACGGGACCGTCAGTCGCCCGGCCCGGGATCCGGCCGCACCGGCGTGCGGATGCCGGCCCGGGCCGCCTCCAGTTGCGCGGCGAACGCGATGCCGAGGAAGAGCGCCACGGCGGTGAGGTTCGCCCACAGCAGCAGCGCGATGAAGGCCGTCAGCGGACCGTAGACGGAACCGAAGGCGCCACTGTGCCCGACGTACAGCGCGAGCAGCCAGGTCGCCGAGACCCACAGCACGAGATGGACCGCCGAGCCGAAGGCCAGCCAGGTGTAGCCGGGCTGGTCGCGGCGGGGCGACCAGCGCAGGACCACCGCCGAGGCGACCCAGGCCAGCAGCAGTCCCGCAGGCAACTCCAGCACGCTCCACCACCCGGTGCCGCCGTCCCGGCCGCCGACGGAGCGGGCCACGGCGTCCCCGACGGCCTCACCGGCGACGAGTACGAGGAACCCCAGCACCATGGGCAGGCCCGCGGTGAGCGCGAGCACCAGCGCCCTGGCGTACTTGCGGTGGACGGGGCGGTCGCGCTCGATGCCGTAGATGCGGTTGGCGCCGCGCTCGATCTGGCCCATGGCCGAAGCGAGGTTCAGTGCGGCGAACGCCAGACCCAGCCACAGTGCGAGCGTGCTCCACGCGTCACTGTCGGCACTGCGCCGGGTGCCCTCGAACGCCTTCTCCACGACATCGGCACTGGCGCCCGGCACGATCCGGCCGAGAGTGAGCTCGACGACCCGTCCCACGCCCTCGGTGTGCACCGACGTGGCGAGGCCGACGAGCACGATGGTGAACGGGACCAGGCCGAGCACCACCTGGAAGGCGAGGGCCCGCGCGTTGGTGAAACCGTCCGCGTAACGGAACCGGGCGAAGGAGTCGGTCAGCAGCCGCAGGCCGCCGTACCGGCGCAGGGCGGTCAGGGCTTCGTCGCCGGAGAGTTCGTCTCCGAGCATGTCCCGGGTCTGCGGGACGTGAACGGCGGTTCCCACGGTGCGGCTGCTCCTCGTGTCGGGGCGGGCGAGGCGGAGGTCCTCCACCCGTGCGCATGCCCCGTGAACGAGCCGGCAGCGCGCACGGGACGACCTCGTACCTCGACGGCATCGCCGTGTTGACCGGACTAACCCGTGAGTGTGCACTCGTGCCTTCCGCCACCGCCTCCCGTTTCCACCGGCCGGCGGACGGGCAGTCCCCGGCGGGGGAGCCGAGGGGCGGCCCCGGACGTCCGGTGAGCCGAAGCGTCCGGGGCCGCCCCTCGCACCGCTGGCCCTGCGAGAGGGGGCGCACGTCCGCCTGGTCCTCGTCCCGGGCGGCCAGTTCCTGGAGACGGGCCGGTTCGGTGGTGAGCAGTACGCCGCACCACACCCGTGACAAGGTCGCGGCGGCCGGCAGGCCTGGACAGCCGCGGAGCGAAGCACTACGGGGCGTGGCTTCGGCGGCTCGAGTAGGCCGACCAGCGGCCGTCGCGCCCGGACACCGTGATGTCGCGGCCGAAGCAGGCGGTCAGGAGGGAGTCGGTCAGGACACCGTTCACGGCCCCCTGGGACAGGACCCGGCCCTCGCGCAGCAGCAGGCCGTGGCTGACGGCCGGGAACAGCTCCGCCAGATGGTGGGTGACCGTCACGGTGGCCAGTCGCCGGCGCCCCTCGGCCAGTCGGTGCATGGTCTCGACGAGATCCTCGCGGGACGGCAGGTCCAGGGCGTCGAACGGCTCGTCCAGGAGCAGCAGGGCCGGGTCGGCCATCAGCGCCCTGGCGATGAGGACGCGCGCCCGCTGCCCGCCCGAGCAGACGCCGTGCGGCCGGTCGGCCAGTTCCTCGACGCCGAGTTCGGTGAGGAGGTCGTGGGCCCGGAGGCCGGACCTCCGTCGTCGTACGTCCGCCACAGGGGCTGCACGGTTCCGCTGTGGCCGGTGAGCACGACCGCGCGGGCGGTGAGGTCCTGCGGCACCCGCTGGGCGGAGCTGACACGGCCGATGCGCGCCCGGAGCTCGCGGACGTCCACCCGTCCGAGCCGGCTGCCGAGGACCTCGACGCCGCCGGTCGTGGGGTGCATGAGCGCGCCGAGCAGGCGCAGCAGGGTGCTCTTGCCGGCGCCGTTGGCTCCCAGCAGGGCCCAGTGCTCTCCTGGCCGGACCGTCCAGTCGACTCCGTCGAGGATCAGGTGGTCCGTGGTGTGGCGGCGGACGCTCACGTCCTGGAGCCGCAGGACGGCGGCCTCGTACTCGTCCACCGGTGACTCGGCTGTCTGCCCGGCCATGGCGGAGCTCCTTCGCGCGGGACGCCGATCGTTCACGGGGAACGGTAGATGCATCCACCACGCGCCTGCCGGGCCGTCCGGTTCCCGGACGGCCCGGTCCGTTCCACGCCGGAGACGGGTCAGGGTCAGACGCCCGCCACCGACTGGATCCACGAACGGTAGGCGGTCACGTTCGTGTAGGCGGTGGTGGTCTGCCGGTCGCTGGTCGAGGCGACGCCCACCTGGACGCCGCCGGCCGTCATCGGGCCGCCGGAGTCGCCGCCCGCGGTGATGCCGTCACCGGGGCGGGCGCAGATCGCCTGACCGTAGTAGGCGTCGTAGCAGCCGCGGGTGACGGTCAGGTTGGCGACCTTCAGGTACCGGGACTGGCAGTTGATCTCCGAGCCGCACCGGGAGGTGGCGCCCCAGCCGTAGACCTGCACGCCCTGGCCGACCCGCACCGTGCCCGGCTGCCCGAGCTGTGCGTAGGAGGCGGACACGGAGCGGTCGAGCCGGACCAGCGCGAGGTCCGACGAGGCGTGGGTGACGGTCTGGACGCCGCTCGCCACGGTGCCGCCGGAGCTCTGGTCGAGGCTGCCGATGCGGAAGGAGAGGTTTCCGCCGCTCACGCAGTGCTTGGCGGTCAGGATCCAGGTGGGGGAGATGATGGTCGATGAGCAGGTCTGGGTTCCGTTGGAGAACAGCCGGGCCGCCCAGGGGGCGTTCTGCGCGTAGCCGCCGCCGATGATCGGCTGGGGGCCGCCGTCACCGGGCCGGGGCTCAGCCGCGGAGGCGCTGGGTGCGAGCGCGAGGGCGGACAGCAGGGCTGCCACGAGAGCGGCCGTCAAGGTGGGGACGAGTCTGGATATGCGCAAGGCTCCTCGATTCCGACGACACGCGTGGGGGCGCGTGTTGATGTGTGGGGCGCCGCTCAGCATGTCCGGCGCGGTTACGGGGCCACCAATCCCGACTTCTCATAACGCGCCGTTATGGCGGGCCCGGGCCGGCCGGCGGAGCCAGCGGGCCGGCCCGGTGTGTCGGTCGGCCGGCGGGCGAGGCCGGTGCGTCCCTTCTGCCGCGCACGGTCACACGGTCATCAGCGGCGTCCGGGGCCGTACGGTGACCGCGGCGACGGGCCGCACCGTCCGACCGGGAGCCAGTTCCAGCCGCACCCGCCGGGTGATCGTGGCGATGGCGGTGGCGGTGGCGGTGGCGCTGACGAGTTAGGTGAGGGCGAGCCGGTCGCCGACGCACTTGTGCTTGCCCGCGCCGAAGGCGCAGGAACGCGTGCGTGGGCCGGGGCTGGTCGCTGTCCAGCCGGCGGTCGGGGTCGAACCTCAGCGGATCGCGAAAGAGTTCGGGGTCGCGGTGGAGTGCGTGTCGCCACCGCACCGCGGGCGCGGTAAGGGTGTGGGCGGGCGAGCGGCGGGGGCCCCATTCCACTTCCGGCCGCCTTTCAGCCCGCGGACCCGGGAAGGCCGCGGGCCCGCTGCCGGGTCAGCGGAGCAGCAGCTGCACGAGGGCGACGGTGCCGACCGCCACGACCAGTGTCCGCAGGACCAGCGGGCTGAAGCGGCGGCCCACTTTGGCTCCGAGATAACCGCCGAGGGCCGAGCCGACCGCGATGAGCGCGACGGCCGTCCAGTCGAAGTCCGCGGCGAAGAGGAAGAAGAGCGCGGCGACGGTGTTGACGATGGCGGCCAGCACGTTCTTGACGGCGTTGAGGCGCTGCAGGGAGTCGTCGAGGAGCATGCCCATCAGGGACAGGTAGATGATCCCCTGCGCGGCGGTGAAGTAGCCGCCGTAGACGCTGGCGAGAGTCAGGCCGGTGAACAGCAGTGGACCGCCGTCACTGCGGGGGGAGTTGCCGGTGCGTTCGCGGCGGCGTTGCACCAGCCTGCCGATCCGGGGCTGGAGTGCCACCAGCACCAGGGCCAGACCCACCAGGACCGGCACGATCGTCTCGAACGCGTCGGCCGGCAGCGCCAGCAGCAGCGTGGCGCCGGCGAGACCGCCGATGAGCGCGCCGACGCCCAGTTTCAGGATCCGCCGACGCTGGCCGCGAAGCTCCTTCCGGTAGCCGATCGCCCCGCTGATGGAGCCGGGGATGAGGCCGAGCGCGTTGGAGACCGTGGCGGTGACGGGGGACAGCCCCGTCGCCAGCAGGACGGGAAAGGTGATCAGCGTTCCGGAGCCGACGACGCTGTTGATCGCCCCGGCCCCGACGCCCGCCGTGAACACGGCGGCCATGGCCTCGGGCGTCACGCCGTGCCGCCCCGCGCCGCCCACGGACCCGGCGGGAAGGTGTCTTGTGCATCTTTCACGGGGCCGACTGTACCCACCGCCCGAGTCGGTCCTTGTGCCGGTATCAACCGGTCCTGGATGAACACTTCTTGACGTAAATTCACCTGATCACGCGGTGATACGATCACCGCGTTTGCGGAGCGGGCGGGTGGGTGAAAGACCGCATCCCCGACTTCAGGGACAGCCCGGACGGCAACCCCGGTGCGGGCAGTCCACCGGGCCGCCCGCGTAGACGGGAATCCAGCAAGCCGGCCTTCAGTCGCCTGAAGAGAGTCTTATGACGGAATACACAGGGAACCCAGTGCTCTGGGCCGCCCTCGTCGCCCTCGTCGTCGCCGCCGCGCTCATCAGCCGCCAGCGCAGGGCGGCACGAGCTCTGCGGCAGCAGGTCCAAGGGCTCAGGGATCATTACACGGAGCTGGAGAACGATTACGGGAAGTCCGTGCAGGCGGCTCAGGAGCGGGCCGAGGACGAGACGAAGACCGTGCTGAAATCGGCCATGCGGACCCTGCAGGGGCTCGCCGCCGAACAGCAACTGGTGCTCTCCCGGCTGCAGAGCAAGTACGGCGACTCGGCGCTCCTGCAGGACCTGCTGGAGATCGACCACACCAACTCGCAGTTCGGCCGGCGCGCCCAGTCCATCGCGGTCCTCTGCGACGGCTGGCTCGGCGGCCGGCGGGACACCGCATCGGTGTACGACGTGGTGCGCAGCGCCCAGGGCCGGATCCGGCACTTCCGCCGGGTGGAGATCCTCTCCCAGGTCGACTTCGGCATCACCAGCCGCGCCGTCGAACCCGTCGCCCTGGCCCTCGCCGAGCTGTTCGACAACGCCACCAGCTACTCCAGCCCGGACACCGTCGTCGAGATCAACATCCGGACCGTGCCCAAGGGCATCTGCGTCGTCGTCGACGACGCCGGTGTCGGCATGAGCGACGAGGAGCGTGCCCGCGCCGACAAGCTGCTCGCCACCGAGCGGGCCTCGGGGGTGGCGGGACTCGGCAACCCGCCCCAGTTCGGCTTCGCGGTCATCGGCCTGCTGTGCGAGCGTTTCGGCTTCGAGGTGTCGGTGGACTCCTCCTCCCCCTACGGAGGTGTACGCGCGGTGGTCCTGTTGCCGCACGAACTGCTCACCGCCATGCCGGAGAAGAAGGCCCCGGCCCCCGCCGCCCGCGGGACGGCGCGGTCCGCCCCGGACGCTGGGCCGGAGGCCGCGCTCACCTCGTCCCAGACCGATGACGGACTGCCCCGGCGGCGCCGCAAGCGCCCGATGGCCATCGTGCCCGGCAGCTCCTCCACCCCGCGCCAAGCGGGCCGCTCCGACTCCGAGCAGGCGCAGATCATGGGTGCCTTCCAGCGGGGCACCCAGACCGGCCGCGTCACCCGGACCGAGGACACGGACCGGACGAGCAGAACACCTGGTGCAAGCAGAGAAGGACATGAGGACTCGTGAACGACGATCTGTCATGGATGCTCGACAGCGCCCTGGAGATTCCCGGGGCCCTGCACGCGGTCCTGATCTCCGCCGACGGCCTGCTGATGGCCCGGACGCAGGACTTCGACAAGGACGACGCGGACCGGGTCGCCGCCGCGATGAGCGGTGTCCAGTCACTCAGCCGCACTCTTGCCTTCTTCTGTGAGGACCCGCACCAGGCGTGGCGGCAGACCCTGGTCGAGTTCGACGGCGGCTGGGTGTTCCTGATCTCCGCCGGCGAGGGCGCCTACCTCGGCGTCTCCGCCTCCCCGGAGATCGACATGGCGGACATCACCTTCCGGATGCAGCAGCTCGTCGCCCAGCTCGGCAAGCGGCTGACGACACCGCCGCGCGAGAACCTCGGCACCGGCTCATGACCGGCCGCGACGGCTGGGAGCCGGAAGCCGCCGAATTAGTACGGCCGTACGTCATCACCAAGGGACGCGGCCTGCCCGACGAGGACGACCTCTCCCTCATCACCCTGGTCACCGCCTCGGCCGAGGGCGCGCGGCGGCCGACCCGGCTGTCCCCCGAGGAGCAGAGCCTGCTGGACCTCTGCTCGGCCGGCTACCTCTCGGTCGCCGAGATCGCCGGACACACCCATTTCCCGCTTGGCGTGGTGCGGATCCTGCTGGCATCCCTCATGGAAGGCGGCTACGTCATGACCCGCCCGCCGGTGGCCCCCGCGCGCCTGGCCGACAGGGAGATCCTGGAGGAGGTGCTCAATGGGCTCCGCGCCAAGTTTGGGTGAACGGGACTACGTACGCGGCGGGGCCACCCAGACCGCGGTGAAGATCCTCGTCGTCGGGCACTTCGCGGTGGGCAAGACCACCCTCATCGGCTCCATCTCCGAGATCGAGCCGCTCTCCACCGAGGAGACGATGACGCAGGCCGCCGAGGCGGTCGACGACCTCAAGGGGGTCCAGGGCAAGACCACCACCACGGTCGCCATGGACTTCGGCCGCCTCACCATCAGCGACCGCGTCGTGCTCTACCTGTTCGGCACGCCCGGTCAGCAGCGCTTCGTGCAGATGTGGGAGGACATGGCCCGCGGCGCGCTCGGCGCCCTGGTGCTGGTCGACCCCGAGCGGCTGGCCGACTCCTTCCCCGTGATCGACCTCATCGAACACTACGGACTCGAGTACGCCATCGCGGTCAACCACTTCGACGGGTCGCCGCTGCGCGACGAGCGGGCGCTGCGCGAGGCCCTGGACCTGCTCGACGACACCCCCGTCGTCACCTGCGACGCCCGCGACGAGAAGTCCTCGGCCGCCGCACTGACCACCCTCGTCCGCTACTTGCTGGACCGCACCCGCTAGGAGCTGGGAGCAGACATGAACGCCCACGACACCGCCCCGGTGCCGCCGCCCGGGTGCCCGGCCCACGGCTCCGGCGCCCGAGTGCCGCTGCACGGGACGGAGTTCGCCGCCGACCCCCAGGCGTACTACGAGTACCTGCGCCACTACGGGGCCGCCGCGCCCGTCGAGCTGGCCCCCGGGGTCGAGGCGACGCTGGTCACCGACTACGCGGCGGCGCTCCAACTGCTGCAGGACTCCGGTTCCTTCCGCAAGGACGCGCGTCGCTGGCGGGCCTTCAACGAGGGCAAGGTGGGCCCGGACAGCCCCGTCGCGCCGCTGCTCGCCTACCGGCCCAACTGCATGTTCGCCGACGGCGCCGACCACCTGCGGCTGCGCCAGGCGGTCACCGACAGCATGGCGAAGGTGGACACCCGCCGGCTGAGCCGGAGCACCGAGCAGATCTCCGACTACCTCATCGCCCAGTTCCGCGGCCGCGGCTCGGCCGACCTGCTCGGCGACTACGCCAAGCAGCTGCCGCTGTTCGTGTTCAACGAACTCTTCGGCTGCCCCGCCGACATCGGCGACCGGGTGCTGTTCGGCATCTCCGGCATGTTCGACGGCGTCAACGCCGACAAGGCCACCGCGGTGCTGTTCCAGGCGGTGGGGGAGCTGGTCGCGCTCAAGCGGAGCAAGCCCGGTGACGACGTCACCTCCTGGCTGATGCAGCACGAGGCCGGGCTCACCGACGAGGAGATGGTCCACCAGCTCGCGCTGCTGCTCGGTGCGGGCGCCGAGCCACTGCGCAACCTCATCGGCAACACCCTGCACCGGCTTCTCACCCACGAGCGGTACGCCCGAGAGGGCGGTCTGATCGACGAGGCCCTCGACGACACGTTGTGGGAGAACCCTCCGATGTCGAACTACGCGCCGCACTACCCGGCCGCCGACACGGAACTCGCCGGACAGCAACTGCAGGCGGGCGACCTGGTCCTGGTCAGCTTCGCCGCGGCCAACACCGGCCCCGCACTCAGTGCGTCCCGCCAGGCCGGCAGCAACCGCGCGCACCTGGCCTGGAGCGCGGGGCCGCACGCCTGCCCGTCCAAGGAGCCGGCCCGGCACATCACGGTCACCGCCATCGAGCACCTGTTCAACGTACTGCCGGACGCCGAACTCGCCGTCCCCGAGGACAGCCTGACGTGGCGTCCGGGTCCCTTCAACCGGGCCCTGGCCACCCTTCCGGCCCGCTTCACCCCGGTGCGGTCCGGGCGGCGCGGTGACCCGCAGCCGGGCTCGGGGGCGGCCGAGCAGGACAAGTCGGCGGGTCCGGCCAGGCCGGCCGAACGCAACGGAATGTGGAGCCAGTTCCTCAGCTGGCTCACACGGTGACGTGCGCAACACCCTCCCAACCTGCCCCTCCCGCATGAAGGTTCAACGGCACGGGTAGTGAGCAACGCGGCATTCAAGTTGCTTACGAGTAAAAGGAGGTGTCGTGGACCACATATCCACGAACGCCGCTTTCCCGCCGCCGAACCCCCCGATACCCGCCTCCCCAGGCGGGTATCTCGCTGTGCGGCCCCGGCCGGGGACGGGCCGGTGACCGCCGCACCGACGGACACGGGCCTGCGCGGCACACCGACGCTCGGCGCTTTCACCGGCGGCCAGTTGCGAAGACTCGGCGCGGTCGCCGGCCTGTCCGGGGCCGACGTCGAGACGTATGCCCGTGTCCTGACCGACTCGCTCGGCCCGGTCGCCCAGCGGCCGCTGAACCTGCCGCCACCCAGCCGCACGTTCCTGTCCGACGACCACACCCCCGTGGAGTTCTCGCTCTCCTTCCAGCCCGGCGCGGCCCCCGCCCTGCGGGTGCTCCTGGACCCGGGCTGCGGCGCAGACAGCCTGGCCCGGGGCGGCCGTGTCGGACTCGAGGCGATCCGGGCGATGGCCCGGCGCTGGCACTTCACCACCGGGCCGCTCGACGACCTCGAGGACCTCTTCCTCCCGCCCTCACCGCAGGGTGCCCTGGCCCTGTGGTGCGCCCTGGAGCTGAGACCGGGCGGTGTGCCCAAGGTCAAGGTCTATCTGAACCCGGCCGCGAACGGGGCGGAACGTTCCGCCGGAACGGTGCGCGAGGCTTTGCACCGGCTGGGCCACCGGCAGGCCTTCGCCAGCCTGCCCCAGGGAAGCGGGTACCCCTTCCTCGCCCTGGACCTGGGGGACTGGGAGGAGCCCCGGGCGAAGGTCTACGTGCGCCACGAGGACCTCACGGCCGGTCAGGCCGGGCGGCTGTCCCGGATGTCCCCGGGACCCGGTCCCGCGGCGATCGAGGGATTCTTCCGGACGGCCGCGGGCCCCGGCCCCGACGTGAGCGGGCTCAGCGGGCGGCCCGGCCTGTCCTGCCACTCCTTCACCGACACCGCCGCGGCCCGACCGAGCGGTTTCACCCTCCACATCCCGGTCAGGGACTACGTCGGGCACGACGGGGAGGCCCTGGCACGGGTGGCGAGCGTGCTGCGCCACCACGGCATGGACGCCTCGGTGCCGGCCCGTGCCCTGGCCGCGCTCACCGACCGGCGGCCCGAGGACGGCGTGGGGCTGATCGCCTATCTGGCACTGGCCCACCAGCAGGACCGCCCGCCGCGGGTGACGGCCTACCTCTCCTCGGAGGCGTACGCGGTCAGGCCGCCGGCCGTGGAGGCCGTCCGCCACCCGGTGGCGGTGCACTGAGCGGACCCCCCGGGCACCGCAGGGCTCCCGGTGAGATCCACCGGGAGCCCTGGTCACGGACGGGGTGGCCGGGCGCCGGCGGCGGCACCGGGCGGCGCGGCTACACGGGCAGCGACTCCCGGAACTCCGCCAGATACGGGCCCACGTCGACCTGGATCGAGGCGCCCCGGGTCCGGCCGTAGCGCTCGACGATGGCGGCGAGGTACGTGCCGATCTCCTCGCGCATCTCCTTGGCCGCGGGCAGCTCGGCCTCGCCGTCGATGATCCGCGCGACCCACTGCGCCTGGGCCTCCACCAACCGGGTGATCGCTCCCACGGGGCGGACGAGTCCGACGAAGTACAGCCCCGGCCGGTCGGCCGGGACCACCCGTCTGTACAGCTCGACCGAGCCGTCCGCCGCCACCGGGCAACCGGCGGGCAGGAAGGGGAAGGTCATGTGAAATCCGGTGCAGTACACGACCGCGTCCGCCGCCACCCGGGTGCCGTCGGTGAAGACGACCTGGTCGCCGTCGAAGGAGGCGATCGCGGGCTTCGGGGTCACGGCGCCGTGCCGGATCCGGCTGAGGATCTCGTCCGAGAGGGTCGTGGCCGAGGAGAAGACCGGGTGGTCGGGCTCGGGCAGGCCGTAGTCCGCCAGCCTGCCGCGCGCGACGAGCAGGGCCTCCTCGGCCCACTTGCGCCGCTCGGCGAAGGACATCTCGTTCCACCAGGGCGCTTCGGCGATCTCGTCGAGCGACTTCCCGTACAGCTGCTTGGGCACGATGTGCAGTCCCCGGCGCACCGAGAGCACGGTCTCGGCGGCGTGCCGGGACAGGTCCGCGGCGATGTCCACCGCCGAGGCGCCGAGGCCCACCACGACCACGCGCCGGCCTGCGAAGTCGCCGCCGTCGCGGTAGTCGAGGGAGTGCAGAATCGTTCCGGTGAATGATTCGGAACCCGCCGGAAGCGGGTTGGGCAGAGCGGGGTCGGTGTGGTGTCCCGACGCGACGATCACCTGCTCGAACCGCCGCGACGCCATCGCGCCGTCCGCGTTCCGGCTGACCACCGTCCACATGCCGTCCGCGTCCCGGTCCACGGACACCGCCTCGGTCCGCAGTTCGACGTGGTCGCGCAGGCCGGACCGGTCGGCGAAGGCGCGCAGATAGGCGGCGACCTGGCTGTGCCGGGGATAGAGCGGATACGAGTCCGGCATCGGGAAGTCGGCGTAACCGGTCAGCTGCTTGGCGGTGTTGAGATGCAGCGACAGGTACCCGGGGCCCCGCTCGGCCGCCTCCGGCTGACGCCAGATCCCGCCGACGTCGGGAGCCTTGTCCAGGCAGACGAACCCGATGCCGCGCGCCTTGAGGGCGTGGGCCAC
Organism: Streptomyces sp. NPDC097107; assembly: GCF_044762405.1. Taxonomy (NCBI): domain Bacteria; kingdom Bacillati; phylum Actinomycetota; class Actinomycetes; order Kitasatosporales; family Streptomycetaceae; genus Streptomyces; species Streptomyces sp. NPDC097107. Next base: position 270,197 of record NZ_JBIWEF010000009.1, on the reverse strand, counting down.
CGCCAACCCCGACAGACCTGCACCGATCACACACACACGCACGGGATTTCCCCCCAGGACGGACTCAACCTCCCCCGATCATGCAGTGACTGCCCATCCGCATCCCTCCGCACACCAGCACGAGGGGCGAACAGACGTGTCGGTGCTCACGTTTCGTTTCCTCTGCCGGCCGGCGGTCACGCCTGGCGCAGGTCCCTCACCCTGCGGAGCTTGCCCAGTGAGCGCTCCAGGGCCTCCGGGTCGACGATCTCCACCTCCACGGTGACGCCCACGCCGTCCTTGACGCCCTGCCGGATCGCCCCTGCGGCGGCCGCGCGCTGCTCAGGAGCGGAGTCGGGGCGCGCCTCGACCCGTACGGTCATGTGGTCCATGCGGCCGCGCTGGGTGAGCCGGATCTGGAAGTGCGGGGCGACGCCGGGCGTGCGCAGCACGATCTCCTCGATCTGGGTGGGGAAGACGTTCACCCCGCGCAGAATGATCATGTCGTCGCAGCGGCCGGTGACCTTCTGCATCCGGCGGAAGGCGGGCCGGGCGGTGCCCGGCAGCAGCCTGGACAGGTCGCGGGTGCGGTACCGGATGACCGGGAGCGCCTCCTTGGTGAGTGAGGTGAAGACGATCTCACCCTCTTCGTCCTCGGTCAGCACGGCGTCCGTGAGCGGGTCCACCACCTCGGGGTAGAAGTGGTCCTCCCACACGTGCAGCCCGTCCTTGGTCTCGACGCACTCCTGCGCCACGCCGGGGCCGATGACCTCGGACAGCCCGTATATGTCGACGGCGTGGATGTCCATGCGCTGCTCGATCTCGCGGCGCATCTCCTCGGTCCACGGTTCGGCACCGAAGATGCCGACCTGGAGGGAGGTGGTGCGCGGATCGACACCCTGGCGCTCGAACTCGTCGAGCAGGGTGAGCATGTAGGACGGGGTGACCATGATGATCTCGGGCCGGAAGTCCTGGATGATCTGCACCTGCCGCGCCGTCATGCCGCCGGACGCCGGGATCACCGTGCACCCGGCGCGCTCGGCGCCGTAGTGCGCGCCGAGGCCTCCGGTGAACAGGCCGTAGCCGTAGGAGATGTGCACCTTGTGGCCGGGGCGGCCGCCCGCGGCCCGGATCGAACGGGCGACGACGTCCGCCCACATGGACAGGTCGCCCTCCGTGTAACCGACGACGGTGGCCCGGCCGGTGGTGCCGCTGGAGGCGTGCACGCGCCGCACGTCGGCCATCGGGACGGCGAACATGCCGAAGGGGTAGGTGTCCCGCAGGTCGGCCTTGGTGGTGAAGGGGAACCTGGACAGGTCCGCGAGACTGCGGCAGTCGTCGGGCTTCACCCCGGCGGCGTCGAACTTCCTGCGGTACAGCTCCACGTTCTCGTAGGCGTGCCGCAGCGTCGAGCGCAGCCGGTCGAGCTGGAGCTCCCGGAGCTGCTCACGGGACAGCCGCTCGGCGTCGTCCAGCAGGTCGTGGGGGAGGACCATTTCTCGGCGGGGTGCCGGGGCCGTCCCGGTCGTCGGCTCGCTGCTCATCGCGACTCCTTCGTCGTCGTGCCCGGCGTCTCGCGCGCCGTAGTGTCCCGCACGCTGCGGCTGCGTCCGCGGAACTCCGCGATCACTTCTCCGGCGCGCCGCACGGTCACGTCGTAGACGCCGCTGCGGCCGAACCGGGCGCGCTCCTCGGCGCGCGCCACCAGGACGTCGCCCTCGCGGGCCGGCGCGACGAACACGATGTCGGCGCCCGCCGCCACGGTCACCGGGCCGTGGCTGTTGCAGGCACAGGCGAAGGCGGTGTCGGCGAGCAGGAACAGGTAGCCGCCGTGGGCGATCCGGTGTCCGTTCACCATCGCCGGTGTCACGGTCATACGGAGCACGGCGCTGCCCTCGCCGTGCTCGACCAGTTCGATCCCCAGCCGCCGGGACGCCTCGTCCGCGGAGAACATCACCTCCGTGGACGTCGGCTCAGCGGCCCGCGACACCCTTCCCACCACGTGGTCCCACCACCCTGTATCCCGACCGACCATTCGGTTAGCGCATGGCCCGGCCCAGTAATCCAGCCGTGCGCTTGCCCTGTCAAGAGCGGGGGCGGCGAGGGTCCGGGTCTTGCCCGGCACCGGGAAACGCGTCACACTGGTACCGAACGAATGGTCGGTTGGGAAGCTGGTGACGATGACCACGACACACGCCGCCGAGGCGCCGCCCCCGGACGGGTTGCAGCAGCACTTCGACGCGACGATCGCGCACGACCAGCGCGTCGAACCGCGCGACTGGATGCCGGACGGCTACCGGAAGACGCTGATCCGGCAGATCGCCCAGCACGCCCACTCGGAGATCATCGGCATGCAGCCGGAGGGCGAGTGGATCACCCGGGCGCCGTCGCTGCGCCGCAAGGCGATCCTGTTCGCCAAGGTCCAGGACGAGGCCGGCCACGGGCTGTACCTGTACTCGGCGGCCGAGACGCTCGGCGCGGACCGCGAAGACCTCACCCAGCGGCTGATCGAGGGGCGCCAGAAGTACTCGTCGATCTTCAACTACCCCACCCCGAGCTTCGCCGACGTCGGCGTGATCGGCTGGTTCGTGGACGGCGCCGCGATCTGCAACCAGGTACCGCTGTGCCGCAGCTCGTACGGGCCGTACGCGCGCGCGATGGTGCGCATCTGCAAGGAGGAGTCCTTCCACCAGCGGCAGGGTTACGAGCTGCTGATGACGATGATGCGCGGCACCGACGCCCAGCGGGAGATGGTGCAGGACGCGGTGAACCGCTGGTGGTGGCCGTCCCTGATGATGTTCGGCCCGCCGGACGACGCCTCGCCCAACTCGGCCCGGTCGATGGCCTGGAAGATCAAGCGGCACAGCAACGACGAACTGCGCCGCCGCTTCGTCGACATGACCGTCCCGCAGGCCGAGAAGCTCGGCGTCACCCTGCCCGACCCCCAGCTGCGCTGGAACGAGGAGACGGGGCACCACGACTTCGGCACCCCGGACTGGGACGAGCTGACGCGCGTCATCAAGGGCGACGGCCCGTGCAACGACCAGCGGATCCGGCGCCGGCGGACCGCCCACGAGGAGGGCGCCTGGGTGCGCGAGGCGGCCACCGCCCACGCGGCCAGGCAGGCGGCCCGCACGGAGAAGGGAGCGGCGGCATGAGCGCCGAGAAGCAGGGCTGGCCGCTGTACGAGGTGTTCGTGCGCGGCAAGCGCGGCCTCAACCACGTCCACGTCGGCTCGCTGCACGCCGCCGACGACACGATGGCCCTCACTCACGCCCGCGACCTCTACACCCGGCGCAACGAGGGAGTGAGCATCTGGGTCGTGCGCTCCGAGCACATCGCCGCCTCCACCCGCGACGAGAAGGACCCCTTCTTCGCTCCCAGCGCCGACAAGGTCTACCGCCACCCGACCTTCTACGACATCCCCGACGACGTCCCCCACATCTAGGAGCAGGGCATGAGTGACGACCACGTCTACCTGACCCTGGCCGAGGGACACGAGGACGACACCCGCTGGGCCTACGGCACGGGCTTCGAGGACCCGCTGCACGGCGTCGACACCGCCGTGCCCGAGGGCGTCGACGCCGGTGAACTGGCCGCGGACTGCGTGGCCCTCGCCGACGACGCCCTGGTCTCGGCGCAGCGGCTCGCCGAGTGGGTCACGCGGGCACCGGAGCTGGAGGAGGAGGTGGCGCTGGCCAACATCGGCCTCGACCTCCTCGGCCAGGCCCGTCTGCTCTACTCGCGCGCGGGTCAGGCCGACGGCACCGGCCGCGACGAGGACGCCTACGCCTACTTCCGGGACGCCGGCGACTTCCGCAACGTGACGCTGGCCGAACTGCCCGGCGGCGACTTCGCGTTCGCCGTCGTGCGGCTCCTGGTTCTCTCCAGCTGGCGTCTGGCCCACTTCCAGCGGCTGGTGACCCACCCCGACCCGGTCCTCGCGGCGGTCGCGGCGAAGGGCGTCAAGGAACTGTCGTACCACCGGCAGTACGCCGTCGAGTGGGTCGTCCGCCTGGGCGACGGCACGGACGAGTCGCACCGCAGGACGCGCGCGGCGCTGGAGCAGGTCGCCCCGTACCTCGGCGAACTGCACACCGCGTACGACGTCCGGGACGAGGTCGCCGACGACCTGCGCCAGGTCACCGAGGCGGCCGGACTGCCCCTGCCGGTCTACCGCCCGCTGCCCGGCTCCGGACGCGCCGGCGAGCACACCGAGCATCTGGTGCCGCTCCTCGCGGAGTTGCAGGGCGTCGCCCGTGCTCACCCGGAGGCGACATGGTGACCGGTGGCCCCGCACTTCTGGACGTCCGCCGCGCCCGGCGCGTCGCCGAGCAGGTGCCCGACCCGGAGCTGCCCATGCTGACCCTCGCCGACCTCGGTGTGCTGCGCGGCGTCGAGGTGACCGGGGACGGGACCGTGGTCGCGAGCCTCACCCCCACCTACTCGGGGTGCCCGGCCATGGCCGAGATGCGGGCGGACGTCGCCGCGCGACTGCGCGACGCGGGGTACGCGCGCGTGGAGATCCGTACGGTCCTCGACCCACCGTGGACCACCGACTGGATCACCGAGGCCGGCCGCCGCAAGCTCGCCGAACACGGCATCGCCCCGCCCGGCGCCGCACCCCGCGGCCCGGTCCCCCTCGTCCTGTCGCCCACCCGGCCCACGGTGCCCTGCCCCCGGTGCGGCTCGGCGGAGACGGAGGAGACCTCCCGCTTCGCCGCCACGTCCTGCAAGGCGCTGTGGCGCTGCCGGGCCTGCCGCGAGCCGTTCGAGTACGTCAAGGAGATCTGATGGCCCCGACCGCCCCCGCCTCGGCGACCGCGTCCGCCTCGGCACCGCCGGCACGCACCCGTCGCCGTCCCGCCTTCCACCGCCTGCGCGTCGCCGCCGTCCAGCGGCTGTGCGCGGACGCGGCGGCCGTGAGCTTCGAGATCCCAAACGAACTGGCCGAGGAGTTCGCCTTCGCCCCGGGGCAGTCGCTCACCCTGCGGCGCGAGGTCGACGGCCGGGACGAGCGCCGCTCGTACTCGATCTGCGCACCGGCCGGTACGGTCCCGCGCATCGGTGTCCGGGTGGTGCCGGGCGGCGTGTTCTCGTCGTGGCTGGTGAGCGAGGTGCGCCCGGGTGACACCGTCGAGGTGATGGCCCCCACCGGCTTCTTCACGCCCGACCTGACCACGCCGGGGCACCACGTGCTGATCGCGGCCGGCTCGGGCATCACGCCCATGGTGTCCATCGCCGAGTCGGTGCTGGCCGCCGACCACCGCTCGGCCGTCACCCTGTTCTACGGCAACCGCCGCACCGACACGGTGATGTTCGCCGACGAACTGGCCGACCTGAAGGACCTCCACCCGACCCGTTTCCACCTGGCCCACGTGCTCTCCCGCGAACCCCGCGAGGCCGAGGTGCTCTCCGGCCGCCTGGACGCGGAGCGGCTCTCGGCGCTGGTCGACTCCCTGGTGGACGTGGACGGCGCGGACCACTGGTGGCTGTGCGGCCCGCAGGGCATGGTCGCCGACGCCCAGCAGGTCCTGACCGGCCTCGGCGTCCCGGCGGACCGCGTCCACCGGGAGCTGTTCCACGCCGACGACGAACCCGTGCGGGAGGTCCGCCATGAGGAGGCCGGCCTTGAGGGACCCGTCAGCGAGGTCACCATCACCCTGGACGGCCGCTCCACGACCTCCTCCCTCTCCCGCGAGCGGAGCGTCCTCGACGGCGCCCAGCAGACCCGCCCCGACCTGCCCTTCGCCTGCAAGGGCGGCGTCTGCGGCACCTGCCGAGCCCTGGTCACGGACGGCAGCGTCGACATGCGCCGCAACTACGCGCTCGAAGCGGCCGAGGTCGACGCCGGCTACGTCCTGACCTGCCAGTCGTACCCGGTCTCGGAGAAGCTGACCGTGGACTACGACAGCTGAGCCCGCGGCATTCTTCGGTGATCGGGCGAACACTATGAACGCAATGATCGAAGGGGTGGCCCCGGCCTCGGCGGGTTCCTAACATCCCGGCTCGCAGCGCAACTTCGCGCCGAGCACGTACAGGAGCCGCTTCGTGACCACACCTGACGCGCCCACCCGTGTCCCCTGGGCCTCCCACCGCCGACGCCGTCCGGCGGTGGCGGCCGCCGTCCTCGCCGCCGTCCTCCTCGGCACGCTCGGCAACGTACCGGCCGCCCACGCGCGGCCCGCCTCGCCCCGGGAGGCCGCCTGCCCGCCAGACCTGGCCGGCAAGGCGCGGTGCTACACCGGCCAGGACGCGAACGGCGCCCACTACACGATGGCCGTACCGGCCGACTGGAACGGCTCCCTCGTCGTGCACGCCCACGGCGGCCCCGGCCTCGGCGACTCCTCCGACCCGTCCCGCAGCACCGACGACCTGGAGCGCTGGGCGGTGATGGTCGGCGAAGGGTACGCGTGGGCCGGCTCCGCCTACCGCCGCGGCGGCTACGGAGCCCGGATGGCGGCCGCCGACACGGAGAACGTCCGCCGCCTGTTCGCCCAGCGGTTCGGCCGGCCGGAGCGGACCTATCTCCACGGACAGTCCTGGGGCGGCAACGTCGCAGCCAAGGTCGCGGAGACCTACGGCAGGCGGCCCGGAGCCTACGACGGAGTGCTGCTGACCAACGGTGTCCTCGGCGGCGGTTCGCGCGGCTACGACTACCGAGTGGACCTGCGGGCCGTCTACCAGTACTACTGCCACAACCACCCCCGCCCGACCGAGCCGCAGTACCCGCTGTGGCAGGGGCTGCGCCCGGACTCCACCATGACGACGGCCGGACTCCGGGCCCGTCTGCAGGAATGCACCGGGTACGCCTCCGAACCGGAGGACCGGACCGGGCTCCAGCAGCGCAACCTCGACGACATCCTCGCGGTCACCCGTATCCCGGAGCGCACCCTGGAGTCGCATCTGAAATTCGCGACCTTCACCTTCCGGGACATCGTGACGAACCGGCTCGGCGGCCGGAACCCGTGGAGCAACCGGGGTGTGCGGTACTCGGGTTCCCACGACGACAAGGCGCTCAACGCGGGCGTCGAGCGCTTCTCGGCCGACCCCGCCGCACGCCGTGACCTCTCCTACGACAGCGACCTCACCGGCAGGGTGCCCCTCCCCGTCCTCACGCTGCACGCGATCGACGACCCGACGGCCTTCGTGGAGCACGAGGCGGCCTACCGCGCCGCAGTCCGGGGCGCCGGCCGGGGCGGCAACCTCGTCCAGACGTTCACGAAGGAGGCCGAGCACAGTTCGCTGAGCGACTCCGAGTACGCCAACTCCATCTCCGCGCTGGACACCTGGGTGCGCTCCGGCCACAAGCCGACCCCGCGTTCGATCGCGGCCTCCTGCGGCGCCTTCGACGCGACGTACGGCGGCGGTTGCCTCTACGACCCCGGATTCCAACCCGCGCCGTACGGCTCGCGGGTGCGGCCCAGGCCGGGCGGACTCGGCTGGCCCGCCATGACCGCCGCTCAGGAGCGGGCGTGGAGCCGGATCGACGGGGTGGGTATCGCTCCCTAGCGCGCGGGAGGTGGGGCGGCCGACCGCTCAGCCGTTCTCCGAGAGCACCGCCCGGATCACGTGGCGGGCGTTACCGGCCATCGCCGGGTTGGTCTCGCGGTAGTACGGCAGTGCGATCAGGGCCTGGGAGAGCGTCCGTCCGCGGCCGCGCCTCCAGGCCGCGTCGTCCACGCCGAGCGCCTCGCGGAAGACCTCCCTCGCGCCGGCCGGCAGCAGATTCCAGGCCGGGAAGAGGTCGCAGGCCGGGTCGTCCGCTCCCATGCACCCGAAGTCGATCACCGAGGACTGCCTGCCGCCGTTCACCAGCAGGTTGCCCGGCATCAGATCGGCGTGCAGCCAGACCGGCGGTCCGTCCCAGGCCGGGGCCCGCAGCGCGTCCTCCCACACGGCGGCCAGGGCGTCGCAGTCGACACCTTCCCCCGGGGAGGCCGCGCAGTTCCCCGATCGCGGACCGGGTCGCCTCGTCGAGCGTGGCGAGCGGGCCGCCGCGATGGGGCCGGCGGCGCGTCCGGCAGGGTGACGCTCCGCATCGCCGCCACGAACCCGGCCAGATCCCCGGCCGGCAGCGCGGGTTCACTCAGCGCTCCGGCCTCGGGGATCTCCCCGGGCAGCCACCGGTACACCGACCACGGCCACGGATACCCTTCGGCGGGCCCGCCGTCCCCGAGCACCTCGGGGACGGCGGTGGGCAGCAGGGGCGACAGGCGCGGCAACCACTCCCGCTCCGCCAGCACGTCCCCGACCCCGCCCTCGATCAACGGCAGCCGTACGACCAGGTCGTCGCCGAGCCGGTACATCGCGTTGACCGTGCCACCCGACGGGAAGCGCTCGACAGGCAGTCCCGCCCACTGCGGGAACTGCCCGGCGACCAGGCGCCGTACGAGACGGTCGTCGAGGGGGCGAGGGCGGCCCTGCCGCGTCTGACCTGAACTCATGCGGCTCATCCGATCCCCCGACCCCGACGGCCGTCAAACGCCTTCCTCATCAGCGAGGCTGACGGACCCGGCTCGGTCAGACGCCGAACTCCGACGGCGACACGCCGAGGGCGGTGCAGGCCTCGCGGATCGCGTACTGCTCGGACGGCTCGAAGACCCCGTCGGCTCCGGCGATGACCATGCCGGTCTGGATGACCGCCCGCGCTTCCGCGGGCTTCTTGGCGGCCTTGGCGATCACCTGCAGGGCCTCGCTCTTGCCCAGCTCGAAGTTGGCGATGAGCTTGTCCACGTGCTGGTTGAAACGCTGACGGAGCTGGTCCGCCGGGAAGTTCTGCAGGACTTCGTTGGAGACGATCAGCTCCTCCACGCGCTGCCGCTCGGCCGGCTCCACCTGGCCGTCGGCCGCGGCGACCAGCGCGCACATGGCCATGCTGGCGTCCCGGTAGGCGCCGCTCTTGAGTTCGGTCTTGACCGACGCGAGCTGGGTCTTGAACATCCCGATCAGCTGGGCCTTGGAGCCGCCGGAGGACGAGCCGGGCCGGCCGGACCCCTGGTGCCCCTGATGTCCCTGCGGTCCCTGCCCGGGTCCGCCGGCTCCCCGAGTGCCCTGGGACTGCTGGAAGGTCTTGGCCTGGTCCTTGATCTTGTCCCACATCGCCACTCGTGCCACCTCGGCTTCTGTTGCTGCTGCGTGTCCGTCTTGGTCCTTGGCCGCGATTTCTCGCGGCTATCAGGATGAACGCACCCGTGGGCCGCTCGGTTCCCGAAAGGCAAAGGCCGGGCAAAGTCTCTCACGGCGGCGTAGTAGGCTGCGCGACCAGGAGTTGACGGTCGGTCGGCATGGGTGGGGGCGTGACGTGTGGCTCGGCTGAACGCGTCACCGGTCGCTCCCGAGCCCCGCGAGCCGCTCCGCGCTCCCTCCACGCGGCGCACGGTGTGGTCGCGGGAGGTCGGCTGGTTCGTCGCGATCGGCATCGTCTCGACCGTCGGTCAGGCCCTGTTGTACTGGGTGCTGCGGGTGTGGTGGCCGCCGGCCGCCGCCAACCTGGTCTCCCTGCTGGTGCTGACCGTGCTGAACACCGAGGCGAACCGGCGGTTGACGTTCCGGCACACCGCCGCGGGGGCGGTCCGTGCCCATCTGGGAGCCGGCGGCCTCTTCGTGCTCGGCTACCTGGTCACGTCCGGTGCCGTGCTGTGGTTCAGGCACGCCGAGCCCGGCGCCTCGCCCGCCGCCGAGACCGGGGTCCTCGCCGCCACGTCCGTCGCCGTCACCGTCGTGCGCTTCGTGGTCCTGCGGCTGGCCGTCTTCCGCGGCTCCGCTCCCCGGCGACGCTGAACCGGGCGGCGCCCGTCATGCCCCGAAGCGGCGACGGGAAGTCTCTATGCGGCCCAGGTACTGGTGGGTCCAGTCGCACATGTGGTGCGTCGTCTTCAGCAGTCCTCGTCCCGGCTCCGTGAGGGTGTCCTCGACCCGTTGCGGCACCGTGGGGTGCACGCGCCGCTCCACCAGCCCGTTGCGCTCCAGCATGCGCAGGCTCTGGGTGAGCATCTTGTGGCTGATGCCCTCGACCTCGTCGCGCAACTCGCTCAAACGCAGGGTGCGGCCGCCCAGTGCCACGATGAGCAGAAGTGCCCACTTGTTGGCGATGTCCGAGAAGATCTCCCGTGCCAGGGAGTCCGCGCGCGTCAGGTCCGCGTCGTCGGGCGAGCCCGTGAACTGCTTGGTCACCATCAGGTTCCCCAGTCACTGAAAAGTGCGTTCTTCCATGCCGGCGGCCGGCACCTGCCGCTCGACGCCCACGGCAGGGCCGGCCTGCGCCTGACCGTCCGGGCCCACCCGCACGGGCGCACCGTGCCCGCCGCTACCGGTACCGCTGTCGCCACCGGTACCGGTACCGAACGGCGACCGGACCGGCATGAACCGACGATGGACGTGACGGACGTGACGTCCGGACCCTCGCCGCCGGCCAGCGGCCCTACCACCCGCTGCCGTACCACCGGGGCAGCGCCTGGCCGCACGACAACGCGGTCATCGCCCTGGACCTGGCCCGTCAGGGGCTTACGCCCGAGGCGCGTACCGTCGCCGAGGGGCTCGTCGCGGCGGTGAACGGCCCGGCAGTGGGCGATCTCCACGAGCGGTGGCCTGCTTACCGACCTACTGCGGGGTCGTGCGGGCCCGGTCGTGCTCCGGCGTGCCGACGTGATGGCGGCAGTCCGCGTCGTGCCGTGCGCCCAGAGAGGTCCACCACCGCTCGCAGCAGTCGTCGCGGAGGGAGACGCGGGCGGCGGCGGGGCGGGTGCATCCCGGGCCGTGCACGGCCCCGTCGGAGTTCTGCCAGAACGCGCAGCAGGGCTTCAGCGTCGCGGCGAGCGGCTGCCGCAGGCGGGGGCGTGCCAGCCGCTCGGCGCGCTGCGCCCGCGCGACCCGCAGCCGGTGTTCCGTCCGGGCGCGGGCGGCACACCAGGCGAAAACCGCGGCGGCGTACAGGCCGGGCAGGCCGAGCCACGGGTGGTGGGTGGCCGCGTATCCGGCCGCCGCGAGAAGGAGGGCGGCGGCGGCACGGCACGCGCGGGCGGTGCGCAGGCTCGGCGTCACAGGGGACTCCCGTGGGTCGGCGACGGAGAGGGCCTCGGGACATCCGTATGCCCGCTGTTCGCCACCGGAAGCCACGCTAAGGCTGTTCGTTCTCCTGCGCCCGTTCCCGCGCGTGGTGGCCCAGGGCCGCGCTGCGGCTCGTCGCCAGGTGATGGAGGGCGAGCGCCTGTACGCGCTCGACGTCGCGCTCCGCGATGGCCTGGTAGAGAGCCTCGTGTTCCAGCGCCACGGCCAGCAGGTCGTCGTGCTGGCCCATGAGCCACCGCAGCCGGCTGCGCAGGACGCGCTCGAGTTCGTTGAGGAGCTCGTTGGCGGCCAGGGAGATGACCGTCCGGTGGAAGTCGGCGGCAGCCCGGCGGGCCCGTACCGCGTCGTCCGCGCGGGCCGCCTCCAGTTCGGCGTCCACCGTCGCGCGGAGCTTCTCCAGCCCGGGACGTGTGTGCCGCTGGGCGGCGAGCCGGAACGCCAGAGTCTCCAGGCCCGAACGGACCTCGTCGAGATCGGCGATGTCGCTCGTGGTGAACTCCCGTACCACCGCCCAGGACCGCGGCCGAGGCGTCACCAGGCCCTCGGACACCAGGGTCTTGAGGGCCTCCCGGACGGGCAGCCGACTCACGCCGAGCGCCTCGGCCAGCTCCCGTTCCACCAGGCGGCTGCCCGGCCGCCGCGCACCGTCGACGATCTCGTCGCGCAACAGCCGCGTGACCCGCTCGGACTCGGGCGTGAAGCCCTCTGACGCAGCCATCGCCGTCCTTCGTCTGTCTTCCCGTTCCGAGGCGCGCCGACCGCGCCGGTGCGGAGCGTCGGTCGGGCGGCCCGTCAGAATACCCCGCGGCCGGTGTACGGCCGGTGCGGCCGGTGTGCCGCCGCCCATAGGGGGCGCGGGACGGGGGGAGAGGGACGGGACGCAGCGGTTTCAGACCGCCTGCGGGGGCCAGTTGACGATCCGTTTGGGGCGCGGTCGGGCGTAGGTGCGCACCTTGGACGTGGACAGGCCGAGCCGGACCAGTGACTCGGCGATCGTCACGGCGGCGGCGATCCCGTCGACCACGGGGACACCGGCGCGTTCCACCACGCGTTCGGCGAGGCCGGCCATGCCGCCGCAGCCCAGGCAGATCACCTCGGCGCGGTCCTCCTCGACCGCGCGGGCGGCCTGCGCGGTGATGGCGTCCACGGCGGCCTGTTCGTCCCGTTCCAGTTCCAGTACGCCGAGCCCGCTGGCGCGCACGGAGGCGCATCTGGCGCTCAGCCCGGCCACCTCCAGCCGCTCCTCGATCAGGGGGACCGTGCGGTCGAGGGTGGTGACGACGGAGTAGCGGCGGCCCAGGAACTGGGCGGTGCTCGCCGCGGCCTCGGTGATGTCGACGACGGGGACGTCGAGCAGTTCCTGAAGACCCTCCCGGCCGTGTTCGCCGTACCCGGCCTGGACCACCGCGTCGAACGGCTCCGGGTGCGCGCGGACGGTCTCCATCACGGCGATGGCGGCGAGGTAGCTCTCGTAGTTCCCCTCGACGGACTCCGCGCCGAAGGCCGGGGTCAGGGGAACGATCTCGGTGCCGGGGGAGGCCGCGCCGGCCGCCTGCTTGCCGATCGCGTCGGTGATGGACTGCGTGGTGTTGACGTTGACCACGAGGATGCGCATGGGCGGGCCTTCTGCTCGGGTGGGTGTGGCGCGGCGACGGCGGAGCTATTCCGCGGCGACGGCGATGGCTTCGCCGTCCACGTCGCGGATCGGCGAGGCACGGTCGGCGATCAGCGCGTACAGCGCCGCCGCGATGATCGCGCCGATGAACCAGGAGAATCCGGCCGCGGCGTGGAAGTAGGGCACCAGGGCGACGACGACGGCGATGGCGGCGCTCGGCACGAAGGCGGCGACGGCCCGCGGGTTGTAGCCGCGGCGGTAGTGGTACTCGGCGCCCGCTTGCTCGGTGTAGAGGGCCGGCACGTTCACCCGGGACCTCCGCAGCAGCCAGTAGTCCGCCATGATCACGCCGAAGAGGGGGCCGAGCAGGGCGCCCAGCCCGCCGAGGAAGTAGTTGACGACGACCGGGCTGTTGTAGAGGTTCCAGGGTGTGATCACCAGGCCCAGGACCGCGCTCACGAGGCCGGCCCGGCGGAAGTCGAGCCGGTGCGGGAACAGGTCGACCAGGGCGTAGATCGGCGCCACGAAGTTGGCCAGCAGGTTCACCGCCACGGTCAGGGCGATGAGGGCGAGTGAGGCCACGGCCAGCAGGAACATGTTGGGGATGGTCCTGACGATGTCCGTCGGGCTGGTGATGACGTGCCCGTCGAGAGTGAACTGGGCTCCGCTGAGGATCGCCACGATGACGGCGAAGAAGAGCATGTTCACGGGGATGCCGATCACGTTCCCGCGGACGATGGAGCCGCGGCTCCTCGCGGACCGGGTGAAGTCGCAGAAGTTCAGGACGAACGTCCCGTAGATCACGACCCACAGGGCGGCGGCCTGCAGGACCTGGAGCCACATCGCGCCGCCGCTGAGCGGCTCGCCGTTGGACAGGCTGATCGAGCCGTCCGCCCGGACGAACATCCACACCGCGAGGGCGCACATGGTGAGCAGCGTGGTGGGCGCCGCGAAGGCCATGTACCGGCGGATCATCTGCATCCCGTAGCTCACGATGACCACTTGCAGGGCCCACAGGACCAGGAAGGTGATCCAGCCGAGCGTCGACTGACCGAGCAGGGAGTTCGTGTCCAGGCGTGCCAGGCCGGGGAACATCGCCACCAGCAGGGTGCTCAGCACCGCGGAGGCGAGGTAGGTCTGGATACCAAACCAGGCGATGGCGACGGCGCCTCGAACGGCGGCCGGGAGCTTCGCTCCTTTGATGCCGAACGCGATGCGGCTCATCACGGGGAAGGGGACGCCGGTCTTGTGTCCCATGAACCCGGACAGCGTCAGCAGCAGGAAGAGCAGGACCGACGCGAGCCCGAAGGCGGCGAGGATGCCCCACACGTTCAGTCCCAGGGCGAACAGCCCGATCGCGAAGGCGTAATTCCCAAGGCTGTGAACGTCGTTGGCCCACAGCGTGAAGACGTTGTAGGCACCCCAGCGGCGCCCTTCCCTCTTCGTCGGGGCCAGGTCGTACGTGTAGAGGCCCGGACTGGGGGCGGTGTCGCTGGTCTCCACGGGCGAGCGGCGGTCTTCCAGGGCAGTCATGCGGGACTCCTGGGATCAGGTGCGGGGGATTGGAGAGTTCCACAAAGCGGAAGCGGCGTTCCGATGAACAGAACGTAGTTTTCGCCAAACGGCACCGTCAAGAGGTCTGCGGCAAAATGGAATACCATTTTGGAGCGAGCGTGCCCCGGCCTGCCCGTCACCGCCCGCATCCGGCCCGTCGCGGGCCTGCCGCCCGCGCTCGCCGCACCGACCGCCCCCTCAGCGCCGCTCGTGGCCCTCCGCGCGCTCTCTCAGGACGAGCCGGTGGGCCACGATGCGGTCCTGGGGCGACAGCACACCCGAATCGGCGCCGTCACTCACGCCGTCCGGTCCCGTCGCCTCCTCGATGCGGCGCTGCAGCAGTTGCACGGCGACCTTGGCCACCGCCGCCTTGTCGGGGGCCACCGTGCTCAGTGTCGGTACGCTGAAACGCCCGCCCTCCACGTCGTCGAAGCCGATGACGGCGACGTCCTCGGGTACTCCGACGCCGTGCTCATGCAGGGCGCGCAACGCGCCCAGCGCCAACTGGTCGTTGAGACAGAGCAGCGCGTCGGGCCGCGCGCCGTCCCGCAGTGCCCGCGTCACTGCCTCGGCGCCGTCGGCATCCGGAAGGAGTCGACCGGCAGCAGGGCCGCCGGATAGGCGAGTGTGCCCGCTCACTCCGCACCGCGCCCGGAGTACCCGCGACCGCAGTTCGTGCGCCGCGACTGGCTCGACCTGAACGGCGCCTGGCAGTTCGAGACCGACCGAGGCGACAGCGGACTCGAACGAGGCCTCCTCGACCGGGAGCTGCGGGAGGAGATCCTCGTCCCCTTCCCGCCCGAGTCCGAGCTGTCCGGCATCGCAGACACCGACTTCCAGTCGGAGGCGGCCGCCGACCGCTCCGGCGAGGACCGCACCGTGTCCTGGGGCGCCCGGCCGCGGACGAGGAGCAGGACGCGGCGTAGCGGCACCCGGGGCCGCAGGCGGCGGACCGCCGTCTCCGGCCCCGGCACGGGGTCAGAAGGGACGGTCGCCCTCGATGGCGACGCGTTCGGCGACACGGCGGTCGGAGCCGTAGTCGCCCACGGCGTAGTGCTGCGTGGCGCGGTTGTCCCAGAAGGCGACGTCGCCGGGCTGCCAGCGGAAGCGCACCTGGTACTCGGGAACGTGCGCCTGCTGGAAGAGGAAGCGCAGCAGCCGGTCGCTCTCGTCCCGGTCCATGCCGGTGATGTGGGTGGTGAAGGACGTGTTGACGAACAGCATGCGCCGCCCGGTCTCGGGGTGGGTGCGCACGACGGGGTGCTCCACGGGCGGGAAGAGGTCCTGGTGCGGGATCAGCCGCTCGGGACCGTAGAACCTCGCGAAGCCGGGGATGAAGTCGTGCACGGCGCGGGCACCGTCGATGCGGTCCTTCACCTCCTGCGGGAGGTTGTCGTAGGCGGCCGCCATGTCCGCCCACATGGTGTCCCCGCCGAACGGCGGGACCTCGCGCAGCTGGAGGACGGCGCCGAGCGCCGGCCGCTCGCGGAACGTGACGTCGGTGTGCCAGACGTTCTCGTACGTGGGGGTGGCCCCGTCGGCCTTGTCGAAGCGGACGACGTCCTCGCTGGAGCCTGCGGCGAGCAGGGGGTTGGTCTCCAACTCGCCCCAGTGGCCCGCGAAGTGGCGCTGCCGGTCGGAGGTGAGGTGCTGGGCGCGGAAGAACAGCACCTTCCACTCCAGCAGGGCGCGGTTCAGTTCCTCGCGCAGCGCGGAATCGAGCGGGCGCGAGAGGTCGACGCCTCTGATCTCGGCGCCGATCGTGCGCGCCTGCGGAACGACCTCGAAGAGTTCGTAGGGCCGTTCCTCCCACCCCGCCGGCAGTCGGCGCAGCACACGCCGGCCCTCGTACATTCCGTCCTCCGGAACGCGTGCTTCTCGCAGACGGGTGATCGGGCCGGCGGCAGTGACGGTCATGGGGGTCCTCCCCTTGTGTGGCGGTACGGGTGGGCCGGGCCATGGCGGTACGACGTCATCGCCGGACGGGCCCGGGAAATGAAGGTGTTCCGGACTGTTCGCCGGAAGGAACACCGATCGGCTCACGACGCGGTACGCGTCGGGCCCTCGGTTCGAAGACGGCCGTTATCGGCCGGAGCGCTCACAGCCGGTTCGTTCGGGCACGCGGAGACACTCCGCCGTGGTGCCGAGCCGGTATGTGGTCATGGCACCGATTGTGTGATCTTCTCGCGCTCGTGTCAACGGGGCCGGACGGGCTGCGGGACGAAGGGGAGCATCGCATCGCCCTCGGGCTGGACCACGCCGTAACTGCTTTCGGGCACCTTGTTCCAGACGCCGGGCAGATCACCCAGGGGTTCCGAGACGATGAGGCGGGTCTCGTCGGACGCCTCCCGGAGGAACGGCAGGTCGGGCTGGAGGGCCCGCAGGCTCTCCACACGTGAGCTGTAGTAGAGCGACCGTGACTCCCCCTGGCTGGAGTAGCGGAAGGCCCACAGCCGCAGCCCGTCGGTCACGGCGACCGTCATCTGCATCGGGTACTCCACGTCGTGCCGGTGTCCGACCTCCTCCACCATCCCCGCCATCCGTGCCACGGCCGTCGGAGGATCGTCCTCCAGGCCGAACGTGAGGGCCAGGAAGAACATCATCTCCGAGTCCGTCGAACCCTCGATGTGCGTGAAGAGCCGCGGATCGACGGCCAGGGCGAGGTCGCGCCGGACGCGGTGGAACTCGGCGATCGCGCCGTTGTGCATCCACATCCAGCGGCCGTGGCGAAACGGATGGCAGTTGGTCTGCTGCACCGCGCTGCCCGTCGAGGCCCGGATGTGCGCGAAGAACAGGGGTGAGCGGACATGGCTCGCGATCTCCCGCAGATTGCGGTTGCTCCACGCCGGACCGATATCCCGGACGATCGCGGGCGTCGTCATCTCGGGCCTGAACCATCCGACGCCGAACCCGTCCCCGTTCGTCGTCTCGACGCCCATCCGGGCGTGCAGGCTCTGGTCGATCAGTGAGTGCTGCGGCTGGTAGAGGATGGTCTCCAGCAGCACGGGCGTTCCCGAGTAGGCAAGCCATCGGCACATCGTCTGCCGCCTCCCTGGTCCTGGGCGCGTGCCGCGCGGGGCGGCGGCCCTCAGTCGACCGGCCAGGTGTGGACCGGGGCGTTGAGGTGCATGTAGTCCATGTACTGCCGGGTCATCCGGCGCAGGGCCTCGTGGCGGCCCGGATGGACGGAGGCGTCGATGTGGTGGAACATCTCCTTCTGCCAGACCGCGCCGTTTCGCCCGGTGACGCACCGCTGCTCGATGATGCCGAGCAGCGGCTCCCGCCAGGCCGCGTCCATGCCGGAGAGCTCCAGTCCCCGGTGCGCCAGCGGCAGCAGCCGCCGCAGGACGAGTTCGGGCACGGTCACCTCGCCCACGCCGGGCCAGTACAGCTGTGCCTCGATGCCGTGCCGGGCCGCGGTGTGCAGGTTGTCCTCGGCGACGGAGAAGGACATCCGCGACCACACCGGCCGTTCCTCCTCCACCAGGGCGCGGGTGAGCCCGTAGTAGAAGGCGCCGTTGGCGAGGGTGTCGGCGACGGTCGGGCCGGCGGGCAGCACGCGGTTCTCCACCCGGACGTGCGGTTTGTCGTGGGCGACGGCGTAGACGGGCCGGTTCCAGCGGTAGATGGTGCCGTTGTGGAGGGTGAGCTCGCCCAGGTCGGGGACGTCACCCCGGTCCAGCGTCTCCACCGGGTTCTGCTCCTCGCACAGGGGCAGCAGGGCCGGGAAATAGCGCAGGTTCTCCTCGAAGAGGTCGAAGACGCTGTTGATCCACCGCTCCCCGAACCACACCCGGGGCCGCACGCCCTGCGCCTTGATCTCCTGCGGCCGGGTGTCGGTGGCCTGCTCGAACAGCGGGATACGGCTCTCGTGCCAGAGTTCCTTGCCGAGCAGGAAGGGCGAGTTGGCCGCGAGGGCGACCTGGACTCCGGCGATCGCCTGGGCCGCGTTCCAGTAGTCGGCGAACTCGTCGGGGGACACCTGGAGGTGGAACTGCGTGCTGGTGCAGGCGGCCTCCGGCATGATCGTGTCCGCGTAGGTCCGCAGGCGGTCGACGCCGTCCACCTCGATGTGCAGGTCCTCGCCCCGGGCGGCGAACACCTGATCGTTGAGCAGCCGGTAGCGCGGGTTCTCCGACAGGGCGGCCTCGCCGACGTCCGCCTCCCGCAGCGTGGGCAGGGTGCCGACCATGATCAGATGCGCGCCGATCGACGTGGCACGGTCCTCCGCGTGGTTCAGGGCGGCGCGGATCTCGGTCTCCCAGGAATCGGGGCCGCCCGCCGTCAGCCGGCGGGGCGGGATGTTGATCTCCAGGTTGAACCGGCCCAGCTCGGTGGCCCAGGCGGGGTCCGCGATCGCTTCGAGCGCGTCGCTGTTGCACATCGCGGGCTCGGCCCCGTCATCGACCAGGTTCAGCTCGATCTCCAGCCCCACCTGGGGCCGCTCGGTCTCGAACCGTGACTCGCGCAGCATCTGCGCGAAGGCCTCGAGGCACTCCTGCATCTTGCTCCGGTACCGGCGGCGGTCCTCGCGGGTGAAGACCAGCGCCGGGACGTCCCGTCCCATCGGCCCTCCCGGGTTCGCTCGGATGCCTCTCCACCCCAGCGTCGCACCACCTGGCGCCCCTCACCAGACGGGACGGCAAGGGGGCCCACCGCACGGTGTGCGGTGGGCCCCCTTCGGTTCAGGTCCTGGTGCGGCCGATCAGCCCTCAGATCTTGCCGGACTCCCGCACCGTGATCTTGGCGGAGGTGCGGCCGGCCGGGGAGGAGCCGTAGCCCTCGATCTTGTCGACCACGTCCGTGCCCTCGACGACCTTGCCGAAGACGACGTGCTTGCCGTCCAGCCAGGGCGTGGGGACCGTGGTGACGAAGAACTGCGAGCCGTTGGTGTTCGGGCCCGCGTTCGCCATGGAGAGCAGGTAGGGCTCGGTGTGCTTCAGCTGGAAGTTCTCGTCCGCGAACTTCTCGCCGTAGATGCTCTTGCCGCCGGTGCCGTCGCCCCGGGTGAAGTCACCGCCCTGGAGCATGAACTGCGGGATCACGCGGTGGAACGGGGAACCCGCGTAGCCGAAGCCGTGCTCGCCGGTGGCCAGCTCGAGGAAGTTCTTGGCGGTCTTGGGGGTGACGTCCTCGAAGAGCTCGAAGACGATGCGGCCCGCATCCTGGCCGGCGATGTCGATGTCGAAGTAAACCTTGGAATTGCTCATCGCACCATTGTGACGTGCGAGCCCCCGTGATGTCGCACCGGCCGTGCTTTCAGCGTGTGGCGAGCAGTCCGAGCGTGTCGATCACACGGTTCGAGAAGCCCCACTCGTTGTCGTACCAGGCGACCACCTTGACGTGGCGGCCGTCGACGCGGGTCAGGGCCGAGTCGAAGATCGACGAGGCCGGGTTGCCCGTGATGTCCGAGGAGACCAGGGGGTCGTCCGAGTATTCCAGCACGCCCGCGAGGGGCCCCTCGGCGGCGGCGCGGTAGGCGGCCAGCACGTCGTCCCGCGTCACGTCACGGACGACGGTCGTGTTCAGTTCGACGATCGAACCCACCGGCACCGGCACCCGGATCGAGTCGCCCGACAGCTTGCCGTCGAGGTTCGGCAGCACCAGGCCGATCGCCTTGGCGGCGCCCGTCGTGGTCGGCACGATGTTGACCCCGGCGGCGCGGGCGCGGCGGGGGTCGCGGTGCGGACCGTCCTGGAGGTTCTGCTCCTGTGTGTAGGCGTGCACCGTCGTCATGAAGCCGTGCTCGATACCGGCCAGCTCGTCGAGGACCGCGGCCAGCGGCGCGAGCGCGTTGGTCGTGCAGGACGCGTTCGAGACGATCGTGTGCGCGGCCGGGTCGTACGCGGCGGTGTTCACGCCGTACGCGAGGGTGACGTCGGCGCCGTCCGACGGTGCGCTGACCAGGACCTTCCTCGCGCCCGCGGTGAGGTGGGCGCGGGCGGCGCCGGCCGAGGTGAAGCGGCCGGTGGCCTCCAGCACGAGCTCGACGCCGAGCTCGGCCCAGGGCAGCCGCGCCGGCTCGCGCTCGGCGAGCACCTTGATGCGGTGGCCGTCGACGACGAGGGTGTCGCCGTCGACGGTCACCGGGCGGCCGAGCCGGCCCGCCGTCGAGTCGTAGGCCAGCAGCCGTGCGAGGGTGGCGGGCTCCGTGAGGTCGTTGACGGCGACGACCTCGAGCTTGCTGTCGCGTTCGAGCAGGGCGCGCAGCACGTTGCGTCCGATGCGGCCGAAACCGTTGATGCCGATGCGAGTCATGAGTGGTGTCCCTTCGGGTGCGCCGTGCGGTCCGCCACCAGACTCCCGCGCGGCGTCCGCCGACGGCAGCGGCGTGAGTGCCACGGTTCGCAAGGATCGCGCCAGGAACGTGAGGCGGTGGTGGCGGGCTACACGCCCTGGGCGAAGGTGCGCCGGTACTCGCTCGGTGTGGTGCCCAGGATGCGCCGGAAGTGCAGCCGCAGGTTCGCACCGGTGCCGAGGCCGACGTCGGCGGCGATCTGCTCGACGCTGCGCTCCGAGCGTTCGAGCAGCTCACGGGCCATGTCGATACGGGTGCGCATGACCCACTGCATCGGCGTGTACCCCGTGTCGTCGACGAAGCGCCGGGAGAACGTGCGCGCCGACACCGCCGCATGCCGGGCGAGGGCCTCCAGGGTCAGTGGTTCGCCGAGCCGGCGCAGCGCCCACTCGCGGGTGGCGGCGAACCGCTCGCCCAGCGGCTCCGGCACGCTGCGCGGCACGTACTGGGCCTGACCCCCGCTGCGGTAGGGGGCGGCGACGAGGCGCCGGGCGGCGTGGTTCGACGCGGCCACCCCGAGGTCGCCGCGCAGGATGTGCAGGCACAGGTCGATGCCCGAGGCGGCGCCGGCGGACGTCAGCACGCTGCCCTCGTCCACGAACAGCACGTTCTCGTCGACCCGCACGAGAGGGTGCTTCGCCGCGAGTGCCCGCGTGTAGTGCCAGTGCGTCGTGGCGCGCCTGCCGTCGAGCAGGCCCGTGGCGGCGAGCGCGAAGGCGCCGGTGGAGATGGCGGCGAGCCGCGCGCCCCGTCCGTGGGCCGCCGTCAGCGCGTCGACGACGGTCCGCGGCGGATCGTCGAGGTCGGGGGACCGGTAACCGGGCAGGAAGACCACGTCGGCCCGGGCCAGCGCGTCGAGGCCGTGTGCCACGTGGTACGACAGGCCGTCACCGCCGGTCACGAGGCCGGGCGCCGCGCCGCACACCCGCACCTCGTACGGCATGCTCGCGCGCGTGGTGAACACCTGCGCCGGAATACCGACATCGAGAGGCTTGGCACCTTCGAGCACGAGGACGGCGACACGACGCAGGCGGGGGGACGGCACGGAGCCAGCGTACGTGGGGAGGTGAGGGTCAGCTCAGGCCCAGCGCGCTCATGGTGTGCTCGGCCATGCGCCGCTCCCCGAGGGCGTTGGGGTGCACGGGGACCAGGCTGTGACCGAAGAGCAGCGGTTCGATCCACCGGGTTCCGGGGGCCTCGCAGGCGTCGTGGCCCTCGGACACCCGGGAGAAGTCCACATACGTGGCACCGGTCTCCTCGGCGGCCCGCTCGACGACGGCGTTGAGGCGCGTCTGGATGTCCCGCAGGTAGGGCACGTCACCGGCGGCGACCGGCAGCTTCGCGAAGCAGGAGGGGTCGGCGGTGGCCGGTGTGATCCACGGGTAACCCAGGGCCGCCACCCGGGCGTTGGGGGCCTTGTCGCGGACGGTGCGCAGCGCGGCCTTGAGCGCGGGGTAGGTGTTGTTCTCGATCTGGTCCACGAAGGACGTGCCGTGTCTGTCCTTGCAGGGGCTGCCCTTCCCGCCGCTGAGGACGCCGGCGGAGCCGCACGCCGTGATGGCGTTGATGAACGTGTTGTTGTCGTTGCCGCCGATGGTCAGCGTGACCAGGTCCGTGCCGGTGCTGAGCGCGTTCACCTGCGGCGCGACGCCCGGGTACTGCGCCTTGGTGAAGTGGGAGGTCTGTGCGGCGCCGCAGGTGACGTCCTTGAGGCGGGCGCCCGTGGCGGAGGCGATGACGTGCGGGTAGTTCGCCGTGGAGCGCAGGCAGAGCAGGTTGGTGAGATCGACGGGCAGGACGCCCGAGCCGGCGCTGTAGCTGTCGCCGAGAGCGACGTAGTCCAGGGAGGAGGGGGTGGCGTGCGCGGTGGCGTCGGTGAGACCGAGAGCCAGTGTGCCGGCGAGGGCGACTGACGCGGTCATGACACGACGCAAGGCGTGCTTCGGCATGTGGTCTCTCTTCTCGGGGCGCGGGCAGGGGAGTCGAGCGAGGGCGCGACCGCGGGTTACCGGCCGGTTCTACTTTTAAGTAATGTGCATGCGCCCTGACTTTGCGTCAACGTTGTTGACGGAACTTCTTGCGCCCGCCTTGGCGGAGGCCGGCCACCCAAGTGGCCCGGTCCCCCGACTGCAGTGAGCGCTGTCGGTGCCCGTCGATATGCTCACCGGGCCCTTTCCGTCCCCGCGCGCACCGGGAGCCGATGCCGTGCACCGGCCGAGACCGGCCTCCCCCGACGCCGTCCACCGCGCGGCCCGCGCCGCCCTCCCGGACCTGTTCCGCGACCATCCCGACCACCGCTTCTACTCCTGCCCCCTCGTCACGTCACCCCCGGCGAGGCCTACGGGCCGGTGCTGTCCGCGTGGCCCGTCCAGGCCCTGGCCGAGGAGTCGGCACGCCAGGCCATGCGCGCCGCTGGACAGCAAGTGGTCCTACGCCGACTCCCCGCTCTGCGGCTACGGCGAACGCCATATGGAGCCGGTGCGGCCCCTCTTCGAGGCGCGGGGGGAACGGGGGAACTCTTCGACCTGCCCGACGGAGAGTGGGAGGCCGAGTTCGACCTGAGACTGCGGGCGATGGAGACGGCCATGGCCCGCCTCGACGCGGAAGGGCTCTTCGGCACGGGCACCGGCCGCCACTGCGTCGTCGTCACCGTCGAGGTGCCGTCCGAGACGGGCAACGACGAGAGGGCGCTGCGGCTGAACCCGCCGGAGGCGCTGACGGACTGGCCGGCGGAGGCAGCCCCGCTGGAGGACGGCCGACCGGCGCCGATGGGAACCCGGGCTGTTCTAGAGTGACTTCCGCCAGTCCAGAAGACCGCGGACCTGTGAGGTACTCACCAGCCATGACGACCGAAACGTTTGAGTTCCAGGTAGAGGCGCGTCAGCTCCTGCAGCTGATGATTCACTCCGTCTACTCGAACAAGGATGTCTTCCTGCGCGAGCTCGTCTCCAACGCCTCCGACGCGCTGGACAAGCTGCGCCTGGCCGCCCTGCGGGACGACGCTCCCGACGCCGACGTGACCGACCTCCACATCGAACTCGGCGTCGACAAAAAGGCCCGCACCCTCACCGTGCGGGACAACGGCATCGGGATGTCGTACGAAGAGGTCACGCGCCTCATCGGCACCATCGCCAACTCGGGCACGGCCAAGTTCCTGGAGGAGCTGCGCGAGGCCAAGGACGCCGCCGGGGCCGACGGGCTCATCGGCCAGTTCGGCGTCGGTTTCTACTCGGGCTTCATGGTGGCGGACGAGGTCACCCTGGTGACCCGGCGTGCCGGTGAGACCGAGGGCACCCGCTGGACGTCGCGCGGCGAGGGCACGTACACCCTGGAGACGGTCGCCGAGGCGCCGCAGGGGACCTCCGTCACCCTCCACCTCAAGCCCGCGGACGCCGAGAACCAGCTCCACGACTACACCTCCGAGTGGAAGATCAAGGAGATCGTCAAGCGGTACTCGGACTTCATCACGTGGCCGATCCGCCTGCTGCCGGAGCCGGCCGAGGACGGCGCCGAGGCGCGCGAGGCCGAGACGCTCAACTCGATGAAGGCACTGTGGGCCCGCCCGCGCGACGAGGTGTCCGACGACGAATACCACGAGCTGTACAAGCACATCGCGCACGACTGGCGCGAACCGCTGGAGACGATCCGGCTCCAGGCCGAGGGCACCTTCGAGTACCAGGCACTGCTCTTCGTGCCCTCGCACGCTCCGCACGACCTGTTCACCCAGGGCTACCAGCGCGGGGTGCAGCTCTACGTGAAGCGCGTCTTCATCATGGACGACTGCGAGGAACTGCTGCAGCCGTACCTCCGCTTCGTCAAGGGCGTCGTCGACGCGCAGGACCTCTCGCTC
The DNA here is from genome assembly GCF_044762405.1 of Streptomyces sp. NPDC097107. Taxonomy (NCBI): domain Bacteria; kingdom Bacillati; phylum Actinomycetota; class Actinomycetes; order Kitasatosporales; family Streptomycetaceae; genus Streptomyces; species Streptomyces sp. NPDC097107. The sequence goes on along the minus strand of NZ_JBIWEF010000009.1, from coordinate 245,831 downwards.
AACGTCTCCCGCGAGATCCTCCAGCAGGACCGCCACATCCGTATGATCCAGCGCCGCCTGACCAAGAAGGTGCTGGGCACGGTCAAGGACCTGATGACCTCCGCGCCGGACCGCTACGCCACCTTCTGGCGGGAGTTCGGCGCCGTCCTGAAGGAAGGCCTGGTGACCGACTCCGGCAACCGGGACGCGATCCTCGCCGCCTGTTCGTTCGCGAGCACGCACGACGCCGACGAGCCGACCACGCTGAAGAGCTACGTGGAGCGGATGAAGGACGGCCAGGACGACATCTACTTCATGACGGGCGAGTCCCGGCAGGCCATCGAGGACTCCCCGCACATGGAGGCGTTCCGGGCCAAGGGTGTCGAGGTGCTGCTGCTGACCGACGCCGTGGACGAGGTCTGGGTCGACGCGGTGGGGGAGTACGAGGGCAAGCCGCTGCGTTCGGTGGCCAAGGGCGAGATCGACCTCGGTGGCACCGAGGACGACAAGAGCGACGCCGAGAAGGACGCGCAGAGCGAGGAGTACGCCGGGCTGCTCGGCTGGATGACGGAGCACCTGGGCGAGGACGTCAAGGAGGTCCGCCTCTCCTCCCGCCTCACGGTCTCCCCGGCCTGTGTCGTATCCGACGCGAACGAGCTCACGCCCGCCCTGGAGAACATGTACCGGGCCATGGGCCAGGAGGTGCCCCACGCCAAGCGGATCCTCGAACTCAATCCGGAGCACCAACTCGTGAAGGCCCTGAACCGGGCGCACGCGGAACAGCGGGACCGGACGGAACTGACCGAGACCGCCGAACTGCTGCACGCCCTGGCGGTACTCGGTGAGGGGGGCCGGCCGAAGGAGCCGGCCCGGTTCGTGAAGCTGGTGGCGGACCGTCTGGAGCGGACGCTCTAGCCACGCCGTTCGCTGTGAGGCCCCGAGGCAGTCCCCTGCTTCGGGGCCTCACGTATGCCCCACGGGGTGACTCGCGGGACGCGAAGGGCCGCGCGGCGGGGGCTTCGGCTCGTCCGCCGTCCACGTCGGTATCCGCATGGCGAGACGGCCTGGCATCCGGAGCGACCCACTCCGTATATTCGCACGCATGTATGCATCGGCTCCGCTGCTGTGCCTCGCGCTCTTCGCGAACTCGGCGTGGTGCGTCGACGACGGCCTCTGTCGCCGCTGAGCCCCGTACCGGCCGCGTGAACCGCGCCGCCGGTACGCCAGTGCCCTCGCCCGCCGTCCCCGTGCACCACACCGGAGATCTTCCGTGACCACCGCGCCCCCGGCCGGGCCGGCCCCGGCCGCGCCGCCGCGCCCGCCCGCCGCCCTGTTCGCCCCCTCGCCCACCTCCTCGGCACGGCCCGAGGCGCCGCCCCTGCCCCCGGTGCGCCGGACGCCACTCGCGGTGTCCGGGCTGCTCGCGGCGGCCCTGACCGCGTACGTGTGGTCCGCGCACGGCGCCAAGCCGGGCGTGCTGGTGCTGCTCGGTCTCGGTCTGGGCGTCGCCCTCTTCCACTCCCGGTTCGGCTTCACCTCCGCGTGGCGGCAGCTGGTCGCCGTCGGCAACGGCGCCGGGCTGCGGGCGCACACCCTGCTGCTCGGCACCACGGCCACCCTGTTCGCGCTGCTCATCGGCACGGGCACCGGGCTGTTCGGCTCCCAGCCGGCCCCGTCCGCCGGGACCATCGGGGTCGGTCTGTTCGCCGGCTCGGCGCTCTTCGCGATCGGCATGCAACTCGGCGGCGCCTGCGCCTCGGGCACCTTCTTCGCGGTCGGCTCGGGACAGGGGTCGGTGATGCTGACCCTCGGCGGCTTCATAGCGGGCGCCACGCTCGCCGCCTGGCAGTTCGACCTGTGGAAGGATCTGCCGGCCTGGGAGCCCGTCGTCCTGTCCGACCATGTCGGCTGGTTCGGCTCCTGGGCCGTGACCATCGCCGCGCTGCTGCTGGTGGTGCTGGTCACGCGGCGCGTCCAGGCCCGCCGGAACCCGCCGCCCCTCGGGGCGGTGCCCTCGGCGCGCGGTGCGGCGGTCCGCGCCGTCCGCGGCTCCTGGCCGCTCGCCGCCGGTGCCCTCGCGCTGGCCGTGCTCGGGGCGGGCGTGCTGTGGGTCTCCGGCGGTGCCTGGGGCGTCACGAGCGCCTTCAGCCTGTGGGGCTCCGAACTCGTGGGCGCGCTCGGCGGGCACCCGGCGAACTGGACGTGGTGGCAGCGGCCCGGCAACGCCGAGATGCTGGCGGGCCCGGTGCTCGCCGACAAGACCAGCCTCACCGACATCGGCATCATGATCGGCGCCGCGGTCGCCGCGTCGGCCGGTGGCACCTGGGCCCTGCACCGGCGCATCCCCTGGCGCACGGCGCTCGCTGCGGTGCTCGGCGGCGTGCTGATGGGCATCGGCGCCCGCCTGGCCGGCGGCTGCAACATCGGCGCCTATCTGGCGGGCATCGCCTCGGGCAGCCTCAGCGGCTGGCTGTGGGGCGCCTTCGCGCTGGCCGGCACGTGGGTGGGGCTCAAGCTGCGTCCCCTGTTCGGCCTGGGCAACCCCAAGCCGGGCGACGGCGTCTGCTGAACGGGGATGCTCCCGCGGCACAGAGGTCAGGCCCGTGCCGCACGGGCGGCCAGGGGGTGTCGTTCGGATCTTGCCGGGATCGCGGGGCCCGGCACGCGCTCCCCACTGCCTGAAGGGCGTGGGAGATGCCCCCAGCGGCGTTGTCGTCGGTTGCCAGGGCTTCGCCCTGGCGCCCTCCTCCGCCTTGCAGCCGCACGCACCGGACCCCGCTCGGGTCGGCGGCGAGGCACCGTTGCCCGAGCCGGCCTGATCCGAACGACACCCCCTTAGGAGACGCGCCGGTCCGTGGTCGTGACGCGGGAGATGGCCTCCGCGGTGAGGGCACGTCCGTGGGGTTCACGGGCCAGCGCGCGGTGCAGGGTCAGACCCTCGATGACGGCGTCGAGCTGGCGGGCCGTGTCCGGGTCGAAGTGCTTCTCCAGGTGGACGCGACTGCGGCGCATCCACTCGTGGGTGAGCTCCCGGTAGGCCGGCTGCCGCGCGGCGAGGGTGTACAGCTCCTGGGTGAGCACCAGGTCCCGCTGACTCCCCTCGGACAGTTCGTGTACGAGGTCGGCGACCGCCGCCCGGGCCTGGTCGCGGTCGGCCGCCGCGCCGAGGTGGGCGTCGAAGACGGCGACGATGTGGTCGGTGAACCGGCCGAACGCCTCCCGAAGCAGCTCCTCGATGCCGCTGAAGTGGTACGTCATCGAGCCCAGGGGGACCCCGGCACGCGTGGCGATCTTCCGGTGGGAGACGCGCGCGATGCCCTCCTCGGCGATCAGGTCGAGCGTGGCGGCGATGATGCGCTCGCGCCGCTGCGGATCGGTGTGTCCGGTTGCCATGGGAGCGGGCCTACACCTTCCGCACCGGGCGGGCGGGGTTGCCGACGGCGACGACGTTCGCGGCTACGTCCTTCGTGACGACGGCTCCGGCGCCGATGACGGCGTTGTCGCCGATGGTCACACCGGGGAGGACGACGGCGCCCCCGCCCAGCCAGACGTTGTCGCCGATGGTGATGGGCCGGGCGGCCTCCAGCTTGTCCCGCCGGGGCCCGGCCTCAAGGGGATGCGTGGGGGTGAGCAGCTGGACGCCCGGCCCGATCTGGCAGTCCTCGCCGATGGTGATCGCCGCGACGTCCAGCGCGGTCAGGTTGTAGTTGACGAAGGTGCGCGCGCCGATCGTGACGTTGCTGCCGTAGTCGACGTACAGCGGTGGCCGCACGTGGGCCTCGGCGCCCAAGGAGCCGAGCAGTTCCGCCAGGAGCGGCCGCGCGGCTTCCGCGTCCTCCGCGTACGCGGCCTGGTAGCGGGCGGCGAGCCGCACGGCCTGCTGCTGCCTGCGGGCGATCTCGGGGTCGTCGGCGACGTAGAGGTCGCCCGCAAGCATGCGTTCGAGATTCGATCGGGGGTCCTGCGCGAAGTGATCCGTCGGCATGGGCGCGATCGTACCTCGAAGCGTACGAACGTACACTCAGGATCGCCGGGGTTGCCTACCATCGGAAGCGTACGAACGCACACTCCAAGAAATCGGTATCCCGCGAGCCACGTCGGCGGCGATCATGGGCCGAGTCACCGCACGCCGACCCCGAGGAGCAGCCCGACATGTCCGTGCCCGCAGACCACACGGTGCTCCATCCGATGCCCGGGCAGCCGAGGGTGGTGCTCCTCAAGCCGCTGGTGACCTCCCCGCTGATCGAGGTGGGGGAGTACTCCTACTACGACGACCCGGACGACGCGACGGCGTTCGAGACGCGCAACGTGCTCTACCACTACGGGCCGGAGAGGCTCGTCATCGGCAGGTTCTGCGCGCTGGGGACGGGCACGCGGTTCATCATGAACGGCGCCAACCACCGCATGGACGGCCCCTCCACCTTCCCGTTCCCCACCATGGGCGGCTCCTGGTCCGAGCACTTCGACCTGCTCACCGGCCTGCCGAACCGGGGCGACACGGTCGTGGGGAACGACGTCTGGTTCGGCCACGGCGCGACGGTCCTGCCCGGCGTACGGATCGGACACGGGGCGATCATCGGCGCGGGCTCCGTGGTCACCCAGGACGTGCCCGACTACGGGATCGTCGGCGGCAACCCCGCCCGGCTCATCCGCACTCGCTACAACGACGAGGACGTCGCCCGGCTGCTCGCGGTTGCCTGGTGGGACTGGCCGGCCGACCTCATCACCGAGCAGGTGCGGACGATCATGTCGGGCACCGTCGCCGACCTCGAAGCGGCCGCCCCACCTCGTTGAACTGGCGCCCGCCGTAACGCACAGCGCACTGAGGAGACCCGGATGCCGGCACACGACCCGTCCGTCTCCGACGACGCGGCCGGTGCGCAGGGGCCGTCCTCGGCGCCGGTCCGGCAGGTACTGTCCGACAGCGTCTACGAGGACGTCAAGGCCATGGTCATGGACCATGAGATCGCCCCTGGTGCCCGCGTCGGCATCGAGGCCCTGGCCCGCACGCTCAACGTCTCACCGACCCCTGTGCGCGAGGCCCTGGCGCGGCTGGAGTCCGACGGTCTCGTCGTCAAGCGATCCCTGTCCGGGTACCGGGCCACCGAGTTGCTGACCCGGCAGGGAGTGGAGGAGCTCTTCGAGATGCGGCTGCTCCTGGAACCGCGAGCCGCCGCCCTGGCCGCCCGCCACGCCGACGAGTCCCAACTGGGCGCCGTCGAGGCCATCCTGGAGGACATGCAGGCCCACCCCGGCCCAGCCGGGCCGTACGCGGCCTACCGGGACTTCGCCGTCCTGGACCAGCGCTTCCACGACGCGATCGCCGAGGCCGCCCGCCGGCCCCTGCTCGCGGACGCGGTGGAGCGGCTCCACTCCCATCTGCACATCTTCCGCCTCAGCAGTCTCCAGAGTGAGGGTGCCCCGACCCTCGCGGAGCACGAGCGCGTGGTCCGCGCGATCCTGCGCCGCAGGCCCGAACGCGCGGCCGAGGCGATGGCGGACCACCTCGCCCGCAGCCTGGAACGCCGGCTGGGCCGGTTCGGACCCGGCTGACAGCACACCGGTTCCCGTTGCCCCGACCGTGCTGGCGCGTGCGGACGAGACTCAGGACTCGCTGCCGGACGGCACCGGTACCTCACCGGGCAGCAGGCCCCGCGTCCGCAGCCCCTCCCACACCGCGTCGGGCAGGGGCCGGTGGAACTGCCCGGTCGCGTCGCGCACCTGGGCGGCCGACCGCGCACCGACGAGGACGGAAGCGACCGCCGGATGCCCGAAGGGAAAGCGCAGCGCGGCCGCACGCAACGGCACTCCCCACGCCTCGGTGACCTCGCGCATCCGCACGGCCCGGCGCAGGAGGCCGGCGGGAGCGGCCGCGTAGTCGTACGTGACACCCGGCGACGGATCGGCCAGCAGCCCGGAGTTGAACACGCCGCCGACGACCACGCTTTTGCCGGCCGCCTCCGCGGCGGGCAGCAGGGCGTCCAACGCGCCCTGTTCCAGGAGGGTGTAGCGCCCCGCGCACAGCACGGCGTCGACGTCCGTGTCGTTCAGGAAGCGCGTCAGCATCCGGGTCTGGTTCATTCCCGCGCCGATCGCCCGTACGACCCCTTGCGACCGCAGGTCCTCCAGCGCCGGGTAGGCCTCCCGGAACACCTGCTCCTCGTGGTCGTCGGGATCGTGCAGCAGGACCAGGTCGACGCGGGCGAGTCCGAGGCGGGTGAGGCTGTCCTCCAGTGAGCGGCGCACCCCGTCGGCGCTGAAGTCCCACCGCCGCCGGTGGGTGGCGGGAACGGCGAAGCCGTGGGCGAGGTCGTCCCCGCCGCCGTCGTGGGGCACGAGTACCCGGCCCACCTTGGTGGACAGGGTGAAGTCATCCCGCGGCCTGCCCCTGAGAGCCTCGCCCAGTCTGCGTTCCGACAGACCGAGGCCGTAGTGCGGGGCGGTGTCGAAGTAGCGGACGCCCGCCGCCCAGGCGGCGTCCACGGCGGCCGTGGCCTCCTCCTCGCCCACGTCCTCGTAGAGACCGGCGACGGCCGCGCCGCCGAAACCGAGGGCGGTGACGCGGACGTCACTCCGGCCGAGGGCGCGGCCGGGCAGCGGCGGGCACGCACCGCTGGGGTCCGGCCGCGTCACCGTGCCTCCGGGCGCAACCGCAGCCCCTGCATTCCGCCGTCCACGGCGAGCGCGGTGCCCGTGACCGAGGCGGCGGCCGGGCTCGCCAGGTACACGATGGCCGCCGCGACCTCCTCCGCCGTGACCAGCCTGCCCATGGGCTGCCGGGCGTCGAGCGCCTCCCGCTCGGCGACCGAGTCCGCGGCCCGGTCGAGGAGGCGGCCGATCCAGGGGGTGTCCGCCGTACCGGGGCTGACGCAGTTGACGCGGATGCCCTCCCGGAGGTGGTCCGCCGCCATGGCCAGCGTCAGGGACAGCACCGCGCCCTTGCTCGCGCTGTACAGGGCGCGCTGGGGCAGGCCGGCCGTGGCGGCGATCGAACAGGTGTTGACGACGGCGGCGTGTTCGGAGGCCCGCAGGTGGGTCAGTGCCGCGCGGGTGGTGCGGACCATGCCGAGGACGTTCACGTCGAGGACCCGGTGCCACTCGGCGTCGTCGTTGTCCCCGACCGTGCCCACCGCGCCGATGCCGGCGTTGTTGACCAGGATGTCGACGCCGCCCAGGTCTTCGGCGGCGGTGGTGACGGCGGACCGCACGGACGCGTCGTCGGACACGTCCGCGAGGTAACCGCGCAGGCGTTCGCCGGCGGCCGGCGGGGCGACGTCCAGCACGGCGACGTCGGCGCCGCGGGCGGCCAGCAGGGCGGCGGTGGCCCTGCCGATACCGGACGCGCCGCCGGTCACCAGGGCTTTGAGCCCGGACAGTTCGCTCATCGGTTCGTACCCTTCCGCCGTTGCGTGAGGCCGGTGGCTTCGGTGACCCAGAAGGAACCGTCCGGATACCGATGGGCGGCGATCGACGCGGCGTGCATCTCCGAGGAGAAGCCGGGTGTCGTGGGCGCCTCGTAGTGCCCGTTCGCGACGGCGACGGGGTCCTTGAAGTGCTCGTGCAGGTGGTCCACGTACTCGATCACACGGTCCTCGGTCGTCCCACTCAGCGCCACGTAGTCGAACATCGACAGATGGCGCACCAACTCGCACAGGCCGACGCCACCGGCGTGCGGGCAGACCGGGACCCCGTACTTGGCGGCGAGGAGCAGGATCGCCAGGTTCTCGTTGACGCCGCCCACCCGTGTCGCGTCGATCTGCAGCACGTCGATCGCCTCGGCCTGCAGGAGTTGCTTGAACACGATGCGATTCTGGACGTGCTCACCGGTGGCGACCCTGACCGGGGCGACCCCCCTGCGTACGGCCGCGTGCCCGAGGATGTCGTCGGGGCTGGTGGGCTCCTCGACCCAGTACGGGGCCTGGTCGGCCAGCGCGTTGGTCCACTCGACGGCCTCCGCGACGTTCCAGCGCTGATTGGCGTCGACGGCGATCCGGACGTCGGGGCCGACGGCCGCGCGCGCCGCGCGCAGCCTGCGGACGTCGTCGGCGAGATCGGCGCCGACCTTCAGCTTGATCTGCGTGAAGCCTTCGGCGACCGCCTGCTCGGCGAGCCGGACCAGCTTCTCGTCGGAGTAACCGAGCCAGCCGGGGGAGGTGGTGTACGCCGGGTAGCCGTTCGTCAGAAGGCGGGCCTCGCGCTCGACGGCACCGGCCTTGCCCTGCCGGAGCAGCGCCACGGCCTCCTCGCGGGTGAGGGCGTCCTCGATGTAGCGGAAGTCCACCTGGTCCGCGAGCCATTCCGGTTCGGCGTCGGAGAGCAGCTTCCACAGCGGTCTGCCCGCCCGCTTGGCCGCCAGGTCCCACACCGCGTTGACCACGGCCCCGATCGCCATGTGCATCACGCCCTTCTCCGGGCCGAGCCAGCGCAGTTGGCTGTCGCCGGTCAGGGCCCGGCCCACCGACCCGGGGTCGGCGCACACCGCTTCGGCGGACAGGCCCAGGACGTGGTCGCGCAGGGCGGCTGTCGCCGCGGCCTGCACGTCGTTGCCGCGCCCGATGGTGAACGTGAAGGCGTGGCCCTCCAGCCCGTCACCCGCGTCGGTCCGCAGGATCACGTACGCGGCCGAGTAGTCGGGGTCGGGGTTCATCGCGTCGGAGCCGTCGAGCTCGCGTGAGGTGGGGAAACGGATGTCGATCACGTCGAGGTCGGTGATGCGCGCCGCTGCCATTGGTCGTATCCCCACTGGAGTGCCGGGAGACTGGAATCACATAGGATCAAGCCGTCTCTGATGGTGAGGCAGGTGTGATGGACTGGTCAAGATGCTCGCGGTACCGAGCAGATCCCATAGGATTCTTCGGACGGCGTGGGCCACCACCCGCGCTCGGCTCACTCCGGGAGACCGGCGACGCGGGTTGCGCGAGAGCTTCTCCGGTTTTCCGGTCGTCGCGCCGGTGACCACCACCCTCATCCCCGTCAGCGGACCACCCTCCACCGGCGACGCGGCCCCGCCCTCACCTTCGCCTTCGCCTCGGCCCTCGACATCGGTACGCGCCTCCCGGCGGAGTGGCGCCGGGCTCCGTCATGCCTGCCCGGGAGCCGGATCCAGTGGGTTCCTGCCTCCCACCACTGACAATGGTCCCGGCCACCACGGTCCGCCGCATCGTGAGACGGCACCTGCGGGTGGGAATGGTGGGATCAAGGGCACCGTTGACACCTGTCATGCCCGACTCTTCCGCACGGCCCCCGGCATCCCGCATGCCGCTCGCCGTATACATCCTCGGCCTGTCCGTATTCGCCCTCGGCACGAGCGAGTTCATGCTCTCCGGGCTGCTGCCGCCCATCGCCGACGACATGGACGTGTCGATACCCCAAGCCGGGCTGCTGATATCGGCCTTCGCGATCGGCATGGTGGTCGGCGCGCCCCTGCTCGCGGTCGCGACCCTGCGGCTGCCACGGAAGATCACGCTGGTCGCGCTGATCTCGGTGTTCGGCCTCGGCCAGGTGGCGGGTGCGCTGGCGACGACGTACGAGATCCTCTTCGTCTCGCGTGTCGTGAGCGCGCTGGCGTGCGCCGGATTCTGGGCGGTGGGCGCCGCCGTCGCCATCGCGATGGTGCCGAAGACCGCACGGGCCCGGGCGATGGCCGTGATGATCGGCGGACTGTCCATCGCCAACGTCCTCGGTGTCCCGGTGGGCGCCTTCCTCGGTGAGCACCTGGGCTGGCGGTCCGCGTTCTGGGCGGTGGGCGCGGCGTCCGCCGTCGCGCTCGTGGGTGTGGTGACCCTGATCCCGCACATCCCCCTCCCCGAGCAGCGGCCCCGGCTCAAGGGTGAGCTGGCGATCTACCGCGACCGCCAGGTGTGGCTGTCCATCGTGGTGACCGCACTCGCCGCAGGCGGCGTGTTCTGTGCCTTCTCGTATCTCGCGCCGCTGCTGACCGACGTGGCCGGGCTGGCGGACGGCTGGGTGCCGACCGTGCTGGCCCTGTTCGGCCTCGGCGCCCTGATCGGCACGACGATCGGCGGCCGGATCGCGGACGCCCACCTGTTCGGCGTACTGCTCTCCGGCATCACCGCTTCGACCGTGCTGTTGGCCGCGCTGGCGCTGTTCGCGTCGAGCCCCGCCGCCGTGATCGCCCTCTCCCTGCTCCTCGGCGTCTCGGCCTTCTACACGGCGCCGGCGCTCAACGCCCGCATGTTCAATGTCGCGGGCGCCGCGCCCACCCTCGCCGGCGCGACGACGACCGCCGCGTTCAACCTGGGCAACACCGGCGGCCCTTGGCTCGGCGGCACGGTCATCGACGCGGGCCTCGGCTACGCCGCCACCGCCTGGGCGGGCGCGGCGATGACCCTGGTCGCGATCGTCTTCGTCGTCGCCTCGCTGCGGTTGCACAGCCGGTCGCGCGTCGTGATGGGGGGCATGGCCGCGGAGCCCGTGGGTGCGGAGCAGACCCAGCGGGTGTGACGCCCGCCGGAACGCGGAGGCGTTCCGTATGATCATCGGCAAGGCGGGGTCGTAGCACAGAGGTAGTGCGCCGCGACAGCATCTCGGAGGACGCCGGTTCGAACCCGGCCGCCCCGCCCCTTCTCGCCGCCCCCGGTCAGACCTTGCCGATGCCGAGGGTGTTCTCGCGGGGCAGCAAGCCGGAGCCCAGCACGTCCAGCCAGACCGGGCCGAGGAGTTCGGCGAGCCGCGCGGTGTCCTCGGTACCGAGCGCCCGCCAGGGAGCGGCGGCCAGTTCGTCGGTACGGCGCTCGACCTCGGCGCGCAGGGCGCGGCCCGCGTCGGTCGCGGTGCCGTCCGCCGCCAGCAGGCCTCGCACGGAGAGTCGCTCGCGGGCCGCCGCCCACTCGTGCTCGCTCCAGCCGCGGCTCGCGAAGACGCCGGCCGGCGCCGCGCCGATCGCCGCGAAGGACACCAGCGCCTCCACGGGGTCGAGGTCCGCGGTCAGCAGAGCGGCGAGATGACCGTCGCCGCGGTGCTCGCGCAGGATCGTCGCGGCCTGCCACAGCACGAGATGCGGTTCCTGCGGCCACGGCAGGCCGGCATTGGCGGCGGCGAGCGGCCGGCCTCCGGTGGGCGCGCCCTCCGCAGCCCGGCGGGCGAGCGCGGCGGCCTCGGAGAGATCGGGACTGCCCGTGCGGTCCCCGATGAGCGCGGTGTACGCCCGGTCGACGCCGCGCGCCCGGGCGGCGAGCACCTTGTCCGGTGCGGCGACGTGCCAGGCGGCCGGGATGTGCTCGGCCACCATGCGCGGGCTGAAGCTGTAGAACGCCGATGCCACCAGACGGGTCTCCGGCGCCCCGAGGGGCGCCGCCCGCAAGGGAAGTAGCTCGGCCAGCGCTCGTCGGTGTCGTAACCGAGCGACCGGGTCTCCTCGAAGACCTCCGGCGCGTAGTAGACGACGGCGTGCAGCGGCTCCAGGAGGTGCCACATCTGCCGCACGCGTCCGGCGTCGATACCCATATCCATGGCGTCCCTCGTTCCGCGAGCCCGTATCTTGACGCCGACTAGATTGCTGGTCGACGTGCGGTCTTGTCAATGACTAGATTGCGCTAGCCTGCTCTCATGACCGCAGAACGCGCCTATCATCACGGAGACCTGCGACGGGCCGTGCTCACCGCGGCTCTCGACGTGATCGCCACCGACGGACCGGCCGCCCTGTCCCTGCGGGACCTGGCCCGCCGGGCGGGCGTCTCCCACGCCGCGCCCGCACATCACTTCAAGGACCGCACGGGCCTTCTCACGGCCATCGCGGCCGAGGGGCACGGCCTTCTGGCCGCCGCACTCGGCGAGGCGGAGGACCTGCGTGACCTGGGCGTCCGGTACGTGCGTTTCGCCACCGCGCATCCGGCGCACTTCCAGGTCATGTTCCGGCCGGAACTGCTGCGCACGGACGACCCGGAGCTCCTCGCCGCGCGCGAGCGGACGCGGACCCGGCTTCGCACGGCCGTGGAGGGCCACGGCGACGATCCGGCCCTCGGCTTCATGGCGGCCTGGTCGATGGCCCACGGCTTCGCGACGCTGCTGCTCTCCCGCAACCTCGACGGCCTGCTGAGCGGGAGCGACCCCGAGGAGACCTTCCGGGCGCTGGCCGGTGCCATGGTCCGGCCCGCCGGGAACCCCGCGACGGGATGAGCCGAGGCGCCCGTTCACGGCGCTCGACGGCCGGGTGGAGCGCGCTTGGCCGGCGCGGGAAGTGTGCTGGGTGTACTCCTCGCGGCGTCGGCGCAACGCTGGGCCATGGCGGGCGAAGGCCTCCTTGTGCGCGGGCGGGCCGATGTCCTCGATGTCGGTGCCCGGCCAGAAGATCTCCGCCTGCTCCTACGGCGCCGGGGCCGGGAAGCAGTGGCGGAGCGCGGCGTCCACCAGTAGCCGAGGGCCAGGTGACCCGTCCGATGGCGAGCGCCGGCACCGGGCGGGGCTCGGACGCCCGGAAGTCGGCGACCCACCGCCCCCGTTCGTCCGGCCGTACCGTCCAGTGGTGCGGGTCGGGCGCCCACGGGCACAGGGCGTCGTCCAAGCCGTCGGCGTGGTCCTCGAAGAGGACCCGGGCGATGTCGGGCTGCGGAGCAGCAGGTCCGTCCGGGGGTGTGGTCGTCCTCTGGATGCCCGCTCCCCTCCCCGCGATCGCGGGGCAGGGAGCGCATTCCCCCCCGGGCCGACGTACTCGGTGGAGTCACCCGCCTCATGTGGCGTCGGCGACCACGCAGCCGACGTTGCCGGGACCGACGGTGCCCTCCCGGGTGGTGCGCGGCATCGGCTGCCCGCAGCAACGAAGTGCGGCGTACACCCATCGCCGCGATCTACACCCGGGGGAGAGGGGCACGGGGCCGCACTACACCCGATGCAGTACGTCAGTCCAGCCCCAGGGTCGGATCAAATGCGGGAGACGCCGGGCGAGCATGGAACCGTACCCCGGTCAGCGTCTCTGCCTTCCCCCCATGTGCCGGGTTTTCGTCCTGCCCGAAATCCGACGGATTGGTCCCAGGTGGCTACGTTCCTCTACCGACTCGGCCGACGCGCGTTCCGGCGCCGCGGCCTCGTCGCCCTGCTCTGGGTGGCCATACTCGTGGGCGCCGGCGTCGCCGCGTCCACGGCGCCCGCCCCGCCCGAAGACTCCTTCTCGATGCCCGGCACCGAGTCCCAGAAGGCATTCGACCTCCTCGACGAGCGCTTCCCGGCCGCCAGTGCCGAGGGCGCCACCGCACGCGTCGTGATCCGCGCCCCCGACGGCGGCAAGATCTCGGACCCGGCCGGCAAGGCCAAGGTCGGGGAACTGGTGACGGCCCTCGGCGACGGCCCGCAGGTCTCCTCGGTCGCCGACCCGTTCAAGGCGGACGCCGTCAGCCAGGACGGTACGACCGCGTACGCCTCGGTGACGTACAAGGTCAACGCCATGGAGCTGACCGACCAGGCACGTGACTCGCTCACCGCCGCCACCGACGGGGCGCGCAGCGACGGCTTCACCGTCGAGACCGGCGGCGACGCGGTCATGGCCGAGCAGGAGATGGGCGGCACCGCCGAGTTGATCGGCATCGGGGTCGCCGCGATCGTCCTCCTGCTGACCTTCGGCTCACTCGTCGCGGCCGGCATGCCGCTGCTCTCGGCCATCATCGGTGTCGGCATCGGCATCTCCGCCATCGGGGCGCTCGGCAGCACGCTGGAACTCTCCGCCACGACCTCGACCCTCGCCATGATGATCGGCCTCGCGGTCGCCATCGACTACGCCCTCTTCATCGTCTCCCGCTACCGCGCGGAGATCGCCGAGGGACGCACCCCGGAGGATGCCGCGGGACGCGCGACCGGCACCGCCGGGTCCGCCGTCGTCTTCGCCGGACTCACCGTCATCGTGGCTCTGGCCGGCCTCGCGGTGGTCAACATCCCGATCCTCACCAAGATGGGCCTGGCCGCAGCGGCCACGGTCGGCATCGCCGTGCTGATCGCCCTCACCCTCACCCCGGCACTGCTCGGCTTCGCCGGCAAGAAGGCGCTCAGCCGCAAGGACCGCAAGGCGCCCGCGGCACAGCGGGCCGCGTCCGCCAAGCCGAAGCTCGGCACCCGCTGGGCGCAGTTCGTGCTGCGGCGTCCGGTGACCGTGCTGCTGACCGCGGTGCTCGGCCTCGGCGTCGTCGCCGTGCCGGCCGCGAGCATGGAGCTGGGGCTGCCCGACGAGGGCAGCTCCGCGCCCGAGACCACGCAGCGCAAGGCCTACGACATGCTGTCCGAGTCCTTCGGTGCCGGGTTCAACGGCCCGTTGACGGTCACCGTCGACACCCGGGGCGCGGACGACGCGAAGGCCGCCGCCGACACCGTCGGCAAGGAGATCACCGGCCTGGGCGAGGCCGCCGCCGTCACTCCGGCCAACTTCAACGAGGCGGGCGACACCGCCCTCCTCACGGTCGTGCCCAAGACGGGGCCGAGCGAGGCGGACACCGAGTCGCTGGTGAGGGACATCCGCTCGCTGTCCGGTGACATCGAGGCCGAGACCGGCGCGACCATGCTGGTCACCGGCGCGACCGCGATGACGATCGACTTCTCGCAGACCCTGGACGACGCGCTCATCCCGTACCTGGCCCTGGTCGTCGGCCTCGCCTTCCTGCTCCTGATGCTGGTCTTCCGTTCGATCCTCGTCCCGCTGAAGGCGGCCCTTGGCTTCCTGCTCTCGGTGGCCGCGGCGCTCGGCGCGGTGGTCGCGGTCTTCCAGTGGGGCTGGCTCGCCGACCTCCTCGGTGTGGCCCAGCCGGGCCCGATCATGTCGATGATGCCCATCTTCATGATCGGCGTGGTCTTCGGCCTGGCCATGGACTACGAGGTCTTCCTCGTGACGCGCATGCGCGAGGCATACGTCCACGGATCGTCCGCCGCCGAGTCCGTCACCACCGGCTTCACCCACGGCGGCCGGGTCGTCGCGGCGGCCGCGATCATCATGATCAGCGTCTTCTCCGGCTTCATCATGGAGGACGACAACATGATCAAGATGATGGGCTTCGGCCTCGCGATCGCCGTCCTCTTCGACGCCTTCGTGGTCCGCATGGCCATCGTGCCCGCCGTGCTGGCCCTGCTCGGCACCAAGGCGTGGTGGCTGCCCAAGTGGCTGGACCGCCTGCTCCCGAACGTCGACGTCGAGGGCGAGAAGCTCCACAAGGAGCTCGGTGACACCACCGAGCCTCCGGAGCCTGCCCGCGAGCCGGAGACGGCCGGCGTCTGACACCCACGCGTACGGCCCCGGTGACCTGGACCTCCAGGCCACCGGGGCCTTCGCACGGGGGCGGAGATCGGTCTGGGCAGCGGGCCGGCCATCCTCATCGACGCGGTCGCCGTCCGCGGCGTACTCGTACCCGACCGTCTTGCGGCTGCTCGGCCTGTACGCGCCCGGCTTCCCGCGGAAGTTCCACGGACGGTTCGGACTCGGCGAGGGCCGGCCCTCGCCCGCCCCGGCCGCGGTGCCCGAGTCGTCGGCGAAGGCATCCCGGGTGAAGGACTCGACCGGGGGCTGACCACACCCGGTCCCGCCCGCCCGTGCCCGCCTCCACCCACCCGCGCAGGCGGGCACGGGCGGGCATGCCGCCGCACGAGGGAGCCGCGCGACCGGTCAGAGGCCGACGGAGGCCGCGCCCTCGACACCGGCCTCTCCCGCCGGTCTGAACTCCACGGCGACGACACCGTCGACGCGCCGGCAGAGCTCTTCCAGCACGGAAACGGACACGTCGCCCGGGAGCCGGCCGCTGAGGACGACATGGCCGTGTGTCACATCCACCTGCATCGACGAGGGAGCCAGACCGAGGGACCCGACCAGTGCCTCCTCGATGATCTCGGTACGGATCGCCCGGTCCTTGCGGAGGAAGACCCGCAGCAGGTCGCTTCTGCTGACGACCCCGATCAGCCGCCCTCCCTCGTCGACGACCAGGAGCCGCTTGATGCCGTGCCGGGCCATCACCCGGGCGGCGTCCACGACGCTCCAGCTCTCCCGCGCGCAGACCGCGGGCGAGGTCATGAGCCCGTCGGCGTCCGTGGCGGACGCCTTGCCGCCGACCGGCCGGGACCCCTCCGCGTCCTCCGGGGAACGGCCGTGGTCTCCACCCCACATCTTCTGCAGGAGGTCCGCCTCGGACACCACTCCCACGGGACGGTTCTCCTCGTCCACGACGGGCACCGCTGTGATGTCGTACTCCTGCAGCAGGTGGGCGATCTCCTTGAACGGTGTGCCGCGCTGGACGCGGACCACGGCGTCGCTCATCAGATCGCACACCTTCTGGTGCTTCATCGAGGTTCTTCTCCTCCGCTGCCGGCCTGTGCCGGCCGGCGTCAGTCCTACTTGCCTGGGTAAACGATCTGTTGGTCACGGGAGTGCCCCATGCGTCATGCACGGGTACTGAGGAGGAGCAGGGCGATGTCGTCGCCGGGGCTGGGGGCGTGCCGGATGAGGGTGTCGGCCATCGCGTCGAGGTCGGTGGGATCGGCCTGTTCGAGAAGCCCGGCGAGGGCCGCGGTGGCGTCGTCGAGGTCGACTCCGGGGGCTTCGACGAGTCCGTCGGTGTAGAGGGCGAGCACGCTGCCGGGCGGCAGGTCGCATTCCAGCACCGAGTACTGGGCGTCCGGCTCGATGCCGAGCAGGAGGCCGGGCGGCACCTGGAGGAGTTCGACGCGTCCGCCGGCATGGCGCACCAGCGGTGGCGGGTGACCGGCGGAGGACAGACAGACGCGGTGCGTGGCGAGGTCGAGGTGGACGTAGACGCAGCTGGTGAAGAGGCCGGGGTCCAGGTCGGTGAGCAGGCGGTTGGTGCGGGCCAGGACGTCATCGGGGCTCGCCCCCACGGTGGCGTGGGCATGCACGGCGGTGCGGACCTGCCCCATCAGCGCGGCGGCGTCCACGTTGTGGCCCTGTACGTCGCCGATGGTGGCGCTGGCCGTGTGCTCGTCGAGACGGATGAGGTCGTAGAAGTCACCACCGATCCCCAGGCCCCGGGCCGCCGGAAGATAGCGGGCGGCGACCCGCAGGCCGGGCACGTGGGGGAGGGTGTGCGGGAGCAGAGCGGACTGCAGGCGGTGTGCGAGGTGGTGTTTGGCGTCGTAGAGACGGGCACGGTCCAGGGCCTGCCCGACCAGGCCGGCCAGTGAGGTGAGCGCGGCCCGTTCGCCGGGCGGGAAGACGTGCGGCCGTTCGTAGGCGAGCAGGAGGGAGCCGATCGGCCGACCGGACGCGATCAACGGCAGGACCGCCCACGCGGCCATACCGTCCTCGTGCACGGTGGTGGGGTAGGCGTGCCGCAGCTCGGCGAAGGACGCGAAGAAGTCCGGGACACCGCGGGCCAGGACGTTGGCGCCGGGGATGTCAGAGCTGAGCGGAACGGCGTCGAACCGGTCCATGAGTTCGGCGCGGTAACCGCGGTGGCCGAGGATTTTGAGGCGGCCGCCCTCGGCGGTCATCAGCACCATGGCCTGCGCTCCCAGAGCGGGCAGCAACTGGTCGGCGGTCTGCTCGACCACGTCCTGCACACCGACGGCCTCGGTCAGGGTGGAGGCCAGGTGCATCAGGTGGTACAGAACGGTGGCGCGGCTGGGGCCCGCGGCCGGCACGGACGGCACCGGGGGAACGTCCTCGGCCGGGCCGCCGGGGGTGATGCGGACGCTGATGCCGGTGGCGTCCGGGTACAGCGCGAAGGACAGCCAGGTGTCCGGGGGACGCAGGACGCTGAAGTTCTGCGGCCGGCGGCTGACCAGCGCGGCCCGGTAACGGTCCTCGACATGGGGTACGTCCATCCACGGCAGCGCCTCCCACGGCAGGGCACCCACCAGGTCGGTTCGATCGGCACCGACCAGGTCGGCCCCGGCCGGGGTGATGAAGGTGATGCGTCCGTGCAGGTCCAGCGCGCAGGACCCGCCCGGCAGGCGGTCGACGAAGGCCGACACCGCGGTCGCCTCGGCGGGGGAGGGAGTGCGCCCGGCCGGCGGCGGCAGGGTCCGCGGCCGGTCCGCGGGCAGCAGCGGGTCGCCGCGGTCCGCCGCCTGCTGCAGGATCCCGCCCAGCTGGCGACAGCCCTCCTGGATGACGTCGCGCTCCTCGGGGCTCAGCCGCTCCGGATGGGCCCCGGACCACAGCAGCACCAGTCCGCCCCGGACGGTGGTGCCCGAAGCGAGCGGGGTGGCCGCCAGCGCGAAGTCGTACGGCAGGACCAGCGCCGGCCGAGGATACCGGCGCGCCATGTCCTCCCGGCCGCCGACCCATACCAGGCGCCGCTCGCGGACGGCGTCCGCCACCGGCATCGGATCGGTCAGCGCGACGCGCCGCCACGGAGCGGCGATCTCCTGGGGTACGCCCGCCACCAGGACCTGCCACAGGGCGTTGCCGGCCGGCGGCAGCACGTACAACAGCCCTCCGAACGCACCGCTCTCCCGTACTACGGCGGCCATCGCGGCGTCCATCAGAACTCCGGCTCCGGCAGGGCTGCTCGACGCCGACCACACCGAGCATCACGCATATGAGGACACTACGCCCGTCCTGCCGTGATGGCATGTGATGCCGGGGCCGCGGCCGGCGCCGGTGGCGCAGGTGCGGGCCCGCCGGGTCCCTCCTAGTCTGGTGCTGCTCGGGGACGTTTCGTGGAGAGGCCTGTCCATGCCCCGGTCGATCTGGAGCGGTGCCATCTCGTTCGGCTTGGTCACCGTGCCGATCCATGTGGTCGGCGCGACCGAGGACCACAGCATCCGCTTCCACCGGTACCACCTGGCGGACCAGGGGAGGATCCGGACCCGGAAGGTCTGCGAGCTCGAGGACCGGGAGGTCCGCCCCGACGAGATCGGCAAGGGGTACGAGCTGACCAGGACGCAGATCGTTCCGGTCACCGACGAGGACCTGCGGGAGCTGCCGCTGCCGACCGCGAAGGCCATCGAGATCGTGGCGTTCGTACCGCTGGGGTCCGTGGACCCGATCAGGATCGGTGACGGCTACTACCTGCAGCCGGACGGACAGGTCGCGGCGAAGCCGTACGAGCTGCTGCGTCAGGCCCTGGCACGGTCGTCGAAGGTGGCGGTGGCGAAGTACGCGTGGTCGGGCCGGGAGCGGCTGGGCCTGCTCCGGGTGCGGGACGAGGCGATCGTGCTGCACGCCATGCGCTGGCCCGACGAGATCCGCGACCCCTCCTCGCTCACCCCGCCTCCGGTCGAGGTGGCCGAGGAGGAGATCGAGGGAGCGCTCGCGCTGATGGACACGATGACCCGCGACGACCTGGAGGGCGACGAGTTCCGGGACACCTACACGGACGCCGTCGCGGACCTGATCGAGGCGAAGCGCGAGCACAGGGCGCCGCCGGCGGCGCCCGAGCAGGAGGAGCGGCCGGGGCAGGTGCTGGACCTGATGGCCGCGCTGCAGGAGTCCGTGTCCCAGGCGAAGGAGTCGCGGGGCGAGGACGGGCACGCCGAGGTGCACGAGCTGCCCGGACCGAAGAAGAAGCCCGCGGCGGGGAAGGCGCCCGCCAGGAAGACAGCGGCGAAGAAGACAGCGGCGAAGAAGACCGCGTGGAAGGCGACGACCGCGAAGAAGGCGCCGGCCCGCAAACCGCCGGCCCGCAAACCGAGGAGCGCCTAGTCCCGGTGTCCGAAGGGGCCGACGCGGATGTTCCCGGCCTGCCCACCGAGGCGGCGCCCCGGACGGACCCGCGAGGCCCGGAGACCGGGACCGCGCTCGTCCTGACCGAGCGGGCCCGGCCCTGCCGTCCATCTGGCCGGACGCCACATCGCCGGCCTCCTGCTCAGGTCCGCTCGCTGATGCCGCGGGCCACACGTTCCGGGGCGCGGGTGGAACTGCTCGATCCGGTCGCGTTCGGTGTACACGTCCCAGTACTGCTCGGCGAGGTCGTCGGGGCCGACGGACGACCGGCAACTCCGCGCGTGCCAGAACCCGCGACCCCGGCAAGATCCAAACGACACCCCTAGGCGCGCAGCAGCCGTTGGGTGATCTCCCGGTACTGCCGCAGCGCGATCCGGAGTTCTTCGGCCTGCGTCTCGGGGTCGCGGTCCTGCCAGCTCTCATGAAGGGCACGGCGTCGTTCCGCGAGGGCGTTCGCGAGGTGGGCGGCGGCGTCGTCGAAGGCGCCCTCCGCTTCTTCCAGCGCCTGAAGCGGAGTGTCGGCGAAGGTGTTCATGGCCTGGCGGAGGCGCCGGAGGACCGCGTCCCGCTCGTCCGACGGCAAGAGCGCGCCCGGCGCCGCGGACCGGTGTTCGGGGTGGCGCGGGGGCTGATCCGACGGCTGCTGTGCGCGCGTCTGGTCGTACATCATCGAGTGCCGCTTTCCTGGGTTGCTTGGATCACCGGTTCCCCGGAGCGGCCTCGCTCTGCGCCGTACTGGTAGTCAACGCCCGATGGCGGTGTGTGTCAACGCGGTGACTTCCGGACGCCCTGGTCAGCGCTGGGTGAGGGATTGGGGGTAGTCGGTGATGATGCCGTCGACGCCGAGGGTGGTCATTTTGCGTATGGTGCCGGGTTCGTTGACGGTCCAGACGTTGATGTCCATGCCGAGTTGGTGGATGCGGTCGACGAGGTTCTGGTCGGTGACGGTGTGTTGGGGGTTGACCTGGTCGGCCCAGGTGCTGAGTTCGAGGAGTTCGGTGTCGGTGGGGCGGTCGGCGTCGAGGAGTCCGATGGGGATGTCGGGCAGGTGGGTGTGGAATTCGTGGGCGTCGTCGGTCTGGAAGGACTGGACGGCGAGTTGTTGGCGGGCGAGTGCGCGGCGGACGTAGCGTGGCTTGTTCTGCAGGTGGTTGGCGAGGTCGGTGGCGATGCCGGTGTAGTGGCCGCAGGGGCTGATTTCGGCGAGGAGTCCGGTGCGGGTGTTGTTGATGCGGGAGATGACGTGGTCGATGGTGATGAGGGGTTCGCCGGTGTAGTCGTGGTGGAACCAGGAGCCGGCGTCGAGTCGGCGGAGTTCTGTCCAGGTGAAGTCGGAGACGCGGTAGCGGGGGCGGTCGGGGTAGACCTCTTCGATGTCGGTGGTGCGTTCCATGGTGCAGTCGTGGAAGTTGACGAGTTTGCCGTCCTTGGTGCGTTGGACGTCGATTTCGACGAAGTCGGCGCGTTGGTCGATGGCGAGGTCGATGGCGGCGGCGGTGTTCTCCGGTGCCATGCCGGATGATCCGCGGTGCGCGATGGCGTCGGGCCGGTCGTCTGCGTGCGCGGTCGTCGATGCCGCCGCGGCCAGGGCCAGACCGCTCAGCACGGCCACCACGACACCGACGCGCCTGTTGTTCGCATGCTTCACTGCAGCCTCCCGCGTTCGAATGACTCCCTGGAGGCTGTCGGACGGTGGTTACGGGAAACCTGCCGCGGCCTGGCGGCACCGGAATCAGCCGGTGGACCGTAACGGCTAACCGGCTGATCCGAGGCCGAAGGGACGATTACGCGCATTCGCGTCCGTCCCTCCGCACGAACGGGACGACGCGAAAGGGGCGTTGATCAGCGGGCGAGGTGATCAACTGCGACGGCACCCGTCACCCGCCGAGGATGCCCTCGGGCAGCAGCGACTGCGGGGACGTGGCCGGGTGGCCCACCTCGAGCGACCCGAGGAGACTGTCCAGGAGAGGCCCGCCGGGGACCCCGGCGGACGGGCCGGGCACGGGGGATGCCTCAGCGGCAGGTGCGGACGCCAGGAGAGCAGTGGCCATGACGGAGACACAGGCAAGCTTCTTGATCATGTCCGCCTTAACGAATGACAGCCCGCGGAGCAACGCTCGCCGTCAGCCGACTGCCCCAGTCGGGCTACTCGGGACTCGATCGGGCCGGCACCGGCACCCTGGCCCCCCCCGATCCTCACCGGTACTTACCTTCGGGGTAATCGACCGGTCTCCCCTCCCCGGACAGGATCAAGTGCGTCGACCGGAACCCCCGCACCCCCGCGGACCCCGGCAGGACCAGCCGCAGCAGCGAGGAGAGCAGCATGTCCGTCAAGCCCACCGTCACCACGTCGAGTTCCGCCGGCGCCGCGAGTTCGGTGGCCGAGGCCACCCGGGCCGTGGTGCAGGACTTCCTTGCCGCCCGCATGGCCGGGGACACCGGGCGGCTCGTCGACCTCTTCGCCGGCGAAGTCGACTGGCTGCTCGCCGACAACCCCGCCGTTCCGTGGATCCGGCCGCGGTCCACGGCCGCCGAATGCGCCGCCCAGTTCACGGAGTTGATGGAGCACACCGTGCCCGAGGACGCGCGTGCCTCACTCGACACCTTTCTCGTCGACGGCACCGACGCCGTCCTGATGGGGCACCTGTCGGGGACCGTACGAGCGACGGGCAAGTCCTTCGAGGGCCCGTTCGCCCTCCACCTCACCGTCGAGGACGGCCGGATCACCCGCCACCACCTCTACGAGAACAGCCTCTCCATCGCCGAGGCCTGCGCCCCGTAGGGTGTGCCCCGCCGGTTCCCTCAGCCTTCTCCAGCCGTCGGCCCGACGTGGTCCCCCAGGTCGGGATCGTCGTCGGCACCCGTCGAGTACTCGGCAGCGAGGGTCCGCGCCCCCCGACGCCGCGAGAACCCTGGCCGTGATGCGCTCGACGTCGCCACGCTCGGCCTCGGGGAGCGGACCGTGCCGGTGCAGTGCGAGGGCGCCGGGGGCGTCGCCGCGTCGTTCGGCGAGGGAGCCGAGTTCGGCGTGGATCTCCTCCGCCGCGAAGCCGTGTACGGCCGTCCGGACCTTGTGACGGAGCTCGGCGGCCGGCGATGAGGTCACCGGTCAGGAGGGGGCGACCCCGCCGAGCCCGGTGACCGGCCGGCGGCGGCCGTCCGGGCGTGCCTTCACCGCCCACCGGCGTGAACTGGAAGTGATGGCTCCGGCCCACGGCTTCGGAACCGGCCCCGGCGCGGCGGAGGTCCACGACCCGGCCCTGCTGGGCACCGGCTACGCGCCCTCACCGGGTTCCTGCGCTCCGCGGCCCTGCTCGCCTCGGTGGGTACCGCCCCCGAGCCGTTCGCCCGCCGGCTCCCCGCCGACTGCACGGCATGGCCGAGTTCCTGCCGGAACTGGCGCGTGAGGCCGGAACGGCGTCGTACACGGACGGACTCTCCACGGTCGACCTGAACCGGGCCGGCGTCGACAGCCTGATCGGCCTCAGCAGATACGCCGGGACGGCCTCCGACGTCCATGAGCCGCTGAAGGTCCTGCTGGACAGGCGGTCGGTGGACGGCCACGGGCAGGACAGCCTCCGGCGTGTACGAGCTGCCGGGAGGCGCACGTCGCGCTCCCGGCGCCGAGCCGGCCGGCAGCGGCGCAAGCGGCCGCCCGGGCCCCTGGCCGCGCCCCGAGGCTTAGCGGCGTGGGTACCTGGAAACGACTACTCCCGAACGGTCGTCGCAACGACGGTCGGCCGACACGGGGAGGGGTCTTTCGTGGATGTGCCCTTATATCTGAGGCCGCGGGTGGATCCACCGCTCGCCTCACTGCTGGGGGCCGCACCATTCCTGCACTCGCTCGTCGACGCGCTCGGCTCTCCACTCAACGTGCTGCTCCCCGAGTCGGTCGCCGCGAACGCCGAGCGCTTCCGGGCCGTCTACCGTCGCCACCATCTGGCCGGGCGCGTCTACTTCGCGCACAAGGCGAACCGGTCCAGCGCCCTGGTGCGGAGACTGGCCGCCGAGGCACCGGCCGCCGTCGGCGTCGACGTCGCCTCGCTGGACGAACTGCGGCACGCCCTGAGCTGCGGCTTCACCGGGGACCGTGTCATGGCCACCGGTCCCAAGGACAGGGAGTTCCTCTGGCTGGCGGCCCGCGCGGGCGCGACGGTGAACCTGGACTCGATCCGCGAGCTGGAACAACTCGCCGGCCTGGTACGGAAGTACGGCCTCCCACGGGTCGACGTGCTGGCGCGCCTGTCCGGATTCGAGTCGGCCGCCGAGCACGGGGGAGCGGGCACCCGGATGCTGTCGCGCCGCAGTCGCTTCGGCACCCCCGCCGGGGAGGCGGAGGAGCTTCTGGCGGCCGTCGAACGGCACGCGGACGCCGTGGAACTGACGGGTCTCGCCTATCACTTGGACACCACGGGTCTGGAGGAGAAGGGCCGGGCCCTGGAGCAGTGCGTGCTGCTCATGGACCGGTGCCGGGCCCGGGGCCTGGCACCTCGCGCGGTCGACATCGGCGGCGGATTCGGCGTCGGCTACGTCGCCGACGCCGAGGAGTGGGAACGCTGGACGACCGCGCTCAGTGAGGCGGTCCTCGGTGGCCGCCCGCCCCTGACCTGGCGCGGCCACGGTTACGGGCTGCGCAACGAGGGCGGCACGGTGCGCGGGTCCGTCGCGCTGTACCCCGGCCACCGCCCCGACGCCGGCCCCGGCTACCTCGACGAACTCCTCTCGCTCCCCGCACCGGTGCTGGGCCGGGGGCCCGGCCCCCTTCTGCTGGAGCACCTCCACGATCTCCACATCGAACCCGGCCGTTCCCTGGTCGACCAGTGCGGGCTGTCGCTGGCCCGCGTGCTGGACGTGCGCCGCACGGGGGAGGACTCGGCGCCCTACCTGGTGCGCCTCGGGATGAACGCCGGGGACGTGAGCCTGGAGGAGCACGGAGTCCTCGTGGACCCCGTACTGCTGCCGCGCGGCGAACCGGAGAAGGACGACGAGGGGCCGGTCGGCGTCCACCTCGTCGGCAACCTCTGCCTTGAGGCCGATCTGATCACCCGTCGCCTGGTGTTCCTCCCCAGGCTGCCGCGCGCCGGTGACCTGCTGGCCTTCGTCAACACCGCCGGGTACGCGATGGACTTCCACGCCCACCAGGCGCAGCGGCAGCCCCTCGCGCGGACGGTGGCGGTGGAGAAGGAGGGTGACTTCTGGCGCTGGTGCCTGGACGAGGACTACTGGCCGATCACACACCCGGGGGGAACGCCCGCATGAGGTACGACAGCATCACGGAGGCCATCGGCAACACACCGCTGGTGCGCATCGACCCCGCCGTGCACGGGCTGCGCAACATCGACCTCTACGCGAAGCTGGAGATGCTCAACCCGTTCGGCTCCGTCAAGGACCGGCCCGCCTGGCACATGGCGCGCCCCCACCTGGTGGACGCGGCCGAGGGGGAGGGGACGG
The DNA here is from genome assembly GCF_044762405.1 of Streptomyces sp. NPDC097107. NCBI lineage: Bacteria > Bacillati > Actinomycetota > Actinomycetes > Kitasatosporales > Streptomycetaceae > Streptomyces > Streptomyces sp. NPDC097107. The sequence goes on along the minus strand of NZ_JBIWEF010000009.1, from coordinate 220,792 downwards.
TGGTGGAACTCTCCAGCGGGAACACGGCCAAGGCGCTCGCCCTGCTGGCGGGCATGCACGGGATGCGGTTCAAGAGCGTCACCAACCGGATGCGCGTACCGGAGGTCAAGGAGCTGCTCCTGCTCCTCGGCGCCGAGATCGAGGAGCTGCCGGGGCGCAGCGAGTGCCTCGACCCGACCGACACGGACGATCCGCTGACCCACTTCCACCGGACCCTCTCGGAGCCGGGAAGCACGTACCTGCACACCGACCAGTACTTCAACCCGCGCAACGTCGAGGCCCACGCGGAGGGCACCGGGCCGGAGATAGTCAAGGACCTGGACGGGCGGGCGCCGGACTGGTTCGTCGCCTGCGTGGGCACGGCCGGTTCGTCGACCGGTGTCGCAAGGGTGCTGCGCGAGCACGACCCGGAGGTGCGGGTACTCGGCCTGGTCGCCCACAAGTCGGACTTCATCCCCGGCATCCGCACCATCGACGAGGTCCACCAGGTGGGCCTGTTCGATCCGGCGACGTACGACACGATCGAGTCCGTCACCTCGGGCGAGGCCATCGACGGGATGCTCACCCTCATCCGCCGCTGCGGACTGCTGACGGGACCGACCGGGGGCGCCGCCTACCAGGGCGCGGTGCGGCATCTGGGAGATGCCGACGCCGCGTTGGAGGGGTCGGGCCGCCGGGAGACCGCCGTGTTCATCGTGTGTGACCGGGCGGAGAGCTACCTGAGTTACGTCCGGGCACGCCGCCCCGGGTTGCTCGGCAGGGCGAGCCGCGGGCCCACCCTCGCGACGCTCACCGAGGAAGAGGTGCGGGCAGGCGGCCGGTCCGCGACCGTGGGCGAGGCCCGCCGCCGGCTCGCGGAGGGCGATCCCCGCCCGCTCGTCGTCGACCTGCGCAGCCCGCACGCCTACGCCGCCCTGCACATCGAGGGCTCGGTCAACATCGTCGACGAACTGTTCGAGGAGCTCGTCCGCGGCGGGCTCCCCTTCGCCAAGCGGACGCCGGTACTGCTGGCCTGTCCCGTCGGCGAGAGGTCACTGCGCTACGCCGCCCTGCTGACCCGCATGGGACACCCCGACGTGCGAAGCCTGGCCGGCGGAATCGTCGCCTGGCGGGACGCGGGCGCACCGCTGGTGCGGGAATGAACGCGGCGCTCTGGCAGCGGGAACTGAGGGAGCAGTTCCCCATCGTCACCGCCCATCCGGAGTCGGCCTACCTCGACAGCGCGGCGACGTCACAGAAGCCGCGGGCCGTGCTGGAGGCCGTCCAGACCTACCTCACGACGTCGAACGCCAACGCGGGCCGCGGCACCTACCCCTGGGCCAACCGGACCACGGAGCTGGTGGAGGGGGCCCGGGACCGGGTCAAGGAGTTCCTCGGCGACCCGGAGCCGGACCACTCCACCGTGCACTTCACCAGCGGGACCACCGAGGGCCTGCGCACCGTCGCCCGTGACTGGCTCGTGCCGCACCTCAACGACGGCGACGAGATACTCGTGCCGTTCGCCGACCACCGGGCCAACCTGGACCCCTGGGTCGAAGCGCAGCGGCTGCTGGCCGACCGCGGCATCCGCGTACACCTGCGCGCCCTGCCGTACCAGGCGGTCTCGGGCGACTACGACCACCGCGCCCTCGGCGACCTCGTCGGCCCGCGGACCCGCTTCGTGGCCGCCACGCACATCCACCACGTCTACGGCGGTGACATGAACGTGGACCGCATCCGCGCGGCGGTCGGCCCGGACGTGCCGATCTGCCTGGACGCGGCGCAGAGCGTCGGTCATCTGCCCGTCGACCTGGCCGATCCCGCGCTCGACGTCGACTTCGTGGTCTTCTCGGGGCACAAGGCGATGGCCCTGCCCGGTTCGGGAGCGGTGTGGGCGCGCAACGCACGGGGGCCCGCCTTCCGGCCGGCCGGCTGGCAGGGCACGCCCAACACGGTGGGCATCGTGTCGCTGAGGGCGGCACTCGACTGGCTCGACATGGCCGGTCGCGACCGGATCGCAAGCTGGACGGCCGGCCTCACGACCCGGCTGACCGACCGGCTGAGGCACCTCGACCCGTACGAGATCCTCGGCTGCCCCACCAGTCTGGCCGCCGACTCCGCGCTCCCCGCGGCCCAGCGCCGCCACGGCATCGTCACCTTCCGGCACCAGGACATCCCGTCCGACGACCTCGGGTTCATCCTCTACAGCCACGGCTTCATGGTGCGGGCCGACAGCCTCTGCCAGGCCGGCGCGGGCGAGAAGGACGGATCGGTGCGGGTGAGCCTGCACGTCTACAACACGGTGGAGGAAATCGACCGTCTGCTCACCGTACTGGCGTCATTGGCGTGAAGGACGAGCGATACGGCAAGTGATAACCGTTTCCACCTGTAGATTCGGTCGCGTCCACTACGGGTGAGGAACGGAAGAGGTGGCGCGACGAGATGGGCATCAGCATGGCGGTGGCCAGGACATGGGTGGAGCGCTGGGAGCGACAGCAGCAGCGCTACGCCGTGGACCGCGAGGAGCGCTTCACGGTGATCACGGATGTCGTCGAGTACGTCACGGCCGGCCGTCCGCGGCCGCTCCTGCTCGACCTCGGCTGCGGCCCGGGCTCCCTGGCCGCCAGACTCGTGGACCGGCTGCCGGACGCGGAGATCGTCGCCGCCGACATGGACCCCCTGCTGCTGGAACTGGGACGGACCCACCATGCGAACGCCGCCCGCTACGTCGACACCGTGATCGGCGCCGACGGCTGGACCGACGCCCTCGGGCTGGAGCGCCCCCTGGACGCCGCCGTCTCCACGACGGCCCTGCACTACCTCCCCGAGCCGGTACTGCTGGACACGTACCGCCGTCTCGCCGCGCTGCTGCGCTTTGGCGGTGTACTCGTCAACGGCGACCACTTCCCGCCCGGCGGGGCACCGTGCTCGGACATCACCGGCTACGTGGGCCGCCGCCGCGCCGAACGGACGGGTGGCCACGCCCACGAGGACTGGCAGGAGTGGTGGACCGCGGCGGCCCGGGACCCCGAGCTGGCCGACCTGCTCGCCGAGCGCGCCCAGCGCCACGCGGCCCACGGGGGGAGCGGGGCCGGGGAGGATCTCGCGGTGGACCGCCACACCGAATTGCTGCGCCGGGCGGGTTTCCGCCACGTCGCGCCGGTCTGGCAGTTCGGCGACAGTGCCGTCCTGGTGGCGGTCAAGGGCGACTGAGCCCCAGCCGGTTCACAGGGCGAGGCTCATCAGGATCTCGTCACGGTCGTCACCGGGCGCCACGCGCAGCGCACCCGGCCATCGGCCGACCTCGGTCCAGCCGGCCCTGCGGTAGAAGTCCTCGAGCCCCAGACCGGCCCGCGCGGTGAGCCGCAGCCGTTCCATGCCCATCTCGTCGCGGGCGATCTCCGGGAGACGGCGCATCAGCGCGGCGCCGACGGCCATGCCGCGGAAACGGACGTGCGTCTGAAGGTGGTTCACCGTTCCGCAGTGCGCGACAAGAGGGTGCGGCTCGCGGCGCAGGAGTACCCAGCCCGCGATTGCGCCGTCGACGGTGGCGAGGAGGATCCGGCTGCGCTGCGGAGCGAGCCCCCGGACGATCTCGTCCAGCGCCGGCTCGACCTCCGGCGAGGGCACCGGCGGCAGTGAACAGCCCGTGGGGATGACCGCGCCCCCGGCGTTGATGACCGCGGTCCAGCAGTCCCGCAGATCCCGACGGAGGGCCGCCGTGGCGTCCTGCGCCCGGACGATCTGCGCGAACACGGGTGCACGCACTGCCCCGTGAGCTGTCACGTACGCCAGTTTGCCAGGCCACTCGCCGGCCGCCGAAGATCATGAAACGCCCGAACACACCTGCACGCTGAGGTCAGTGGGTGTTGGCCTTCGGCGCGCCGCCGTGCGCATGCTGACCCGCCGGGCTTGCGATCGGCGGCTCCGTGGCGCACCGACGACGCCCGTCCCGGCGGGAACTGCCGCGCTGGGCGGGAAAATGCCGGGCCGATACGGCGAGGGGAGGCGAGGGGGCCCGCGCCGGTACGATCCGTCCGCATGCTGCCGTTGCGCCCGTCTTGCGCCTTGTCCCGCTCCCCGCCTTCCCCGCACGCTCGCGTCCATGGGGGATACACACGAACCGAGCCGCTTCCCGGTACCCGGCCCCGACAGCCACCGGCAGCCGCCCGTCGACGCCGTACGGCCCTGGGAGAGCGCCGACAGGGGGCAGGCCGCCCGAGACGGCGCCACCGGGCCCGAACCGCCGGCCCGGCCGGTCTGTCCGCACTGCGGCCTGGTCGGCGAACGCCGTCCCACCTACACCGGCCGGCACGTCCTGCTCGAGCCCCTGCCCGCCATGCCCGCTCACCTCGTCCCCGGCGGCCACCGCTGGCACATCGACTCCGGCGGGCAGGCCTGGAACAGCGGTCCGAACGAGCCTCCGCCCGGCACCACGTGCCGCGTCCCCCACCAACTCGCCTGCCCGGGCCTCACCCTGGACGAGATCAAGCCGTGGTGGTGGCTGGCGGCGGTGCGTGAGGAGAACGCCCGCCGGGCACGGCGGCAGGCGGACGAGGACGGCTCCCCCGGGGCGCTGCCCGACGCGGGCTGACAGGAGGCGATCGTCACCGGCGGCGTCGTCCTCCCCGGCCGGCCGCGCGATGCGGGGAGCCCTGGCCCGCGCCGTCGCCTCCGCGCTCGGTATCGACACCGTGCTGCACGCCGGGCCGGGACACGCCGCCCACCTGCCGGCCCGCGCCGACCACGAGGGCGCCCACCTGACAGCTCGGCTCGGCCGACCCGCCTCCGGCGGCACGACCTCCTGCTTCCGGATCACCCCCGTCGGCCTCCGGTGTCCAACGAGCCTCCGCATCCACGCGCAAGCTAGCCCAACCAGGTCACATCCCCGCCCAACCCTCCCTCGGCCGGTGCGTCCACATGACCGGCGCGGGCCCCTCGGACGATGTTGGTGCCAGGTGTGCCGCGCCGTAGGGCTGCGTCGGCACCGGACAGGTACGAGTGAGGGAGCCTGCGATGCCGGAACTGTTCATCGACGGCGAGTGGACGGGTGCCGTGGGCGGCGCGCGGTGGGACGTGATCAACCCCTTCGACGCGTCCGTCATCCAGCAGGTGGACGACGCCGACGAGGCGGACGTCGACCTGGCCGTACGGGCCGCCCGGCGGGCCTTCGACCGGGGCGACTGGCCGTCGGCACCCACCCGGGAGCGGGCCGACGTGCTGCTCAGGGTGTCGCGGTTCCTCCTGCGCGACCAGGAGGAGATCGCCCATGTCGAGTCCCTCGACACCGGCAAGACGCTCGCCGAGGCACGCATCGACGTCGAGGACGTCTCGAACGCGTTCCGCTACTTCGCCGAGATCGCCGACAAGGACGGCGGCCGGGTGGTCGACGTCGGCCCGGACGTGCTCAGCCGGGTCACCTACCATCCCCTCGGCGTCTGCGCCCTCATCGCGCCGTGGAACTACCCGCTGCTCCAGGCCTCCTGGAAAGTGGCCCCGGCCCTGGCGGCGGGCAACACCTTCGTGCTCAAGCCCAGCGAGACGACACCGCTGTCCACGATCCACATGATCCGGCTGATCGCGGAGGCGGGAGCGCCGCCCGGCGTCGCGAACCTGGTCCTGGGGCCCGGCGGCACCGTGGGCGCGGCGATGTCCTCCCACCCCGAGGTGGACCTGGTCTCCTTCACGGGTGGCCTGGCCACCGGGCGCCGGATCATGGAGGCGTGCGCGCCGGGCGTGAAGAACCTCGCCCTGGAGCTCGGCGGCAAGAACCCCAACGTGGTCTTCGCCGACTGCGACTTCGACGCGGCCGTCGACCACGCCCTGGAGGCCTCGTTCCTGCATTCGGGACAGGTCTGCTCGGCCGGCTCGCGGCTGCTCGTGGAGGACGGCCTGCACGACCGGTTCGTGGAGCGGCTGGCCACCCGCGCGCAGTCCATCCGGCTCGGCAGCGGGCTCGAACCGGCGACCGAGAGCGGGCCGCTCAGCTCCGCGGAACACCGGGCGAAGGTCGAGAAGTACCTGGAGATCGCCCGCGACGAGGGCGCCCGCCTGGTCTGCGGCGGCCGCCGCCCCGACGACCCCGAGCTGTCCCGCGGATTCTTCCTGCTGCCCACCGTCTACGCCGACTGCGACCGCTCCATGCGCATCGTGCAGGAGGAGGTCTTCGGTCCGGTCGTCACCGTGGAGCGCTTCCGCACCGAGGACGAGGCCGTCGAACTGGCCAACGACACCCGCTACGGCCTGGCCGGCGGCGTGTGGACGAACGACGCGAGCCGAGCCCAGCGGGTCGCCGGCAGGCTGCGGCACGGCACGATCTGGATCAACGACTTCCACCCCTACGTGCCGCAGGCCGAGTGGGGCGGCTTCGGCCGTTCCGGCTTCGGCCGGGAACTGGGGCCCACCGGCCTGCGCGAATACCAGGAGGCCAAGCACATCTACCAGAACCTGAGGCCGGCTCCCTCCGGCTGGTTCAAGGGCTGAGCGGGCAGGGCGAGAGAGAAGGCGACGCCATGGACGACGAGACGACGACCTACGACTACGTGATCATCGGCGGCGGTACGGCCGGCTGCGTACTGGCCGCCCGGCTGAGCGAGGACCCGGCCTGCCGCGTGTGCGTGGTGGAGGGCGGACCCAGCGATGTCGGCGACGAACGGATCCTGCGGCTCCGGAACTGGATCAACCTGCTCGGCTCCGAGTTCGACTACGGCTACACCACCGAGGAACAGCCCCGCGGCAACTCGCACATCCTGCACTCCCGCGCCCGCGTTCTCGGCGGCTGCTCCTCGCACAACACGCTGATCAGCTTCCTTCCGTTCCCGCAGGACCTGGCCGAGTGGGCGGAGCGCGGCTGCACCGGCTGGGAGCCGGAGACGATCCTGCCGTACCGGACACGGCTGCAGAACACGATCGTGCCCGTCGGCGCCGCCGACCGGAACGCGATCGCCGAGGACTTCGTCACGGCGGCGACCACCCGGCTCGGTGTGCCGGTCGTCGAGGACTTCAACGCCCGCCCCTTCACCGACGGTGCCGGCTTCTTCTCCGTCGCCTACGACCCGCAGACCAACACCCGCTCGTCCGCCTCCGTCGCCTACCTGCACCCCGTACTGGACCGCCCGAACCTGACGCTGCGCCTGGAGACCTGGGCATACCGGCTGACGCCCGACAGCGAGGGCCGTTTCACCCGCGTCCAGGTCCGCAACCCAGACGGCTCCCTCTCGACACTGGAGGCCGACGCCGAGGTGCTGCTGTGCGCCGGAGCGATCGACACGCCCCGGCTGCTCATGCTCTCCGGCATCGGCCCGGCCGACCGACTGCGGGACCTGGGCATCGAGGTCCGCGCCGACCTGCCGGGGGTGGGCGAGAACCTGCTGGACCACCCCGAGTCGGTGATGGTGTGGGAGACCCGTGAACCACTGCCGCCCAACTCGGCCATGGACTCCGACGCCGGGCTCTTCCTGCGCCGCGATCCGGCGGGAGGTCCGCGCCCGGACCTGATGTTCCACTTCTACCAGGTGCCGTTCACCACCAACACCGAACGGCTGGGCTACCCCGTCCCCGAGCACGGCGTCTGCATGACCCCGAACGTGCCACGCGCCCGGTCCGTCGGCCGCATGTGGCTGCGCAGCGCCGACCCGGACGTCAAACCGGCCCTGGACTTCCGCTACTTCACCGACCCGGACGGGCACGACGAGCGCACCATCGTCGAAGGCCTGCGGATCGCCCGCGAGGTGGCGTCCACCGCCCCGTTCAGCGACTGGCTGCTGCGGGAGGTGGCGCCGGGTCCGGACGTTCTTTCGGACGCCGACCTGTCCGAGTACGGACGCCGCGCCGCACACACCGTCTATCATCCGGCCGGGACCTGCCGGATGGGCGCCGAGGACGATCCCATGGCGGTGCTCGATCCTCAGCTGCGGCTGCGTGGCCACGACGGGCTGCGAATCGTGGACGCGTCCGTCTTCCCCACCATGCCGACCATCAACCCTATGGTCACCGTACTGCTCGCCGCCGAACGAGCGGCTGACCTCATCACCGCCCGGCCGGCCCCACGCCCGCCGGCCGTGGACGGGTAGGCCCCATGACGATTCCCGGAACGCCGGGCGGCCCCTCGGACGCCGACCACGGGCTCCAGTACGAGGATCAGGGCCCCGCGCGCCGAGGGCACGCACCTGACGCCGCGAGGCCCGCCCTCCGCGCGGACGGCGGGAGTTTGACGACAGGACCTAGCGGGCGCGGGCCCGCGACCTGATGAGGAACGGGTTCGCGACCGGCCTGCCCTCGCCTCGTCTCCGGGCCGCGGGTCAGGACGACTCGCGCACCACCAGCTCGGTCGGCAGGGTCATTTGCTGCCGGGACGCGCCGTGCTGCGTGATGTCGGTGAGGATCCGGGCCATGGTCCGGCCCAGTTCCTCCACCGGCTGACGGACCGTCGTCAAAGGCGGGTTGGTGTGGCGGGCGAGGACGGAATCCTCGAAGCCCACCACGGCGACATCACCAGGAACCCGTCGCTTCTGCCGGCGGAGCTCGGCCAGGGCGCCGACCGCCATGAGATCGGAGGCGGCGAAGACGGCGTCGAGGTCCGGGGCGCGTTCAAGAAGCAAACGCATGGCGCGGCCCCCGCCCTCCTCCGTGAAGTCACCCGCCTCCACCAGGAGTTCCCTCGCGGGCACCCCTGCTTCCCCGTGCGCGGCGCGCCAGCCCGCGAGTCGGCTGCGGCCGACGTCCATGTCCAGGGGGCCGGTGATCGTGGCGATCCGCCGCCTGCCGCTGCCCAGCAGGTGCCGGACCGCCGCGGTGGCCCCACCGGCGTTGTCGGCGTTGACGTAGCTCAGCCGCTCGCCCGCGTCGCGGCGGCCGGCCAGCACGGTGGGCAGGCCCATCTCCTCCAGCATGCCCGGCAGCCGGTCCTCGGAGTGCACGGAGACCAGCAGGACGCCGTCCACGCGGCGGGTCGCCACCGACTCGGTCAGCTGGTCCCGCTCGGCCTGGTCGCGGACGAGCATCAGCTGCAACTGGGTCCGGCTCTCCGCGAGAGCGCCGCTGACGCCCCGGATCAGTGCGGCGAAGAACGGTTCCGAGCCGAGCCGGCTCTCCGACTCCGGGATCACCAGGGCCACGGCGTTGGTGCGGTTGGTCACCAGACCGCGGGCGACCGAGTTGGGGACGTAGTTCAGCTCCTTGATGGCTGCGAGGACCCTGGCGCGTGCGTCGGCACTGACCAGTTCCGAGCCGTTGACGACACGCGAGACCGTGGTGCGGCCCACCCCGGCGTGGGCGGCGACCGTTTTGATCGTGGGACGGCGGTTGCCGGTCATGCACTCCCCCCTCGGCGGCCGCGGCGACCGTGCCTGCCGCGGAGGTGACCTGCGGCAATTCTTGCAGACGCGGCCGCCGGCAGAGCACCCCCCGAGGCTCGAAGAACGAGGGCGAGGCTCGGAGTCCACCGGCAACTTGTGTTCAAGTCATTGACAGATGGGCGCGCTCCCACGAGTCTTCGATGCGCCGGTGGGAACGTGCCCACCGACGTGCCCACCGAATTTGGGCACGTTCCCAAACCTGTCAGAGCCGCTGTAGTCGTCGCTGTGGTCATCGCAGAACCCGTCACGCCGATGTGTCAGCGCCGTCGCTAGGAGGAGATCCATGGGCAGTCTCGGTTTGTTGCGCACAAGGGCGGTGGCGGCGGTCGCGGCCGCCGGCGCGCTGGCACTCGTCGTGGGCTGCAGCAGCAGTGACGACTCGGTCACCGGTGGCGGCAAGGAGGACGGCAAGACCACCATCACGATGGGCCTGTACGGCGTGATGGGCATCAAGGAGACCGGCCTTCTCGAGCAGTACGAGAAGGAGAACCCCGATGTCGACATCAAGGCCGAGATCGCCGGTGACGAGCAGACGTACTACACCGCGCTGCAGACCAGGCTCGCCGCGGGCAAGGGCCTGAAGGACATCCAGGGCATAGAGATCGGCCGGGCCAAGGAGATCACCGAGACCCAGGCGGACCAGTTCGCGGACTTCTCCGAGATGTCGGGGACCGACCACTTCCTGCCCTGGAAGGAGTCCCAGATCAGTACCGAGGACGGCAAGGTGCTGGGCCTGGGCACCGACATCGGCCCGATGGCCGTCTGCTACCGCAAGGACTACTTCGAGAAGGCGGGCCTGCCCACCGACCGTGAGGAGGTCGCCAAGCTGTGGGAGGGCGACTGGAAGAAGTACGTCGAGGTCGGCCGCACCTTCAAGAAGGGCTTCAAGGGTGACGACGTGGCCTACATGGACGCGGCCAGCGGCCTGTTCAACGCCATGGTCTACGGCTACCCCGAGCAGTACTACAACGACCAGGGCGAGCTGATCTACGACAAGAACCCGGCCGTCAAGGAGGCGTGGAGCCTCGCCGCCGACGCCGCGGAGGACGAGCTGACGGCCAAGCTCCGTCAGTTCCAGCCGGGCTGGGACCCGGGTCTGGCCAACGGCACGTTCGCCACCGCCGTGTGCCCGGCCTGGATGCTCAGCCACATCAGCGAGAAGGCCGGTGCGGCGAACAAGGGCAAGTGGGACGTGGCCAAGGCCCCCAAGGGCGCGAACTGGGGCGGTTCCTTCCTCGGTGTGGTCGAGCAGAGCCCGGTGAAGGAGGAGGCCAAGAAGCTCGTCGCCTGGCTGACCGCGCCGGAGCAGCAGGCCCACATCTTCAAGGAGATCGGCAACATCCCGTCCTCGCTCCAGGCCCTGGACAGCGTCGACGTGAAGGGCGCCAAGTCGGAGTACTTCAGCGACGCGCCGATCGGCCAGATCTTCGGCGCCGCGGCCCAGGAGATCCCGGACAAGCAGGTCCTGGGACGCAAGGACGGGACGATCAAGGACACCTTCTCCCAGGGGCTGGTCCTGATCGAGCAGCAGGACACCCCGCGTGACGAGGCGTGGGACACCACCGCGGAGCGCATCCAGAAGGCGGTCGGCTGACCCACCGCCTCTGCGGCCCTCCGGGCCCGCCGGCGCCCTGCCGGCGGGCCCGGGGCCCGGCTCACACATCCGCTTTTCAGGAAGGAAGTCCGGTGGCCACCTCCACCACCAAGGCCCTGGCCGGGGACGAGCCTCCAGGTCCGTCCCCCAGGACGGGCGGCGAGGGCACCGCCCGGCGGCGCGGCGCGCTGCTGCACCGGCTGGACATCAAGGGCGCCCCGTACGCGTTCGTCGCGCCGTTCTTCGTCGTCTTCGCCGCGTTCAGTTTCTACCCGCTCGTCTACACCTCGTGGATCTCCCTGCACGACGTGGAACTGGCCACCCTCGACGTGATGGAGTGGGTGGCGTTCGACAACTACGTCGAGCTCTGGGGAGACTCCCGGTTCTGGAACGCGCTGCGGAACACCATCACCATCGGCGTCATCTCCACGGTGCCGCAGCTGATGATGGCGCTCGGCCTGGCCCACCTGCTCAACTACCGGATGCGGGCCTCGCTGTTCTTCCGCGTCGCCTCGCTCGTCCCCTACGCCACCTCGGTGGCGGCCGCCGCCCTCGTGTTCACCATGATCTTCGAACGCGACTTCGGCATGATCAACTGGGCGCTCGGAACGGTCGGCATCGACCCGGTGAACTGGGAGGCCGACAAGTGGCCCGCCCAGGCCGCGATCTCCACCATCGTCATCTGGCGCTGGACCGGCTACAACGCCCTGCTCTACCTGGCCGCCATGCAGGCCATCCCCGCCGACCGGTACGAGGCGGCCTCCCTCGACGGCGCGTCCCGGTGGCAGCAGTTCACCCACGTCACCGTCCCCGGGATCCGCTCCACCATCGTCTTCACCATCGTGCTCTCCACGATCGGCGCCACCCAGCTTTTCGGTGAGCCGCTGATCTTCGGCCAGGGACCCAACGGCATCACCGGTGGCGCGGACAACCAGTACCAGACGCTCGGCCTGCTGCTGTACGAGGAGGGCTGGAAGAACTACCAGATGGGCCGCTCGGCGACCGTCGCCTGGGCGATGTTCATGCTGCTCGTCCTCGTCTTCGTGGCCCAGCGCCTGATCAAGCGCCTGCGTTCCCGTACGTCCTGACCTGGAGTCGCCATGACCACCCAAAGCCTCCCGGCCCGGACGGACGCCCCGGCCCGGACCTCCGCCGACAAGCCGGCCGGCCGCGGCGGCCGCCGGCTGCTGCGCCAGGGCGCCGGCCGCCAGCACCACGCGGGCCCGCTCGCCTACGTCCTGCTCGCCATCATGGCGGTCCTGTCGATCTTCCCGCTCTACTGGACGATGGTGGCCGCCTCCACCGACAACACCCGGGTGAGCCAGACCCCGCCGCCGTTCCTGCCCGGCCCCAACCTGTTCAGCAACCTCGCCCGGGCCTGGGACGAGGCGGCGATGGGCAAGGCCATGGTCAACAGCCTCATCGTGGCCGGGGTGATCGCCCTGTCCACGGTGATGTTCGCGACGCTGGCCGGGTTCGCCTTCGCCAAGCTGCGCTTCAAGGGCCGCAACGCCCTGCTCATGCTGGTGATCGGCACCATGATGGTGCCGCCCCAACTCGGTGTCGTACCGCTGTTCATGATGATGTCCGAGCTGGGCTGGTCGCAGCAGTTGCCCGCCGTCATCTTCCCCACGCTGGTGAGCGCGGTCGGGGTCTTCTTCATGCGGCAGTACCTGTCGGAGGCGCTGCCGGACGAACTCGTCGAGGCCGGCCGCGTGGACGGGGCGCACTCGCTGCGCATCTTCTGGAGCATCGTGCTGCCCGTCGCGCGGCCCGCGATGGCGGTCCTGTTCATGATCACGTTTGTGCACGCGTGGAACGACTTCTTCTGGCCCTTCGTGGTGCTCGACATGACCAACCCGACGGTCCCCGTCGCGCTCACCCAGCTCAGCGCCGGATACGTCCGGGACCAGTCGCTGATCATGGCGGGCGCGCTGCTCGGCACCCTGCCGCTGCTGCTGATGTTCATCGTCTTCGGCCGCCAGATCGTCAGCGGCATCATGGCGGGCGCCGTCAAGGGCTGACCCGCCACCGTGCGGCCCGGCACCGAGCCGTCGGGCCCGCACCGCGATCCCCACCTCTCCAGGCGTTCGCGCGCCCGCGAACACCCCTCCCAGAAAGGACTTACGTGGTCACCGCAGCACAGCAGACCGCGTCCGCCCCGGACGCCGCCCGTACCTTCCCCAAGGGCTTCCTCTGGGGCTCCGCGACCGCCTCTTACCAGATCGAGGGGGCCGCCGCGGAGGACGGCCGTACGCCGTCCATCTGGGACACCTACGCCCGCACCCCCGGCCGGGTCCGCAACGGCGACACCGGTGACATCGCCACCGACCACTACCACCGCTGGCGGGAGGACGTCGCCCTGATGGCCGAGCTCGGGCTCGGCGCCTACCGCTTCTCGCTCGCCTGGACCCGTGTCCAGCCCACCGGCCGCGGCCCCGCCGTGCAGAAGGGCCTGGACTTCTACCGGCGCCTCGCCGACGACCTGCTGGAGAAGGGCATCCAGCCCGTAGCCACCCTCTACCACTGGGACCTGCCGCAGGAGTTGGAGGACGCCGGGGGCTGGCCCGAGCGTGCCACGGCCGAGCGGTTCGCCGAGTACGCGGCCCTCGCCGCGGACGCCCTCGGCGACCGGGTGAAGACCTGGACCACTCTCAACGAGCCCTGGTGCAGCGCCTTCCTCGGCTACGGCTCCGGCGTGCACGCCCCCGGCCGCACCGACCCGGTCGCCGCCCTGCGCGCCGCCCACCACCTCAACCTGGCGCACGGCCTGGCCGTTCAGGCACTGCGCGACCGGGTCCGCGCCGACGCCCAGTGCTCGGTCACCCTCAACATCCACCACGTCCGCCCGCTCACCGGCAGCGACGCCGACGCCGACGCGGTCCGCCGCATCGACGCGCTCGCCAACCGGGTCTTCACCGGCCCGATGCTGCAGGGCGCCTACCCGGAGGACCTGTTCAAGGACACCGCCGCGCTGACCGACTGGTCCTTCGTCCAGGACGACGACCTGCGGCGGATCCACCAGCCGCTGGACTTCCTCGGCGTCAACTACTACACGCCCACCCTCGTCTCCGAGGCCGACGGCAGCGGCACCCACACCTCCGACGGACACGGCAGGAGCACCCACACCCCATGGCCGGGGGCCGAGCGGGTCGCTTTCCACCAGCCGCCCGGCGACACCACCGCCATGGGCTGGGCCGTCGACCCCACCGGCCTGTACGACCTGCTGACCCGGCTGGCGTCCGACTTCCCGCGGCTGCCGCTGGTCATCACCGAGAACGGGGCGGCCTTCGACGACTACGCCGACCCCTCGGGACAGGTCAACGACCCCGCCCGCATCGCCTACGTACGCGACCACCTGGCCGCCGTGCACCGGGCCATCGTGGACGGCGTGGATGTGCGTGGCTACTTCCTGTGGTCCCTGCTGGACAACTTCGAGTGGGCCCACGGCTACGGCAGGCGCTTCGGCGCGGTCTACGTGGACTACCCGACCGGCACGCGCATCCCCAAGGCCAGCGCCCGCTGGTACTCCGAGGTCGCCCGCACCGGCGTCCTGCCCGGCGCCTGACCCATGGGTCCGCCCCCGCCCGCTGCGCCGACGCAGCGGGCGGGGGCGGACCGGCCACCGGTTCCTCAGCTCAGCGGGTCCAGCGTGAGCTGGGCCTGGGCCGGGTTGCCGTCGTGCACCAGCGACTCGTGGTGGCCGACGTCGTCGAAGGCGAAGGCGTACGCCTTTCCGTCGGCCATCCTGTCGTGGATGATCCGGGCGTAGTGGTTGGTCACGGGCTCCTTGTAGAAGTTGGCTGCCGAGGCGTCGGGCTGGTTGGGGTTGCTCAGCAGGGTGGAGCGGTTGAAGCCGGCGCACAGCGTCCGCGAGATGGGCCCGCGTACCTGGTCGTTGGGGGCGTCCAGGAGCTTGTGACAGCCGAAGACGCTGGAGGCGTCGGGCTTCTGGAAGCTCGTGACGACGGCCCCGGCGCTGTTGGTGAAGTTCATGGCACCGCCCGAAACGCGCCCGGAGTACTTGGTGCCCGGCTGGTCCGCGAACGGCGTGACGGTGAGCGTGGCGGACGTGTACTTCTGCCAGACGCGGTTGATGTAGTCGTCCATGACCGACGCGGGCAGCGCACCGGTCTCCAGCCCGTACAGCGGCGACAGAGCCCGCAGGACGGTGCCGTCGGACCGGGTCTGGATCAGCCCGCCCCAGCCGGGCTGCGCCCGCAGCGCGTTGAACACCGCGTTGTAGCCGCCGGCCTTGAGCCGTCCGGCGGCGGCCACACTGCCGTCGGCGCGCTGCACGCCGACGGTGTAGGGCGCGGAGAACATGTCGACCTGGGTGCTGTTGAGCCACAGCCCGGAGTCGTTGAGCGTGTACTCGGACCAGTTGAACAGGATATTGCGGTTGGGGTCGCTCGGGTTCTGCACGGCCGGTTGCACCAGGCCGCCCGTGGTCAGCCGGAAGTCGAGCTTCTGGCCGTACGAGAAGTAGATGCGTCCCGACAGCTTGGGGATGCGGATCGTCTTGGTCTGCCCGGCGGCGGGTCCGGGGATGGACGCGTCGGGGGCGGGGGCCGGGGGGTTGCCGCCGGCGGGCCAGGCGTGGAAGGTGCCGTTCGCATCGGCCCAGCCCTGCCGGCCCGTCGTCAGCGAGGTGCCCAGGTTGTAGATGTGAACCGGTTCGCCGCGGCTCGAGTTGTTGGTGATCTTCAGTGGGATGGTGGCGGGCACCGCGGCGTCCGCGGGCGGTGCGGCGCCGAACGTGAGCAGGGCGCCGGCCAGGCCCGTGGCCATGGCCACGGCGAGCAGACGGTGTTTGAGGCTTGAGAGCACTCTCCACCTCCGTGCGGGTGTGGGGGGATTGGTCCGTACCGATTGTGAGAGCGCTCTCAGCGTTACGCTGGGACGCGTTCATGTCAATGAGGGCGGAGTGGGGAATCGTGGCCGTCGCCTGCGACGGGCCGCGCCGAGTACCGCGGAGGTTCCGGGCGCGTCCCGTTCGGAGCGCCGCGGAGGTTCCGAGCGGCACCCGTCAGTGGCGCCGGCGGGCGTTGAGCCGGGCGGCCTGGCGTGTCAGGTGGGCGCGCTCGGCGAGGTTGGGCGCCTTCTGGGCCGCCTCGGCGTACAGCCGAGCCGCGGTCACCAGGTCGCCGTCGCGCTCGTGGAGGTACGCCGCCACCGCGGTGTGGCGGGGCAGGGAGTCGTCCAGACCCGCGAGCGCCGCCAGGCCGGCGCGCGGCCCGTCGGCCTCACCGACGGCCACCGCGCGGTTGAGCCGGACGACCGGGTTGTCGGTGAGGCGCGCGAGTTCGTCGTACCACTCGACGATCTGCACCCAGTCGGTCTCCCCGGCGGTGGGCGCGTCCGCGTGGAGCGCCGCGACGGCGGCCTGGGCCTGGAACTCGCCCAGCCGGTCGCGGGCGAGGGCCGCCTGCAGTATCCCGACGCCTTCGGCGATCGACTCCGTGTCCCACCGACCGCGGTCCTGCTCGGCGAGCGGCACCAGACTGCCGTCGGGCGCGGTCCGGGCGGCGCGCCGGGCGTGGTGGAGCAGCATCAGGGCGAGCAGCCCCGCCACCTCGGGGTGGTCGATCGCGGCCGCGAGCTGCCGGGTCAGCCGGATGGCCTCGGCGGCGAGGTCGACGTCGCCGGAGTAGCCCTCGTTGAAGACCAGGTACAGGACGCGCAGCACCGTGGCAACGTCGCCGGGCCGGTCGAACCGCACCCCGGAGACGGTGCGCTTGGCCCGGCTGATGCGCTGCGCCATGGTCGCCTCCGGCACCAGGTAGGCCTGAGCGATCTGACGGGTGGTCAGCCCGCCGACGGCGCGCAGCGTCAGGGCGACCGCGGACGACGGCGTCAGCGACGGGTGGGCACACAGGAAGTAGAGCTGGAGCGTGTCGTCCGCCTGGGGCGCGGGCCCGGGCTCCGGTTCCTCGCCGACGAGGTCCTCACGCCGGCGGCGGGCGGTGTCCGCCCGGGTCGCGTCCAGGAACCGGCGCCAGGCCACGGTGACCAGCCAGCCCTTCGCATCCCGGGGCGGGTCGGCCGGCCAGACGCGGACCGCCTCGACCAGTGCGTCCTGTACGGCGTCCTCGGCCGCCGCGAAGTCGGCTCCGCGGCGGACGAGGATGGCGAGCACGCTCGGCGTGAGGCTCCGGAGCAGGGCCTCGTTCATCAGAGTCGTCACTCCGTGATGGTGGGGGTCACGCCGTAGAACGGGCGCAGTTCCAGCCACTCGTGGATCGGCTTGCCGCCCGCACCGGGGGCGGCCGACAGCTCCCCGGCCAACTCGACGGCGCGCTCGTAGCTGTCGACGTCGATGATCATCCAGCCTGCGATGAGGTCCTTGGTCTCCGCGAACGGGCCGTCGGTGACCGGCGGGCGCCCCTCACCGTCGTAGCGGACCCAGGCTCCCTCGGGGGCTAGCGCCTGACCGTCGACGAACTCGCCGGTCTTCTCCAGCCGGGCCGCGAAGTCGTTCATGTACTGCATGTGCGCCGAGATCTCCTCCGGGCTCCACTGGTCCATCGGCACGTTGCTGACCGGAGCCGGGGCGCCGCGGTAGTGCTTGAGCAGCAGGTACTTGGCCATGGTGTTCTCCTCGGCGGTGCTTGTCGCGACCCATTGTGGTCGCGCTCACCCCTGGGACGGAGCCGATCACGGGTTCTCGACATCGCCGACGAGATTGTTTCGCCCGGCATCCCGGAGACCTGTGGTGGCCGCGGGACCGGAGGGCACCGGCCGTCCCGACCGGCGCCCCACGAGGGCCGTGCGGCCGGACCGCCTGCACGGTGGGGGGCGGTTGCGGTCCGCATACCGAAGGCGGTCGGCGGCGCGGCGGCGGCCCTGCCGGGCCCTCAGCCGGTACGGCCCGACGCCGGGCCGGTGCGCGGAGCACCTTCCTCATGGGCGGGCTGCCGTGATCGAATGCCGGCGTGGCAGCCGGGAGGCGTTCGCGAAGGGGGAGCGGCATGGCTGAGGACACGGGCGCGGGCGGCGGATGCAAGGCCTGCGACCTCATGCTCGGCAGGGCACCGCTGCCGGGCGGTAGCGTGCTGCGGACCGGGTCATGGGTGGTTGAGCACTGCGTCGGACCGCTCGGCCTGGGCACCTTGGTGGTCAAGCCGGCCCGGCACGTGCTGCACGTGGCCGAGTTGACGGCGCAGGAGTCCGGCGAGCTGGGCCCCCTGCTGCAGCGGGTCGGCGCGGCCGTCACCGAGGTGATGGCCCCGGAGCAGGTGTACGTGTGTCTGTGGTCGCACGCCGGCGGGGTGCCCGGTCACATCCACTTCGTCGTACAGCCCGTGGGCGCACGGGACATGGCCCGGTTCGCCGCCTTCGGCCCCGCGCTGCAGGTGGCCATGGGGGAGGCGGGGTGTTTCCCCGAGGCGGCGGACGTGCGGCGGGTATGCGACCGACTCAGGGAAGTACTCGGTTGAGCTCGTTCGGCCCGCTCCCGCGCGCCCGGTCGGCGAGCACCTGGTAGCGACGTACCCCTGCGGGTCCTCGTGGTGCCGCCTCGGGCCACAGGCAGTCCAGGACCGAGGCGGACGGAGCGAAGAGCGAGGACGGCACCGCGTCGCGGTCGAACCAGTCCCAGCGCACGATCTTGTCCGGCTCGGTGACCCGGGGCGTTCCCGCGGCGCGCCGGGTGACGGCCGCGGCCGTCACCCGGGTCAGCCCGCCCAGACCGTCGACCAGGACAGCCACCACTCGTACGTCCGCCGCCGGTACCGCGAGTCCGGTCTCCTCCGCCAGTTCACGGGCGGCGGCCGTCTCGAAGTCCTCGCCGGTGTCGACCTTGCCACCGGGGAGTTCCCAGCGGCCATCGTGGCCGAGGCCGAGCAGGACCCGTCCGGTGGGATCCAGGACGGCGAGGCCGACGCCGGTCAGGCTGTGGGAGGCGGGGCGGGCGCGCTCGGGGCGCTCGGGGCCGGGTGTGCAGGAGTTCACCAGGCCATTCCACACCGCGGGGGCCCGCGGGAGCCACCGTACTCGCGGTCTGCTCCGTGGGTCAGCGCTGGGTGAGGGATTGGGGGTAGTCGGTGATGATGCCGTCGACGCCGAGGGTGGTCATTTTGCGTATGGTGCCGGGTTCGTTGACGGTCCAGACGTTGATGTCCATGCCGAGTTGGTGGATGCGGTCGACGAGGTTCTGGTCGGTGACGGTGTGTTGGGGGTTGATCTGGTCGGCCCAGGTGCTGAGTTCGAGGAGTTCGGTGTCGGTGGGGCGGTCGGCGTCGAGGAGTCCGATGGGGATGTCGGGCAGGTGGGTGTGGAATTCGTGGGCGTCGTCGGTCTGGAAGGACTGGACGGCGAGTTGTTGGCGGGCGAGTGCGCGGCGGACGTAGCGTGGCTTGTTCTGCAGGTGGTTGGCGAGGTCGGTGGCGATGCCGGTGTAGTGGCCGCAGGGGCTGATTTCGGCGAGGAGTCCGGTGCGGGTGTTGTTGATGCGGGAGATGACGTGGTCGATGGTGATGAGGGGTTCGCCGGTGTAGTCGTGGTGGAACCAGGAGCCGGCGTCGAGTCTGCGGAGTTCTGTCCAGGTGAAGTCGGAGACGCGGTAGCGGGGGCGGTCGGGGTAGACCTCTTCGATGTCGGTGGTGCGTTCCATGGTGCAGTCGTGGAAGTTGACGAGTTTGCCGTCCTTGGTGCGTTGGACGTCGATTTCGACGAAGTCGGCGCGTTGGTCGATGGCGAGGTCGATGGCGGCGGCGGTGTTCTCCGGTGCCATGCCGGATGATCCGCGGTGCGCGATGGCGTCGGGCCGGTCGTCGGGCCGGTCGTCTGCGTGCGCGGTCGTCGATGCCGCCGCGGCCAGGGCCAGACCGCTCAGCACGGCCACCACGACACCGACACGTCTGTTGCCCACTTGCCTCACTACGGCCTCCCAGCCTCTCGAGACGATCGACCAACCGGCGGACTGGAGCGGTACATCGGCTGTCCGAGGACGGGGAACGTCCCGTCAGGCGTCGCCCCCGGCAGACCCGGCCCCCGACTGCTGCCCGGCCGGCGCAGGAGTGGGCAGGGCATCGAGGACGGCGGCGGCCAGTGCCACGGGGTCGCCCGACGCTCGGACGGGGTAGCGGTCGCGCTGCTGGTTCCAGGCGTTCTCGAGCGCGAACCAGTCGATGGCCACCGGCGCCCGGCCGGTGGCCAGCGCGGTGTCGAGGGAGTCGAGGTACGTCGTCCAGCGCATCGCGTAGAAGTCGGAGACCAGCCCGGCCCACTCCCGGTTCGCGTAGTCCCGCAGGCCCCCCGAGTCGCTGCCGGAGCGGTGGCCCCAGGTGGTGAGGATGGAGCGGGCGTCGAACTCGGCAGCGGCCTTCTCCGTCCTCGTGCGGCCCCAGGACTTGGCGTCCTCCAGCCACGGGCCGAGGAGGAACCGGGTGTCGGTGGCGAGCAGCCGGTCCAGCAGCGCCAGGTCGCTCTTCCACTCGGCGGCCCGCTCACGGAAGCCGGGCAGATCCTTGGCGTCGTAGGCGGCCTTGATCTGCGGGAGCAGGGTCCGGCTGCGGTTGGCCAGGGCCTGACGGGCGACGTCGACCAGGTCGAAGCGGTAGGCGTCGGTGGTACGCAGTGCCGGTGCGACCTGGAGCAGCTCGGCCAGCGCCCGGTGCACCGTGCTCGGGTCGTAACGCATCGCACCGGGGCTCCAGCTGGCCGCGTTGGTGGCCGTCAGCCGGGGGCGGGCGGTGAAGAGGCTGTCCTGGGACTCGCTCCAGGTCCCGGACGGCGTGCTGTACGGGCCGCTGCGCAGCAGTTCCCACGCCCGGGCGGCGTGCGGGTCGGCACCGCCGTAGCGGCGTTCCGCGTACGCGTCGAACCATGCTCGGTGGTCCAGCGGGTCCGTACGCCAGGCCAGTTCGGTGAACAGCTCGTAGGCGACCGGGTTGCCGCCGGTGCCTTCCGGCATATAGGCGATGCCCGAGAGTGAGCTGCCGGGCTCGGTGCGCCACTGGTCGAAACGCTCGGCCCAGACGGCGGTGTTGGCGCCGACGGTGGTGTGGCCGCCGAAGTTGGGGATCGTGCCGAACGCGTAGGGCGCGCCGTGCCAGGTGGCCTCCCGGTCGAGGGCGTCGTAGCGGTCGGACAGTCCGTCGACGATGAGCAGCTTGCTCTTGTCGACGGCGTCGATGATCTGCGTCGAGGGATTGTTCTGCCAGCCGATCAGGGTCCACACGGCGCCGGGCCGCGCGGTCTGGAGAGCGGTCATCACCGCTTGGGCCGCGTCCCGGACAGGCACGTTCCCCGGCCGTCCGCCCTCGTGCAGGAGGTCCATCTTGTACATGGTGGACTCGCCGAACAGCTCGCGCTGGTGGCGGTAGAACGAGGCGGCGACCCTGGGGAACGCCTCGCTGCGCGGGTCGAGCCAGTCGGGCCGCTCGAACCCGACCCAGTCGCCCTGCGGGACGACCGGTCCGGTGGGGTTCCGCCCGGTGAACCGCGGAGGCACGGTGCCGTAGTAGCCCGGCAGTACGGGAGTCATACCGAGTTGGCGCAGCCGGTTCGCGATCCTGCGGCCGAGGTCTGCCCGCTGCTGGATGAGTCGCTCGGAGACGGGGCCGCCGAAGCCGGACATGTTCTGCATCAGCCACCACGGCTGGTGCGACGGACCGGGGATCCAGGATCTCAGTTCCTCCTCGGAGTAGCCGAACTCCTGGAGCGTCTCGTAGTAGACGGCGTCGGCGCCCATCTGGACGAAGACCTCGTTCACACCGTGCAGGGCGAGGAGGTCGATCTGCTTCTCGTAGGACGCCCAGTCGCGGTAGGCACCGGAATAGCCGTCGTCGGTGTCGTTGAGCGCGAAGCGGTGCGGGACCGAAGCGTGCTTGCGGATGGTGCCCGTGGGCGCGGGCAGGGTGCGGGGCAGCCTCGCCGTGCTCCGCCCGGGCCAACCGATGTCCACCTTGGCCGTGTACTTGAGATACCAGTTGACGCCGCTGAGGATCACGGCGGGACTGGTGCCCCGTACGCGCACGTGGCCCGCGCGGCCGGAGACGCTGAAGTAGTCCCCTGACGCCGGGCGACTCACCGGGACGAGGCTGAACTGCGAGACATGGCGCGGCAACAGCCGGGCGAGCACTGCCTTGGCGGGGTGGGTGGCGAAGGCCGGCTCGCCCGGTGGGGAGGAGGCGGCTGCCGGGGAGGTGGAGGCGGGGCTCAGGGCCGTGGTGAGAAGGACGAGGGCAGTGGCTGCGTACAGGGCAGCCCAGGCTCTGAGGCTTCTCACTGGTCACCTCGAATGGGAGTGAGCGACGGGGTGTTGGTGAATATGGGGGTCGGCGGGTCACCAGTCAAGGCGGCACCCCCGGGCGTACGTCGCTCTTCGGCCACGAGCGTTCGGCCGGCCGGCGTCAGTGTCCACGAGCCGTCGCCCTCGCTCTGCCGCCGGTCCGGCCCGCCAGGACCGCGCCGCTGCCGGCGGTGCAGAGGTGGACGGTGACGCCGACCGCGAATCCGCCAGGCATCCAGCCGAGCAGACCGGCGACGCCAGTGCCGTACGGTCACGAGGCCCGTCCGGTCACCGGCTGCGCGGCGCCCGGAACGGTGTCGCCGCGGCGGAGCAGGCCCGACAGGGACAGGGAGCCCGGTCCGAAGAAGACCAGCAGCAGGAACCCCCAGCAGAACAGCGCCGGGGACAGGCCGCCGTTCTGCAGGGGGAAGAGGCCGTCCTGCTGGTGCTCGGTGAAGTAGGCGAAGGCCATGGTCCCCGAGCTGAGGAACGCCGCGCCGCGCGTTGCCGCGCCGATGAGCACCAGGGCACCGGCGACCAGTTCGATCACTCCGGCGTACCAAAAGGGCCAGTCACCCGCAGGGCTGGCCGGCCGGTCCAGCAGCCCGAAGACCGTGGCAGCGCCCTCGCTGGTGAACAGCAGGCCCAGGACGATGCGGAACAGTCCGAGAACCAGGGGCTGCTGCCTGGCCAGCCGGTCGTTCAGGCGTGCGGTGCTCATCGGTGCGCTCTCCTCGAATCGGTCGGTGCGTCCTCGGGCGACGCGGGCCGGGAGAGCGAGAGCCCTCCCGTACGACCTACGTGCGCGCGAGGTGTTCGACTCAGAGAACGGCGTCGTTGGTGACGGCCACCTCAGTGACGGCCACCTCAGTGACATGCTCGCCACGAATCACGATGCTGAGCGTGCTTCTTCCATCGATCTCCAGCTGTTCGCGGGCCGCTGTCGGCGGCCTCCGGTAGCTGGTGTCGGAACAGGCGAATTCTACGACCGCACGCCCCGCCGAACGTGCCCCTGGCCGTGGTCGAGCCGGTCGGCCAGGTCGGCCAGGCCGTCGGCGTGCAGGTCGAAGCGGTCCGAGGAGGCGGGCGGTTCGCCGACGGGACGGGCGACGTAGGCGGTGCGCAGGCCGAGCTCCTGTGCCGCGCGCAGGTCCCAGGCGTGGGCCGCGACCATCAGGAGCCGTTCCGGCGGTCGTCCGGAGACGGTGACGGCGAGTTGGTAGACCGCCGGGTCCGGCTTGTACGTCCGGGCGTCTTCGGCGGACAGGGCCTGATGCCAGCGCAGTCCGGCGTGGGCGTTGAGCTCCAGCAGCGCCGCCCGGCCGGCGTTGGAGAGCCCGATCAGCGGGAACCGTTCGGCGAGCCGGGCGAGGCCCGCCACGGTGTCGGGCCACGGCGCGAGCCTGCGACCCGACTCGGCCAGCGCCGCCACGGCCGTCGGGTCGCCGACCCCGACGGCATCGGCGACGAGCCGGGCGGCCTCCAGGTCGAGCACGTCGCTCGTGACGTAGGGGCGGGCGCCGGCGACGATACGACGCTGCTCGCGGTCGACGTGCCGCTGCCACAGCGAGAGAAGCTGTTCGGCCCGGGCGTCGTCGAGAGACGGGTCGAGCGTACGGATGCCGGCGCGGACACCGCCGGGTTCGTCGACGAGAGTGCCGAGCACGTCGAACACGAGGGCATCGATCTCCAGGTCTGGCATGTGAGCGTCTCCTGTACGAAGCAGGGGCGGAAGAGTGGCTGTGAGGCGAACCCTCAGCGGGGAGTCCGAGAGCACGGTGAACCGGCTGACGACAGACGAGGAAACAATCAGTGGGGCGCTCCGTCGGCTACGGTACGGGGCCGAGGTCACCCCGGAGGACGGTCTGGATGATCGGGGGCCGGCCCCAGAGGGCCAGGAGTTCGTTGACGACGGTGCTGGCGGATGTCACCTCCCGGTCACCGTCACCGTGCACCTTGACGGCGGCGGCCGACAGACCGCGCGGGACGGCGTCCGCGTCCAGGAGGACGCGCCATTCCTCCGGGCCGATCTCCAGGTACTCCAGGGCGGTGAGTTCGCCGATCTCCAGCGGATCGGCGAGCGTACGGGGACAGGCGACCAGGGTCCTCAGCCGGGGCAGTCCGATGACCGGGGAGAGGCTGAGCGGCTCGGCGTCCCACACGCCGATGGACAGCACCTCCAGGCCGGGGTGCGCGGCGGCCTCGATGCCGGGCGGGCTTCGGATGTTGACGTGGGCATGCGGACGATGCGTTCTGTGTTCATGAGGGTGACTCCTTCGCGTCGCAGAAACGGAAGAGGCACCGGACAACGGGACCGCGTGGTCGTCAGCCAGAGGCAAGGACGTCGGAACGTCACAAGAAGCCACCGACGGACCGTTTCCGGTCGCCGGTGGGAGAGAAGAAGGTCAGGCGGCGGCAACCGGCGACGGGTTCGCCTGGGAGGTCGCGACCGTGGTCCGGTAGTACGACTTGATAGGCAAGTGGCTGCTTGCCTATCCTGTGGGCGTGGCCGATGACCTTTTCAAAGCCCTGGCCGACCCCACCCGCCGTACCATCCTCGACGAGCTGGCCGAGAAGTCCGGACAGACACTGTTCGAGATCTGCTCGAGACTGAGCATGAAGCATCAGCTCGCCATCTCGCGCCAGGCGATCTCCCAGCACCTCGCCGTGCTGGAGGCAGCCGGGCTCGTCGAGACCAGGCGGGAGGGCCGCTACAAGTTCCACGAGCTGAACACGGCCCCGCTGCGGCGGATCGCCGAGCGATGGCTTGTGCCCGACACGTCCCCACCGGAAGAGAGCAACCCATGAAGATCCACCTGACCAGTGTTTTCGTGGAGGACCAGGCCAAGGCCATGCGCTTCTACACCGAGGTCCTCGGTTTCGTGAAGAAGCACGACGTGCCGGTGGGGGAGCGGGACCGGTGGCTGACCGTGGTCTCGCCCGACGAGCCCGGCGGCGTCGAACTCCTCCTGGAGCCCGCCGGCCACCCGGCCGTCAAGGCCTACCGCGACGCGCTCGTCGAGGACGGCATCCCGCTGGCCCAGTTCGCCGTCGACGATGTGCAGGCGGAGTACGAGCGCCTGCGTGGCCTGGGGGTCCACTTCACGCAGGAGCCCTTGGAGATGGGTCCTGTCACCACCGCCGTCTTCGACGACACCTGCGGCAATCTCATCCAGATCGCGACTGAGCCGCGGTGAGCGGGCTTCCGGCCGCAGTGCCGGATCAGGCGGCCTGAGCCGCTTCGTGCCTCCAGAAGCCCGAGAAGGTGATGCGGTCCTTCGGCAACCCCAGGCGGTGCAGGTGCCTGCGGCCCTCCGTGGCCAGGGTCGACTCGCCGACCACGAACGCGTACCCCGTCGCATCGGTGGAGGCGAGCCGTCGCAGCTCACGGAGCGCGGCGGCGCCGGGCACCGAGCTGCTGTCCTGGCGTACGGCGCAGGAGACGGTCACGCCGGCCGGGCCGTCCAGCACGCGTCTGTCATCCGCGGTGGGGACCTCCTGGATGAGCCGTCCGACGGTCCCGCCGGGCAGGGAGCGCAGAATGCCCGCCGCGGCGGGCAACCCGGTCTCGTCAGCCACGATGGTGACCTGGGAGGCATCGTGCGGGCAGTCGAAGAGGGTGCCTTGGCCGAGCACGGCGAGGGCGTCTCCGGGGGCGGCCCGGCAGGCCCAGATCGCGGCTCTGCCCTCGATCTCGCCCCCGGGACCGCGATGCACGACGAAATCGACGTCCATCTCCGCCGCCTGCCGACGGAAGTCGGCCACGGAGTAGTTGGCGCAGCGCGGCCGTTCGTGCTCGGGGATGGCGAGGTAGGGCTGCCACCACTGGGAGCCGGTGTACTCCGGTAGCCGGAGGCGCCGTTGACGGGGGAGCTGGAGGAACAGACGGAACCAATGGTCGTACCCGAGCCACGGAAACTCGGCGAGTTCCGATCCGGCGACGGTCACCCGCTGCATGGACGGGGAGACGCGTTCCGTGCGCACGACACGGGCGCGGAACATTCCGGGTTGCTGAGGCATGGGCCGACGGACCTTCGCCGTGCAGGCCAGGCTGACCTGAGTTGGACTCGGAAGCCTCTCGCCCCGGTCGGTGCGGCTTCGGTATGCCTGTTGCCGAGGCGAATGAGAGACTTGGAGCGTCCGGCTTCTAGAGGCGCCGCCGCGAGGACAGGCGGATCGGATGGCCCGGGAGTGGTCGATGTTCCGCAAGCGTCCCGCACCTGACGGTGAAGAGTTGCTGGCCAGGCTGGCATCGCTGACCACTCAGGCACGGGAGCTGGCCGAGCTGCGCCGGTCCCAGGTGGAACTGGCGGTCGCGCTGCAACGCGACATGCTTCCCGCGAGTCTGCCCACGGTCCCCGGCTTTCACCTCGCCGCCTGCTATTCACCCGCCTACGCCGGACTCAACGTGGGCGGAGACTGGTACGACGCCTTCGTACTCCCCGACGGCCGTATCGGCCTCTCCGTCGGAGACGTCCAGGGCCACGCCATCGACGCGGCCGCCCTCATGGGGCAGATCCGCGTGGGCCTGCGGGCGCTCGCCTCCGTGACGAGTGAGCCCGGCGACCTGCTCGCCCGTACGAACGACCTGCTTCTCTCCCTGAACAAGGACCTCTTCGCCACCTGCACCTTCATGCGCTTCGACCCTGCCACCGGCGTCCTGGAGAGCGCGCGGGCCGGGCACATTCCCTGCGTATGGGCCACGGCCGACGGCAGGGCGGAGGTCTCCGAGGACGAAGGAGGGCCACCGCTGGGCGTCCTCAAGGGCACCGAATATCCGGTGACCCGGTACCGGCTCACCACGGGCGGAGTCTTCGTCCTGCTCACGGACGGCGTGGTGGAAGGGCCTTCCCTGAGCGTCGACGAAGGGCTCGCGAGGGTCGTGCGGCTGGCAGGCGTTGCCGCGGTCGAGGGCATGGAGGCGCACTCGCTGGCGGCCGCCGTGCTCCGGAACGCCGAACTGGTGGGTCACGAGGACGACGCGGCCGTGCTCGTCGTCGGCCATGACGGACGTGCTGTTACGCCGTAGGGCGGGGCAAGGCGCGGCTCGCCTCGCTGATGCGTCGGCGTCGGTGTCTGATGGCTGCTGTGGTGGGTATCCGTGCTTGGCCGCGACCGGTCGTCCTTGTCTGCGAGACGCTGCTCGTCGCCGTCTGCTACTACGCGGCGGGACGCCTGGGGCTCTCGCAGCAACTGGTCGCGGACGGCGCGGTGGTCACCCCCATCTGGCCGCCCACCGGCGTCGCAGTGGCCTGCCTGCTGCTCTTCGGACTGCGGTGCGTGCCCGGCATCGCCGTCGGCGCCCTGCTGGTGGTCGCCTCTCTGACCGCTCCCCGTCTGTCCGCCGCCGGGATCGTGCTCGGCAACACCCTCGCGCCCGTGTGCGCCTGTCTGATGCTGCGCGCGGTGGGATTCCGCGCGAGTCTGAGCCGCTTGCGCGACGGCCTGACGCTCGTGTTCCTGGGGGCGATGACAGCCATGCTGATCAGTTCGGGCGCGGGCGTCGGCACACTCGTCCTCACGAACAAACTCGCCGAGGACGCCTTCTGGCTCGTCTGGCTGGCCTGGTGGGTGGGTGACGCGATGGGCGTCGTGATCGTCACTCCGCTGCTGCTTCTGCTGCACCGGGCCCGCTGGCCGCCCCCGTCCGGTCGCTGGGGCGAGGCGGCGGGGCTCGCGCTCGTCGTGTGCGTTCTGGTGCCACGGGTGACGTACAGCTCGGTCAGCGTCCTGTTCCTGGTGTATCCGCTGCTGATCTGGGCCGCGTTGCGTTTCCAGCTGGCGGGCGGCATGCCGTGCGCCCTGTTCGCCTCCGTGATGGCCACCGTCGCGGCCAGGGAAGAGGCCGGTTCCTTCGCCAGGCTGACCGACATCGAGACGATGATGAAGCTTCAGGCGTTCAACGGAACCCTGGGTCTGACCGCGCTCCTGCTGTCCTCCGTGATCAGCGAACAGATCAACACCAGACGGTCCGTGGAACGGGCCTGCCAGGAACTGGTCGGGGCGTTGCAGCATCTGAACGCCGGGGGCCCCGGGAACACGGGGTCGTCCGGCGGAGGCGTCCGGTGAGTGAGGACCGTGGGCAAGAAGGGTCAGCGGTCGCCCAGGACCCGCCTGGCGGCCTCGGCCTCCGCCGCCGACGGGGACAACTCGTCGAGGGTGTCGAGATCGGTGTCCGCCCGGAGCTCCCGTTCCCAGTCCCCCGCCAGCCGTTCCTGCTCCTCACGAGGCTTCGCACTGACGGCATCCCGGTGATCCGGGTCCAGAGCCGCCAGGAAGCGTCCAACCGGGTCCGTCGGCATGGCCGTGCTCCTAATCGTGGGGAAGGGCGCCGCTTCCGGCCCAGGATGGCCGACCGGGTCCGCGAGGACCGCTCGACACGGCCTCCGGCCATCCTTATGGCCCCGCGGACGCCCCGGCGGCGGGAAACGACAGGCATCGCCGTGCGGGGTGGTGAAGCGCCGGACGGGTGCAGGCATTCGGGCCACATTCACTTCGCCTGTTTTCGGTCTGTGACTCTCCGGTAGCGAACGGCACGGCGTCGCCGCGTCGCGCTGTCCGCCGGCCGCCCGGACCCACCAATCGCGATGTGAACAGCTCTCGGGCGAGGTCGGCACCGAGTCCTGCCGCACGATCCCACGTGGGCCACCGACGTGTTCCGGCCCGATTCCGCGGGGGCCGTCCCTTGCCGACGGCGCTCAGAGCGGCGTGTTGCCGACGGTGGCGACCGGGTGTGATCGAGTTGTGTGCTTCTTGTGCGGCTCCCGGGGGCAGACGGCTGGGGACCGGTAGGGGGACGAGCCCGGCGGCCCGCGGCGGCCGGGGAAACCAGGGGGTTGTACATGGTCCGCGTTCTTGTGGTGCACGACGCGACGCTGCTGCGGTCGGCACTGGTGCAACTGCTGCGGTCGGCCGACGGACTCGACGTCTCCTCCATGCCGTCCCGCGGGGACGGCCCGGACGCCAACGACTTACCCGCGGACGTGTGTGTGGTCGACGGGGACTGTCTGGAGGGGCCGCCCGGCGAGACCGGCCGAGTGCCCGTCTGGGACCGGTGCGGGCCGCGGCTGGTCGTCCTCGCGGCTCCGGAGCGGCCGGGAGTGCTGCGCAGGGCGTTCGACGCCGGAGCGCTCGGCTTCGTGGACAAGGACGCCTCGTCGCAGCGGCTGATCGCCGCGGTGCACATGGTAGCCAAGGGAGAACGGTTCCTCGACGAGCGGCTCACCGTCGCACTGCTGCGGGCATCCGAGATGCCACTGACCGCCCGTGAGCTGAGCGTCCTGTTCCAGGCGTCGCAGGGGGCGTCCGTCGCCGAGATCGCCGCCTGCCTCCATCTGTCCCGGGGGACCGTCCGCAACTACATGGCCAGTGCGATCCGTAGAGTCGGGGCGCGCAATCGCGTGGACGCGATTCGCATCGTCCAGGGCGCCGGCTGGATGTGACGGCGGGGGGCACGCGGACGCGGGGGCACGGCTCGCGGGTCAGCCTCCCGTTCGGCTCCAGTGCCCCACCAGGTCGCGGTAGAGGGACGACCGCTCAAGCAGCTCCCGGTGGGTGCCGTGGGCTGCCCGGACGCCGTCCAGCACCAGAACCCGGTCGGCCCGGACCGCGGACGACATGCGGTGCGCCACGACGAGCAGTGTTCCCGGACGCCGGGCGAGCGCCTCCTCGGCGCGCGCCTCGGACGCCGCGTCGAGATGGCAGGTCGCCTCGTCGAGCAGGAGCAGCCGAGCCGTGGACAGGTGAGCGCGCGCCAGGACGATCAGCTGGCGCTCGCCCTGCGAGAGGTCGTCGGGTCTCAGCGGCGCGTCGATCCCACCCAGGCGCTCGACCAGAGGAGCGGCCCCGAGATCCCGGACGGCGGCCTCGATGTCGCTCGTGGCGGCGTCCGGCCGCAGGTAGGCGAGGTTGTCCCGGACCGTACCGGTGAAGACGTACGCCTGCTGGGGCACCAGGACGCGCAGCGCGGCCAGCTCCGCCGCCCCCCGGCCGGCGACCGTCCGGCCGGTCACCCGCACCACACCGCTCCACGGCGCGCACGTCCCGGCGATGAGACGGGCGAGGGTCGACTTGCCGATGCCGCTGGGACCGACGACGGCCAGGTGCTCGCCTTCCTCGACGCGCAGGTCGAGCGCGTCGAGGACCGGCTCCGCCCGGGCGCCGTAGCCGACGGTCACCCCGCGCAGTTCCACCGCGGGAACCCGCTGTGACGGCGCGGGAATCGGCGGGAGCGGGGAGCGGACCGGGGGGCGTGGCAGCTCGGGCGGCTGCGCAGGTGCCGCCGCTACGGCGGGGGGCGGCCCCGCCTGAGGCACGGTGAACCGGTCCAGGACCACGAGCAGCCGGGTTCCCGCGGCGCCGATCGCGGTCATGAGGGTGTGCAGGGCGGGCAGCAGGGCCTGGGCGAGGTAGGTGAACGCCCCGAGCAGAGCGCCGGTCGTGACACCCCTGCCGCGCAGCCACGGCACGGCGACCAGCAGGAGCAGTACGGGCAGCTGACCCGCCACACCGAGGGCGAGGGTGCGCACCGCGGCCCAGCGGGCGAGGACACGGGACGTGGCGGCGGCGTCCGCGATGAGCCGTGCTCCGCTTCGTGCCGTCTCCGCCTGTGTACCGCAGGCGGTGATGTCACGCAGCGCCCCGCGGGCACGCGTGGTGTGATCGCCCAGTGCCTCGTCCGCGTCGAGAGCACGGCGCTGCGCCGCCGCCATGGGCCGCAGCGTCAGCAGGAAGAGGGTCAGTCCACCGGCGAGCGGCGGCAGGACCACCACGAGAAGCGCCGGGTCCAGCGTGAACAGTCCCGCCAGGGCTCCGGCCGCGGTGAAGACGAACGAGCGCAAGGTGAGGACGAGCCCGGCGAAGCTGTCCCGCACGATCTCGACCTGGTTGGTGAGCCGTGAGACGGCGGCGCGGTCCCCGCCACCGGGACGGGCCAGGGAACGGGCCATGGACTGGTCGACCGCCCGCCGCACCAGCTGGTCGCGCAGTGGTTCCGTCAGTCCGGCCAGCTCGGCGAAGACGCCCCTGATCACGGGTGCGCCGAGTACCACGGCGAGGGCGGCCACCCCGAGCCAGCCGAGACCCGTGAGGGTGTCACCGGCGAGGAACCCCCGGTCGACGGCCTGCGCCACGCCGTAGCCGACCAGGAAGGTCTGTGCCGACTCGGCCAGCGACCATGCCGCGAGCCGTGCGAGGACCGTTCTGCGGGCGGCCAGGAAGCGGCGGGCGGACGGCCCGAGCCGTCGCAGGGTCCCCGACTCGCGCCGCGGCTCCGCCGCGGGTCCTTGGCCGGTGGCTGTCACGGTCGCGCCCCTTCGCGCGGAAGGCCGGCCCGCCCGTGACGGGGCCCGCCCGGGGAGTCCTCGGCGGATACCGGCCCGACACCGTTCTCACCCGTGCCGAACACCGCCCGGTAGGCCGCCTCCTCCCACAGCCGCCGATGGCTGCCGACCGCCCGTACCCGGCCGTCGTCCAGCCAGATCACGAGATCCGCCCGGGCCGCGACCGACGGGCGGTGGGCCACGACCAGCCGTGTGGCGCCGCGTGGTGAGCGGCGCTGCGCCTGTTCCACCGCGTGTTCCGTGGCGGTGTCGAGGCTGGAGGTGGCGTCGTCCATCACCAGCAGCCGGCCCGCGTGGGCGAAGGCCCGCGCCAGTCCGAGGCGTTGGTACTCGCCGCCGGACAGGTGCGTGTCGGCGAGCCGGGTGTCGTAGGCCTGCGGGAGGCGGCGTACGAAGGCTTCGGCGTCCGCGAGGCGAACAGCCGCCTGAACCTGGTGGGGTGACACGGCGCGCGGCCCGGCCGCCACCGCCTCGGCGACGGTGCGATCGCCCAGGACGGGACGCGCGAAGGCGAAGCCGACCTCGGCACGTAGACAGGAGCGGGTCAGAAGCCCGAGAGGTGTGCCGTCCAGCAGGACCTGGCCCCGGTCGGGATCGATGAGCCGGCCGGCGACGGCGGCCAGGACGGACTTGCCCGCGCCGCTGCGTCCCACGACCGCGGCGGTCAGACCGCCCGGCACCACCACGTGGTCCGCCCGCAGGACTTCCGTCCCGTCCCGCAGGACCCGTACGTCGCGCAGTTCGAGGGTGCCCGGGCCCGCCGGGGGCAGTGTCCGGGTTCCGTAGGCCAGGGCGGGCAGCCGTTCCAGCGTCGCGGTGCGCTCCCGCGCCCTGCGGCCCCGGACCAGTGCGCCGACGAGCGTGGCGGCCCCGCCGAACCCCGCGGCCAACTGCGCGTACCGGCAGACCGCGAGCAGTTCGCCGACGCTGAGGGCCCCGGCGCCGAGCCGCAGGCCGCCCACCGCGGTGGCGGCCACCGTCAGCAGCGGGACGAGGACACCGCCGGTGGCCAGCGCCCTGCCGTGCAGCGTCCACATGCGTGCGCCCAGCGTGCCGAGCTCGGCCAACGGACCGAGAACGCGCTCGCGTTCACGTGCGGCGGTGCCGGCCGCGGCGATGGTCTCCGCGCCCGCCATGGTCTCCAGCAGCCGGGACGCGATGTCCGACTGCACCCGCTGATAGGCGCCGACCGAAGCACCCGTGTCCCGCGCGAACGCCCGCAGCACCAGGGCGAGGAACGGAAGTCCGACCAGCACGCAGACGGCGACCCACACGTCGACGACGGCCAGTGCGACGAGCGCGCCGGCCGGGGTGAGGAGCGAGGCCGCGAGCGCGGCCCTGGCGGCCGGCGCGGCGCCCGCGTCGGAGGCGTTTAGGGTCAGCCGGGTCGCGACGTCGCCGGGGGAATGGGGCCGGGCCAGATCCGGCACGGCGTGCAGCAGACCTCTGAGGGCGCGAGAGCGGATCGAGGCCGTCCAGTCGGCGGTGCACCGGCCGGTGAGCAGTGCGGTGAGACCGTCGAGGAGTATCTCGCCGACGAGCAGTGCGGCGCTCGCCAGGAGCCAGGGGCCGGCGGCGCCGTCGTGCAGCAGCAGATCCAGTGTGCGGCCCAGGACGAGGGGCTGGACGACGGCGACCGCTGCGGCCGCCACCGAGCACACCAGGACCAGCAGTTCGGGCATCCGCCCTGGTCCGGTGCCGGGTGAGCCGGGCGAGTGGTGCCCCTGACGCATCGGCCGCCGCCGGCCCGGGTCCCTTCGCACCAGCTGCCCTCCTCGTGGTCGGCGCCGCCACGGGCGGCGACGGAGTGCGGTACCGGCGCCCGGCGGTGGCCGGGGCGCCGGTACCGCAGCGCGTCGGCCCGCCGCGTTGAGCGCGGCGGGCCGACGCGGACGTCAGTTACACGTCGTGACGCTGAGGCTGCTGTCGCCGCAGAGGAGCAGGCTCGCGCGGCTGCCGGTCTCCACGTCGCCCATGGCCTCTTCCTTGGGGGTCTCCATCGACTGCAGCTCGAACAGGTTCATGTTCGTTTCCCTTCGTAGGACTACGGGTGCTTTTTTCACGACCCCTGATGGGGCCGGCTCATGGGCCGCGGCACTCGCCGCGGCGGTGGGAGGAACGGCAGACCGGCGGGCCGGTCGCCGTGTACGGACGCGACGCCCAGCAGGCATCCGGCCGTCCCGGTGGAGAGGTCCATGGACAGGCGCATCATCTGCTCGCCGGGGAAGGCGAGATGACCGCGGTAGGACATGGCGTGCCAGGTCAGCGCGTCGATCTGGCGCCGGACGGCCTCGGGGCCGGTGCCCGGCCCGGTGGCGGTCGTACGGCCGAGGTACAGCACCATGCCGGCCACGCCGCGGTAGAGCCCCGGCTGGGCGTAGAACATGGCCTGTGCCGCGCGCACGATCTCCTCCCGTGCCTGCTCGAACTGCTCGTCGGCGCGGTGCGCCAGGTAGTCGTCGAGCACCATGCCGATGCCCACGCTGCCCGCGCCGAGGTACGGCATCGTGCGCCAGCCCTCGTCCACCTGGAGCGCGCCTCCCGCGCCGCGGACGCAGCGCGCGAGGTCCTGGCGCAGCGCGGCGCCCGCGAGGTCGAGCAGGCCGCTGTCGCCGGTGCGTTCGTACAGCCGCAGGGACAGCAGGGCGCTGCCCGTGGCGCCGTACAGGAGTCCGGCTCGATTCCGGCGTTCGGACCCTCGGTCCGGTGGGTCGGCCGGTAGGCACCGGGCGCTCAGTTCGGCACACCGCATGGCCGCGTCACGCAGGGCACAGTCGCCGGTGGAGGCGGCCAGGGAGTCAAGCGCCAGGCCCACTCCGGCCGTTCCGCTGTGGAGGTCGGTGGCGAGAGTGTCGAGGGGATGCTCGAGGAGCAGCCGCGTGAGATCCAGCGCCCTGCCCCGGTGGCCGAGGTGGTCAAGGGTCCAGGCGACTCCCGCGATCCCGTC
Organism: Streptomyces sp. NPDC097107; assembly: GCF_044762405.1. Taxonomy (NCBI): domain Bacteria; kingdom Bacillati; phylum Actinomycetota; class Actinomycetes; order Kitasatosporales; family Streptomycetaceae; genus Streptomyces; species Streptomyces sp. NPDC097107. The sequence goes on along the minus strand of NZ_JBIWEF010000009.1, from coordinate 186,339 downwards.
GTGGAAGCCGAGCGGCATCCCCGAGGGGAGTTCCTTGGTCCGGTCGAGCAGCCACTGCTCCTCGCTCTCGTCGCGCTCCGCCCCACTCTCGGTCAGGGCGTACAGCACGCCGGCCGCTCCGTAGCCGAACGAGAGTCCTCCGCCGGCGGTGGCGAACTGAGCCACGTCGCCGGGGAAGAGACGGTCCTCGCGCGACGGAGTGGCCGACGCGCGGATGGCCGCCGTCATCGCGTCCCGGCTGCGGGGCCAGTCGCCCGGCGCCACGGGAACGAAGTCCTCGGTGGTGGGCCGTGCCGCCGGACGCCGGTCGCGAGAGTCGGCGATCTCGTCGAGCGCCGCGTCGAGGAAGGCGCGCTCCACGGGGAACTGCCGCGCCACCACGTCGGCCAGGTGCTCCGCCTTGCGCCGGTCCAGGGCCAGCAGACTGGTCAGCGGCAGGAACAGGGCCAGGCGCAGACAGGCCAGCGCGTACCGGTCCACGGCGGTGCCCCGCCGGCTGGAAGGGGCCACGAAACCGGGGTGGGCGACCGTCTGCCGGCCCGGTTCGTCGACGCGGTGGGCGGCCTCGAAGTCCAGCAGGGCCACCCGCCCGTCGTCGCGGATCATGATGTTGAAGAGGTGCAGGTCGTTGAAGACGACGCCCCGCGCGTGCACCTCCTCGACGGCCCGCTCGACCTGGGCGTGGACGTCGAGTGCCCACTCGGTGTACTCGGTCAGCCGCCGTTCGCCGGGGTCCGCCTCGATGAGCGGGTGCCGCCGGGCGAAGAAGGTGTTGAGGGGCTTGCCGTCGAGGTACTCCAGCACCAGGAAGTGGTGCTCCCCGACGGCGAAGCTGTCCAGCACCTCGGGCGTGCAGGACAGGCCCGAAAGCTGTTCGAGGGCCCGGCGTTCGCGATGCAGCCGGGTCACCGCGTCGGCACCGTCGGCCGCCAGGCCGGCGTACGGACGGGCCTCCTTGAGGACCACCACCTCGCCGGTACGGGTGTCCCGTGCCCGGTAGACACCGCCGCCGTTGGAGAAGTGGAGTGCCGACTCGACGGTGTACGGGATGTCGGCCAGGGTCACCGTCGCCCGCGCGTCGACGTGGGACTGGAGGAAGGCGGGCACGCTCACCCAGTCGGGGACACGGAAGACCGGGCCGCGGAAGTCGGGGACGAGTACTCCCTCGGGGTTCGCGACGGCCGGTCTCAGTTCCCCGCTCTCGTCGTAGCAGTTGCGGCGGGTGAAGCTGCCGTAGCGCACGTGCACCGGGCCGTCCCCGATCCTGAGATCGCTCAGGATGTGCGGTCCGGGCTCGCCGTCCAGCAGAGCGGCCAACTCGCCCACGAGGCGCTCGAACTGGTCCTCGTCCGCCGGGTACACGGTGACGAACTTGCCGCTGCCCGCCCGGTCCGCGTACTTGGCGTTGCGCTGGTGCAGCAGGTAGCGGCTCGGCACGAACTTGAAGGCGATGCCACGCTCGACGCAGTGGTGCCGTACGCGCTCCAGGACGGACTCGGCGTTGTCCAGGCAGGCGGAGACGTGGATCTTCCAGCCCTGCGCCGGCAGTACGGCGTCCAGCGGGCGCAGAGCGAGCCAGTCGCCGCTCTCCCCGCGCTGCCATCCCGCCGGTACGGGCAGGGTGGCCGCCGCGTACCGGGTGCCCGCCGATCGGGTGCCGGGGCCGGTGCGGTGCGGCGCGTCGTAGAAGTGCGGATCCGCGTCGCAGTAGACGGCGTAGCCCTTGTTCACGCCTGCTCCCTTCACCTGGTCGGTGCCGGGCACGACGCTGTCACGCCCTGCCATGTCCCGGACAGTCACCGCTGTCACGTCTCCGACGTGCGGAACGCACAGGTAACTTCGCCGGCCGGGTGCTCGGGGAGGCGGCAGGGGCGCCGGGCGGCCGTCGCTTCGCGTGGCCGACCCGGCCGTGCGGCGGGCTCCGGGCCGCCCAGGGGAGGGGTGGCCCGGAGCCCGTGTCGGACGGGGGAGCGGGTGGTCAGAACTGGAGCGACCAGGCGTTGACGTACCCCGTGTCGTTCCGCGGCGGTGTGTGGTGACGATGTCGTGGCGGCGCAGCACCCGGTGGCACCGGGCGACGTCCCAGCGCGCCCCCAGCCTCCGGTACTGCTCGATCACAGGATCGTGCGTACGGCTGCCTGTTGCCGCCCGGACCCGTCCCGTTCCGCCGCCTCCGAGCCGGGCAGGAGACACCGCGCTGCGGCCTCGGCGGTCCGAGCCGTGTCGGCGACCTGCGCGTGGAACTGGTCGCCCCCTACGGCACCGGGTATCCGCTCAAGGACTACGACAGCAACGACAGCTCGGACAACGTGCAGGCCACCTACGCCGTGAACGCCTCCGCCGAGACGGCCGACGGCACGTGGAAGCTGCGCGTGAACGACGACTGGGTCGTCTCGGCCACGGCGATCAACTGCCCCCGCGCGAACAGGAGGTGGCCCGGCTCGTCCTCCAGGGACGAGCCGACCGCGACATCGCCGAAAACCGGTGCTGTCCACCCGGACCGTGGAACACCACGTGGCGCGCATCATGCGCAGGCTCAACGTCAGCTCCCGCACGGACATCGCCGTGGGGCGGTGACGGGGACGGCCGGGGCACCGGTCAGGCCGTCACGACGTCCCCCGGGCCGCCGTGGCCGCCGTGGCCGTCGAGGGAGATGTCCAGCTGCTCGGCCACGCCGGTGAGGGCGGCTCCCAGCGGGAGCGCGACCCGGGTGAGGGCGTGCCGGTCGCCCCGCGTCGGGTCCCGGTTGACGATCAGTACCGGCTTCCCGTCCTGGGCCGCCTGGCGGACGAACCGGAGCCCGGACATCACCGTCAGCGAGGACCCCAGTACCAGCAGGGAGGAAGAGTCGCGGACCAGCTCGCGGCAGCGCTCGACCCGCCGCGGCGGAACGGCTTCGCCGAAGAACACCACGTCCGGTTTGAGGACGCCGCCGCAGACGGCGCAGGGCAGCACACGGAAGTCCCCGACCTGTTCGTCGGTGAGGTCGGCGTCACCGTCGGGGTTGATCCCCGCGGCCACCGGATCGAAGCCCGGATTCGCCTCCTCGAGCCGCCGGGCGAGTACCCGGCGCGGGCTGAAGGTACCGCAGGACAGGCAGACGACCCGGTCCAGGCTTCCGTGGAGTTCCACGACGCCCTCGCTGCCGGCTGCCTGGTGCAGGCCGTCGACGTTCTGGGTGATCACACCGCTGAGCAGGCCGTGCCGTGCGAACGCGGCGACGGCCCGGTGCCCGGCGTTGGGGCGGGCGCGGCCGAAGGTGCGCCAGCCGAGGTGGCTGCGCGCCCAGTAGCGGCGTCGAGCCTGGGGATCGGCGGTGAAGTCCTGGTAGGTCATCGGGACGTGCCGGCTCAGGCTGCCGCCCTCACCCCGGTAGTCGGGGATGCCCGACTCGGTGGAGATGCCCGCCCCGCTGAGCACCAGCACGCCGCCGCTGCTCAGCGCGTCGGCGACCGGCTCCGGGTCGGTGGTGCCCGGCGGCAGGTCCTCGGCAGGAGTCCAGCTCAGAGTGGGGCGCATGCGCATGCCGCCAGGGTACGGAACGGGCTGCCCGCAGTCCGGCCGGCCGGCGCCGTGGAGCCGCGGCACCCCCGGACCCACGGACCGGACCACAATCACGGCAGTGGCGTGCCACCGGTCGCGTTCAGGATCTCCGCCGTGACGTAGCCGGCCTCCTGCGAGGCGAGATAGACGTACGCCGGTGCCAGCTCGGCCGGTTGCGCGGGACGGCCCAGGGGGCTCTGCTTGCCGAACTCGGCGGTGTCCGGCAGCGTCGCCGGGATCAGCGGAGTCCACACCGGCCCCGGCGCCACCGCGTTCACCCGGATGCCGCGCTCCGCGACCATCTGGGCCAGCCCTTGGGTGAAGGTCACGATCGCGCCCTTGGTCGTCGCGTAGTCCAGCAGGTGCGGGCTGGGCTTGTACGCCTGGACCGAGGTGGTGTTGATGACGCTGCCGCCCTCGGGAATGTGCGGCAGGGCGAACTTCGTCAGCCAGAACATGCCGTAGAGGTTCGTCCGCACGACCCGGTCGAACTGCTCCGTCGTGATCGCCTCGATGCCGTCCGGCTGGGCCATCTGGTAGGCCGCGTTGTTCACCAGGACGTCGATACCGCCGAACTCCGCCACGGCCCGCTCGATCAAGGCCCGGCAGTTCTCCTCCTCACGGATGTCGCAGGAGACGGCGACGGCCTTCCGCCCGGCGTCCTCCACCAGGCGGGAGGTCTCCCGTGCCTCGTCCTGTTCCTCGGCGAGGTGGGTGAACAGCACATCGGCACCCTCGCGCGCGAAGGCCAGGGCCACCGCTCGGCCGATGCCGGAGTCACCGCCGGTGACGACGGTCCTGCGGCCCACCAGACGGCCCGACCCGCGGTAGGACTCCTCACCGTGGTCGGGCGGCGGGTCCATCGGCCCGGTCCAGCCCGGGTGCGGCTGGTCCTGCGAGGCGAAGCCGGGGCGGGGGTACTGCTCGGTCGGATTCTGCTGGTCATGCTGGTCGTCCGCCACGTCTGCCTCCTGTGTCTCGCGGTGCGCGGTCAGCGACCGTGTTCCCTGGCCGGTCCGTCCGAAAAGCCCCTTCATTTGCGAGTGACACGTCCGCCGACCGCGCGCGCGAGGTCAGCAGGGAGGGACGCCGGGCAGCTCGAAGACGGTGCCGCGGGCACACCGTTCCCCACGTGGGGCACGGACGTGAGCGTCCGGCAGCAGCCGTCGACGGACTCCGCCCGGGTGGCGCGCCTGCCCGGACCGGCGTCCGTCCGCGTGGCCTGCCAGGTCCGCGGCGGACTCGTGGAGTACGACGGCTACAGCAACGATGCCTGGTCATACCTGCCGGACCACGGCGGTCACCTCTCCAACATCTTCATCGACGTCACTGACGCCTGGCTCCCTGGAGTGCCCACATGCTGACCCCTTCCACCCGGCGCCGGAGCTTCGCCGCGTGCCGCAGAACACGGTCCTCGCGCGCACTGAGCGGCACGGCCTGCCTGCTCGCCCTCGCCGGGTGGGCACTGGCCACGGCTCCGGCCGCCGGTGCCCCCGTCGCGTCCACCTCGGACTCCTGGCGCCCGGACCTGACCCGGACCGGCGCCGACGACGTCAACGTCGAGTACGCCGCCGGCGCCCTGCGGGTGCGGGACGGCTCCGTCAGCCCCGCCTCCCTGGGCCGGCGCGGTGGCTACGCCTCCGCCGTGCTGGAGGCGCACCGCGTGGACCGGCCGGTGAACCGGGTCACCGTGGACCTCGACGCGACGGTGCCCGAGGCGGCGAGCGTGGAGGTCGACGTGCGGGGCCGGACGGCCGGCGGAACCTGGACCGAGTGGCGTCAGGCGGTGACCGGCACCGCGGTGGAACTGCCGCGCGACGTCGTCGATGTCCAGGCCCGGCTCACCCTGTGGAACGCCGAGGGCGGGGCCACAGCGGTCGTGAGAGCCCTGACGCTGACAGCGGGCGACACGGGAAGCGCCCTCGCGGGCCCCACGCCGAAGGTGGCCTCCGCCTTCTCGGCCCGGGTCTTCGCCACTCGCGAGGGGCTGGTCGGGCACACCACGGCCAACGGCCACGTCATCCGCGAGAACGACCACTTCGTGGCGCTCCCCTCGCGAAGGGCCCTGTCGCCCAAGGGCAGCGCCCAGTACTCGGTGCAGGTGTGCGGGCCGGCCCGCTGCGAGACGGCGCCGGTGTGGGACGTCGGCCCGTGGAACACGCACGACGACCACTGGAACCCCTCCGCGCAGCGGGAGCAGTGGAAGGACCTGCCGCGGGGCCTGCCCCAGGCGCAGGCGGCCTACGAGAACGGCTACAACGGGGGCCGTGACGAGTTCGGCCGGCAGGTCGCCAATCCGGCCGGCATCGACCTGGCCGACGGAACCTTCTACAACGTCGGCCTCGACGACAACGGCTGGGTGACCGTCACCTACCTGTGGACCGACGGCGGCGGCGACACCACGTCGTTCCCGACGTGGGACACCGACGTGAGCGTCCGGCAGCAGGCGACGACCACCTCCACCCGCGTGGCGAGCCTGCCCGGCCCCACCACCGTGCGGGTGAGGTGCCAGGTCCACGGCCAGCTCGTGTACTACGCCGGCTACAGCAACGACGGGTGGTCCTACCTGCCCGACTACGGCGGTTACGTCTCCAACATCTTCGTCGACGTCGCCGAATCCTGGCTCCCGGGCGTGCCCACCTGCTGAGTCCGCGGGGGGCATCCGCGGGCGACCGGCGGCGCTGCCGGGGCGGCTCCCACCGCGGGAGCCGCCCCGTCCAGCAGCGCACACCCCAGCGCGGTGCGGCGGTGCAGCACCCGGTTGCCCTCGCGGCGGGTCGCCACCAGCCCCGCCTCACGCAGCACGGCCGCGTGCCGGCTCGCCGTGGACGGAGCCAGGCGCAGCGCCGTGGCCAGGGCCGTCGTCGTCATCGGGATCTCCAGTGCCTCCAGGACATGGGCCCGGGAAGCACCGATCAGCTGGGCGACGGACGGTTTGGCCGCACCGGCACGCAACGGTCTCGTCGAGACCCGGGACCGCGATGTCGACGAGGGCATGGAGCTGCTGCGCCGAAGCCTCGCCAGGGCCGGGCGAACACCCGAGGAGACCTGCGCGGATGTGCTGGCGACGCCGCCGTCCCGGCCGTCCGACGACGACGTGGCCCTCCTGGTGGCCGGCACCCGCGTAATCGACCCGTCCAGGATCTCCGCCTGGTACGTGGAGCGGGACCCGGCCGCCCTCTCCCGTATCCGCCGCGAGGTCACCGACCGGCTCGCCGAGTGGGGCCTGGACGAGGAGGCCTTCGTGACGGAGCTGATCCTCGGCGAACTGCTGACCAACGCGGTGCGCTACGGCACCGATCCCGTCCGGGTCCGGCTGCTCCGCGGCCGGGCCCTCGTCTGCGAGGGCCCCGACGGCAGCCGCACCGCACCTGCGCTACGCGGCCACGACCGACGAGGGCGGCCGCGGCCTGTTCCTCGTGGCCCAGCCGGCCGACCGCTGGGGAACCCGCTACACCGAGACCGGAAAGGTCATCTGGTCGGCGCAGACGCTTTCGCCTTCGCCGCGTCCGCCGCTGCCGGTCGCACCACCGACGTGAGACAGACGGCGGCGGCCGGCCCGGGCACGTCCGGGCCGGCCACCGTCTCGTGAGCCGCTACGACAACGGCTCGATCCAGATGTCGCGGTACCGCACCTTGTTGCCGTGGTCCTGAAGGCGGAGCGCACCCGCCGTCGGCCCCTCCTGAACGCCCCCGGCGGTCGCGCCGCTGAGCGCCACGTCCTTGTGGACGGTCACGCCGTTCCACACCACCGTCACGCGCGCGTCCTGCGTCTTGACGCCCTGGTCGTCGAAGCGCGCCGCGCGGAAGGTGATGTCGTACGTCTGCCAGGTGCCCGGCGGGCGGGCGGCGTTGGCGTCGGCTGCCTTCTGCTGGTAGATCGCGGCGGCCTCGTTGTCCGCGGGCGTGGTGTCACCGAACGAGTCCAGGATCTGGATCTCGTAGCGGTCCTGGAGGTAGATGCCGCTGTTGGCCCGGTCCTGGCCCGTGACGTCCGGGGGCAGCTCCGGCAGCCAGAACTCGGCGTGGAGCTTGAAGTCACCGAACGCCTGCTTCGTGCGCAGGTCACCGCAGCACACCTCCATCCCGCCGTCCGTCAGCGGCCACTGCGCGGTGCGGCCGTCCGTCTGCTGCCAGGCCGCGCGGTCGGCGCCGTCGAACAGGACGACGCGCTCACCCTCGGGATGGACACTGATCATGTCGAGATTGACGTGCCCGGTGTCGCCCTCGTCCACTCGGTAGGTGATGGTGTTGGCGCCCTTGCGCAGCCTCAGCGACTCGGTCCGCGTGGACCAGTCGTCCCAGCCGCCCGTACTGAGCAGGCTCGACTGCTTCACCTTCCTGCCGTCCACGTACACGCTCACCGTCTTGGTGCCGGTGAAGGGGTTCGGCCCGTTCGCGTACCGCAGGGCCACGTCGTAGGCGCCCTTCTTCTCCACGTCGACGGTGAACGAGGTGGCCGCGCCCCGGGTGCCGTAGCCGTCCACGAAGCCGCTGCCGGAGTAGCCCGTGTGATCGGTGTTGACGCCGGCGCCGCCGGAGCGCTGCGCCTCCTCCGCCTCGTACGACGTCGTCGGGGGCTGCTTGCCCGGCATGGCGTTGAGCGTGTACCAGGCCTCGGTGCTCCACAGCGTCTCACCCTCGGCCGAGCTGAACGGACGTGGTGAGCGGACGTGCACCACACGGCCGGGCTTGAGCCCCGCGATCCGCAGCGTGACCTTCTTCCGGTCCCCGGACAGCCGCGCGGAGGTCACGGCGAGGGTCTCCTCGTCGACCTTGGGGCCGCCGTAGGCCGGTGTCGGCACGTAGCGCCACTGCTCGACCCGGTAGCTCTCGGCGAGCTTGTCCGCCGTCTCCTGGGACAGCGGCTGGGTGTACTCCAGCTCGAAACCGCCCCGCTCGGCGCGCATGGCCCGGATGTCGAACGCCTTGCCGCCGTTCGGGGCGAGCTTCTGCAGACCGTGGGACAGCTTGCCCTCCTGGCCCCAGTTGCCCCCGGCGCCCAGGCCGCCCGCGTAGATCGCGCCGTCCGGGCCCTGGGTGATGCGGTTGACGCCCGCCTCCAGGCCCTGGGTGTGGCGGAAGACCGCACCCTGGTCCGTGCCCTTCACCTTCTCCAGGAAGGCGCGCTGCAGTCCGCCGTAGGTCACGTCGCCGAACAGCATCTGGCCGGCGTACGGGCCCTTCTTCAACAGGATCGGGGTGCTGGGGGAGTTGGCGATCTCGTTCTGCGGCAGCCACAGCACCGGTTCGGTCACCGGCTGGTCGTCGAACGGGCCGGCCGGGTTGGTGTAGTGGTTGAAGAAGCGGTCGGGTTTGATGCGGACCAGCTTCGACGCCGGGAGCCAGCCGCCCTGGTTGTCGGCGACGAAGAGGTCGCCGCCGGGGCCCCAGCCGATGCCGTTCGGGGTGCGCAGGCCTCCGGCGAGGTAGGTCACCTTGCCGGTCTTCTTGTTCACCTTGATCGTGGTGCCCCGGTTCGGCGCCGGCTGCGGGTCCGTCGTCGCGCCGCCGTAGTTGATCGCGACGGAGAGGTTGAGGTAGAAGTGCCCGTCGCGGTAGAGCAGGCCGAAGGCGAACTCGTGGAAGTTGCCGCCGTACGGCCAGGTCGCCACGGTGCGCCGCGCGTCGGTGACGTCGTCGCCGTCGGTGTCGCGCAGCTCGGTGAGTTCGTGCTTCTGCGACACGTACAGGGACCCGTCGAGGGCCTTGATGCCCATGGGCTCCTTGAGGCCGCTCGCGACCTTCTTCGCCGTCACCTTGTCGGGGCCGGTCGCGCCGGTGACGTTGTCGAGGAGGTACACCTCGCCCTCGGTCTTGTCGGTGCCGCCCCACGTGGTGATGGCCATCCGGCCGTCCGGCAGCCAGTCCATGCCGGTGACCTGGGGTTCGAAGCCGTCGGGCCGCAGGTCCGTCAGCGTGTAGTCGGGGTGCACGCCGTCCAGGGGCAGCCCGTCGCCGGGCGTGTCGGTGCCGCTCTCGCACTGCTTGCGGCCGGGGGCCGTGACCCGTACGACGTCGGCGTCGGTGCTCAGGGCGGAGTTCGGCACGAGGGTGAAGTCCGCCGCGCCGGGCGGCTTCCACTCCAGCCTCACCTGCTGGTCGTTCGTGCGGTCGAAGTGATCGACGCGCAGTGCGTGGTGACCGGCCGTCAGTGTCGTCGTGCCGTCCTTGGGCTCGGCCGCGTGGAGGCCGTCGTGATCGATGACCGTCCGGTCGTCGATGGTCAGGCGCGAGCCGTCGTCGCTGGTCAGCCGGAAGGTGTAGGCCCCGTCCCCGGGGGCCTCGAGGTTCGCGATCACCTGCGAGACGAAGTTGTCACCGATACCGAAGTCCTCGGCCGTGGAGAAGTCGATGACGGGCATCAACCTGTCGACGTTCGGGGTCTGTCCGGGCTTGAGCACGCAGATCTCGTCCATCGGCTGTCCGATGTCGAAGACGCGCAGTGTGACGCCCGGTTCCTGCGGCGGCAGGTCGTCGGCGGCGCCGGCGGGCGCGGAAGTGAAGCAGCCGAACAGGAACGAGACGGCGACCAGACCGGCCAGCCGTCCGCGAATTCTGGAGCGGGACCGTGAACTCATGCATCCTCCCCGGGGGTGACGCGTGGTGTGCGCGAGATGCCTGAAGACGACCGGGCGTCGGTTACCATAGGAGCCTTTTGCTCGCCGCGTCTATAAGTTTGTCATCAGTGAGTACAAACTTCGTTCGTCGACGGGTGAAGAACGCGGGTCCCGGGCCGGGTTCACACTTCCGCGAACATAGTGGCCGCGCGGCAGGGGCCTCAGCGACCGGGCAGGCTCGAACCGCGGACGACCAGCTCGGGCTGGAACACCACGTGCTGGTGACGGTGCTCATCCGCCCGGTCGCCGGCTTCCTGGAGAAGCAGGCCGGCGGCCATGGCACCCATGGCGCGGGCGGGCTGGCGGACGGAGGTCAGCGGTACGGTCGCCGCGGCGGCGAACTCGATGTCGTCGTACCCGACGATGGCCAGGTCGCCGGGGACCTCGACCCCGGCCGTGTACATGAACTGGAGCACGCCGAGGGCCAGCAGGTCGTTGGCGCAGAAGACGGCGGTGGGCCGCTGGGCCAGACCCAGCAGTCTGGCACCCGCGTCGCGTCCGGCGGGCACGTCGAGGCGTTCGGTGGGGATCTCCTGCAACGCCGTGGGGGGCAGGCCGGCCTGGGCGATGGCTTCCAGCGCCCCGGTCCGGCGGTCCCGCACCTGCCTCAGATGGTGCGGTCCGCTGACATAGGCGAGGGAACCGTGCCCGGCGCCGGTGAGGTGACGGATCGCCAGGGCACCGCCGGTGACGTCGTCGACCGAGACGGAGCAGCCCTCCGCGTCGTCGGCCACCCGGTCCACCAGAACGTAGGGGATACCGTGCCGGCGGAAGTCGCCCAGACTGCGCCCACTCGGGTCGGCAGGGGTGACCAGTACCCCGCGCACCCGCTGCTCGGCGAAGAGTTCGAGGTACTCCGCCTCCTTCCGCGCACTCTGCGCGCTGTTGCACAGGGTGACGGCGAGTCCCGCGTCCCGGGCCGTGCGTTCGGCTCCCTGGGCCAGGTCGACGAAGAACGGATTGCCCATGTCGAGGACGAGTAGCGCCATGACACGGCTGCGGCCCGCCCGCAGTTGCCGGGCGGACTCACTGCGCACGTAACCCAGTCGCGCGATCACCTGCTCCACATGACGTCGCGTCCGCTGCGAGACCCGTCCGGGCCGGTTGAGCACGTTGGAGACCGTGCCCACGGAGACGCCGGCCTCCCGTGCCACGTCCTTGATGCCGACCGTCGGCGTGGAGTGCGTCATGTGTGTTCCCTGCTGTTCTGCCCCCGCCCATCGGGCCGGGCCGGGGAAGCATTCGTCCTGCGAAGCCGGGGCTCCGGGTCAGGCCAGGTGGAAGACCTCGGTGAGGGGACGCATGGCGGCATCGGGTGCCTGTCCGTCCAGTGCTTCGAAGAACCCCGCCATCTCGGCCTGCCAGCGCGTGTTCACCTCGGTCGCGTCCATGGCCGCCCGGGCCGCCTCGAAGTCGTCGGTCTCCAGGTAGCCGACGAGCAGGCCGTCCTCCCGAAGGAAGAGGGAGTAGTTGCGCCAGCCGGCTCGGGAGAGCGCGGCGAGCATGTCGGCCCACACGTCCTTGTGGCGCTCGCGGTACTCGGCGACCATCTCGGAGCGGACTTTGAGAAGAAAACAGACGCGCTGCATCGGATCACCCTGTTGCCGAGCGTGGGGCCCCGACGATGCCGGGGCCCCACGAGTGTCGTACGGATCAGAAGTCGTACTGGTCGATGTTGGCCTTGCCGAAGACGGTCGGCTCACCCGGCGAGACCACACCGTCCGCGCCGATGGTCATGGTGCCGAGGTCGCCGGCGCTGAAGGTCTCGCCCTCCGTGCCGGTGATCTGCCCGGATTCGAGGGCGACCGCGACGTGGGCGGCGAGTGCGCCGAGCTTGGCCGGCTCCCACAGCTCGAACTCCTCGACGGTGCCGTTCTTGACGTAGGCGCGCATGTCGTTCGGGGTGCCGAGTCCCGTGAGCTTGACCTTGCCCTTGTACTTGGAGCCGGACAGGTACTGGGCGGCCGCCTTGATGCCGACGGTGGTGGGGGAGATGATGCCCTTCAGGTTCGGGTACTCCTGCAGCAGGCCCTGCGTCTGCTGGAACGACTTCTGGGCGTCGTCGTCGCCGTAGGCGGTCTTGACGAGCTTGATGTCCTTGTAGGCGGGCTTCTTCAGCTCCTCCTTCATGACGTCGATCCAGGTGTTCTGGTTCGTCGCGGTCTGCGCCGCGGACAGGATCGCGATCTCGCCCTTGCCGCCGATCTGCTTCGCCAGCAGCTCGACCTGGGTGCGCCCGAGGTCCTCGGCGGAGGCCGGGGAGATGAACACCTGACGGCAGTCCTTGTTGGTGTCGGAGTCGTAGGTGACGACACTGACGCCGTTGCGCATGGCCTGCTTGAGTGCGGTGCACAGGGCGCCGGGGTCCTGCGCGGAGACGGCCATGGCGTCGACCTGCTGCTGGGTCAGGGTGTTGACGTAGCTGACCTGGCCGGCGGTGTCGGTGCCGCTGCTGGTGCCGACCTCCTTGTAGGTGGAGCCCAGTTCCTTGAGCGCCTTCTCGCCGCCCTTGTCGGCGGTGGTGAAGTACGGGTTGTTGACCTGCTTTGGCAGGAAGGCGACGGTGAGGCCCTTCTTGGTCTCCGCGTCGGGGTCGGCCTTGCCGGCGGCCGCGCCGCCGTTGTCCTTGGACGCGTCGTCCTTGGTGGTGCCGCCGCAGGCGGTGGCGCCGAGCGCGAGTGCGGTAACGGTGGCGAGCGCGAGGGTCAGGCGGCGTGATCTGGCGGTGGTGCCGGGCATGGGCGGTCCTTTACCTGTGAGGGTGTGAGGGAGCGAGGGGAGGGCCGCAGAGGAGTCGGCAGCGAGGGACTACGGGGAAGGGGCCGTCAGCGGTGGGGAGGCGGCCGTTCTCCCTCTGGCCCGTGCCTGGGAGATCCGGCGGCCGATCCGCGGGGCGAGAACGGAGATCACCAGGAGGACGCCGGTCGCCACGGTCTGGGACTGGGCGGAGACGTTCAGCAGGCTCATGACGTTCTGCATCGTGCCCAGCAGGAACACACCGGCGATGGCGCCGCCGAGCGTGCCCTTGCCGCCGTCGAAGTCGATGCCGCCGAGCAGCACCGCGGCGATCACGGACAGTTCCAGTCCGGTGGCGTTGTCGTAGCGGGCGCTGGCGTAGTGCAACGTCCAGAAGACACCGGTGAGAGCGGAGATCACGCCCGTGGACACGAACATGGCCAGCTTGAGCCGCTTGACGCGGACACCGGTGAAGCGGGCGGCCTCCTCACAGGCGCCGATGGCGAACAGCGACCGGCCGAAGCGCGTGGCGTGCAGCACGACGACGGCGATCGCCAGCAGGATGACGAACGGGACGACGGCGTACGGGAGGAACGTGTCCCCGAACCGGCCGGCACCGAAGTCCAGGTACTGAACGGGGAAGTCGGTCACGGAGTCGGAGCCGAGCACGATCTGCGCGATGCCCCGGTAGGCGCCGAGCGTGCCGATGGTGACGGCCAGCGAGGGCAGTCCCAGCCGGGTGACGAGCAGGCCGTTGACCAGGCCGCACACCACGCCGAGCAGAACACAGAGCGGGATGATCGTCTCGATCGCCATGCCGGCGTTCCACAGCGCGCCCATCACGGCACTGGAGAGACCGGCCGTGGAGGCAACCGAGAGGTCCACCTCGCCGGAGACCACGAGCATCGCCATCGGCAGGGCGATCAGGGCGATGGGCAGGGTGTTGCCGATGAGGAACGACACGTTCAGGGCGTTGCCGAAGTTCTCCACGAGGGAGAACGAACAGATCAGCAGGACGACCAGCAGAACGCCGACCGAGGTGTCCCAGCGCACCGCGCCGCCGAGACGGGAGAGCGCGCGAGACTTGACGGTGATGTCAGGCATGGCGGGCACTCCTCGACTGTGCGGCCTTCTTGCGCAGGGCTCCGGAGACTCTGAGCGCCAGAACCCGGTCGACGGCGATGGCGAGCAGCAGCAGGAAGCCGTTGATGGCGGTGACCCAGACCGAACTCACCCCGAGGGCCGGGAGCACGCCGTTGATGGAGGTCAGCAGTACGGCGCCGAGTGCGGCGCCGTACACGGTGCCCGATCCCCCGGTGAAGGCGACGCCGCCGACGACGACGGCGCTCACCACGACGAGCTCGTACCCGTTGCCGGTGTTGGAGTCGACGTTGCCGAACCTGGCGAGGTACAGGGCGCCGGCGAGTCCGGCGAGCGCCCCGCAGACCACGTAGGCCGTCATGATGCGGGCCCGGATCGGGACACCGGCGAGCCGGGCGGCCTCCGGGTTGGACCCCAGGGCGTACATGTCCCGTCCGCTGCGGTAGTTGCGGAGGTAGTAGGCCACGACGACCAGGACGGCCAGAGTGAGCAGTGCGAGGTAGGGGACCACCCGGATGCCGTCGCTGCCGAAGTCCACGAAGCCGTCGGGCAGGGCGCTCGCCGTGATCTGGCGGGAGCCGACCCAGATCGAGTCGATGCCGCGGACGATGTAGAGGGTACCCAGCGTCACCACCAGTGCCGGCACCTTGCCCAGACTCACCAGTGCGCCGTTGACCACGCCGAACAGCGCGCCGACCCCCACGGCCAGCAGGACGGCGACGAGCGGGTGGCCGCCGTCCTTGAGGTGGAGCCCCGCGGCGAAGGCGGAGATGCCCAGCACGGAGCCGACCGACAGGTCGACGTTGCGGGTGATCACCACCATCGCCTGGCCGATCGCGACCAGCACGAGGATGGTCGCGTTCAGCATCAGGTCCCTGATGCCCTGCTGCGAGAGGAACTCGGAGTTGGCCAGCTGGGTCGCGCCGAGCATCACCACCAGCACCGCGATCACGGCCAGTTCGCGGGCCTTGAACATCCTGTCCATGAGCCGCCGCGCGGCGACGGACTCGGGCGCGACCTCGGGCCGCACCGGCTCGACGGTCGTGGTCATGCCGCCTTCCTTCCTCGGTCGGTGCGGCCGGTCGCGGCTGCCATCACGCTCTCCTCGGTCGCTTCCGCCCGGGGGATCTCCGCGGTCAGCCGGCCCTCGTGCATCACCAGGACCCGGTCGGCCATGCCGAGGATCTCCGGCAGGTCGGACGAGATCATCAGCACCGCCACCCCGTCGGCGGCGAGCGAGGACAGCAGACGGTGCACCTCCGCCTTCGTCCCCACGTCGATACCGCGGGTCGGCTCGTCCACGATCAGCACCTGGGGGGCCGTGGCGAGCCATTTGGCCAGTACGACCTTCTGCTGGTTGCCGCCCGAGAGCGTCCCCACGACGTCGGCCAGGCGTGCGTACTTCACCTGGAGCCTCGTCGCCCAGTCCACGGCGCGGCTGCGCTCCGCCCGCCGGTTCATCAGCCCGGCCCGGGAGGTGGCCGCGAACCCGGTGAGGCCGATGTTCCGCTCGATGGACATGTCCATGACCAAGCCCTGGGCGCGGCGGTCCTCGGGCACCAGGGCGAGTCCGGCGGCCATGGCCAGGCTCGGCGCTCCCGGCGGAAGCTTCCGGCCGAGCACCTCGACCTCACCGCCGTCGAACCGGTCGACGCCGAAGACCGCGCGGGCCACTTCACTGCGGCCCGCCCCGACCAGACCGGCCAGGCCGAGGATCTCGCCGCGCCGGACGTCGAAGGAGACGTCGGTGAACACTCCTTCGCGCGTCAGCCGGCGCACGCTGAGGGCGACCTCGCCGATCCGGGTCTGCTGCCTGGGGTAGAGCTCCTCCAGATCGCGGCCGACCATGCGGCGCACCAGACCGTCCTCGTCGAGGTCGGACAGGGGTTCACTGGCGATCCGGGCGCCGTCCCGAAGGGTGGTGACCCGCTGGCACAGCTCGAAGATCTCCTCCAGGCGGTGCGAGATGAACAGCACCGCCGATCCCTGCTCGCGCAGCGTCTCGACCACGCCGAACAGCCGGCCCACCTCGCTGCCGGTGAGCGCCGCCGTCGGCTCGTCCATGATGAGGACACGGGCGTCGAAGGACAGGGCCTTGGCGATCTCCACCAACTGCTGGTCGGCGATGGAGAGTCCGCGGGCCGGCTGGTCGGGGTCGAGGGCGACACCGAGGCGGGCGAAGAGATCGCCCGCGGCCGTCCTGACCGTGCGGTGGTTCACCCTGCCCAGGGAGCGCCTGGGCTGCCGTCCGATGAAGATGTTCTCCGCGACGGACAGGTCGGGGAAGAGCGTCGGCTCCTGGTAGATCACGGCGATCCCCGCGTCGCGGGCGTCCGCCGGGCCGTGGAAGTCCACCGGCTCGCCGTCGAGGAGGACAGTTCCGGAGTCCGGACGGTGCACGCCTGCGAGAGATTTGATCAGGGTGGACTTGCCGGCGCCGTTCTCACCCGCCAGGGCGTGGGCCTCGCCCGCGTACAGCGGCAGCGAGACGTCACGCAGGGCTCGGACGGCGCCGAAGGATTTACTCACTCCCTCCAGGGCGAGCACCGGAGTGGCCTCCGGTTCGGGATGAGTCATGGGTGCTCTCCAGTACGTGTGCCGAGCGGAACGCTGCAGTGAAATGTTTCAATGAAGTTGCCGGGAAGCTAGCTTCAGCGCGTCCGGGACGTCAAGGGTCGGGGACCCGCGCAGTCGCCGGATCTCGTGGCCGGGTGGCAGGAAGCAGCTGGGTCGAGCCCTGTGGAGACCCTTGACGGAGATTGCGTCACGGGTTAGTTTCGGCGACAACCTGAATCGATTCATACAACAGGTCAATTCAAGTGCCCCATGAAGAGGCAACTTGCGCATCCAGAGGTGGACATGCCTGACATCACTGCCGTGAGAACCGCACTCGCCGACCAGCGGGTCGAGACGCCTTCCTGGGGCTACGGCAACTCCGGCACGCGTTTCAAGGTGTTCGCGCAGCCAGGCGTGCCGCGCACCCCGCGCGAGAAGCTGGACGACGCGGCCAAGGTGCACGAGTTCACCGGCGTAACCCCCCGGGTGGCGTTGCACATCCCCTGGGACGAGGTGGACGACTACGCGGCGCTGGCCGCGCACGCGAAGGACCGCGGCCTGGAACTGGGTGCCATCAACGCCAACGTCTTCCAGGACGACGACTACAGACTCGGCAGTGTCTGCCATCCGGACGCCGCGGTGCGGCGCAAGGCGCTCGCGCACCTCATGGAGTGCGTCGACATCATGGACGCCACCGGCTCCCGCGACCTGAAGCTGTGGTTCGCCGACGGCACCAACTACCCCGGCCAGGACGACATCACGGCCCGCCAGGACCGGCTCGCCGAGGCACTCCACGCCGTCCACGAGCGCCTGGGCGAGGACCAGCGGATGCTCCTGGAGTACAAGTTCTTCGAGCCCGCGTTCTACACGACCGACGTCCCCGACTGGGGCACGGCCTACGCGCACTGCCTCAAGCTCGGTGCGAAGGCACAGGTCGTCGTGGACACCGGGCACCACGCGCCCGGTACCAACATCGAGTTCATCGTCGCCGTCCTGCTCCGCGAGGGAAAGCTCGGAGGCTTCGACTTCAACTCGCGCTTCTACGCCGACGACGACCTGATGGTCGGCGCCGCCGACCCCTTCCAGCTCTTCCGTATCCTCCGCGAGGTCATCAAGAACGGCGGCCTCGACCCCGCCGCCGGCGTGGCCTTCATGCTCGACCAGTGCCACAACATCGAGGCGAAGATCCCGGCGATCATCCGTTCGGTGATGAACGTCCAGGAAGCCACCGCGAAGGCGCTGCTGGTGGATGACGAGGCACTGGCCGCGGCCCAGGCAGCGGGTGACGTCCTGGCGTCCAACGCCGTCCTGATGGACGCGTACAACACCGATGTCCGGCCGTTGCTGGCGGAGATCCGCGAGGAGAAGGGCCTGAACCCCGACCCGGTCGCCGCCTACCGCGCCAGCGGCTGGCAGGAGCGGATCGTCGCCGAACGCGTGGGCGGCGAGCAGGCCGGCTGGGGCGCGTAGCCGCATTTCCGGGGCGCCGCGCGACCTCTCAGGCGTCCTCCGTCGTCAACTTATCCGAAGGAAAGAGCATCATGGCCTCCGCCGTTCATCCCGAAGTCGCCGGGCTCCTGGCGCGCTCGCACCGCCTGGGCTCGGACCCGCGCAACACCAACTACGCGGGCGGCAACACCTCCGCCAAGGGCACCGCCACCGACCCCGTCACCGGTGGCGAGCTGGAGCTGCTCTGGGTCAAGGGCTCCGGCGGCGACCTGGGCACGCTGAAGGCCGAGGGACTGGCCGCGCTGCGCCTGGACCGGCTGCACGCCCTGAAGGGTGTCTACCCGGGCGTGGAGCGCGAGGACGAGATGGTCGCCGCGTTCGACTACTGCCTGCACGGCAGGGGCGGCGCCGCGCCGTCCATCGACACCGCCATGCACGGTCTGGTCGACGCGGCCCATGTGGACCACCTGCACCCCGACTCGGGTATCGCGCTGGCCTGCGCGGCCGACGGCGAGAAGCTGACCGCCGAGTGCTTCGGCGACAGGGTCGTGTGGGTGCCGTGGCGGCGGCCCGGATTCCAGCTCGGCCTGGACATCGCCGCGGTCAAGGAGGCCAACCCGCAGGCCGTCGGCTGCGTCCTCGGCGGCCACGGTGTCACCGCGTGGGGCGACACCTCCGAGGAGTGCGAGTCCAACTCGCTGCACATCATCCGCACCGCCCAGGCGTTCCTCGCCGACAAGGGACGCCCCGAACCGTTCGGCCCGGTGCGGGACGGCTACGAGCCGCTGCCCGACGCGGAGCGACGCGCCCGTGCCGCCGTGCTCGCCCCGCACGTCCGCGCGATCGCGTCGGCCGACCGGCCGCAGGTCGGCCACTTCACGGACTCCGAGGCGGTGCTGGACTTCCTCTCCCGCACCGAGCACCGGCGTCTCGCGGCCCTGGGCACGTCGTGCCCCGACCACTTCCTGCGCACCAAGGTCCGACCGCTGGTCCTGGACCTGCCGACCGGGGCGCCGCCGGAGCAGGCGATCGCCCGGCTGACGGAGCTGCACGCCGAGTACCGCGCCGAGTACCGGGCGTACTACGAACGGCACGCCGTCCCCGGCTCACCGGCCATGCGCGGCGCCGACCCGGCGATCGTGCTGGTGCCCGGAGTCGGCATGTTCTCCTTCGGCAAGGACAAGCAGACCGCCCGCGTCGCCGGCGAGTTCTACGTCAACGCGATCAACGTGATGCGCGGAGCCGAGGCCGTCTCCACCTACAGCCCCATCGAGGAGTCGGAGAAGTTCCGCATCGAGTACTGGGACCTTGAGGAGGCCAAGCTGCGCCGGATGCCCGCGCCCAAGCCGCTGGCCACCAGGGTCGCGCTCGTCACGGGCGCCGGCTCCGGCATCGGCAGGGCCATCGCGCACCGGCTCGCCGCCGAGGGCGCCTGTGTCGTGGTGGCCGACCTCGACGCCGCCAACGCGGCGGCCGTCGCCGAGGAACTCGGCGGCCCGGACAAGGCCGTGGCGGTGACCGCGGACGTCACCAGCGAGGAGCAGATCACCGCTGCGTTCGCCGAGGCGGTACTCGCCTTCGGAGGCGTCGACCTGGTCGTCAACAACGCCGGCATCTCCATCTCCAAGCCGCTGCTGGAGACGACGGCCAAGGACTGGGACCTCCAGCACGACATCATGGCCCGCGGCTCCTTCCTGGTCTCCCGCGAGGCCGCCCGGGTGATGACCGCGCAGAAGCTCGGCGGCGACATCGTCTATGTCGCCTCAAAGAACGCCGTGTTCGCGGGACCCAACAACATCGCCTACTCCGCCACCAAGGCCGACCAGGCCCACCAGGTGCGGCTGCTGGCGGCCGAACTCGGCGCGCACGGCATCCGCGTCAACGGAGTCAACCCCGACGGAGTCGTCCGCGGCTCCGGCATCTTCGCCGGCGGCTGGGGCGCCGAGCGGGCCGCCGTGTACGGCGTGGCGGAGGAGGAGCTGGGAGAGTTCTACGCCCAGCGCACGCTGCTCAAGCGCGAGGTGCTGCCCGAGCACGTGGCGAACGCGGTCTTCGCCCTCACCGGCGGCGACCTCACCCACACCACCGGCCTGCACATCCCGGTGGACGCGGGTGTCGCCGCGGCCTTCCTGCGCTGACCCACGAGCCCGCCCTGACGCCGGCGCGACGCCCGCGGCGGCATCAGGGACACCACTCCTCACCGCGCACAGCGGAGGTAACACCACGTGACCACCACCCCGGCCTCCTCGGCCTTCCCCTCGGCGTTCGCCGCGGTCGACCTCGGGGCCACCAGCGGACGGGTGATCCTCGGCCGGGTAGGGCCGGACAACCTCGACCTGACCGAGGCGCACCGGTTCCCCAACACGCCCGTACGCCTGCCCGACGGACTGCACTGGAACCTGCTCGCACTGTTCCAGGGAACCGTCGACGGACTGCGGGAGGCGGCCCGGGCCGGTCCCGTCGTCTCCATCGGCGTGGACACGTGGGCGGTGGACTACGGACTCCTCGACGCCGACGGCGTACTCCTCGGCACTCCGTACCACTACCGGGACAGCCGCACCGACGACGCCGCCCAGCGCGTCCGGCCCCGCGTCGGGCCCGAGGAGCTGTACCGGATCACCGGGCTCCAGCACCTGCCGTTCAACACCGTCCTCCAGCTCGCCTCGGCGGCGGGCAGCAGCCAGTGGGAGGCTGCCCGCACCCTGTTGCTGATCCCGGACCTGCTCGTCCACTGGCTGACCGGAACCATCGGGGCGGAGGCGACCAACGCCTCCACCACGGGTCTCTTCGACGCCCGCGAACGCGCCTGGTCCGGAGAACTCCTCGCCCGGCTCTCCATCGACCCGGCTCTGCTGCCGCCCCTGCGTCACCCCGGCGACCCGGCCGGAACCCTCCTGCCGTACGTCGCCGCCCACACCGGTCTCGACGCGAGCACCCCGGTGGTCACCGTCGCCTCGCACGACACCGCCTCCGCGGTCGCCGCCGTCCCGGCCACCGCACCGCACTTCGCCTACATCTCGTGCGGTACCTGGTCCCTGGCCGGCCTCGAACTGGACGCCCCGGTGCTGACCGAGGCCTCCCGGGCCGCGAACTTCACCAACGAACTGGGCGTGGACGGCACTGTCCGCTACCTCCGCAACATCATGGGCATGTGGCTGCTCGAGGAGTGCCGCCGCACCTGGGAAGCGCAGGGCCCGCCCACACCCATCCCCGTACTCCTCGCCGAGGCCGCCCGGTGCACGGCGTTCGGCGCGGTCATCGACCCGGACGACCCCGGGTTCCTCGCCCCGGGCGACATGCCGGAACGGATCCGCGAGTACTGCCGCCGTACGGACCAGCCGGTCCCCGGCAGCCGGGGTGCCGTCGTCCGCTGCATCCTGGAGAGCCTGGCGCTGGCCCACCGCCGCACCCTGCGGCAGGCGGCCGAACTCGCCGGCCGCGACATCACCCACGTCCACCTCGTCGGCGGCGGCTCCCGCAACGACCTGCTCTGCCAACTCACCGCCGACGCCACCGGACTGCCCGTCGTCGCCGGGCCCACCGAAGCCACCGCCCTCGGCAACGTCCTCGTCCAGGCCCGAGCCGCGGGGCTGGTGGCCGACCTGGCGGCGATGCGCCGACTCGTCGCCTCGACCCAACACCTCCGGCGCTACACCCCACGCGGCGGCGGCGCGGCCTGGGACGCCGCAGCCGCCAGGCTCAGCCCTGTCCGAACGGAGCCCTGATGCGCGTAGCCCTCTTCGCCACCTGCGTCAACGACGCCCTCTACCCGTCCACGGCGATCGCCACCGTCAAGGTGCTGGAGCGCCTCGGAGTCGAGGTGGACTTCCCCGCCGCCCAGACCTGCTGCGGCCAGCCGCAGTACAACACCGGCTACCGGCGCGCGACCGAACCGCTGGTGCGCCGCACGGCCCGGGCCTTCGAGGGCTACGACCACGTCGTCACCCCCTCCGGCTCCTGCGTCGCCATGGTCCGCGACAACTACCCCCGCATCGGCGCCAAGGCGGTGGCCGAGGGCCGGGGTGGGGAGCTGGCCGACGCCGCCGCGTCCCTCGTGCCGCACGTGCACGAGCTGACCGAGTTCCTCGTGGACGTGCTCGGGGTGACGGACGTCGGCGCCTACTTCCCGCACACGGTCACCTACCACCCCTCGTGCCACGGGCTGCGCGTGCTCGGCCTGCGCGACCGGCCCCGCCGGCTGCTGGAGGCGGTCAAGGGACTGGAACTCGTGGAACTGCCGGGCGCCGAGGAGTGCTGCGGCTTCGGCGGAACGTTCGCCGTGAAGAACGCCGACGTGTCCGAGGCGATGGGCGACGACAAGATCCGCAACGCCCTGTCCACCGAGGCGGACGTACTGTGCGGCGCCGACAACTCGTGCCTCATGCACATCGGCGGAATGCTGCGCCGCCAGGAGGCACCGCAGCGGGCGCTGCACCTCGCGGAGATTCTCGCGAGCACGGAACAGGAGCCGCTGCGATGAGTGGGACCTATCTGGGGATGCCGGCCTTTCCCGAGGCCGCGCGTGCGGCCGTACACGATCCGGGGCTGCGCGGGAATCTGCGGCACGCGACGCACACCATCCGGGGCAAGCGGGCCCGGGCGGTCGCGGAGCTGGACGACTGGGCGCAGCTGCGGGAGGCCGGGAAGCGGATCAAGGATCACACGCTGCGGTATCTGGACCGGTATCTGGTGCGGGTGGAGGAGGCGGTGACGGCGGCCGGGGGGACGGTGCACTGGGCCGCCGACGCCGAGGAGGCCAACCGGATCGTCGCGGACCTGGTGAAGGCGACCGGGGAGTCGGAGGTGGTCAAGGTCAAGTCGATGGCGACGCAGGAGATCGGTCTCAACGAGGCGCTGGAGGCGGAGGGCATCCGCGCCTACGAGACCGATCTCGCCGAGCTGATCGTGCAGTTGGGCAGGGACCGGCCCTCGCACATCCTGGTGCCGGCGATCCACCGCAACCGCGGTGAGATCCGGGACATCTTCCGCTCCGAGATGGGCGAGTGGGGCCGCCCGGCCCCCGAGGGCCTGACCGACACGCCCGCCGAACTCGCCGAGGCGGCCCGGCTCCACCTGCGGGAGAAGTTCCTGCGCGCCAAGGTCGGCATCTCCGGCGCCAACTTCATGGTCGCCGAGACCGGCACGCTCGTGGTCGTGGAGTCCGAGGGCAACGGCCGGATGTGCCTGACCCTGCCCGAGACCCTGATCTCCGTGGTCGGCATCGAGAAGGTGGTTCCCACCTGGCGTGATCTCGAGGTCTTCCTCCAGCTCCTGCCGCGCTCGTCCACCGCCGAGCGGATGAACCCGTACACGTCCATGTGGACGGGCACGACCGACGAGGACGGCCCCCGTGCCTTCCACCTGGTCCTGCTGGACAACGGCCGCACCGACACCCTCGCCGACGAGGTCGGCCGCCAGGCCCTGCGCTGCATCCGCTGCTCGGCGTGCCTCAACGTCTGCCCGGTCTACGAGCGGGCCGGGGGCCACGCCTACGGCTCGGTGTACCCGGGCCCGATCGGGGCCATCCTCAGCCCGCAACTGCGGGGCACGGGCAGCGAGATCGACGCCTCCCTGCCGTACGCGTCCTCGCTGTGCGGTGCCTGCTACGAGGTGTGCCCGGTCGCCATCGACATCCCCGAAGTCCTGGTCCACCTGCGGGAGAAGGTCGCCGACCAGGGGGGAAAGGGGCACCGTCTGGAGGGGGTCGCGATGCGGACGGCGACCTGGCTGCTCGACCACCCGGCCGCCCTCAACGCCGGTGAACGACTGGCCTCCAGGACCCGGAAGCTGCATCCCAAACGGCTTCCCGGCCCCGGCGCGCGCGAGTGGACCAACAGCCGCGACCTGCCGGCCATGCCCGCCGAACCCTTCCGTGACTGGTGGAAGAAGAACCACGCATGACGTCTCCGTCCTCCTCCCGCGACCGTGTCCTGGGCAGGGTGCGCCGGGCCCTCGCCGAAGCGCCCGAGGCCCCCGGGATCACGCGCGACTATCTGGTGAGCCACACGCCGGACGACCCCGCCGCGGTGCTCGCCCTCCTGCACGAGAACCTCGTCGACTACCGGGCCGGCGTGCACCGCGGCACCC
Source organism: Streptomyces sp. NPDC097107 (assembly GCF_044762405.1). NCBI lineage: Bacteria > Bacillati > Actinomycetota > Actinomycetes > Kitasatosporales > Streptomycetaceae > Streptomyces > Streptomyces sp. NPDC097107. The sequence goes on along the minus strand of NZ_JBIWEF010000009.1, from coordinate 162,247 downwards.
GGCAGGGGCTTCCGTCACTCATCGGCCGGCTCCTCGCCGACCACGGCGCACGTTCCGTCGTCGTACCGCCGGGCCTGTCCGGCGCCTGGCTGGCCGACTCGGACGCCCGGCGACGATACGACGACCCGCCCCTGGCCCCGGCGGAGCTCGACTCCGCCGACGCCGTGGTCACCGGTTGCGCCCTCGCCGTCGCGGAGACCGGCACCGTCGTACTCGACGCCGGCCCGGGGCAGGGCCGACGTGCCCTCACCCTCATCCCCGACCTGCACATCTGCGTCGTCGACGTACCCGGTCAGGTGGTCGCCTCGCTCCCGCAGGCCCTGCCGCGCCTCGACCCGACCCGCCCGACCACGTGGATCTCCGGACCGTCCGCGACGAGCGACATCGAACTCGACCGGGTGGAGGGCGTCCACGGACCCCGGACCCTGGAGGTCGTCCTGGTGGTGGACTGACCTCGCGGTCGACGGGCGGACAGACCGGCCCGGGCAGCCCTCGCGAGAGCGGCTCGACGCCCGGACAGCCGGCCGTCAACGCGAGACATGGAACTCGTTCCCGCCGGCGTCGAGGGAGTCGCCGGCCCCCCATCGCCATGGCTGACCTCCAGACGCAGCCGGTTCCGCCCCGCCTTCGGCGCCGCGGGCGGACCCATCACCAGCGAGACCGTACTGGTGGTCTCCCGGCGCAGCCGGACGCTCCACTCGTGGGACTCGACCGCGTGCCAGTCGGCCTCGGACTGCCGGCCGGCCGCCTGCGCTCAGCGGTTCTCCTCGGCGACGTCGCCGGTCGCACCTCCCGGCGACGGCATCCCCGCACCGGACATCACCGTCAGGCCGGTTGCCGGATCCGGGCGAGCGTCGAGAGGGTGAGGAGGTGCTCGGGTCGCCTCCTGGTCCACCAGGGCGCCCCTCGCGCAGCAGGAGGCAGGCGCCGGCCGAGCGGGCGGCGTCCAGGTCGTGTGTCGCATGGACGACGGTCACGCCGTCGTCCACCAGTTCCATCAGCAGCGCCGCTGTGCCCCCCTGGCCTCGGGGTCGAGTGCCGTGGTCGGCTCGTCCAGGGTGAGAGGCTGCAGCCGGCCAGGACGATCGAACTGCCCGGGTTCAACCGCGTCAACGCGGCAGACGACCACTCCCACGTCGGCCGACCACACCGCGTACGTCTCCGAACGGGGCAAGCGGAAGCTGCACGCCGTCGATATCGAGTCCGGCGAGAAGGTCGCGTCGGTGACCGGGCCGAAGAGCACGGACGAACTGTCCGGTGTGGCCGCCGGCCGCTGACCTCCGGCCCACCCAGGCACAACAGGAGGCACGCGCCTGGGTGGACAGGCCGCCACACCGCCGGGGCGCGGACGTGCGCCGCTCGCCCGGTAGTTCAGGGACCGGGCGGAGGGAGCTGTCCGCGCAGCCACTCGGGGTCGGGGTTGACGTGCGGCCTGCCTGCCACCATGACGGTCGGCACGGTCTCGTCGCCCTTGTTGGCGCTTCGTACCACCGCCGCCCCGGCCGGGTCACGCCAGATGTCGACCCAATGCAGCCGTCGGGAGCCGCGGCCCAACCGGAACCGCAGGCGCAGGCAGTACTTGCAGCCCGCCCGCCAGTAGACGATCGGCCGGCCGTCGATCGCGCTCCGGCGTTGTGCCTCCACCGCTCCGATCGACCGGGGGAACGCCAACGGCGAGTGCAGGCCGGCGAGCAGGGCGAATGCCAGCAGAACTGCAACGGCGACACCGGGAGACCCGTCGACGAACCGCGTGGTCGCGACGAGTGCGCCGCAGACCACGAACGCCATCGGCAACACCCACGCGCGCGTCATGAGGGAAAGACTATCCGGGGGCGTAGGGGGCGTAGGGGGCGTAGGGGGCGTAGGGGGCGGATCATGGAGACAGCGCAGAGTCGGCAGCGGGCACCCGGGCCCTTCACTTCCTTCACCCGTTTCGTGCTCTGCGGAGGCGGAGTGGGGATCGCCTTCAGCTTCGCCGTGGCGGTCACCGCCCTCTGGACCCCCTGGATGCTGGCCAACGCCCTGATCACTGTGGCCTCCACCCTGCTCGCGACCGGGCTGCACGCCCGCTTCACCTTCGGCGCGGGCGGGCACGCGACCCGGCGCCGGCATGCGCAGTCGGCCGGGTCCGCGGCGGCCGCGTACGCGGTGACCTGCGCGGCGATGTCTGCCCTGCGTCAGCTGGTGGCGGCGCCCGGTGCGGTGCTCGAGCAGGCCGTTTACCTGTCCGCCTCCGCACTCGCCGGTGTCGCGGTTCGCGGTGCTGCGCCTCGTCGTCTTCGCCCGGCATCGTTCGCAGGTCGCGGCCACCGTCCCCACCGCCCGCCCGGTGCCCGCGACCGTGGCCCGCGACTCCGCCCCGGCCGCCCCCGCGGTGCTCTGCCACGCCGCCTGACCAGTCCGCCGGGCGGCGTACCGTGAATGCCGCGGCCGCCCGAGCTCCGGGCTCAGCTCCGGGCGGATGCGACGTTTTATGGTGATCCAATGCGACTTGCCCCCAAATGGGTTCTGCTCTCGTCAGGGTGTGCGCCCGTCCTGCTGATCGGAGGCTGGACGGGTGCGGCACTGTTCGAAGGGCCCGCCTATGACCCCGGCACCGAAACGATCAGCGCCCTGGGGGCCTACGGGGCTTCCGGATTCTGGGTGATGACGGCGGCGTTCCTGGCTCTGGGCGCCTGCCACCTGCTGACCGCTTGGGGACTGCGGACAGCTGCCACCGCCGGACGCGTGGCGTTGGGCGGCGGCGGTCTCGCGGCGCTGGCGGTGGCACTGCTTCCCGCACCGACCAGTGGGGGTTCACTGCGTCACGGAGCGGTGGTGGCAGTCGGATTCACACTCCTGGCAGTGTGGCCGGTACTGGCCGCCAACGGCGGCGCAGCCGCTCCCTGGGCTCTGAGGCTTGCGCCCTCGATCGTGGTGACCGTCCTGATGGCCGCCGGTGGAGCATGGTTCCTGATCGAGATGCACCGACACGGTAACGCCGGCGTCGCGGAACGCGTCGTGACGTTCATCCAGTCGGTGTGGCCCTTCGTGGTCGCCACCTCCTGCCCCCACCACTCCGAGGTGCCGGCCGAGCGGACTGCCGGCCCCGGCTAGGAGATCCCGTGGTGGGCGTCAGGGCCTGCGCCAGGTCGGACAGCCGGTCGAGGCGATCGCGCTGGTCGGACGTCAGGTGGACGCGTTCCGCGGCGAGGTTCTCCTCCAGGTGGTTCACCCGGGCGGTGCCCGGGATCGGGAGGATGACGGGCGAGGTTCTGCACGCTCGCGACATCGACGATCTGGCGTGCCTGGTCAAGTTCGTCCACGGTGACCTCGGACAGCCCGATCCGGTCGATCCTGCCCTCGGCTCGCAGGTCCCTAAGCGTGCCGAGCTGATCGGCGAGCGGCGTCTCCGGATCGATCCGGTGCAGCTGGAGCAGTTCGATCCGTTCGACGCGCAGCCGGCGCAACGCCCGCTCGACCTGATCGCGCAGAACGGCCGGCCGCCCGTCGAGCTTCCACTCGCCTGAAGGACCCGATCGGGCAACGCCGACCTTGGTGGTGATCAGCAGCCCATCCGGGTAGGGGTGCAGGGCCTCGACCAGCAGTTCCTCGTTGGCGTCCCCGCCGTACATAGACGCGGTGTCGATCAGGGTGACGCCCAGCTCAACGGCCCTTCGGGCCACCACGAGAGAGTTCTCGCGGGCTGCACCCCGCTCCGTCGGCAAGTGCATGGCCCCGAACCCGAGCCGCCGTACTCTCAGGTCCCCGCCGATACGAAACGTAGTCGCTGTCACGTGCCGCCCCCTGGCTCAAGAGGCGAAGCCGGCACCGCAGTTGGTCACGACGGCGTCCGTCCCCGGCTGTCGGATCCGGGCGGCCGAACAGGGCGGCCATCGACGAAGCCGTCCGCGTCGCCCCATCCCATAACCTTGTGTGTGGAGACGTCGGATGGCATGTGGATCGACAATCAGGAGGCGATGGTGCTCGCAAGGGGCAGGTGGCTGCTCGCAGGCGCCATGACAGTGGTCTGCGTGCTGCTCGTCGGCCCCAGCGTACCGGGCGGCGCCCTCTTCGTGAGGTCACTGCCCGTCGATGCCGTCGGGGATGTGGTACCGAACCGGGTCATGACGTGGAACATCTGCAACCCCTGCGAGGTGAGCAACGTCGACCGGGCGGCGGAGATCGCGACCTACGCGCCCCAGGTCATCAGCCTGCAGGAAGCATGCGTGCGTGACGTCGAGAGGATCCGGGATTACCTGGAGACCCTTTACGGGCTGGTCTATCACGTCGAGTACGGAATGGTTCTCCAACACCGGGGCCGCTGCGGGGGAGCGCCGTGGAATCCGGGGGGCTTCGGTCAGGCGGTTCTCTCGGCAGCACCGATGACGGACCGCGTCCACGTGGAATACCCCGACGGTGGTTCCGAAGACCGTGGGTACATGGCGGTCACCACCCTGGTGGGCGGTCAGCCCGTCCGGGTCTTCAACACGCACCTCGCGCAGCGACGCCAGGAAGCAGTCCGAGCGGACCAGGCCGCCGTACTCGCCGCCGAGGTCGCTCGGCACGACCGCGCGGTAGTCCTCGGCGACTTCAACGCCGTGCCGGACGCTCCCGAACTCGCCCCGATGTGGGCCCTGGCCGCGGACACGGACCCCCAGTGCCGCCCCTCGCCCGCCGGCTCCTGCGAGCCGACCACCGACTGGCAGAGCAAGTTCGACTACGTCTTCCTGCGAGGCCTCACCCCGCTCGAACACCGCGTGCGACCTACTCCGTACTCGGACCACCACCTGGTGCACACCGACGTGGACCCGACCTGAAGGGCTTCCACGCCGGTCTCTCCCCCCGTGCCGGTGCCGAGCCTCGGCATGCGGCAAGTCTGCGGCGTCGGTCCCGTCGACGTGCTGCCGATCGCCGCATGCCCGGGCATGATCCACCGGCCCTCCGGGCAGGGGAGACGTTGTTCAGTACCGGGCACTTCAGGGGGGAGCCTCCGTGACCACAGGCGGACGAGACACCACTGCTTCGCCGGAGGGGGCGGGCGACGACACTCCCCTGCGGCGGGCCATCGGTCCCAAACTGCTGATCCTCTTCGTGATCGGCGACATCCTCGGTACCGGCATCTACGCGACCACCGGTCAGGTCGCGGGCAAGGTCGGCGGAGCGCTGTGGCTGCCGTTCGTCATCGGGTTCGTCGTGGCGGTCCTGACAGCGGCCTCGTACGTCGAACTCGTCGGCAAGTATCCGAAGGCGGCCGGGGCGGCGCTGTACACCCAGAAGGCGTTCCAGGTACCGTTCCTCACCTTCATCGTCGCCTTCATGGTCATGTGTTCGGGCCTGTCCTCGGCGAGCGCGGCGGCGCGCGCCTTCAGCGGCGACTACCTCGCCGAGTTCACGGACTTCTTCCCGCCCACGCTCATCGCGATCCTCTTCATCCTCGCCCTCGCGGCCCTCAACCTGCGCGGCGTGTCCGAGTCGGTGAAGACGAACGTGGTCCTCACCCTGGTCGAGTTGACCGGCCTGTTCGTCATCCTCGCCGTCGGCGCCTGGGCGGTCCTCACCGGTGACGGCGACCCCTCTCGGCTCGGCGAGTTCCAGGCCGGGGGCACCGGCTACGCGCTGGTCACCAGCGTGCTGGGGGCGACGGCCCTCGGCTTCTTCGCCTTTGTGGGCTTCGAGGACTCCGTCAACATGGCGGAGGAGACCCAGGATCCGGTGCGTACGTTCCCGCGCGCCATCTTCATCGGCGTCGCCGTCACGGGGACCATCTACGTCCTGGTCGCCCTGGTCTCCTCGCTGCTCGTCGACTACCGCGTGCTGGAGGGTTCCAGCGGCCCGCTGCTGGAGGTCGTCAAGGCAGGCGGGCTGGACTTCCCGCCGAAGCTGTTCGCGCTGATCGCCCTGTTCGCGGTCACGAACTCGGCACTGATCAACATCATGATGGCCTCCCGGCTCTGCTACGGCATGGCGAACGAACGCATCCTGCCGCGCGCTCTGGGCCGCGTTCTTCCCCGGCGACGTACGCCGGTCGTCGGGATCGTCTTCGTCTCCGTACTCGCCATCGGACTGGTCTCCACCGGGGAGATCGCGGGCCTCGGCGACACCACGGCCTTCCTGCTCCTGTGCGTCTTCGCCGTCGTCAACATCACCGTACTGGTCCTGCGCCGCGACCGCGTCGAGCACAAGCACTTCCGTACGCCGACCGCTCTGCCGGTGCTGGGCGCGGTCACCTCCCTCATTCTGGCCGGCCCTCTGTCCGACCGGCCCGCGCACGTCTACATCCGGGCGGGCGTGCTGCTGGTCATCGGCATCGGGCTGTGGGTGTTGAACAGGGCGGTGATGAAGGCACGCGGCGAGGGCTGAGCCACTACTCGGGGCAACCGGTGCCCGGGGCGCGCTGCTGCTGCGCGTCGAACAGGTCGCCCTTCATGTACAGGCAGGTGGGTGCGGAGCCCATGTCGTGGATGTTGGCGATCCGCAGGATCGCGAGGTTGCGCTCGTTCCCGATGCGTGAGGCCCGAAAGTCGATCTTCCCGGTCGCGCCCTGGTAGGTGTTCTCCCGCAGCTCCTGGGCGATCGCCGCCCGGTGCGGCCCCGCTCCCTTCGTCTTCGTGTCCAACTGCTGGTGCAGTGTGGAAGTGGCCTCGACGAGCAGTCCAGCAACGTCATAGGCCGTGCCGGTTCGTTCGGCCGGCCACGGCGTCTGCGGTGACTCCTTGTCGGGCAGCGCCTTCCCGAGTTCCGTGCGGAGTTTTCCGTAGCCCGCGCAGAACGCGTCCAAGGGCGTCCCGGTTCCCATCAGGGGCGCGGGACGCCCCTCTTGTGAGCACGACGCACCCGCCAGCGTGACGAGGCCGCCCATCCCGACGTACGACATCGACCGGTTCGCCAGCGCACTCTGCTTACGATTCTCCCCCTGCGCGACGAACCGGGAGACCGCGTCTGCGGCGACGATGAGGGGCAGCTTCCGCTGACTGGTACAGCCGTTGGTCGCGGACCGGATGAAGTCCCCGAAGTCGTCCTCGCGCCCTATGTAGTAGACGATCTCCTCGCTCCGGTCGACGCCGTCCACGCACAGGGAAGCGACCTCGCCGGCTGATTCATCCCATGTCGCCTCTGCCACAGGCACGTTCCGCTCGTCCAGTGCCGCGCCGGCTGCCTCGGCCAGGGTGTCGATGTAACTGTCCGTCTTCTCCGGGTGGTACAGAGTGACTTTCCGCGCCCCGAGCAGCTGTGCGTAGCCGGCGATCAGCTGGGCCTGCGCCGTGTTGTCCGGGACCATCTGGAAGTACAGCGCCGATCTGTCGCCCAGCCCCGAACCGGTCAGAGTGGTACCGACGGCCGGAACACCGGCGAGGCCGATCTCGGTGATCGCCTGCTCGGTCTCCCTGACCGTGCGGTCCAGCCCGACGACAGCGACCACCGAGGGATCCTCGTCGAAGAGCGGTCGGAGCATGTCACGCGCCACCTCGGGCGCCTTGCGCATACCGTCCCCGCCGTTCGCCACGATGACGCGCAGTAACGGCTGCGTCTTGGACTTGACGTTCTGTGCCCGCTGGCGCAGGAGGAGCCCTTCGAGTTCCTCCGCGGCGGCGTGATCGGTGTCGGGCGCGGCCTCCCGGTGGGTCAGGCCTACGAAGTGCACGATGCTGAGATAGGGGCGGCCGGGCTGCTGGCGGTGCAGCTTCGTCGCCACCTCGTTCTGCGCGAAGATGGCCTGCTGGGCCCAGCGCAGGCGCTTGTTGCTGCCGAAGATCTGCACGGCGTCGTCGCTGTAGCCGATGCACTGGCGGTCGCCCGGGCCGATCTCGACGGTCTTGACCGATACGCCGTCGTGGAAGCCGGAACGGAAGTAGACGCACTCGGCGGCCCACGAGTCGATGACGTTCCGGGTCACTGGAAGCAGTACCAGGACCATGGCGATCGTCAGCAGGGTCTCGCCGATGCCCCGTCGGGCCAGCAAGGGGGGCGAGGGCGGACGGAAGGCCCCTGCTCTCGTCCGGGCTTCCCGGCCGTCGGGCCGGCTCACTCGCGAGGGCGGCAGCGCGATCCACGGGTAACGGGCGTTCTCCACCAGGCGTTGCCGTCTGCTGGGCAGGTTGTCCAGCCACGCCGTCAGCGCGGCAGGGGCATCCTGGGGGCTCCAGAGAGTGCCGGAGTCCCCTGCCGCGAGCGCGGCCGGGCGTTCGTCGGTTGCCGCGACGACGAGAAGGGGGTCGAGTTCTCCGGTCTCGTTGCGGACCTCGCTGATGAGCCGCAGCAGTTCCCAGCCGCCGTTGCCGTCGGTGATGTTGTCGAGCAGGACGGTCGTGTAGGTCGTACGGCGCCATCCGGAGCGCTTGGGGAAGACGATCCAGCGTCGACGGCGGTACGCCCGGCGCAGATCTTCCAGGAAGGCGTGCACCAGCAGCTTCTTGACCTGCTCGGGGCTCTCCGCTTCCCGGCCGCGTTCCGTGAGCCGCTCGGCGAAACCACGGAAGCTGGTCGAGTGGCGGGGCACCATGAACGGCTGTCGCCGCATGAACCAGCGTGCCTCCCGTCCCAGGCCGGGGCTGCGCCGCCCCAGCCAGCGCAGCCCCATACGGCGGCCGGCCTCCACGAGCAGATACAGGGTGGATCCGATGAGGCTGAAGGCCGAGGGGGCGGCGGCCGTGGAGGTGGTGAGAGCGCCGGGGTCCGACCGGTGCGCCCGGCCACTCCAATGGCGCAGCAGGTCGGCGAGTTGTTGCTCGTGGCGTCCCGGTGTGGGCGACAGCCGCTGCCCGGTCAGCCAGTCGGCCAGCCGGTAGTAGTCGAAGCGGAAGGGACGCCCGGGGCCGAAGCGGTCTCCGGCGAGTTTGGTCCTCAACTCGTCGAGCAGCGGAATCAGCGGAAGCGACCGATCCTGGACGTCCTGCCAGCGGTCCGTCACCGAGTCGTCCACCGAGTGGGCGTCGATATAGGCGTGGGGCACCGAGGACCGGTGGTCGGACGCCTCCAGCCGCTCATTGAGTGTGGAGAGGAAAACGTCCGTACCTCGGTCGCGCACGAGACACACCAGAGGCAGTGGCCGTTCGCCTCGGACTTCGTCGTCCGATGTCCTGGCCAGAAACCGGGGTCGCTGAGCCAACTCGCCGATGGTGGAGAGCAGTTCGGATGCGCCGGTGAAAGGGGGCCCCGTCTCTGGCATATCTGGCAGGCTACCCGCGTCCGTCACGTCCGATGCGCCATTTGCGCCAGAACGTGCAAGGTGCACGAGTGACGGTGGCCCTCCGGGTGCGGGAGGCTTCCCGTGTGTTGGCCGATGCGGACCGGAGCGCTCGTTCGGCGGGCGGCCGGGGTCGGCGAACCCGGGAATCCGGTGTTCCGCCGGGGCCGGGTGGCGGACCATGTATCGCAAGGTGTGGCATCGCCCCGAAAACGCGCCGCGTCGAGGGCCGACGGGGAGGAGAAACGGTGGACGGGCATCGATCGGAAGCGGCGGCCGCGCAGGTGCGGGAGGCGGTGCGTGCGCTGCTCTCCGTGCTGGAGCCGGAGCAGGTGCGCGAGCTGCGTGCGGGGTCCGCCAGGCCGGACGCGCCCGAACTGCGGGAGTGGACCTATCTGCCGGGCCCGCGCCCCGGTCTGCCCACCGAGGGTCTCGGCCGCCGGCAGCGCGACGCCGTCGATGCGCTGCCGGCCGCGGCGCACAGTGCGCCGGGCGCGGCGTTGGCGCGCGGGGCGATCGAGGTGGAGCGGCACCGCCGCGCCATGGTCGGCGCCACGGGGGCCGACCGCTACTGGGTGCGACTGCTGGGCGACCCGGACGGTGACGGCCCCTGGGGCTGGCGGATGAACGGCCACCACCTCGCCGTACACGTACTGATCACGGCGGCCGGGATCCGGGTGACGCCGCACTCCATCGGCGCGGAGCCGGCGCGCATCACGGACGGTCCGCAGGCCGGGCGCCGGCTGCTGGGGCCGGAGGAGGATCTGGCCCGGGACCTGGTCACGGACCTGGACGTCGGCCGACGGGCGAGGGCGGTCTTCGCCGCCGCGCCGCCGGACGACATCCTGACCCGCGCCGACCCGTTCGCCGGTCCGGACCTGCTGCCGGCCGGCCTGCCGTACGCCGCCATGACGCCCGGCCAGCGGCGGCTGCTCGAGCGCCTGGTGCGCCGCTACCTCGGCCGCGCGCCCGCGGAGTACGCGCGGGAGTGCTGGTCCGACACGGTGGCGCGTGGACTGGACGCCCTCTCCTTCGCCTGGGCCGGTGGCCGCGCTCCCGGGGACCGGCACTACTACTGCGTCCGAACCCCGGACCTGCTCATCGAGTACGACAACACCCAGGACGACGGCAATCACGCCCATTCGGTCCGGCGGCATGTCCGCCACGACTGGGGCGCCGACCTGCTGCGCGCGCACTACACGGAGCAGCACAGGTAACAGCACGAGTAAGGGGAGTGCAGGTTATCGGAGCCCGCGCGGACCGGACCAGCACGACGGGCGTGTGTCAGCGCGGGGTGTCACGCTGGGCCCACACAGGACCTGCGAAAGGGTATCGCCGTGATCACCAACGACTTCGTCCCCGGCTCTCCCTGCTGGCTCGACCTCGGGACCCCCGACGTCCGCGGTGCCGCGGCCTTCTACGGCGCCGTGTTCGGCTGGGACTACGAGTCCATGGGAGAGGACATGGAAGGGGGCATGTTCCGCAAGGACGGCAAGATCGTCGCCGGGCTCGGCAAGCTCACCGAAGAGGGCGCGCGCCCCGCCTGGATGATCTATTACCGCGTCAGTGACGCGGACGCCACGACCCAGACCGTGCGGAGCGCGGGCGGCACGGTGCGGGTGGCGCCGATGGACCTCGACGACTGGGGCCGGATGGCCCAGTACAGCGACCCTTCGGGCGGTCAGTTCGCCGTATGGCAGCCGGGGAAGAACAAGGGCGTCGAGCTGGTGGACCAGCCCGGCTCACTGTGCTGGACCGAGCTGTACACGAGCGACGCGGCGGCGGCCAAGGAGTTCTACGGCGGTGTCTTCGGCTGGCGGTTCGGTGACATGGCGCTGCCGGGCGGAGGGGGCACGTACTCCCTCATCACTCCGGCCGGCCTTCCCGAGGAGCGCATGCACGGCGGCCTCATGCAGGTCCGCGAACAGGATCTCGCCCTGGCCAACGGCCGACCGTACTGGCACCCGGTCTTCGCCGTCGGCGACTGCGACGCCGCGGTGGCCGCGGTCACCGAGAACGGCGGCAGGGTGCAGATGGGCCCCGAGGACGCGGAGGGCGTCGGCCGGCTGGCCGTGTGCGTGGATCCGTCGAACGCGGACTTCGTGGTGCTCACCCCGGCCCGGGAGTGACCGGACCACTCGCCGGTCCGCTGCGCCGGCCCGGCGGTGGCTCACGCGCGTTCGGGTACGCGCGACAATGATCCCCCGACCGTCGGAACGGCCACCCCGAAAGCCCGAGAGGCCCACCCATGATCTTCATCACCGCCAGGTTCCGCGTCCGGCCCGAGCACGCCGAGGCCTGGCCCGACATCACCCGCGCCTTCACCGAGGCGACCCGCGGCGAACCCGGGTGCCTGTGGTTCGACTGGTCCCGCAGCGTCGACGACCCGACCGAGTACGTGCTGCTCGAAGCGTTCCGGGACGAAGAGGCCGGTGCCGCGCACGTCGGTTCCGGCCACTTCGCCGAGGCCCGGAGGACGTTGCCGCCACACCTGGTGGAAACGCCCCGGATCGTCAACGTCACGGTCCCGCAGGAGGACTGGTCCCTGCTCGGGGAGATGGCGGTCCCGGGAGACGCGTGAGACGCTCGGTCCGGTCCCGTCCGGCCCGGAAGGTCGTCAGCCCGCGACGTCCGGTCGGGGACGCTCCGCCAGGTCCTTGATCCGCGACAGACGGGTCTCCCAGGAGCGGCCCATCCGATCGAGCTCGTGGGCGAGCGCGCCGAGTCGGGCCCCGACGGCGACGTACACGACCTCACGCCCGCGCTGCTCGGACTGGACCAATCCGACCTCGCGCAGGACCTCCAGGTGCTTGCCGATCGCCTGCCGGCTCACCGGCAGGATCCTGGCAAGCGCGGAAGCCGACATGGGGCCCTGGCCGAGCCGGGTGAGGATCTCCCAGCGCGTCGCGTCGCCGAGCGCGGCACACACGTCGGGAAGGGCGGGGGCGGTCACGAGTGCCCCGTCGGGGCCGGCGCGCTCTTCTCGACGAACGCCTTCGCGGCCGCCAGCTCGGTGAGCCAGCCCTTGTCGTTGCCCTCGCGCTCCTTCAGCCACGCCGCCGGATCGTCGGCGAGGGTGGAGAACCCACTCTCCACCACGCGCAGGGTCACCCCGCCGCCGTCCCGCTCGTCGATCCAGAACTCGACCAGGGTCGAGGGCGTCGACTCGTCCCGGGACGGGGTTCCGATCCAGCGGAACGCCGCGTAGCGCGGCTTGTCCAGCTCCATCGTCCGGAACCGGAACTCGCCCAGCGAAGGATGGCGCACCACGGCCACGTCGCCCTCGTGGCTCAGGTCCTGCTCGTCCTCGACCGCGCCGTCATTGATGTACCAGCCGGGCCGTACTACCAGTTCCCATACCCGGTCGGCCGGGGCGTCGATGTCGATCTGCCGGGCGATCCGGTCGAGCTCGTCGAGCTCCGCGCCCGTGTGGGTGGTGTCGTTCATGGTTCTCTCCCTCGCTTCTCTCGCTGCAACTCAATGGTTGCACTTCTCGCCATCCAGTGCAACCGAATGGTTGCACCTAACTCGTCGATGACGGAACCGGTAGGGAGAAGCGACCACAGAACTAGGTCCTTGGTGCCGGTCCACCAGGGACCGCGGCCCGATTCGCCGCCCCGCCGGCAACGGCTAGCGTCTGACCATGCGTATAGGACTACTTGGTACCGGCAACGTCGCCCGAGCACTGGCCCACGGCTGGAGCGCCGCAGGACACGATGTGCTCCTCGGTTCGCGCCGGCCCGGGGACAGGACGGACCTCGGTCTGCCCGTAGCGGGCCTGAACGAAACAGCCGCCCACGCGGAGGTGCTCGTCAACGCCACTCCGGGGACCGTCTCCGTGGACCTGCTGCACTCCATTGGGGCACCGGCCTTGGCGGGCACACTGCTGATCGATGTCGGGGTCGGCCTCTCCGACGACTTCAGCGAGCTCTCCCACCCCAACGGCAGTCTCGGGGAACAGATTCAGGAGGCCTTCCCCTCGACTCCCGTCGTCAAGACGTTGTGCACCATGGACTCCACCGTGATGACCGCCCCGGACGGTCTCACCGGCCCGAGCACCGTCTTCCTCTCCGGCGACGACGCCGAAGCCAAGCGGACCGCCGGCCGACTGCTCACCGACCTCGGCTGGCCCGCGTCGTCCCAACTGGACCTCGGGGGCATCGACACCGCACGTGGACAGGAGCACTTCGCCCTGCTCTTCATGGGCATCGCCGGTGTCCTGGGGGCCCACACGTTCAACATCAACGTGGTCACCCGTTCCCCCGCCTAGGACTGTTGGCACACGGCCCCGGGATCGCCGGCGGAGGTGACTCAGCGGGAGGGTCCGACGCCCCAGGCGGCGGCTATGGCGGCGGCGGCCGCGCGGTTGGGCAGGTCGAGCTTGGCGAGGATGTGCTCGATGTGGGTCCCCACGGTGCGGGGCGCGACGTGGAGCCGCTCGGCGATCGCACGGTTGGTGCGGCCGGTGGTCAGTTCGGCCGGCACCTGGAGTTCGCACGGCATCGGAGACGGCGGCGATCCGGGCCGCATACGGCTCCTGCGGAAGTTCCTCGCGGCCCTGACCGAACAGCTCCGGTCCGGCCGGCTGCCGAGCGACCCCGTCCGCCTGTACCGGGTCGCCGACACCGCCACCTCGGCCCTGACGACCGACAAGGACCTCGGCTCCTTGCGGGCCCTGACGGCGCCGGCGCGCAGCCTGAACGGCATCGACCACGACGGCATCGACTTCCGCTCCCTGCCCCTATCGCCGTACCCCGAGGACCCCGGCCGCGTGGTGGCCGCCCAGCCCGGGGGCCACGGAGTTCCAGCAGGCGGTCCGCCGCGACGGGCCGCTCCCGCCCGCGTGGGCTCCTGTGAGAAGGCCCGCCCCTCCACTGGTTCCGGAAGTGTGACGCAGGTCACGTGGCGTGTCCGAACCGCATGAATCGGCCTCTTCTGCGATAACCGAATATCGGACAGTCACCGCCCGCCCTTTGGGAGGTGAGAGTGACACCGGCCAATGTCCTCTGCTGTGCAGGCATACCTACCAAGTTGCCTTCAATCCCATGGTGAAGTGGGTGGCGGCGAGCCGAGTCACGTAGCGGCCACCACGGAAACCGCAGGACTTAACGTCTTGTTCATGACTCAGCTGGACGTGCGGCTGGAGGCCCCCGAGCCGGGTGACGGTGCCTCCGCCGAAGGTATGCGCGCCAAGGGCCTCAACGGGAACTCCGTAGGCCTGATGGGCAGTGCCGTCATCGGCGTTTCCACCGTGGCCCCGGTCTACTGCCTCACCTCCACGCTCGGCTCGACCGCCGGCGAGGTAGGGCTGCAGATGCCGGCGGTGTTCCTCGCCGGCTTCCTGCCGATGCTGCTCGTCGCCTTCGCCTACCGCGAGCTGAACAAGGCGATGCCCGACTGCGGCACGTCGTTCACCTGGACGGTGCAGGCGTTCGGTCCGCGCCTGGGATGGATGTGTGGCTGGGGCCTGGTGATCGCCACGATCATCGTGCTGTCGAACCTGGCCGGCGTGGCGACCTCGTACTTCTGGTTGCTCGCCGGAGAGATCACCGGGAGTGCCGCGGTGGCCGAAGTGGACGGCAACAAGTTCGTGCACATCGTGACCTGCCTCGCGCTCATCGCGGTCGCCACGGTGATCAGTTATCGCGGGATGACGGCGACCAAGGGCCTGCAGTACGCCTTGGTGGCGCTGCAACTCCTGGTGCTGGCCGTGTTCGTGGCGATGGCCTTCTCGAAGGCCGGAAGCGCTGGTCTCCCCACCTCCACCGACTTCTCCTGGTCGTGGCTCAACCCGTTCGCCGTCCAGTCGTTCGCCGCCTTCACGGCGGGCCTCTCGCTGTCCATCTTCATGTACTGGGGCTGGGACGCCTGTCTGACGGCCAACGAGGAGACCAGCGGCAGCAGCCGTACGCCGGGCCGGGCGGCGCTCGTCGCCATGATCGTGCTCGTCGGTTCCTACCTGGCCACGGGCGTCGCCGCGCAGATGGCCGTGGGCTCCGGTGACCAGGGCCTCGGACTCGCCAACCCCGACACGTCGGACAACGTCTTCGCCGCGCTCGCCGGCCCTGTGATGGGCCCGGGCCTCGGCGTCCTGCTGTTCGTCGCGGTCCTCGCGTCGGCGGCGGCGAGCCTGCAGACGACGTTCATCCCCGTCGCCCGCACGGTCCTGGCCATGTCGACGTACGAGGCACTGCCGGCCTCCTACGCCCGGGTCCACCCGCGCTTTCGCACCCCGGGCCGTGCCACGGTCACCGCGGGCATCGCCACGGGCGTCTTCTACACGGTGATGACACTGGTCAGTGAGCACGTACTGGTCGACACGATCTACGCGCTCGGCCTGATGATCTGCTTCTACTACGCGCTGACGGCCTTCGCCTGCGCCTGGTACTTCCGCGCCGACCTGCTGAGGTCCGGGCGCGACCTGATGTTCAAGGGGCTCTTCCCGGTCGTCGGCGGCGGCCTGCTCGCGGCCGTCTTCGGCAAGACGCTGGCCGACATGTGGGACCCCGCCTACGGCAGCGGATCGTCCGTCCTCGGGGTCGGATCCGTCTTCGTGATCGGCGTGGGGCTGCTCGCACTCGGTGTGGTGATCATGTGCGTGATGTGCCGGCGCAGCCCCGCCTTCTTCCGCGGCGAGGTGCTCACCCGGTCGACTCCCGCCCTGATCGCGGAGGACTGAGACGCCGAGGCGGCCCGTGGCGGACTTCGGCACCCACACTCTTGAACAATCCTCAGCTTTCCTGATGTGATCTGCGGCACTGTCGACCGACCGTGCCGGAGGTCCCATGTACCGCCGTCTGTGCGCCGCGCTCGTCTGCGTCGTCCTGCTGTCCACCGGAGCCGCTCACGCGAAGGCCTCCGTCCAGGACCACCGGGACCCGCCCCTCGGCATACCCCGGCTCACGGACGACCGGGGCCGCGTCCTGACCCTGCGCGGCTGGAACGTCGAGGACAAGACCCACCGCGGCGAGGCCGCTCTGTCCGCGATCGGCGAGCGGCACTTCCGGGACCTGCGGGCCCGGGGTTTCAACTTCGCGCGGCTGCTGGTCTTCTGGGACGACCTCGAACCCGAGCGGGGCCGGTACAGCGAGAGGTACCTCCGCAGGATCGAGCGCGTCCTGGACTGGGCGCACAAGCACCGCGTCCACGTCCTGCTCGACGCGCACCAGGACGTCTTCGGGCCCGCGTTCGGACACCGCGGCATCCCCGAATGGGCGACGAGGACCGACGGGCTGCCCTTCCGGCCGCACCCCGACGACTGGTTCGCCGAGTACTTCGAACCGGCCGTGCAGCGTGCCTTCACCCACCTCTACGAGGACCCGGACCTGCGGCGCGCGCAGGCGGGCATGTGGCGGGTGCTGGCCGGACGCCTCGGGGACCATCCTGCCGTCCTCGGCTACGACCTGATCAACGAACCCATGGGCGAGATCGGGCAGGGCGAGGACCTGCCGACGGCGGCCCGGCGCATAGAGCGCGATCAGCTCACCCCCCTGTACAACCGCCTCGCCGACGCCGTGCGTTCCGTCGACGACGACTCCTGGATCTTCTTCGAACCGACCCCGATCGTGGGGGAGGGCGTCCGCACCGGGCTGGGCCGGATCGACGACCCCAAGGCCGTCTACGCGCCCCACTTCTACAACACGGCGATGGAGGCGGGCGCCGACTACGACCCTTCGGCCGGCTGGATCGAGGCGTACGAGTCCGCGGTGACCGTCTATCCGCGCCGGTACCGCGTTCCCGTCGTGGTGGGGGAGTGGGGTCCGCTCAACAACTCCCTGCCGAACATGGGGCGCTTCTACCGTGACGCCCTGTCGTCCCTGAACGGCTACAGCTCAGGCTGGGCGGGCTACGTGTGGTGCTACGGCGGCGGGTACTGCGCCGTCGACGCGGAGGGACGTTTCCGGACCAACAAGGAGCAAACCGCGGCGCCGTACGCCCCCGCGGTCGCCGGCCGGGTCACCGCCGAGGTCTACGAGCCGGGCAGCGGAGTCTTCCGGCTGTCGTACCGGGCCGGGCGCGGTGCCACCGAGATCTCCGTGCCGCCCCGGGCGGGCGGCTGGCGCATCGGGCTGACCGGCGCCCGCACGGCGACGCCCGTGCTGGCGGGGGACCGCGCGGCGATCGCGCGCGTGCGGGCGCGGCCCGGCGCGCATGTCACCGTCGTCGTGACTCCGCGCACGCCACGATGACCCGCGGGCGAACCGCGGACGGAGGCCGGCGAGCCGGAGGCGGGACACAAAAGTTGAGCAGTTGTCTTGTTTCAAGCATTCCCACGCCGCCTACCGGCCAGTACAACCCCTGGTAACACCCGAACCCACCAGGAGGTGCAGTGAAGGACGAACGGCACAGACACCACTGGCTGACGGCGGCCGCCGCCGCGGTGGCGGTGGCATGCGGATCCATCACCGCCGCCGCCCCCGCGCAGGCCGCCCGGCCCGGCCCCGCCGAGTCCGTCTCCTCCGTACCGCTCTCCTCCGAACTGGAGGCCATCCGCGCCGCAGAGGCCACCAAGCTCTACGGAAATCCGGCGGAACGACCTCTCGGCGACCGCAGGACCAGCCTGATCTCACTCGGCGACAGCGAGATCTCGGGCGAGGGGACCGGCACCTACGAACCCGGTACCAACGGCCCCGACAACTGGTGCCACCGCTCGCCGGACGCCGCCATCCACCGCACCGGGATCCCCGCCGACCTCACGCTCGACGTGTCGTGCTCCGGCGCGTACACCGGGAACATCCGCATCGGCGGCGCCAGGCAGTACGCCGACGAACTCGTGCAGAGCGACAGTCTCGCGATCAAGGCGCGCAACACCCGCGTCAAGATGGTGCTGCTGGTCGCCGGAGCCAACGACGACCTCCAGTTCGGCCCCGTCATGACCGACTGCGTCACGCGCTACCTGCTCCTCCAGGGCCCCTGCGAATCCAAGTACGCCCCCGGCTGGCAGGACCGCGTCGACGCTCTCGTGCCCAAGGTCGAGCAGACCGTGCGCGACCTGAAGAGCGTGATGAGGGACGCCGGCTATGCCGACGGCGACTACGAACTCGTCCTCATGGGCTACCCCAGCCCCATCGGCCCCGACTTCCGCGACAACCCGGCCTTCGCCGGCAAACTCGCCTGCGGAGGCCTGGGCTACGACTCCGACACCGTCTGGGGCCGCGACAGCGCGGTCCCCGCCTTCGAACGCGGAATGCGCGAGGCCGCGGCCGACACGGGTGCGACCTACCTCGACAACTCACGGCTCTTCCACGGCCACGAGGTCTGCATGGAGGACACCTGGGCCCGGGGCGCCTACATCGACCTCTCCAAGCCCGGAATGCCGGACGAGAACTCCCTCCGCCAGTCCTTCCATCCCAACAAGCGCGGCCATGCCGCCTTCGCCTCCTGCCTCACGCAGCTGTACGCCTCGGGTGCGGACGAGGCGAGCTGCGCGGACGTCGACTCCTCCGGCAAGCCGGTCCTCTTCCCGTACGCCTGGGACACGGCCTACCGACCGCTGACGAACCGGGCGACCGGCACCTGCGTGGACGCCGACGCCGCCGAGAGCGCCAACGGAACCAGCGTCCTCGGCTGGGAGTGCCACGGTGGCCGCAACCAGGGCTGGTGGTACGACCCGGCTCGGGGCACCATCCATACCGAGCTGACCCAGGACCGCTGTTTGGACGTCCCCGACACCAGGTATCCGGCCGGCACGGGCCTGGTCCTGTGGAACTGCCACGGCGGGGCGCATCAGAAGTTCGTCCGTGACGGGGCCACCATCCGGCCGACGTCCGCGCGAGGGCTCTGCCTCACCCTGGCCGGCCCGAGGGAGCCGCTGCGGATCCAGAACTGCGACGGCTCGGAGAACCAGCACTTCACGGCCCTATGACGTCGACCGGACCGCGGAGATGTCGAACTGCAGCCGGACCTTCTCGCTCACCATGGTGCCGCCCGCCTTCAGGCGCTGGTTGTAGACCAGGCCCCACTCCGTACGGTCGATGGTGGTGGTGCCGTCGAAGCCGGCCCGCTCGGCGCCGAACGGATCCAGGACCGAGCCGAGGTAGTCGAGTTGCAGGTCGACGGGCCGGGTGACGTCGCGGATCGTCAGGTCCCCGGTCATCCGGAAGGTCTCACCGCCCTCGTGGACGGTGGAGGTGCTGCGGAAGACCATCTCCGGGTACCGGCCCACGTCGAAGAAGTCGCGGCCGATGAGGTGCGCGTCCCGTTGTTCCACGCCCGTGTCGACACTGGCGACCCGGATGACGAGGTCGGCCCGCGACTCGGAGGGCCGGGCTCCGTCGAAGTACAACGTGCTGTCGTAGTCGGCGAAAGCCCCTCGCACCGTCGTGACCATCGCGTGCCGTACGGAGAACCCGATGCGACTGTGCGGTCGGTCGATGGTCCACTGCCCGGTCAGCGCGCGAAGCGCGGGGTCGAGCGCGACGCTCCGGGCCGCGGCCTCCGCGCCTGAGACGCCGGTGTCGTCAGCCGGGTTCCGTTCGATGACGGCGGTCTGGCGACGGCTGAAGATACCCATGATCGTGAGCCCTTTCCCATCTGGTACTCCGTGCTATCACGGCGTCGCCGGGCACCGCCCAGCGAGATGGGCCGCCTCGTCCGGGTTCCATGGGGTCGACTGCGAAGCTGCACAGGACCCACATAATGTGCTCGCGTCGCAGTGGTGGCCCGGCTCGGGAAGGGTCCCGCGGAGGCGACGGACACTGGTCGGTACGCCGTACGCCGGGAACCGAGGAGACCAGCGATGCCCCTCTCCGCCAGCCTCGCGCGCGGTGTCGCGCCCACCGCGCCCGGGACGCTGCACGCCCGCACGGTCACCGGTGAGCCACCGGTAGATCTGGACGCGGCTGTGGCGCCCGTGGAAGCCTCTCCGCCGAGCAGGTCGCGGTACGAGCCGACCGTCCACATGCCGCGCCGCACTCCGCGGGACTCGTACAAGTAGGAGCGCGGCACGGAGGCGTACTGGAAGACGCAGACAGTGTCCTTCCGCTCAGGGTATGACGCCGCCGCCGGCCCGTGGCGTCCGGCCCGGACTGCCGGCGTTCGGCCACGGCCCGACGGTCGCCGCGCTCACCCCGCGACCGGCTACTCGGCGGGGTCCTCCTCCGTCCGCCGGACGGTGCGCTTGACCTCGCTCTCGACGGCTTCCGCCGACTGGCCGCTGACCGTGGCGTGATCGGCGATCGCCGCCTGCGCAGCCAGGGCGGCCTCCTGCCAGGCCCGGTGCTGCACGTCGGGGTCGTCTCCGCGGGCGAGGCCTTCGACGCGGCGGACTTCCTCCGCGCGCTGTCCCCGCACATCAGCCTGGAACTGCACCCGTAGGAGGGCGCGGAGCCGGAACGAGTCCGGCACGGCGACGGCGCGGCGGTGCGTCGGCGGAAGCCGCCCGACGAGCCTCAGAGCGGATTGAGGCGGGCTTTGAGCAGGCAGAACTCGTTGCCTTCGGGGTCGGTCAGGACGTGCCACTGCTCCTGCCCCGTCTGGCCGATGTCGGCCGGGCGGGCACCCAGCCCGAGAAGCCGTTCCAGCTCGGCGTCCTGATCGCGGTCGGTGGCGTTGACGTCGATGTGCAGCCGGGACTTCCCCTTCTCCGGCTCTTCCCTGCGACTGAGGATGATGGTCGGCTGCGGGCCGCCGAACCCTTCGCGCGGCCCGATCTCCAGCGTGCCGTCGTCCTCGCGATCGAGCACGACGAAGTCCAGGACCTCGCACCAGAACCGCGCCAGCACCTCGGGGTCGCGGCAACCGAGCACAAGCTCACTGATACGACACGCCATTGACGAAACCTGCTCTCAGTTCTGGGGAAGGCAGGGGAGGCCAGACACGAACCCCCTGGCACCCAGCAGCCACAACGATGCCGCGACCGTACCGGACGAAGTACTCGTCATCGAGTGTCGGGGACGAGAACGACCTTGCCTGTCGTTTCCCGCGCCTCCAGGGCGGCGTGCGCCGCTGCGGCCTGGGACAGCGGGAAGGTCTGGAAGGCGGGCACCAGACTCCCGTCGGCGGCCGCCGCGAGTGCGCGAGTCTCGTTGGCCGGCGCGTCCTGGCCCTCCAACAGCAGGGCCAGCGCGTCGGTGAAGCGTACGCCGCGCTCCTTCATCTCCGCCTCGCCCGGGCGGAACTCCTCCCGGGAGGCCGCACCGATGCTGAGGTGGCGCCCGCCTTCGGCCAGCAGTCCGAAGGCGGCCCGTCCTTTGTCGCCCTCGACACCGTCCAGGACGACCGTGACACCGCGCGGGCCCAGGGTGTCGCGGACCGTGTCCGCCCAGTCCGGCAGGTTGTAGTCGACCGCGACATCGGCTCCCAGCTCCCGCACGGCCGCCGTCTTGGCCGGACCACCCGCCGCGCCGATCACCGTGGCGCCGAGGCGGACGGCGAACTGGACGACCAGGCGGCCGATTCCACCGGCGGCGGACGTGACCAGAACGACGTCGTCGGAGGTGAGCTCCGCGATGTCGAGCAGGCCGATGGCGGTGGTGCCGGTGACGACCATCGTGACGGCCGCCTCGTAGCCCAGTCCGGCCGGGATCCGGTGCAGGGACGCGACGTCGGCGGCGGCCAGTTCGGCGTAGCCGCCCGGCCTGCCGTGAGAGGTCACCACCCTGGCGCCGATCCAGGCCGTATCCACGTCCGGCCCGACCGACTCGACGACGCCGGCCACCTCGCCCCCGAAGACCGCCGGAAGCCGGGGAGGCGGCGGACCGATCTGTAGCCCTTCGCGCAGCGCCGTCTCGATCTGATGGACTCCCGCGGCCCTCACCGAGACGAGGACCTCGCCGGCGCCCGGAACCGGATCGGGCATCGTCTCGTAGCGAAGGTTGTCAGCGGGTCCGAACTCGTGCAGCACGACGGCGCGCATGGCCGTTCCTTCCAGTAGTTCTGCAGCGGAACTCCCAGTCTGCGACCTCGACCTGACTTGAGGTCAAGCCTCATCAGCACGACACTCCGTAACAGCGGACCATCGCGGCCGCGCGGTCGCGCAGGGAGGCGCGCAACCACTGCGGGGACAGCGCTTCCGCGTCCCTGGTGAGCTGCCACAGCGCCCACTCGGCGTGGCGTGCGTCCTGGTAGGTCACCTCCAGCCGCAGCCAGCCGTCTGCGTCGGGTTCCTCGGCACGGACGGCCAGCGCGGTGCTGACCAGTTCCTCCCGACGCGGCGGGTTCACCCGTACCAGCACGCTGACTTGGTCGCCGTCGGACAGGAACTGCGCGCAGCGGTCCCGCCAGATCCGGTCCAGATCGACCTGGTTCGGTCGCTCCGCCGGTTCTGGGAGTTCCTCGGCGGCCGACATCCGCGACAGGCGGTAGGTGCGGTCCGTGCCAGCTCTTGTGGCCAGCAAGTAGCCCCGGCCGCGCACGGTGACCAGGCCGATCGGGTCCACGGTGCGCCACCGCGGGGCCTGGTCCGTGGCCGCGTAGTGGATGCGCAGCTTGTGGCCGACGAGTACCGCGCGCCGGACCTCGACCATCGTGGGGTCGGGCAGCTCCTCGGCGGGAAGGCGGCGTGAGAGCAGGTCGGTCTCCGGGTCGACGAGCAGTCGCCGGGCGGCGTCGCTCGCGGTGTCCCGATGGCTTTCGGGCAGCGCGTCGGCCACCTTGCGCATGGCCGACGCGAGCTCTAGGCGGCCCTCCCGCCCACTCCGGCCCGGGGTCACCACGCCTCGATGACCGGCGCGCCGGATCCGTGCTGCCGCCAGGATTCGCTGAGGCGCGCGAGCCGGTCCGCGGCGGCGACGCCGTGCAGGGACGCGACCTTGCCCTCGCGCACTTCGAACGCGACGGCGCCCACCACCCGGTCCTCGATCACGGCCAGGACGGCCGGGGCGCCGTTGATCCACGCGATATGCATCGCCGGCGAACCGCCGGCCAGCCGCCGCTTCGCCGGAGTGGGCTTGAAGCCGGCCCGTACGTAGGAGGCGACGCGCTCGCGCGTCCTGTACCTCAGCAGCCGCCTGGCCAGTCCGGCGCCGTCCGAGACCGCCGTCACGTCGTCGGTGAGCAGCGCCACCAGTCGTTCCGTGCGCCCTGACGTGGCGGCGGCGAGGAACTCCTCGACGACCCGGCGGGCCGACGCGGGGTCGGCCTCGCCGCCGCGGCGCCGCTCGGCGGTGACCCGGCCCCGGGCCCGGTGAACGTGTTGCTGGCTCGCGGACTCGGTGATGTCGAGGATCCCGGCGATCTCGGCGTGACTGTACGAGAAGGCCTCACGCAGGACGTAGACGGCCCGCTCGACCGGCGAGAGCCGCTCCATGAGGGTCAGTACCGCCAAGGCCACCGATTCGCGCTGCTCGAAGGTGTCGGCCGGGTCGAGCATCGGGTCGCCATCGAGGAGCGGCTCGGGCAGCCAGGCACCGGCCGCCCGCTCGTGACGCGCCTGCGCCGAGCGGAGCCGGTCGATGCAGAGATTGGTGACGACCTTGGTCAGCCACGCTTCCGGCACCTCCACCCGTTCGTGATCCGCGGCCTGCCAGCGCAGGAACGTGTCCTGCACGGCGTCCTCGGCGTCGGCGGCCGAGCCGAGCAGCCGGTACGCGAGCGAGGCCAGCCGGGACCGGCTGGCCGCGAAACGATCGACGGCTGCACTGTCCATGCGCGACAGCCTATGCGGCGCCCGGCGCACCGGACCGCTCAGGCGTGGCGACCAGGCGACGCTTGCGCCTGGGCATGCCGAAGGTCGGGTGGGCGATGCCCCACCCGGCCCCCTTGAGCACCCCTGACTTGAATCGCGAGGCGGTCCGGCCGCCGAGGTACCAGGACTTCGACCGGACGTCCCCGTCCACCATCTGGAAGATCGCGTCCCGTCGCCCGAGGCTGATGTGGTTGCCGTGGTACTTCAGCCCGGTGGTCGGGACCTCGCCGCCCGTCAGGCGCGCGATGATCGCGGCGGTCGCCTGCATGTTGGTGAAGCCGGCCGAGGCACAGGACATCGGCAGCGGCCGGCCGTTGTCGCCGATCGCGTAGGCGCAGTCGCCGGCGGCGTAGACGTCCGGGTGCGAGACCGAGCGCATGGTGCGGTCGACGACGATCTGGCCTGTCTGGGCGACCTCCAGACCGCTGGCGGCCGCGATGGGGTGCACGGCGAACCCGGCCGACCACACGGTCACGTCGGCCGGGACGGAGGTGCCGCCGGCGGTGATCGTCCGTGTCGGCTCGACTGCTTCGATGTGGGTGTGTTCGTGGACGGTGATGCCGAGCCGGTCGAACGCCCGGCGCAGGTGACGGCGGGCTCCCGGCGAGAGCCAGGCGCCCAGCTCGCCGCCGGCGGCGAGCGCGACCGAGAGGTCGGGCCCGGACTCGGCCAGCTCGGTGGCGGTCTCGATGCCGGTCAGCCCCTCACCGACGACCAGCACGGTGCCGCCCTTGCCCAGGCCGGCCAGGCGCTCGCGCAGCCGCAGCGCCGAGGACCGGCCGGTCACATCGAAGGCGTACTCGGCCGCCCCCGGGACGCCGTGGTGGGCGACGGAGCTGCCGAGGGCGTAGAGAAGCGTGTCGTACGTGAGCTCGCCGTGCCCGTCCTCGCCGGTCACGGCGACGGTCCTGCGCTCCGGGTCGACGCCGGTGACGCGCGCCAGACGCAGCCGCACCCCGGTGCCCGCGAACACGTCGGCGAGCTCGCGGAACGCGACGTCCTGGCCGCTCGCGACCTGGTGGAGCCGCATCCGCTCGACGAAGACGGGCACGGCGTTGACGACGGTGATCTCGGTGTCGGCGGGGGAGAGCCGGCGGGCCAGGTTCCCGGCCGCGAAGGCCCCGGCGTATCCGGCTCCCAGTACGACGATGCGGTGCTTCATGGCGTTGCTCCTGTCTCGTTCGCGTGCCCCTTGAACGAGATGGCGTCCCGATTGCTGACAGGAGGCGGGTGTGACGCGGGTCACCGGCCTGGCGCGGGCGACTGAGCCTTGGACAGGCGCTCGGCCGCGCCTGGGCCTCTCGATGCCGGGAGCTGAGCAGCCAAACCCCCTGCTAGGGTGCGCCGATGTCATCGATCAAGCAGTTCCAGGTCACCTTCGACTGCACAGAACCCGAGCGCCTCGCGCGCTTTTGGTGCGAGGTGTTGGGGTACGTCGTATCGCCGCCGCCGAAGGGGTTCGCCACGTGGGACGACTTCGATGGCTCACGGCCGCGTGAAGAACGGGGCTCGTGGTTCGCATGCGGCGACCCTTCCGGTGCGGGCCCGCGACTGTTCTTCCAGCGCGTTCCCGAAGGGAAGGTCGTCAAGAACCGGGTGCACCTCGACGTGCGGGTCGGCACCGGGCTCGTGGGCGAGGAGCGCCTCGCCGCACTCGAAGCCGAGTGCGCACGCCTGATTCCGCTCGGCGCGGTACGCGTACGGCTTCTGTACGACGGCAACGACTCGTGCATCGTGATGCGGGACATCGAGGGCAACGAGTTCTGTCTCGACTGAGCATCCCGGCCCGGAGCGGAGATCGCCGCCTGGTCACCCGGGTTCCCTCCGCGACGCCGGCACGCCCCGCCGCGTGCCGCCGCCGGACGACGAGGACCTGACGGTGAGGCTCCGGCTCGGCTCGGCTCGGCTCGGATCCGATCCGATCGGCTCGGACCGGAACACTAGAGCAGATCGCGGGGCACCGTCTCGTTCCAGGTGCGCGAGAACACCCGTCGGCCGCCTTCGTACCCGTCCAGTGTGGCGTCGACGGAGAACCGGCCTGCGTCACAGGTGAGACGGGTATGAGTGACCACCCGTACGTCCCAGTCCTCGCGCCGGAAGCCCATGGTCCACGTGGACTCGCCGCTGACGGACGTGAAGTCGTCGCCGACCGAGGCGTAGCGTTCGTGCGCGCGCCGGCCGACGTCCAGGCCGATGTCCTCGAAGCGGCCCGTGCCCCGGTCCTTCACCGTGTCCAGCTCGGAGTGGTAGCCGACCAGGTCCCGCTTGACGTCCCACCGTTCCTCCGGCGGTGTCACCGTCGTGGCGTCGATTGTCGTGGTGTCGATTGTCGTGCACGAGCTCAAGCGGGCGGCGTGTCCGAAGACCACACGCCGAACCACTGCTCGGCACCGTACGCCTCGAACCGCTCCAGCTCGGTGAACCCCAGCTTCGCCGCGAGGCGCATCGAGCGGGCGTTGGCCGTCTGGGTGTAAAGCACGACCGGTTCACCGGGCAGCGCGCCGGCGAACCAGTCAAGTGCGGCTGTGCACGCCTCGGTGGCGTACCCGCGTCCCCACGCCTTGGGCAGGAACAAGTAGCCGAGCTCGGTCTCCCCGGCCTTCCGTCGCCCGGCCGGACGCTCGGGGTCGTGCGGATCGAGTTGTATGGTGCCGATCGGCGCCCCGGCGAGTTCGACCACGAAGAAGCCGGAGCGCCGTCCGGGCACCTCGGGCACCGTGCGTTCGAGCGCGGCGCGCGGTCGAGGGCCACCGAGGTAGGTGCCCACCTCGGGCGAGGCGTTCAGCTCGATGACCGCCGCACGGTCCCGGGCCTCCGACTCGCGGAGTACGAGCCGCTCGGTCTTGATCGGGGCAGGCGGCCAGGCGATGGGTCTCGGGTCAGCCATGCCGGCCAACCTATCCATCAGGCCCGGAAGCGATCAATGCTCGCGGACCGGTCGGCTTCCGGCCTCCGCGCCGACGGCCTCCGGAAGATCACTCGCTTGCCCTCGACCGCACTTGAGGCCAGACGTCTCTCCGCATGACCCGCGGAGCGCGCAGGCTCAGCACCGAAATGCAGGAGCAACACCCCATGGCCACCCGGCAGATCTCCGACGCCGAACTCGCCGGACAGCCCGCCGCGTACTGGACCGGTGTCGCCTACCGGGCGCTCATCGCGTACACCCAGGCCCAGCTGGTCGAGAAGGGCTGCACCCAGCCCCAGTCCTGGCTGCTGCGCAATCCGCCGGCGAACGACATCTCCCCCGACGGCGAGGGAATGACCCTGCCCGAGCTGCGGGAGGCCATTACCTCCTGCGTCCGTCCCGAGGACGATCTGGCGGCGGAGGCCGGGGTGCTCCTGGAACGCGGCTGGCCGGCCCGGGACGCCGGGCACCGTCCATGGCTCACCGAGGAGGGGGAGAGAGCCCGCCTCGACCTGGCGCGCGACACGCCGGCGATCCGCGCCGCCCTCCATGAGGGCATCGACGACGCGGACTACGTCATCACGCTGAAAGCGCCCCGGCGACTGATCCGCGACGCGGGCGGGACGGTCACCTGACAGCGCGGAGCCCCCGCCGCTGTTGTCCGACGGGAGCTCCGGTGTGTGTGGCTCAGTAGATGTCGGCGTCGACCTCGTCAGTGCCGTCCCCGCGTGCCACGTTGATCTGGGCGCGCAGCGAGATCTCGTCGTACACGCGGTACTCCCGCACGATCCGGCCGTTCTGGATCAGGAACTGGGAGACGCCGAGCACGGTCACCGGCTGCCCGGTCAGAGCGCCGAAGGCGGGCGTGCCCCGGTACGTGCCACGCATGGTCCACATGACGGCGACGCGCAGACCCGCGTACCGCTCGTTGTAGTTGGCCTGGACGTCACGGACGGCGAACCGTGCGTCCGGGAACGGGCCGACCATGGCCGGCAGATCGGCCTGGCAGCGCTCGGGTCGGATGACGGTGCGGTCGCCGATCGTGTGCAGGAACAGGTCGCGGTCCATGTAGTCATGGACCTTGTCCAGGCGCCGCTGCGACCACACCTCCTCGATGAACTCCAGCACCATCTCGCACTCGGGACGGAACTGGCCGGGGCGCTCCCCGCTGTCACCGACCCGGAGCACCTCCTTCGAGACCGGCCGGCCACCCCGGGAACTTCCCCTGTACGAGAGCCGGATCGACCCGGCGCGGTGGCGCGGCGGACTGTGAGCGGGCCGCTTTCTGCCTGGGCGCCAGGCCACCTCCTGCGGGCATCGGACAGCCGGCGCGGGCTGGAGCGTACGGGCGAGCGGAACGGCGGTGAGCACTGTGGCGTAGACCTGCCGGAACGGAGCATTCGCAGGGCGACGCCGCCGAACCTGGACCGCGGCCGTCAGAGGGTGGGGGAGACAGTCACTTCCTCTCGGTGCGGGCCGGCCGTGCGGCGGGGCCCACGGCAGACGCCTTGCCCGGGCAGTACGCCGACCGAACAAGCGTCTCCCGCGAGGACGAGACGCCGTCGGCGCAGGCCACGTCAGGCGTCCGCGGCCGTCATCCGCAGCGCGCGTCGTCACGCTCTCGGGCGTGGCCTCCCAGGTCTGCGCGACGGAGCCGGAAGAGCCCTGATCGTGGAGAAAACGCGCGAATCCACGCGAAGGTCAAGTGAGCCGGATCTCATCGGGGCGTGACGACTTGCCTATGCAACAAGTTGCATAGAAAGATCCGGAACATGGCGCTCGAACACGCGATCCTCGTCTCACTGTTGGAGAAGCCGGGCTCGGGGTACGAACTCGCGCGCCGGTTCGATCGATCCATCGGATACTTCTGGACCGCGACCCACCAGCAGATCTACCGCGTGCTGCGGCGCATGGAGGGCGACGGCCTGCTGGAAGTCCGGGAAGTGGCACAGCAGGGGAGGCCGGACAAGAAGGAGTACTCCGTCGCGGCGCCGGGGCGCACGGCGCTCACCGCATGGCTGCACGAGCCGGTCGAACCGGAAAGCATCCGGCACGAGCTCGCCGTCAAGATCCGGGGTGCGGCCTTCGACGAGCCGTCCGCACTGATCTCCGAGGTCGAACGTCACCGCGAGGCACACGACGACCGGCTCCGGCGCTACCTGACCGGAGAGCGACGGGACTTCAGCGGCCCGGACGCTCCCCGGCCGCTCGGCGTCGGCCAGGAGCTCCAGCACGTCGTGCTGCGCGGAGGCATCGCCTTCGAGCGGATGACCATCGCATGGCTCGACGACGTCCTCGACACCCTCCGCGGGCTCCGCGCCGCGCGACCCGGCAACCGGGACTGACTTCGAGCCCCATCGGCCCCGAAACCTGCCCTTGACCTTTCGACAATCGCCCGCGATCTGTCCGAATCCGCCTGAATCCGTTCGACCCGACCTCCGGAAGGCACCCTCATGGCCGACCAGCTCCTGTTCAACCCGCGCACGTACGACCCGGCGCACTTCGACCCGGAAACCCGCAGGCTGCTGCGTGCCACGGTCGACTGGTTCGAGGCGCGCGGCAAGCGCAGGCTGATCGAGGACTACCGCTCACGCGTGTGGCTGGAGGACTTCCTCGCATTCGCCGCGAAGGAGGGGCTCTTCGCCACCTTCCTGACCCCGGCGGCGGACGGCGACCGTCCGGACCAGCGCTGGGACACCGCCCGTATCGCCGCCCTCAACGAGATCCTCGGGTTCTACGGCCTCGACTACTGGTACGCCTGGCAGGTCACCATCCTCGGCCTCGGCCCCGTCTGGCAGAGCGGCAACGCCGCCGCCCGCGCCCGAGCGGCCGAACTCCTCGTCCAGGGAGAGGTGTTCGCGTTCGGCCTCTCCGAGAAGAGCCACGGCGCCGACATCTACTCCACGGACATGCTGCTGGAGCCCGACGGGCAGGGCGGCTTCCGGGCGACCGGTTCCAAGTACTACATCGGCAACGGCAACGCCGCCGGGCTCGTGTCGGTGTTCGGCCGCCGCACCGACGTCGAGGGGCCGGAGGGCTACGTCTTCTTCGCCGCCGACAGCCGTCACCCCGCCTACCACCTGGTCAAGAACGTCGTCGACTCCTCCAAGTACGTCAGCGAGTTCCGGCTGGAGGACTACCCGGTCGGCCGCGAGGACGTCCTGCACACCGGGCGCGCCGCCTTCGACGCCGCCCTGAACACCGTCAACGTCGGCAAGTTCAACCTGTGCACCGCCTCGATCGGCATCTGCGAGCACGCCATGTACGAGGCCGTCACGCACGCCCACACCCGCATCCTGTACGGCCGTCCCGTGACCGCCTTCCCGCACGTCCGGCGGGAGCTGATCGACGCGTACGTGCGCCTGGCCGGCATGAAGCTGTTCAGCGACCGCGCCGTCGACTACTTCCGCTCCGCCGGACCGGACGACCGCCGCTACCTGCTCTTCAACCCGATGACCAAGATGAAGGTCACCACCGAGGGCGAGAAGGTCATCGACCTGATGTGGGACGTCATCGCGGCCAAGGGATTCGAGAAGGACAACTACTTCGCCCAGGCCGCGATCGAGATCCGGGGCCTGCCGAAGCTCGAGGGCACGGTGCACGTCAACCTGGCACTGATCCTGAAGTTCATGCGCAACCACCTGCTGGACCCGGTCGACCACCCGCGGGTGCCGACCCGTCTCGACGCGGCCGACGACACCTTCCTGTTCCGGCAGGGCCCGGCCCGCGGGCTCGGCTCCATCCGGTTCCACGACTGGCGCTCCGCCTTCGACACCTACGCCGGGGTGCCGAACGTGGCCCGGTTCCGGGAGCAGGCCGATGCCCTGTGCACGTTCGTCACCACCGCGGCACCCGACGAGCGGCAGAGCCGCGACCTGGATCTGCTGCTCGCCGTCGGCCAGCTGTTCGCCCTGGTCGTACACGGCCAACTGATCCTCGAACAGGCCGAGTCGACCGACCTGGACGAGGACGTCCTCGACGAGCTGTTCTCCGTCCTCGTCCGTGACTTCTCGAACCATGCCGTCGAACTGCACGGCAAGGCCTCGGCCACGGAGCTCCAGCAGAGCTGGGCCCTCGGTGCAATCCGGCGCCCCGTCGTCGACGAGGCCCGGTCGGCCCGCGTCTGGGAGCGTGTCGAGGCGCTGTCCGGCGCCTACGAGATGGCTCCCTAGGAGGAGCCGGTCCCGGCATCGGCTCACGGATCCGGTGCCGGGGAGCCGCCGGCGCGTCCGCGGAGACGCCGACGGTCTCACGCGGCCTGGAGAACCTGTCGTCAGACTCCCGTCTGCCTCGCGACGCCATGCACGCACTCTCGCCGCACGGGCCCCGATCCGAGTACATCCAGTACGAGGATCAGGGCCCCGCGCGCCGAGAGCACGCACCCGACGCCGCGAGGCCCGCCCTCCGGGCGGACGACGGGAGCTTGACGACAGGACCTAGTGGAACCGCCCGAACGCCTCCCGTACGCGCTGTGCGTCGCGCAGGCGCTGCTCGTAGGTGGCTCCGAGCGCGAGCAGTACCAGACCGGCCAGTGCGGGAGGCGCCCACCGGGGGAGCAGGCCGACGACCTGGGCGACGTGCGGGGCGAGTTCGTGCAGTGCCACCAGCGCGAGCACGACCCCGCCGAGGACCAGCGGTGCTTTGAGCCGGTTGCCGGCTCCCACCAGGGTGGCGGCCAGCGCCGCGGTACCGAGCAGCAGGGGCCGGAGCCAGTGCGGGTCGCCCCACGCCGCGAAGAGGCTCGGCACCGCGGTGACGGCCAGGCCGGCACCGTACGCCGTCCAGGAGGAGAGGGCCGGGTCACGGCGGCGCCCGAGTAGACCGACAACGAGTGCGGGCACGGTCACGGGCAGGGTGTAGGCCTCCGGCGTGGTGACGTCCCAGGCCGCCCATCGCAACCAGGTGGCCAGCAGGAAGAGCACGGCGGCCACATGGGCGACCGGCCGCCGCTCTCGTCGCAGCGCGGTCCCGGCCGCGATGACCCCGCCGAGCGAGAGCACCAGAGCCAGCATCGGCGGATCGGTCGCGGCGAGAACGAGGGCGAGCAGCCCCGCCGCCACGCCCGCCCCTTCGACCGGTACGGTCGTGGACGAGCCGACCGGACGTGCCGCGACGAGGGCCGCGACGGCGGGCACGACGAGAACCAGCAGCGCCGTGTGCTGCGGCTGCAGGCCGATGGACGCGCCGATCGCGCAGGCCATGGCCGTGGCGTGAACGAGAGCCGCCGGTGCCGCGAACGCACCGGTCCCGGGGCGCGGACCTGCGGCGCCGAACAGCAGGGTCAACACCACGAGCACACCGATCGTCACCGCCTCGGACGCCAAGGAGACGAGAGCGAGGGCGACGGAGGTCACGAGGGCCAGCATCATGGCCGTGAGGGTCAGCGGCGACGCTGCGTCAGTCGCACGGCGGGTCCACTCCGCGCAGCCCAGCGCGCCCACGACCACGGCACCCTGCGCCACCAGGCCCGCGCCGTAGGAGAGTTCGAGCACGAGCGGAAGTACGAGCACCGCAGCCCAGCCCAGGACGAGCGCTCCCACCGCGGCCGAGGGCCGCCGTTCCGCACCGCGCCGGGCCACCACCGCCAGCACGCCCGCGACGACGGTGAGCACGAGCGGCACGGTGGCCGCGTGCGGGGGCCAGGGCACGTCCGTGAACACGGCGGCTCGGAAATCCCGCGGCACACCGGACCAGGGCCGCCCCATACCGGCCACCGGGCCGAGGAGCGTCCCGGCGACCACGGGCACCGCCCACGCCACCGCGAGACCCTGGACGGTCAGCGAAGCGAGCACAAGCCCCCTGCGCGATGCCCGGGGCAGCGGCGTCCGGACGGCCGCCAGCAGGGCGACGCCGCAGACCAGGAACCCCGGCACAGTCCACGCTCCGGGCAGCGACACCCGAATCACCCCACCTGTTCCGGCAGCCACGCACAGCCCCGCCGTCAGCGCCGCGCCCACCGCGACGTCCGGCTTCGGGACGAACCGGGCCGCAACCAGGGCGATCGCCGCAGCGAGGGCCAGCAGCGCGGCCGACCGCGCGGCGGTGCCCGGGGCGGAAGCACTCCAGGTGAGCAGACCGGCCGAGACAACTCCCACGGCCCCCGTACCGAGTGAGCCGACGACTGCGACGATCCGCACCGGGGCCGATCCCGTCCGCAGTGCGACGGCGGCTCCGGCCGCCGCGGTCACCAGCAGCACGGCCGTGAGCGTGGGCGGCCCCGCACCGACGGCGAGTGCCCACAGAAGCAGTGGGAGGTGCGCGGTCGCGGTGGCCAGGGGGAGGGGAAGACGGAGCACGAGCCGTGCCGCCTGCTGATCCGTGCCCTCCTCGCCCGGGGCGTCCGTCGCGGGCGAGGAGCCCGCGCTCAGGCCGTAGGCGGCCCACGCTCCCGCCAGGACGGCCGTCGCGGCGGCCGTGTACGCGAGAACGTCCGTGCCGGTGAACACCACCTGGTACAGCGCGTAGGCGTCGAGCACGGTGAGGGCGAGCCCCAGGCCGGCGACAGCCTCGGCCGTCGACGCCAGCCCTCGGCGCAGGAGCGCCACCGGTGCACCCAGTGTCCCCACGGTCACGGCGCCGAGCACCAGTGAACGTCCGGTGATCCCCAAATGGCCCCAGCCGACCAGGGTGAACGCGACCCCGGCGACCGTCAGCAGGACTCCGCCGAGGACGAGGAGCAGGTTCTGCACGCCGGGCGCGGTGGTCTCCGGCCGGTGGGTGACGGCGGAGTCCCGGCCCGGCCACGCCGCCGGCCCGGCACCGCTGTCCTGGCCGCCCTGGGACGCGGCTGCCGACCGCAAGGTGTGGATCATCCACGCGCGTCGCTGCAGCAGGACGGCCCGGCGGGCGTCGAGGCGCCACAACTCGGCGTCGAGGAGCCTCAGCTCCTCGGCCGGGGGCGGAAGATTCGTCATGCCTCGGAGTGTGCTCCCCGTCACCCCTTCGGGCATGAGCGCACGTACTCACTTCCTACTCAGGTACTGCCCGCGTCACGGAACACCGGCCGCACCGGCGGCAACTCGCCCCGGCCCGGGACGCGGAGGAGCCGTCCCATGACCTCGTGCGTGAAGACATCGAACGCTCCGCACCCGGGGACCGCCGGGTGCGGGCGGTGGAGATCGCAGCGGAAGGGCCGGAGCTGTTCGGCGCGGCGCACATCGCGGCCGAGCCGCTGGCCGAGCGGATGGTGGCCGACCAGGGCCCCGAAGGTTCCGCACAACCGACACGTCTGCTGACCCGGCTCGCCCAACCGGACGGTGGCCAGGAGCGGGAAGCAACGGGGCGAAGGCTGCCTCTGCAGTGAGCCGGGCAGCCTCGGTGTCACCGCCGGCTGTGTGCGGAGGGACGAACCGTGAGTTCCGCAGCTTTGGCGGCCGCGTCGCTGTGCGCGCGCTCCCGGGAGGTTCCGTAGCGCGGGACCAGCCCGGACATGGCCGGGTTGCGGGGTGCCATCGTGAGCTGGGGGACGATGAAGTCGAGGTCCAGCCCGAGAGTGCTCCGGGGGCTGCCGACAGACCGAACGACGCCGACGGTTCTCTCACCCCGCCCCACCGGAGCCGTCCGTCAGTCCCTGCCGACGACGACCACCTCGTCCTCGACCGCCCAGCGGCGCCGCTCGCCCTTGGGCGGATTGATCCGCACGCCGTAACCGGGACTCGTGGACGAGTCGTCGTGGCTCCGGTAACCGATGGCGCATTCGCCGCGCTGACGTGCCGCCGCCACGACCGTGGCGAAGGTCGTCTCGCTCCCTGGCAGCACGTAGTCCGGGGCCGGCCGCAGGCCGACGCCGCTGCCCTCGGCGGAGAACAGTTCCTCGAACACCGCCGCCAGGTGCCGGCTCTGGGAGATCTGGGCCAGGAGCAGGCCGATGAGCTTGCCGCTGATGATCACGTCGGCTCCGGGGCTGATGGGGGCCAGCGCCCGGTTGCGGTCGTCGATCAGTTCGGTGACGACCGGCAGTTCGCGGCCGGTGGCTTCTTCCAGCTGGCGCAGAAGCAGGAGGGTGACGAGAGTGCGGTTGTCGGGATCGTCCGGCGGCTGCCCGGGAAGGGGGTCCCGACCGAGCACGATCACACTGTCGTAGGAGTGAACGTCCAGGCGCCGCAGGGTGTCCGGACGGGTCACGTCGCCGTGGTGCAGTGTCAGGCTCAGACCGGTACCGCTGTGCACGTCGACCTCGCTCACCTGTCGTACTGTCGCTTCACCCCGGTCAGCCACCACGTCGACGACTGATCCGGGCCGGGCGAGGCGGCGCAACTGATCGACTATGAGCGGCGTCCGGCGATTCCAGCCCAGCAGGAGGATCCGCTCCGCACGCGCGGGCGTCGAAGGGACGGATGCCATCGCCGCCTCCTCGACCAGTTCCGCGCAGTCGTCGAGCCATACCGTGTCGTCGTCACGGGAGATGACGACGAGCAGGTCGTCCGCGGCGATGGGCGTATCAGGCGGCGGGTTGAGCAGGGGGGAGTCTCCTCGCATCAACCCGACGACGCTCGACGCCGAGTAGGACAGCAGCGCGTCGCCGAACGGACGGCCGACCAGGGAGGGCTCGCTGGACAGGTAGAACTCGTCGCCGGCGAAATCGAGAAGTTCCTGGTGGACGAGGGAGATCCCGGGGCGACGGGCGGCCTGGACGATCAGCCGGGCGGTGACGGTGTCGCTCTCCAGGACGACGCCGCTGGGGCCGGCGGCGAGACAGGCGGCCAGGCGGTACCGGTCGTCCCGGACGGCGGCGACGACGGGCGGACGGCCTTCCTCCCCGGCCAGTGCGGCCTTGAGCGCCAGCAGCGTCTTCACCACCTCGGCGTCGGCGTCGGGCTCGTCATGGGGGAGGACCAGCACCACACCGGCCGTGGCCGGGCTGGTCAGGGGGAGCACGGCCGGGTCGGTGGGGGGGCCGCTGCGGCAGATGAGCCGCGTACGGCCGAAAGAGCCCACCTTCGTGCTCAGGGCCTCCTCCATGACGGTCTTGTCCCGGTCGGCCAGCACCACCACCGCCGCGCCACGCTGGTTGGCATTGGCGGCCACCAGCTCGCTCACCACCGTGAAGACCTGTTCCGACCACCCCAGGACCACGGCGTGCCCCTGTTCGAGGACGGTGGAGCGGCCCCGCCGCAACGCGGAGAGCCGCTCCGTGAGAGCCGTCGTGATCAGGCCGACGAGCGTGGAGACGTACAGCAGAGTGACCAGCGCGAGCAAGACCGACATCATCGCCCGCAGCGGCGTACCCGTCGCGCCGCCCAGCCGCAGTGTCTCCCCGGTGAGGCGCCACACCCCGGCCAACCGGTCCGCCAGGGACGCCGGGACATCAGGGTCGGTCCACACCAGCACCGCACTGGCCGGAACGACGACGGCCAGACACAGCAGGGCCATCCAGCCGACGAGAGCGGCCGCACCGCGGGTCAGCGTGCTGTCGAACCAGTACCGGGCTCTGTCACCGAACGGAGCGCGCCGCTGCGTCACCCTTCCCCCTCCATCGCCTCGCGCTCTCGCGAAGCCGCGTCGGCACCGCATGGGTGATGCGCCGTGGGGCCCCGCCGGAGAGCACGGATGTGGACACGCATGTCGCAGTGTGGGGGATCGATGGTCACGGCAGACGGAGTTCGATCAACGTTCATCCCTTCGGGGACCCGAGCTGTCCACGTCGGCGGACCTGCGACGACGTCAGGGGCGGCGCGGGATTAGCTCCTTCGAGTCAATGCCGGAGCGAAGGGCGGGCGCAGGGCCCATGGACGCCGGTACAAAGACCGCCATGACTGAAGATCACACGGTGGTGCGTTCCGACGGCGGTCTGACGCGGAGGAGCTTCGCGGCGGCGGCCGGCACGGCCACGGTGGCCACAGCCCTGACCGGCGGTGTCGCCACGGCGCTGCCCGCACCGGCCGCTCCGGGCGACAGCCGTGACACCGACTTCGAGCGGTGCCTCGCCGTCGCCCGCGCCCTCCTGGTACTGGACTCCGACGACCGCCCCCTCGTGCCGGGTTACCAGCGCGTCCTGCAGAAGGGTCTGCCGGCTCAGCGACGGGCACGGCCCAAGAACATCCTGGTCGTCGGCGCCGGCCCGGCCGGTCTGGTGACCGCCTGGCTGCTCAAGAAGGCAGGCCACCGTGTGACGGTGCTGGAGGCCAACGGCAACCGGGCGGGCGGACGCGTCAAGACCTTCCGGAGCGGTGGCCACGAGCGCGCCGAGCAGCCCTTCGCCGACCCCCGCCAGTACGCCGAAGCGGGCGCCATGCGCATCCCGGGCAGCCATCCACTGGTGATGGAGCTGATCGACCAGTTCGGCCTGAAGAAGCGGCGTTTCCACTACGTCGACGTCGACGACGAGGGAGACCCCGCCTACCGCACCTGGATCCACGTCAACGGCATCCGTGTGCGACGCGCCGACTACGCCCGCGCGCCCCGGCGCGTGA
The DNA here is from genome assembly GCF_044762405.1 of Streptomyces sp. NPDC097107. NCBI lineage: Bacteria > Bacillati > Actinomycetota > Actinomycetes > Kitasatosporales > Streptomycetaceae > Streptomyces > Streptomyces sp. NPDC097107. The sequence goes on along the minus strand of NZ_JBIWEF010000009.1, from coordinate 125,138 downwards.
ACCGGTCGTTCGGCGTCCCCCGAGCCCGCTGGGACACCTCCGCCGCCGCCATCCTGCGCTCCGCGCTGGACCCGGTGCGCGACGAGTTCAGCTACGTCGACCGCGACGGCAAGCGGGTCGACAAGCCGCTCCCGGACCGACTGCGGGGCTGGGCACGCGTGGTACAGCGGTTCGGTGACTGGTCGATGTTCCGCTTCCTCACCGAGCACGCCGGTCTCGATGAACGGACCATCGACCTGATCGGCACCCTGGAGAACCTCACCTCGCGCCTCCCGCTGTCCTTCATCCACAGCTTCATCGGCTCCTCCCTCATCAGCCCCGACACGCCGTTCTACGAACTGGAGGGGGGCACGGCCGTGTTGCCGGACGCCCTGCTGGAACGCGTGCGCAAGGAGGTGCGGTTCGACCGCCGGGTGACGCGCATCCAGTACCACCACCCCGACCGTCCCTCACCGGACGTCGAGCACGTCCGGAGCAAGGGCCCGCACGTGTGGGTGGACACCGTGTCGGAGGGGCGCGGCGGTCCCGTCGTACGCGAGCAGTTCACCGCGGACGTCGCGGTGGTCACGGTTCCCTTCTCCGGACTGCGTCACGTACAGGTCGAACCGCCCATGTCGTACGGCAAGCGCCGGGCGGTCTGCGAACTGCACTACGATTGCGCCACCAAAGTGCTGCTGGAGTTCAGCCGCCGCTGGTGGGAGTTCGACGAGGCCGACTGGAAACGCGAGTTGCACGCCGTCGACCCGGGTCTGTACGACGCCTACCGCACCGGCCGCGCCGCCGCGGACGGCAGCCTGCTCGGGGCCCATCCCTCCGTGCCGGCCGGGCACATCACACCGGGACAGCGCACCCACTACGCCGCCAACCGCGCGATCGCGCGCGATCAGCCGGAGGCGGTCGACGTCGTCGGAGGCGGCTCCTTGTCGGACAACGCCAACCGGTTCATGTTCCACCCCTCCCATCCGGTCTCCGGCAGCCCGGGGGGCGTAGTCCTGGCCTCCTACAGCTGGGCGGACGACGCGCTGCGCTGGGACTCCCTGGACGACGAGGCGCGGTACCCCCACGCCCTGTGCGGCCTCCAGCAGGTCTACGGCCAGCGAGTCGAGGTCTTCTACACCGGCGCGGGCCGCACGCAGAGCTGGCTGCGCGACCCCTACGCCTACGGGGAAGCGTCCGTACTCCTGCCCGGGCAGCACACGGAGCTGCTGCCCTCCATTCCCGTGGCTGAGGGACCGTTGCACTTCGCCGGGGACCACACGTCCGTCAAACCCGCGTGGATCGAGGGAGCAGTGGAGTCCGCCGTGCGCACCGCGTTGGAGATCCACACCGCCTGAGCCGCGTGGTCCACGTGAGATCACGGAGTCGCCGGGCGATGCGTGTGGACCGGCGACTCCGCGCTCCTCATGGACCGTGGCAGCAGGAGGAGTTCGGCGGAGACGATCGGCCGGGGTGGGGGAGGGGACTCGGACGTACGAGCCAAGGGTGACAGTCCCCCGTACCAGCAGTCCGGCGTCGTCCTTGCTGCCAGAATCTCGGCAGGAAGCACGCCGGCGAGGGCGGGGGACAAGGCGTGACAGGCGTGAGCGAGCACGGCACTACCGGTTGCGTCACTGCGGGGGGAGCGGGGCCGGGCATGACGGACTACGACATTCAGGGCGGACACTCGGCGACGGAGGCGACGGAGGGCCTGCCGGGCGGGGAACGGCGGAGCGACGGAGCGGCGCGCGCGGTGCCCCGGCACGTGGCGTGCGTGATGGATGGCAACGGCCGGTGGGCGCAGCGCCGTTCGCTGCCGCGCACGGCGGGGCACCAGGCCGCCGAGACCACCGTCATCGACATCATCGAGGCGGCCCGGTCCGCCGGTGTCGAGTGGCTCAGCCTGTACGCCTTCTCCACCGAGAACTGGAACCGGCCCGGTGCCGAGGTCGACTACCTGATGCGCCTGGTCCGCCGGGTGGTGCGCAAGCACGCGCCGCTGTTGCTCGCCCGTGGAATCCGCTGCCGTTTCACCGGGGCGGCGGACCCTCGCATCCCTCACAAACTGGCCAGGGACTTCGACGACCTCACGATGCTGACCGGCGACAACCGCGGGATGACGCTGACCGTGGCCTTCGACCACGGCGGACGCCGGGACATCGTCGAGGCCACCCGAGCGCTGATCCTCAGCGGGACGCCGGCGGACGAGGTGACCGAGCGGCTGTTCGCGGAGTACCTGCCGTTTCCCGACACCCCGGACGTGGACCTCGTCATCCGTACCTCCGGTGAGCAGCGAATCTCCAACTTCATGCTCTGGAAGGTCGCCTACTCCGAGTGGATCTTCCCCGAAGTGCTCTGGCCGGACTTCCGAGCCTCCGACTTCCTCGCGTGCCTGCACACCTATCAGCATCGCGCCCGCCGCTTCGGCGGCCTGCCGTCCCAGACGAACGGAGACCCACGATGACGACCGGAACGACCGGTCCCGCCGGTACCGGCACCCAGCGGCCGGCCGACGTGCCGCCCCTGTTCGGACCCGACTCGCAGTTCCACGCGTTCTTCGACGACCCGCGCTGGGCGCTCGCCATGATCCGCGCGACCGTGCTCGAGGCCGCCCACCCACAGATCGGCGCCGCCCTCGTCGACAACTCGACCTTCGTCGCTCACCCATGGCGCCGGCTCCGCAACACCTTCCTCAGCATGCGGCGCATGTTCGGTGACGACCCCGCGGCACGGGAGCGGGAGGCCGCCCGGCTCAACCGGCTGCACGCCCGCATGAGCGGATCCGACACACGCGGCCGGTCCTACGACGCGATGGACCGCGCGGCTCGGGCCTGGGTGGTCGCCACTCTCTTCGAGAGCGCCGTCACCATGTGCCGGTTCAGCGGCCAGCCGCTCGACCAGGCCACCATGGAGCGGATGTACGCCGAGTACCATGAGTTCCTAGCCGCTCTCGACGGCGACTCCAGCGAACTCCCCGAAAAACTCGACGACTTCTGGCCGTACTTCGACCGGGTCGTCGAGACCCGGCTGGAGAATACCGAAGCCGCCCGCGTCATCCTCTACCGGCTCTTCGACCACCTGCCCGCCCCGGCGCTGCTCGACGGCGCGCCGACGCTGTGGGCGGCCGGCCGGGCCGTCGCCGGACCGCTGCTCGGTGCGATCACCGTTGCCTCGCTCCCCGAGCCGTACCGGCGACGGGCCGGCCTGCCGGAGATGCCCGGCGCCCAGACCCTCATGCAGGGCGCGTACCTCGCCGCCGGGCTGGCCCGATTCCTGCCCGACGGCTGGCTCAACGCCGGAAGCGTCATCGAACTGCTCTCCCTGTCACCCGGAAGCGACGACCCCCGCGCCCGGACCGTGACCGCCCTGCGCGGCCGCATGAAGCGGGCTTCTGCCCTGCTCCGTCTCCTCACCCCGCTGGGCGACGACCTCGCCCAGGACCCGGCCTCCGCGTCGGGCGCGGACGAGGGCCGGCGCTCGGCGGAGGAATTCTTCCACCAGGTGCTGGACCAGACCGGCGACGGCCACCTCGACTGGCCCGACCTCGCCGCCATGGCCCGTGAACTCGCCACCCGACTCGACTTGGACGAGCCCGAGGAGACTCGGCTGTACGACGCCTTCGCCGCCTGGTGGCGCGAACTCCAGACCGCCCTCGACACGGACGGCGACGGCCGGGTGAGCGCGCAGGAGTACGCCGCGGCCGTGCCCTCCCTCGCGGGAGCCGCGCTCATTCGCGTCGCCGAGGTCCTCTTCGACGCCACCGACAAGGACGGCAGCGGAACCATCGACGCGGAGGAGCACCGAAACCTCTTCCGCACCGCCTTCCACCGCGACCTCGCCACCACGGGCGGTGCCTACGGCCGGAGCGCCTTCGTGAGCGACTTCCTCTCCTTCATGTCCGCCCGCCGCACCAGCACCCCGTACGACCCCCTCCTCGCGGACGCCTAGGGTGCGTGTCGCCCGTCGGCGCGGCCGCTTTGAGGCGGCGTCGCCAGAACGGGCGGCGCTCACACCGGAGCGAACGCGGTGACCACTCGACCAGTTCCGGCCCGGGCGCGCTCACGACCGGCGACGACGCCCGCAGCGGAGCGCGAAATGGCGGCTTTCCTCAACCTCTCCCGCGTTGGCGCCGCATGCCAGGATGTCGCCCATGACCGGATCGTCTTCCGCGCCTCTCGCCGAGGGCACGCCAGGCAGCGGCGGCCTGGGTTCCCGTGCGGCTGCCGCGCTCGTCTTCGGGGCCTCCGCCGCGGTCCTGGTGGTCGAGATCGTCGCTCTGCGGCTGCTGGCCCCCTATCTTGGCCTCACCCTCGAGACCAGCACCATGGTGATCGGCATCGCCCTCACCGCGATCGCTCTCGGCTCCTGGCTGGGCGGGCGCGTAGCCGACCAGGTCAATCCACGCCGGCTTCTGGGCCCCTCGCTCGGGGTGTCGGGAGCGGTCGTCGCGCTGACCCCTGCCGTGCTCCGCACCACCGCGGAGTGGGCACCAGCGATGCTCCTGTTGATCGCGGCGCTGACTGTCCTCGTGCCGGGCGCGCTGCTCTCCGCGGTGACGCCCGTGGTGACCAAACTGCGTCTCACCACCATTGCCGAGACCGGGACGGTTGTCGGACGGCTGTCCGGCGTCGGTACCGTCGGCGCGATCTTCGGCACTGTCCTCACCGGCTTCGTCCTCATCTCGCGATGGCCGGTCAGCGGCATCCTCATCGGCCTCGGAACACTGCTGGTGGTCGGCTCGGCGCTGGTCGAGTGGCGCGTGCGCGGGTGGATCGGCACCCCTGCCCTCATACTCGTGGTCGTCGCCGGCGGCCTCGCCGGCAGTGTGGCGCCCGGTGCCTGCGACACGGAGACCCGGTACCACTGCGCACGGGTCGTCGCGGATCCCGACCGGGTCGGCGGCCGCACACTCGTCCTGGACGGTTTGAGGCACTCGTACGTCGACATCGACGACCCGACCTTCCTGAAGTTCACGTACATGCGCGCCATCGCATCGGTGGTCGACACCGCCTACCCCGGAGGAGAGTCACTCACCGCTCACCATCTGGGCGGCGGTGGGCTCACCTTGCCCCGCTACCTCGCGGCGACGCGTTCCGGGACGCACAGTGTCGTGTCCGAGATCGACAGCGGGGTCGTGCGCATCAACCACGACCAACTCGGTCTGACGCCGCAGGCCGGTATCGACGTACGCGCGGAGGACGGCAGGCTCGGCCTGCGACGACTGGACACGAACAGTCGTGACCTCGTCGTCGGCGACGCCTTCGGGGGCGTCAGCGTCCCGTGGCACCTCACCACGGTGGAAGCGATGACCGACGTACGCAGGGTGCTCGACGAGGACGGCTTGTACGTCGCCAATCTCATCGATCACGGCGCTCTGGAGTTCGCACGCGCCGAAGTGGCCACCCTGGCCGAGACCTTCGAACACGTCGTCCTCATCGGTGAACCCGGCGACATCGGCCTCAGCCGGACCACCACCTCGAAGGGCGGCAACATGGTGGTGCTCGCCTCCGACCGGCGGGTCGACCTGCGCGCGGTCCAGGAGGCGCTCGATGCCCGGCGAACCGGCTGGAGGACCGCCTCCGGCGACGACCTCACCTCCTGGATCGGCGACGCCCAGTTGCTCACCGACGACTACGCGCCCGTCGACCAGCTCCTCCAGCCCTACGGCCCACCGAACAGTCAATGACCGGACGTCCCTATATGTTGTGCGCGTGGCCACATTCAAGGACTTCAATTTCAAGCTCATCGTCGTCGAGCAGCTGATGTTCATCGATGAGACGCTCGCGCCTCAGTTCCGCCTCGCCGACCTCCTGAAGCAGAAGGGGCTCGGCGACTCCCCTTGGGAGTACGCCGAGCAGCACGGACTCGCGTACCAGATCGTGCCCGAGGCACGCAGCTACTTCGAGTCACTGGAGATCAGCGACGAACTCCTGGCCGGCGTCGAGGAGCTGTGCATGGACGGCGGTAACCAGGTGTACCAGGAGTGCGCCCCGGTGTGGGACGGCGAGGACGACCTGTTCGACGTGACCTCCCTCGACGACCTCGTGCTACTTCCCCATCTCCGACGTGTGCTCGGCTCCGAGTTCCTGGGACCGGAGCTGCTGAACGTCCTCAGCGCCCGCGGCATAGTCGCCGACTAGCATCGACCAGGACTTCCCCGGCACGTACGCGGACGCCAAGAAGTCCGCAGGCCAGGTGGCACGGACGGGTGAGGACCCTCCGGAGGCCCGGCTGTTACCGGATGAGCCGCGAGTCCCCCAAGACCGGCCCGGCCAAGCTGCGGGAGCTGTGTCCCTCACTCAGCAGCGTCGCGTCCCTGTCATGGTTCGGGTTCGCGAGCAGCTTGAGCGCGTACTGACGTCGCACCGTCGCACGGGGCCCGCCTCGCACGGAGAAACGTCGCCCCTGGACGAAGCGGAGGGTCTTCATGCCGCGATCCCGAGCAGCGTTGCAAGGGGGCACTCCCGGCGAACGGCGGGTCTGGTGCTCGCACTTGCCGTCAGTCTGCTGTCTCTGCTTGCGCCTCACGGTCTCTGGAGGCGGATTTCGTCGCCGCCCAGCCGTTGTGGGGAAGGGTGATCAAAACCCGTCAGGCGGCGGTGGTCATCAGCGCGGCGGCGGCCAACTCGCCGCCGGCCGAGGCGAGCGCGGCGAGCAGTCAGGATGTGCGCGGTGGTCGTTGCTCAGTACGGCCACGCTGGTGTCGTCACGCAGAGGGCGCGCTGCGCTACTGGCTTCGCGCAGTACGACCGCTGCGATCAGCGCGGGGTCGAGGGTGAGGAGCTGTGGGTCGGTGGGCGGCGTCCAGCGGCTGGGCAGGCCGTCACTGTGCACGAGGAGGAGGCTGTCGGTCCGCCACGTTCCGTGCTGCAGGGGCAGGGATGCCGGCAAGCGCGCCCCGACGATGCCCGGGTGGGACAGCAGCGGTCGCCAGGTGCTGCCGGAGTGAAGGCGCGCACCGACGTTGCCGACCCCGCAGAAGGTGAACCTGCCGTTGGCCAGGTCGGCCTGGCCAACGGCGACTGCCGCGCCCCGGGTGGAACGCAACGCGCCATGGATGCTGCGCAGGACCTCGTCCGGTGGCAGGCCCGCGGTGATCCGCAGCTGGGCGACGGCGGCGACGGCGGCCTGCGCGGCCCTGATGCCGTGTCCGAGCCCGTCGGCCAGCATGAGCGTCAGACGGCCGCCCGAGCGCACGCAGCCGAAGGCGTCACCCGAGTACTCGCCCTCAGCCAGCGAGACGTTGATGCCGCCGGCTCGCACATCTCGTCCGGGACGCAGCGTGCGAGCCCCGGCGGCGGGTGCGGGCCCGACGCGAGCCACTGCCACGGTGCCCTGTCCGCGTCGGCTGTGCAGGTCGAAGGTGTTCGACACGCGCAGGCACGTCCCCAGTCCGGCGCCGAGCGAGGCCGGAACTGTCGTGCAGCCATCACGCAGTGCCGCTTCCACGTCGGGGATGCCGGGTCCGTGATCGAGAGAGGTGATCTGGACCCACGACGACGTGCCCTCGTCGATGTCGGGATCCTGGGCGAGAGTGATCACGATGCGGCCGCCGCCCGCGTGTTTGAGCAGGTTGGTGGCCAGCTCGGTGGCCACCAGTGCGCCGACGGCGGTGCGCTGGGAACCGAGCCCGGCACGGGCGCACGCCGCCTCGGCGGCCACGCGTACATCCCGGATGCGTGTGGTGTCGTGCACCGGGACATCCCAGACGCGGCTCACACGACACCGCTGCGGGGAGTGGGCAGCGCGGAGATCCACTCGGTGATGGTGACCTTGGTGCCCTGTCCGGGGCGGCTGTCCAGGGAGAACTCCTGCACCAGGCGCTTTGCCCCGCTCAGACCCAGGCCCAGGCCGCCCCCGGTGGTGTAGCCGTCGGTCATTGCCATATCGATGTCGCGGATTCCGGGGCCTTCGTCGATGCAGGACAGTCGCAGCCCACGGGCCTGGCCGTCGTCCAGCGTGGTCATCTCCATATGTCCGCCGCCGCCGTGGACGAGGGTGTTGCGGGCCAGTTCGCTGGCAGCGGTGACCAGCTTCGTCTGCTGGACCAGGCTGAAGCCGAGTGCGGCCGATGCCTGACGCACCTGATGCCTCGCCCAGGCGAGGTCGGCGTCGGAGCCGATCGTGACCCTGGTCGTCAGGCCGAGTTGGGCTTGCATGACGCGCCCTCCTGCGGATGTGGGGACTGTGCCGCCGAGGGAGCGTTCCCCAGCAGGGCCAGCGCGCTCTCGACGCCCAGTGCGGTGCGCAGACCGGGCAGGGCGAGACCCAGTTCGACCAATGTGATCGCCACGGCGGGGCGCATCCCGGTCAGTACCGTCCGCGCCGCCAACAGGTGGGCACTGGCGGCGATCTCGGCCAGGACGCGGCCCAGGAACGAGTCGACGATCTCCACGCCGGAGATGTCGATGACGACGCCGTTCACCGGCTGCTGCGCGATGCGGTGAGTGATGTCGTGCTGGAGTTGCTCTGCCGCGCCGTCGTGCAGGCCTCCCTGCAGGGTGACCAGCAGGATGTCGCCCAGCTCCAGGACCGGTACGGAGACCGCGGGATGCGAGGTCACCGTCGGCCCGCGACCGAGGGTGTCCGCGGGGAGACCTCGATGCCCTGCCGGCCCAGGGCGTAGGCGAGGGCGTCGGCCAGGCCGGCGCGCGTGGTGATGGGCCCGAGGTCGATGCCGAGGTGGACGATGGTCTGCGCTATCGCCGGGCGGATGCCCGAGAGGATGCACTCGGCACCCATCAGCTGCGCGGCGGCCACGGTCTTCATCAGGTGCTGGGCGACCAGGGAATCGACCGTGGGAACACCGGTGATGTCCAGGATGGCGTACTGGGCACGCTGAGCGACGATTGCCTCCAGCAGGCTCTCCATGACGACTTGGCTGCGGGCACTGTCGAGGGTGCCGATCAGCGGTACCGCCACGACGCCGTCCCACAGCCGGATCACAGGGGTAGCCACCTCGAGGAGCTGCTCACGCTGACGCTCGACGAGCTCCTCGCCCGCGCTGAGCGCCGTCTCCATCACGACCAGACGCAGGGTGCCCATCAGAACGGTCAGAGCCAGCGCGGCATCCCGGCCCTGCTGGTCAGCGGGTTCGGGCAACTCCGCGAGCAGCAGCTCGGTAGCCGATACCCGCAACGTGGCGACCTCATCGGCGATTTGGGCCGGCGAGAATCCGCTCCGGGCACGGGACGCGGCCATACGCCCCAGCTGGTCACGGACTGCCGCGAAGCCGGTCGCTGCGACGTCCTCGGGCCGGCCGGAAGAGGCAACGACGGCCAGCGCGTCCACCACGGCCTTGCCCGCTTCGACCGCCTCGTCGCGGGAGACGGTGAAAACCGTGCGGAACAGGGGAGCGTCCGCCCAGCGCTGGGCGAGCTGCTCCCGGCGATGTTCGAGAAAGGCGCCTACCTGCCGCGCCGCCGGCTCCTCGGCCGCGTCCCGCTCCGACACTTACATCTCCCTTGCGCACAGACTCCACGCCGCCGAGCGGCATGCACTTCGACAATAATTGCTATATGGCAAACATTAGCCCGGAGGCGCGGGGCGAACAAGCGTTACCCGCCGCGGGCCGCCGTGCGGCACCACCGGTCACCGTCCCAGCCAGTCCAGGCAGACCACGAGAGCGTCGTCGTCCGGGATCCGCCGGCCGCGGTGGCCCGTGAGCTCCCGCAGGATGGCCCGCGGAACCTCGGCGGTCGGCAGCAGGCGCGTGGCCTGGATCGCGCGGGCCAGTGAGACGTCCCCGTAGGCCTCGCCCTTCGGTGAGGCGACCGAATGGACTCCGTCGCTGACGAAGACCAGGCGGTCGCCGGGCTCGACCCGGAACTCCTGGGCCACGTAGTCGGTCTCCTCGAACATGCCCAGCGGCAGCTGTGCCTCCAGCTCGATGCGCTCCACGCTTCCCTCCCGCAGCCGGAGCATCTGCGGCGACCCGGCGTCCACTACCCAGGCCCGGCCGGTGGCGAGCTCGAAGTCGAACATCAGCACCGACAGGTAACACTCCCCCCGGTACTGGGCGAAGACCGCCTGGTCGGCCAGGGCCGCCTGGTCGGGGAGCGGCAGGCCCGCACGCCGGGCATTGCGCAGGGCGCTGATGGCCAGGTTCGTCAGCAGGGAGGCCTCTATGCCCTCGCCCATGCCGTTGGTGACGTACAGCATCAGGTGTTCCGCGGTCGCGGACCAGTCGAAGTTGTCGCCGAAGATGGCATACGCGGGCTCCAGCTGAGCCCCCAGCTCGTACTCGGGTCGAGCGGAGGAGCGGCCGGGCAGGAGCTGCCACTGCATCTCGGCCGCCAGCGTGAGCCGGTCCCTGCGGCGCGCCTGCAGATACAGGTCGGTGTCCCGCTCCGCCACGACGACCTCACGCCCGAGCACCTCGGCGATCTCGGCCAGCTCAGCCAGGCATCCGCGGACGTGGTCCCCGCCCGGCAGCACGACCGACAGCACGCCCAGGCGGTCACCACGCACGCTCACCGGTAGGTGCGCACGCACCAAGCCACCCCCCGGCGCGTCCTCCACGTACGGCTCCTGGGCGCCGAACGCCCGGCCCTCGGCGGTGTTGTGCACCGACACCGGCTCCAGGGTGTCCGGCAGAACGGACACCGGCTGCAGCACCGTCAGCCCGTAATCGGCCATGAAGAGCTCGACGCCGTCCGCCGCGTACTGCTCGACCAGTACACGACGGACAGCGTCGAGCAAGTCATGCGGTGCCGCCGTACGGACAGCACGTTCAGCGACCACGAATCTGTTCACGATGGAAGGTCCAATCATTTGTCTGGCATACCGTGATTGCCGAAAAATGTCCGGTCATATGATCAAAGGGAGAAGGGTTGGCTGCCCGAGACATCGGTAGCCGGAGGGCGGCCCTAGTACGCTGACATCCGTCCCAGCGTCTGCGAGAGTATGGCCGTGAGTATTATCCGCCCCCGCCCACAGCCCGACGAGGTCGCGCGCGTGACCTCAACGGCCGCGGAGCTCCTGGAAGTGCTCTGGGGCCGCGCCTCGACGGCTCCTGTCTCGGCCTCCCAGCTGCGAGTGCTGCTCATCCTCGAACACCACGAGGGCATCAACCTGCGCACCCTCGCAGACTCCCTCGCCTCGACGCCGCCCTCGACCAGCCGGCTGTGCGACCGGCTCCAGGCCACCGGGTTCGTCGACCGCGTAGTGAGCCCGTCCGACCGCCGCGAGGTTCGCCTGCATCTCAGTGATCGAGGCCGCGCTTTCCTCGACGACCTGCGCCGGCGCAGGCAGCGCGAACTGCGGGCGGTGCTGGAGGTCATGCCCGCGGCCCAAAGGGCGGCGCTGCTCGAAGGCCTGGAAGCCTTCTGTGACGCGGCGGCAGGCCAGATACACCATGAGGCCGACTCCGCAGCCCGGTCCGCCTGAAGCGAGCCCTGCCGCGCCAGACGTTCCGGCCAGGCGGCATCGCGGCAGCCGGCGTGCGGTGCAACGCCGGCCCGCCGGAGCACCCTGGCCCCTCCTTCATCCGCGTTCTGTCGGTGGGCACTTTGTTGCCTCACGGCTATAGTTGTCAACTGTCAACAATCCCTCCCTTTCTCTCGTTCAGCCACCTGATACCCGCTGAGCCGCCGCGCAAGGCCACTGCCGCACGCCTTCACCTCCGCCCGCACCGAGCCGGCGGTGTGACCAACACGCGTCCATCACGTAGGGCCGCCCTCGGCGGCCACCTCGCCGAGCCCCTCACCGTCTCTCTCGCGTACCTCGCGCACGCTGTCGGCCCACGACACCCCGACGCCTCAATCGGCCGGTGCTGGGCCACGACTTGAGGTGCACGAAGCCCCGGGCTTGGGTCGTCGTCTTCCTTCGCAGATGAATCGCCCGCCGGGGCGTTCACCGGATTCACCTACCTCGTGAGAGTGCTGGACGACGTGAGTCGACCGCATGCCGAGTTCGCCGACCACTTCGCCGTGGTACGCCGGATGCGGGCCGAGGCCGGGCACCTGCCGCGCGGCCGCTGGCCGGCCCCGGTCCGTACCGCGCTCATCACCGCCGGGGTGCGGGCGTTCCTCCACGGTTACCAGCCTCGAACGGCCTGGGAGAAGGCTACGCGCGACACCGGCTCGCCGTCGGTGGGCTCGCTGGTGCGGGCCGCGCAGCGCGCCGACGCGTGTCCGGCGCGGACAGTGGTCGGGAACCTGTTTTGGGTCACAATCGTTTTTCTGCCTGCACACCTAGATGAGGAGTCATCGCTTGTCCGCCAGATCGACGGACCCTTCGGGGCACGGTCCCCGACCAGCCCGCCCGGCGTTTCCTGAGCACGGCACGCGGCGGGGTGGTGTCGGATGAGTGCCGTGGAAGCCTGGCTGGGTGTGCTGGCGGTGTTCGTGCTGACCGCGGGTACCGGCTACTTCGTCGCCCAGGAGTTCGCGTACGTCTCCGCCGACCGGCTCGCCCTCGCACGCGAGGCCGACGCCGGGGACCGGAGGGCCGCCCGTGCCCTGAAGGTGCTGGGGCGGTTGTCGTTCATGCTCTCGGGTGCTCAGCTCGGCATCACCGTGACGGGGCTGGTCGTCGGCTTCATCGCCGAGCCGTCCGTTTCCGCGCTGCTGAGGCCGGGCCTGTCCGGCATCGGAATCCCCGACGGTGCGGTCACCGGGATCTCCGTCGTGCTCGCCTTCGTCCTGGCCACGGTCGTGCAGATGGTGCTGGGCGAGCTGGCGCCGAAGAACCTCGCCATCGCCGTCCCGGAACGGCTGGCGAAGTCGTTGGCGGCATCCACGCTGGCCTACCTGAAGGTCGTCGGTCCGGTGGTCCGGATCTTCGACGGCACCGCGAACAAGCTGCTGCGCAAGGCCGGTATCGAGCCGGTCGAGGAACTGCACCACGGTGCCACCCTCGAGGAGCTGGGCCACCTGATCGGCGAGTCCCACGAGCAGGGCCAGCTGCCGCGCGGCACCGCCGAGCTGATCGACCACGCCCTGGAGTTCTCCGAGCGGACCCTGCACGAGGTGATGGTGCCGCGCGTCGACGCGGTCTTCGTCCGCAAGGACGCCACCGCGGCCGAGGCCATTGACCTCATCGGCAAGCACGGTCACTCCAACTATCCGGTGCTCGGTGACCACCCGGACGACGTCGTCGGGGTACTGGGGGTGCGGGAGCTGATGGGGCTGCCCGCCGGCCGGCTCACCTCCGCCACGGCGGGCGCGGTGGCCCGGGGGCTGCTGCTGCTGCCGGACACCCTGCCCCTGCCGGATGCCGTGGAGCGGATGCGGGAGCGGAACGACGAGTTCGCCGTCGTCCTCGACGAGCACGGTGGTGTGGCGGGCGTCGTCACCTACGAGGACGTCGCCGAGGAACTCGTGGGCGACATCGCCGATGAGTCGGACACGGTCACAGTGGTCGCGGTCGCGGACGGCGACGGCTGGCTGGTGGACGCCGGACGCCGTCTCGACGAGGTGGCCGACATCACCGGCATCGAGCTGCCGGAGGACGAGGACTACGACACCGTGGCCGGTCTGATCGTCGACCGGCTCGGCCGCTTCCCTGCCATCGGCGACCACCTCACGGTCGCACTGCCCGGTGGCGGCGGCGTGGCGATCGACGTACGCACCCTCGACCGGCACGTACCGGAGCGTGTCCGGATCGAGCGAACGGCCGTGCAGGCGGAGGAGCAGGCATGAGTTTCCCGATGGCGATCTTCGTCACCGTCCTCCTGCTCGTCGGCAGCGGGTTCTTCGTCGCGGCCGAGTTCGCGCTGGTCGCCGCCAAACGGCACCGCATGGAGAAGGCCGTCGCCGACGGTCGGCGTGGTGCCAAAGCGGCACTGGCCGGCATGCGCGAACTCTCGCTGATGCTGGCCGGCGCCCAGCTGGGCATCACCGTGTGCACCCTGGGGCTCGGTTCGGTGTCCAAGCCCGCGATCTCCCACGAACTGGACCCTCTGCTGCACAAGCTGGGTCTGCCCACCGCGCTCAGTTACGGCGTGGCCTTCGCCGTGGCGATGATCGTGGTCGTGTTCCTGCACATGGTGCTCGGGGAGATGGCACCCAAGTCCTGGGCCATCGCCCACCCCGAGCGCTCCGCGATGCTCCTCTCCCCGCCCTTCCGGGCGATCGTGAAGGCCGTACGCCCGCTCATCTGGGTCCTCAACAGAATCAGCAACGCCCTGGTCCGGCTGTGCCGTGTCACCCCGCGCGACGAACTGGCCTCCGTGCACAACCGCGAGCAGCTCACCCACCTGGTGGAGGAGTCGGAACGGCTCGGTCTGATCAGCGAGACGGACTCCGACCTGCTGACCCGCTCGCTGACCGAGCCGGAGACCCCGGTGCGCGACCTGCGGATCCCGGCCGCGGACATCATCGTGGTCGGCGCGGACGCCGACGCGGACCAGATCCTCGCCCTGGCGACCGACAGTGACCGCACCCGACTGCTGGTCCGCGCGGGCGCGGACGTCCTCGGCTCAGTGCACGCGCGAGACGTCCTGGTCGCACGAGAGCAGGGCCGGCCCACCACCGCCCGCGCCCTGGCACGCCCCGTGCCCGAACTCGCTGAGGACGCCACGGTGGCCGAAGCGATCGAACTGCTGCGCCGACGCCGGGCCACCCTCGCGGTGGTCCGCGACGACACCGGCGCTCTCACCGGCATGGTGAGCCTGGACGACCTGCTGGCCCGCTACCTTCAGCCCCACCCGGTCTGACCGTCTCCTGACGAGCGCCCCGGTCGACCGGGGCGCTCGCGCAATCCCGTCCGGACGGAGCGGTCCGGTGGGCGAGCCTCACCGCGAAGAGACAGCGTTGGCCGCTCTGTCCGCGCCGGCACGTCCCGGTGAACACGCGGTCGAGCTGGTCGTCCAGCGCGGCGAATACGGCCGATTTCGGTGTGCCGGCGCCATCGATGTGTGTGCAGGGCGAGCCCCTCGGTGAACGCGACGATACGCAGGGCGGGGGTTACCGCAGCGCCACACGATGACCGGCCGCGGCCGGGTCGGCCCAGGTTTCCAGAGGCAGTACCACTTCGTGCGATCGGTCGTCCGGTGCGCGGCCGACCCCTCGGGGCCGACGGGTGTGCCGGGGCCGCGGAGTGTTCCCGAGCCGGGGAGCCCGGAAGATCACCGCCGTACGCCGTGCTTCAGTCCGCGTCGGAGCTGCGCGCGGTGAGGATGCGGACGGTGCGTTCACCGGTATGGCCGTCCCGTCCGTGCCAGCAGCGGTAGTTGTCGAGGACCAGGATGTCGCCCTCGTCGAGAGGGAAACGCGGGAGCGACGGTTCGACGCCGTGCACGGCGTCTGTCAGGCGGGCGAGCTGGGCGCGGATGTGTTCGATGTCGGGGTCGCGGTGGATCGGCACGGCGCCGTCCGTGCGGCGTATGATGCGCCGTCCGGTCCGTGTGTACTCGACGTGCCGCCCGATCCTGGGGATCGCCGGGAGGCCGCGCAGGTCCGCCCACGCGCCGTACAGATCGACGTCCGAGCCGGTGAGGAAGGCGTGGAGAGCCGGGTCGGTCGAGGCGAGACCGTCGACGAAGGCGTAGGCGTCCAACGCGAAGGAGTCGCCCCCGTGGGGTGCCGGCCGTGTGCACTGGACGAGGACGTGGTCCTCGTCGGGGTGCCGGCGCCGGTGGAGCACCCCGACGATGTCGACGACGATGTCGAAGCTGTCTGCGTGCAGGTGGACAGGCGTGCCTTCGTGCGAGGTGCGGACCCGGTGCGGGTACAGCTCGCGGAGGCGGTCGCCGGTGACTTGGGCCGCGGCGACCACCAAGGCGTCGGAGGTGTTCTCGTGGCCGGTGAGGATCACCGCCCCGTCGCGGGAGAGGAGTTCGCGCGCTTCGCGAACGCGTCCGTGCGGGACGCGGGTGGGGACGATGCCTGGGCCGGGGCCGAGGCTCTCCTGTGGAGGGTGGGGATGAGCGTGTGTGTGCATGGCTCCAGGCTGCCCGGTCACGGGTGGGTTCTTCGCTGCGGCCGTCAGTGGGCGTCGCTGCGCCCGGGTGCGGCGGAGAAGGTGCGGGCGCTGGGCACCAGGGCGGCGGTGGCGGGTGCCGCGAAGCAGACGAGCGCGCAGCCCGCGAGGACCGCCTCGGGACCGAAGGCGTCGATGGCGGGGGCGATGACGGCGAGGCCGACCGGGGCGAGGCCGTAGGAGAGCAGGAAGTCCAGGGAGGAGACCCGGGCCAGCTTGTCCGGTGCGACCTCGCGCTGGGCGGCGGTGAACCACGGCACGTTGAACAGTTCGATGCCGATGCCCGCGACGGCGTAGGCGGCCATCACGACGACCGGGTGCACGGGGAGGATGAGGCTGAGCGGGGCGAATCCGTAGGCGGCGAGGCCGGCCAGGGCGGCCCGGCCGGGGGAGCGGGGGCGCCAGCGGGCGATGAGCAGCGCACCGCCCAGCGCTCCGGCGGTGTAGGCGGTCATCGCGCCCGCGAGGACGACCTCGGTGCCGTATGCGTCGCGGCTGACCATGGGAAGGGCGACGCCGGTCGCGGAGTAGCCGGTGGCTATGACGGCGGTCAGCGCGCCCAGACCGGCGAGGAACCAGGGGTGCCTGCGAGCCTCGCGGACGCCCTCGGTGAACTCGGCCAGGAAGGACGCCCTGTCCTTCGCGGTCGAGGGCTCCGACCTGTCTTCCGCGGCTCCCGGCCGTGCGCCGCGTCCGGGAACGCAAGCCGCGACCAGCCACAACAGCCCGATGCCCACCAGCAGCGCCCAGGTGTCCAGGAAGACGGCGAGCAGCGCGGCCAGGGAGGGTCCCACGAGCGTGGTGACCCGTACCGCCAGGGTCATGGCGGCGTTGGCCTGCTGCCTGCGGTCGGCGTCGACCACCTCGGCGGTCAGGGCCTGGTAGGCGGGTCGGCAGGCGCCCTGGCCGGCTCCCGCCACCGCGGAGGCCGCCGCCATCAGAAGCACCGAACGGTCCAGTCCGGCGGCGATCACCGGTGCTGCGGCTCCGGCCGCGAGCCCCGCCCACAGGACGACGCCCCGGCGGGAGTGCCGGTCGGCCAGTACCCCGGCCACGGGTACCGCGGCGAGGAACCCGACGGTGCGCGCGGCGAGCAGCAGGCCGAGGTCGGTGGCGGTCAGGGTTCGCTCGAAGACGGCGAGGCCGAGGACGAAGGGCAGGGCCCAGGTGGCCAGGCCCGACGCGGTGGCGCCCGTCCAGAGGCGGAGGAAGGCCAGGTCGAGCAGGATCGAGCGCTGCTTGAGGGGCGGAGCCTCGGCGGAGGCGGGAGGGGCGGAGGGGGTGGGCACGAAGGCACTCCTGTCCTGTGGATGGGGCGACGGGCCGGGCGCGAACCGGCTGCAACGGCCCTGCCTGACAGCGAGGTTGTGCGGCGGGAGGGGCCGTGGCACGCGGCGGGCAGCGCGGCTTCGGCAACACACTATCGCAGTGATAATCATTTCCATTAGAGTGCTCTCGGCCGTTGCCTCGGGGTGGGGGCCGCGGTCCTGTGGCGCCTGCCGGTCCGAGATTTCCGTCGGGTCGGGTCCGCATGCGGGTCTGCATGTCGGGTCCGCATGCTAGGTTTTCGCATATGAACATGATTTTCATTAGCGAGGGAAAGTGAAGGTGACGCACGTGCCTCCGTCCTCGACCTCCGTGGCCTCGGCCGACGGGGACACGGCCGAGGCGTCGGCACCGCGGCCCGTGGCGCCTGCGCGGGGCCGGCTCGCATCTCGGAAGGCGCTCCTGCTCGGCTGCGTGGTGCTGGCCGCCGTCCTGCTCGTGTCCGTCGTCGTCGCCATCGGTCTCGGTCCCGCGGTCGTCAGCCCGGGGGAGACCGCCCGCCATCTGTGGGCGGCTCTCAGTGGAGGACGCATCGGCCCCGACGAGGTGACGACCTATCAGATCATCTGGCAGATCCGTACGCCTCGCGTGGTGCTGGCGGCACTGGTGGGAGCCGGACTGAGTGCGGTCGGAGTGGCGATCCAGGCCATGGTGCGCAACGCGCTGGCCGACCCCTTCGTCCTCGGTGTCTCGTCGGGCGCCTCCGTCGGTGCCGTCGGCGTCACGGTCACCGGAGGGTTCGCGATACTCGGCATCCACGCCGTCTCCGTCGGTGCCTTCGTCGGTGCGCTCGTCGCCTCGATCCTGGTGTACGCCGCATCCTCCAGCCGGGGCGCGCTCTCACCGCTGCGCCTCGTACTGACGGGCGTGGCCATGTCGCTGGGCTTCCAGGCTGTCATGAGCCTGATCATCTACTTCGCGCCGGACAGCGAGGCGACGAGCATGGTCCTCTACTGGACCATGGGCAGCTTCGGCGCCGCGACGTGGGGCGCGCTGCCCGTCGTCGCCATCGTGGTGCTGGCCGGTCTCGCGGTCCTGTACCGGTACGGGCGGGCACTGGACGTCCTCTCCCTCGGCGATGAGACCGCCGCGAGCCTGGGCTTCGATCCCGACCGGTACCGCAAGGTGCTGCTGGTCCTCGTCTCGCTCGTCACGGGCGTCATGGTCGCCGTGAGCGGCGCCATCGCCTTCGTCGGACTCGTCATGCCGCATGTGGTGCGGATGGTCGTCGGCGCCACGCACGCTCGCGTGCTCGCGGTGGCCCCACTGGTCGGAGCGATCTTCATGGTGTGGGTCGATCTGGCGGCGCGAACCCTGGTCGCCCCGCGCGAGCTGCCGCTCGGGGTCATCACCGCGCTCGTGGGGGTGCCCGTCTTCATCGCCCTGATGCACCGCCGGGGCTACACCTTCGGAGGGCGCTGACGTGGACCTCGAACTCGATGAACTCTCCGTGGTGATGGACGGTAAGAGTCTCGTGCGCGGGCTGTCCCTGGAGGTGCCGGACGGTCAGGTCGTGGGACTCGTGGGGCCCAATGGGAGCGGCAAGTCCACCGCGCTGCGGTGCGTGTACCGGGCGCTGCGTCCCAGCTCCGGAACCGTCTGGGTGGGCGAGCAGGACCTGACCCGGCTCCCGATGAGGCGCAGCGCGCAGACCGTCGCGGCCATGACGCAGGACGGCGGCGTCGACTTCGATTTCACGGTCGAGGAGGTCGTCGCGCTCGGACGCGCGCCCCACCTCCGTGGGAACCAGGCGCTCAGTGGCCGAGAACGCGGCCTGTGCGAACGGGCGATGGACCAGCTCGACATCGGACACCTCGCGCACCGGGGCGTTCTGACTCTGTCGGGCGGTGAGCGCCAGCGCGTTCTGCTGGCCCGGGCGCTCGTGCAGGAACCGGAGATCCTCGTCCTGGACGAGCCGACCAATCACCTGGACGTCCGCCACCAGGTCGAACTGCTCTCGCTCCTGCGCGGGGCGGGACTCACCGTCCTCGTCGTCCTGCACGACCTCAACCTCGCCGCGGCCGCCTGCGACCGGCTCGGCGTGCTCTCCCAGGGCCGCCTGGTCGCCTCCGGCGCGCCCGTGGACGTGCTCACGACGCAGCTCGTCGGTGATGTCTTCGGTGTCACGGCCAGCGTCGTCCCCCACCCGCTGACCGGCGACCCCCAGCTTCTGTACTCGCTCAACTCCGCCCGCTGAAAGGCTACTCGCACATGCGTACAACCCGAACCCTCGCCACGGCCCGCCGGCCTGCCGCTCTCGGCTCCGCCCTGGCGGCGGCCCTGGTGCTCAGCGGATGTGGCGCCGAGGTCACAACGGACGCCAAGGAGTCCGGCAAGGTCACCGTCGAGCGCTGCGCTGAACCGGTCGAGTACACGGTGCCCGAGCGGGCCGTCGCCTACGAAGGAGGCAGCGCGGACAAGCTGTTCGCCCTCGGTCTGACCGACCACGTCCACGGCTATGTGATGCCTCCCGCGAACCCGCCGGTGAGCGAGTCCCCGTGGGCGTCCGAATACGCGAAGGTGAAGATGCTCAGCGACGACCTCCTCAACAAGGAGGTCGTGGTCGAGGCGAAGTCCGACTTCGTCGTGGCCGGCTGGAACTCCGGCTTCAAGGACGAGCGGGGCATCACGCCCGAGATCCTCGACAAGCTCGGCGTCCAGAGCTTCATGCACACCGAGAGCTGCTTCAACTACCCCGGTTACCCCGAGAAGATGAGCCCCTTCGAGGCTCTCTACACCGACCTCGAACGGCTGGGCAGGATCTTCCGGGCCGACGAGAAGGCCACGGAGGTCGTCGGCGGGTTGAAGAAGCGCGTGGCGGAGGTCAAGGCCAAGGCACCGGAGGGCGATCCGGTGCCCGTCTTCCTGTACGACTCCGGCACCGACCAGCCGTTCACCGCGGGCAACCAGGTGCCCCCCAACGACATCATCAAGACGGCGGGCGGCCGGAACGTCTTCGACGGCCTCGACGAGCGCTGGACCCAGGTCAACTGGGAATCCGTCGCCGAGGCCGAGCCCGAAGTCATCGTCATCCTCGACTACGGCGACCTGCCCGCCGAAAAGAAGATCGACTTCCTGAAGAAATCCCCTCACACCAGGGGACTCCCGGCCGTGAAGAAGAACAACTTCTTCGTCCTCGACTACAACGAGGGCATCAGCGGCCCCCGCAACATCGACGGCCTGGAGAAGTTCGCCACCTACCTGCGCGAACTCAAGGGCTGAGCCACCGCGCGCCACGGCCTGCCCGGCGAACGTGAACGCCCGCCGGACAGGCCGGACTTCGACGTGGGTACACACCCCCCGCTATATGAGAAGAAAAGGACCCATGGACCGCTACTCGATCGGCCAGGCTCTTCTGGAGCAGCTGCCCCCGCCCCTGCCCGCCGACCGGATCATCGCCCTCAACCAGCCCAAGGCCGACCTGCACACCACTCGTTCCTACGAGTGGAACGGCTGGACTTTCGACGTACCGCCCGGCGTCTTCATACCCGGGTGGACCAGCCGCCTGATCCACGAGCGGGTGCTGGACGGCCGTATCGAGACCCGCGGCCTCCGGTACGCCGCCATGGGCGTCGGCCTGGGCGTCGAGGCCGTGGCGGCGGGCATCCGCGGCGCTCGGGAGATCCACGCGCTCGACGTCCACCCGGAGAGCGTGGCCGCCGCCACCGGTCACTACCGGCGCCTGGCCGGCGAGCGCCCGGACACCGCGTTCCTCCCCGCGGTGAGCGACGTCTTCGGCGCTCTCCCGGACGATGCCCGGCTGGACGTGGTCACCTTCAACCCGCCCGCCGTCAGCCAGACCGTCAGTGACGACCCCGACGTTGTACGCAATGTCTGCGTGGGCGCGCCGCTGCTGGCGAAGTTCTTCGCCCAGATCGCGGAACGGGACCTGCTGGCCCCCGGCGGCGAGATCTACGTCATCGCCTCCAACACCGCGGATCTGCGGGCCCTGGTCCAGCACGCCTTGGACCACGGGCTCAGTCCCCGCATCGACCATCTCCACGACTGGCAGGACGGCGTGCTGACCTTCCTCTTCCGTATCACCCACGACACGCCCCGCACCGGAGGACAGCGATGAAGAACACCGAGGAACTCCTGGCCGCCGTCCTGGCGGGCGAGCACGGCCCCCGCCCCGCCGACCTCGTCGCCACCAGCGTGTTCTGGGTGCACCACGGCACCCGGCTGGCCGGCGGGAACACCACCTACCTCAACCAGTACGTCCTCGTCCGCCTGGGCGATTCCTTCGGCGGCTGCGCCTTCGAGGCGGGCGAGGTCGACGCTTCCATATGCCGCGACGCCTCCGGAGCCACGCTCGACACGCTGCTGCGCGAGGCGCCGATGCCGCTGCGGATCGCCGCGCTCGACGCCTACCTCAGCGCCGCCCGACCGCACCGGGAGGCGACCGAGGCGGAACCGGTCACCCTGCCCGCCGGGACTCCCGAGACCCGGGCGCTGGCCCGGGACGCGGCCATCGCCGGGCTCCTGAACATCGATGCCGGGGCCAAGGTCGGTCTGATCGGGGTGGTCAACCCGCTCGTCGCGGCCATCCGCGAGCGCGGCGGTGATCCCCTGCTCTGCGACTTCAACCTGCGCACCACCCAATGGGGCGACCCGGTCACCGACGACATGCAAGAGGTCCTCGGCACCGCCGATGCCGTCGTGGCCACCGGCATGACCCTCGGCAACGGCAGCTTCGACACCGTCCTGGCTCGCTGCCGCGAACGCGGCGTGCCCCTGGTGGTCTACGCCCAGACCGGCAGCGCCGTGGCACGGGCCTTTCTCGGACAGGGTGTGACCGCCCTGTCCGCGGAGCCCTTCCCCTTCTCCCAGTTCAGCGCCGAACCCACCACCCTGTACCGCTACCGGGTGGCGGCCGGCGCATGACGGCCGCCACCCGCCCGCCGGAGGCCGCGGCCCGTGGCACGGAGGGCACCGGACGCGCGGCCTGCCACCACGGCGAGATCCTGCAAGGCGTCTTCCTCGACGAGCGGCGTCGCACCGTCCAGGCGCTGGTCACGCTGCCCATGAACGGACCCGGCAGCACCGCCCGGTTCGCGCACCGGCCCGGCAGCTCGCCGGACGAGGTGACGGTGACGCCCGCCGGCCGGACCAAGGCGCGGGCGGCGGCCGTACTCGCGGTACGGGAGTGCGCCGCACGCCGTGACGCGGAGCCCTGCGGCGGGGAGCTGACCCTCACCGGGGACCTCCCCGTCGGTCTCGGCATGGGCTCCTCCACCAGCGACGTCATCGCCACTGTGCGGGCGGTCGCCGACTCCTGGGGCGCGCTGCTGCCGGCGGAGACGATCGCGCGGATCGCGGTGCGCGCCGAAGGCGCCAGCGACCCCCTGATGCACGGTTCACGCCCACTGCTCTTCGCGCAGCGCGAGGGCCGTGTCCTCGAGGTCCTGGGCTCCGCGCTGCCGCCCGCCGTGGTGGTCGGGTGCGCGCTCGCCGGAGGCACACCGATCGACACCCTCGCCCTCCCCGCACTCCACCACGACGACGACCTCGCCGCCTACGGACACCTGCGCCGTATGCTCCGCAGGGCGGTGACCGACGTCGACACCGCCCTGCTCGGCCGGGTCAGCACCGCCAGCGCCCGTCTGCGCCAACGGGTCCTGCGGCACCAGGAGTTCCCGGTCCTCACCGGCATCGCCGACAGCACGGGTGCCGTCGGCGTGCAGATCGCCCACAGCGGCAACGTCGCCGGCGTCCTCTACGACCCCCGCACTCCCGGGCTGCACCACAGACTGCGCCGCTGCACCCGTGCCCTGGACCGCGAGGGCATCACACCGACCCGGACCTTCACCACCTTCGCGTCCGACACCAGCGAGGAGTTCCCGTGGACGAACACATTTCGGAAGCCATCGGCCGCCCGGACCTGATACGCCTCGACGACGGCCTCCTCTGCCTGCGCTTCGAGACCATGAAGGTCGTCTCCGCCCTGGCCGCCGTACGCCACCTGCTCGACACCGGATCCGTACGGCGCGGCGACACCCTCGTCGACAGCTCCAGCGGCATCTACGCCTACGCACTCGCCCTGGCCTGCCACCGCTACGGCATGCGCTGCCACATCGTCGGCTCCACCACCGTCGACAACACCCTGCGCACCCAACTGGACGTACTCGGCGCCCATCTGGAGCAGATGCCGCCCAGCAGCAGCCTCAAGCACGACCAGAACCGCCGCGTCGCGCGCGTCCGCGAAATCCTGCGGGAGAACCCGGACTTCCACTGGATGCGCCAGTACCACGACGACATCCACTACCTCGGCTACGAAGCCGTCGCCGAACACATCCACGACCGGACCGCCGGCGACGCGCTCACCTTCGTCGGCGGCGTGGGCTCCGGCGCCTCCACCGGTGCTCTCGCCCACTACCTGAGAAAACGCTCCGTCGACGTGCGACTCGTGGGCGTCCAGCCGTACGGGAGTGTCACCTTCGGCAGCGAGCACGTCGCCGATCCGGAGATCATCATCGCCGGCATCGGCAGCTCCATCCCCTTCGGCAACGTCCGCCACGACCTCTATGACACCCTGCACTGGCTCGCCTTCGACGCCGCCCTCTCCGGCAGTGTCGACCTGCTGCGCCGGCACGCCGTGTTCGCGGGCCTGTCCACCGGAGCCGCCTATCTCGCCGCCCACTGGGAACGCCGCCAAGAGCCCGGCCGTACTGCGTTGTTCATCGCAGCCGACACCGGCCACCGCTACGTCGACACCGTGTTCGCCCGGCACCGAAAGGCCGCGCGTATCGAGGATCTGGCCCCCCGGTCGGTACGCGGCACGGACGAACTGACCCTCCCCTGGTCACGTATGAGCTGGGACGGGGCACCGGCGCCCGCGGGAGCGGTCCTCGGATAGGTCGCCACTGGAACGGGCCGCGTGCCGGCGGGAGAGCGTCTCAGCGTCAGCGTCCCTCGTAGCCCGACGGCTCGGTGATCGCACGTTTGCGTCGCGGAGTCCAGCACCGGGGGCCAGGCCGCCGCCGAGGTCATGGGCTTCACCGAGGTCGAGCACACCGGCCTCCCCTGGGCTCTGCCGAGCAGCACGCCTGAACGGCCGGCAGCGGGGGAGGGGCCCTCATGACCTCGGCAGGCCAGGCGTCCGGAGCCGGGAGGACCAGTGCTGAGCGGGATCGGTGTGTGGGAGCGGGGCGGTGTGTGCTCACCGCGCCGACCGTCTTCGACCGGGCCGAGGAGGAAGGACTGTGTACCGGGCGGGACGGTGCCGTGGCCGCGACCACCGTCCGGCCCGGGGTCTCAGTGCCCCGTCACGGTGGTGAGGGGGGCGTGCTCGTGTGCGCAGCTCTCGGCGAAGCCGTAGGTGCCCCAGGCGGAGAAGGAGTCGAAGGCGGGCAGGGCTTCGCCCTCCTGCCAAGTGGGACGGGGAGCCGGGGCAGGCCTGCTCGAAGCGCGCCACCGAACCGGCCGGCGACCGGAGTCCCGTCACACGGGGTCGGCCGGCGAGGGCGAAGAGGCCCTTGGACCGCTGCCCAATGCCTCAGTGAGCGAACGTCCGCAACCGCCCGGGGTGGAAGGGCGTTCCGGAGTCGAAGCGGCCGGTGCCCAGGACCTCGCCGACCGGTACTCGGCACCGCACGGCCTGCACCACGCGGGCGACGGGGTTGAGCTTGTTGAGGACGGCGACGTCGGCGAACTCGGCCTGGTCCATTCCAGCCGGGCCAGTTCGCCGAGGGTGGCGCCGTCGTCGCGGGCGAAGGCGGAGGCGGCCGCCACCGGCATGGGTTCGGAGATACCGGAGGACTCGATGAGGAGGTGGTCGAAACGCCCCTCGCGCGCCAGTCGGTTCGCTTCCTCCAGTAGGTCGCCGCGCAGGGTGCGACAGATGCACCTGTTGGTCATCTCGACCAGGACGGTGACGGGAAGGCGCCGCGAGGGGGCGTAGGTGGTGCCGGGGTCAGCCTTCGGGACGGAGCAGGCCGCGCTCGTACGCCTTGGCCAGCCGCTGGGGGACGCGGTAGGCCGCGCCGTCCACCGTGACCGTCACCAGTTGCGACGTCGTGGCCTTCCACTGCGCGCGGCGGTGACGGGTGTTGCTGCGCGACATCTTGCGTTTTGGCACGGCCATGAGGACCTCCGGGTGCGATCGGTGAGCGAGGCAGACGATACATGAAAATGGATGTCATTACGATGAGGCGGTGCCTTGGCCGGCTTGGAATATCCGGATGTCGTAGGTCCCGGCGTCGATGGACCGCGGATCGGTGACCGTGCCGGGCTTGAAGTCGCTGAGCAGCTCGTCGCCGTCGGCGTAGACGTCGACCGTCATTCCCGGAATGCCGTGGAAGACGGAGACCATGGCCTTGTCCTGTGCCTGGGCGGGAGCCGCCATGGCGGGTGCGGTCACGCCGAGGGCCAGGGCGCAGGCACCGGCCGAGGCGGCGACGGCGATGTGGCTCCGGGATTGTATGGGGATCATCCCTTCGAGCGGAGTCTCGGTTGTGTTCCGCGGTTCCGCGGTGCCACGGATGCGCCCGCGGCATGGCTCCTTCGGTTCGGCCAGTCGGTCGTGCCGTGCGCGCGGGCCTGGTCGACCACCAGACGCAGCCGGTGCAGGCCGCGGCGGGTGTGACTCTTGACCGTGCCCAGGGGCACACCGGTGCGTTCCGCGATCTGGACCTGTGTCAGGTCTTCGTAGAAGGCCATGCGCAGCACCTCTCGCTGAGCGTGAGGCAGCTGGGACAGGGCATCGACGAGCAGTACCCGGTCCAGTACTTCGTCAGGTGCCGACTGGACGAACCGGGCGGGCGTGGACTCGTGAATGGCCGAGTCGACGAGGGCCAGACGCCTTGTCCTGGCTGCCAGCGCATCGACGATCTTGCGACGCGTGATGCCGACCAGCCAGGCACCGAGCGCGCCCCGCTCAGGCCGGAAACCGTGCCGCCCGCGCCAGGCGCCGATGAAGACCTGCTGCGTCACGTCCTCGGCCTCGTAGGCGTCGCCGAGGGACCGGGCGGCCATGGTGTGGACAAGCGAGCCCCAGCGCCGGTAGATGATCGCGAACGCTTCCTCGTCGGCGGCGGCCAGGCCACGGGCCAGGTCCTCCTCGTGCCGCGTCTCCTCCACGGGCGGGACGAGGTGGTTGACCGGTCGCATGTTCGTCTTCATGGCCTGGTTCCTCCTGCCGTGCGTCGTACGGGGACGGAAGGCCGTCCACCGAACGGTAAGTCCGCCGGTCCGCCGTGCCGGTCCGCCGGCTGCCGTGCGCGTGTCCCCAGTCTTGGGCCTATGAACGACGCAGACAACATGCGTCGTTTATGCGTCGTACAGTGGGTGAATGAGTGCGCTTGCGGGAAACGGTGAGGACCGGCGCGGCGAGGACGGCCCGCCGGGCGGTGGGCTGACAACGGGCGAGGTGGCCAGGCGTCTGGGGGTCGCCCCCACCACGATTCGTACGTGGGACCGCCGGTACGGGCTGGGCCCCGACGCGCGCGCAGGTGGCCGGCACCGGCGCTGGACTCCCGGGGACGTGGCCCGGCTGGAGCGGATGTGCGCGTTGACGGCGACCGGGCTGGCGCCGGCGGAGGCCGCACGCATGGCTCGCGGCGACGAGCCACCGACGGCGGCCCCACCCGGACGGACGACGGCCGTCGGGCCTGGGCGGAGTGCGGCCCGGGGCCGCGGCCGGGCGGGGAGCGGGCTGCAGCTGAGTGACGCACGCCAGGAATGCAGGGGGATCGCCCGTGCCGCCCTGCGCCTCGACGCCGCCACCCTGGACGAACTACTGCTCGCGGCGATCGCCGAGCACGGACTCGTCGCCGCCTGGACCGAGGTGATCGTACCGACTCTCCAAGCCGTCGGCCGCAAGTGGGAGACATCGGGCGAGAAGTACGTCGAGGTCGAGCACTTCCTGTCCTGGCACGTCTCCGGCGCGCTACGGCGAACCACGCCCAACACGGTCGCGGACCGTCCCGGCGCCACCACGGTGCTCGCCTGCGTGCCGGGGGAGAACCACACGCTGCCTCTGGAAGTGCTGTCCGCGGCACTGACCGAGCGAGGTGTTCCCGTGCGGATGTTCGGTGGTGCCCTGCCCGTCGAGTCGCTCGTGGCGGCGGTGCGCAGGACCGGGCCGGCCGCGGTGGTGCTGTGGGCCCAGTCCCGCGGCACCGCCAGCCGGCCGCTGGCCCAGCACGTGGCCGCAATGCGGTGGGGAGTGCGTGGCGCCCGCCGCGGGCCGGTTGTCCTGACCCTCGGCCCCGGCTGGGCGGGGCCGACAGTGGCCGGCTTGGCGCGCCCTTCGGGGCTTGCCGAGGCCGTCGCCGCTCTGGAGCCGCCGGTGTCCTCGTGACCTCGCCGTCCGGGGCGATCGGCCGTGGCGTCCGGCAACGCCCGGCGGGGAGCGTGGTCCGCTGGACCGGAGGTCGTTCCCGCGTCGTCACCGTGTCGCTCGTCGTCGAGCGGTCGCCGCTCCGGCGCCGCGTTGGGGCACGGGTCCGCGCCGGCGTGCCTTTGGGGCGCCGGCCGAGCGGCACTCACCGCGCCGGACGCCGTACTGCCCGTATGCGCTGCCAAGCGGTGCCGGGACCGCTCCGACTCAGCAGCCCTGTCCCGGGCGGAACTGTGGCGGCACCCTCCTCATGCGGCCTTCCCTGCGCGGCTCCGGGGCATGTCCGTCGCGCGCTGGACCAGCCTGGTGAACTCGTGCCGTACGGCAGGGGGTGCGCCGGCGCGCTCGAAGTGCCCGAGACTCATGTCCGTCAGCTCCGCGATCTTCGCTTCCACCAGGTCCAGCGCACCGGTGCGCTTCAGCGCGGCCCGCATCCGCTCGACGGCGTGCCCGGACCCGGGGGCCGCATCCGGTGCCAGCGCGGCGGCGGCGTGGTGGTCCCCGGTGGCGTCGGCGAGTCGCAGTGCGACAGCCAGGAGGTAGGTGAGCTTGCGCGACCGGAGGTCGTCGTCGGCCGGCTTCCCGGTCAGTGCCGGGTCGCCGAAGGCGCCGAGGAGATCGTCACGGAGCTGAAAGGCCAGCCCTGCGCATCGGCCGGCCGCCCGCAGCGCCTCCAGCGCGTGGTCGTCGGCGCCGGCCAGCGACGCCCCCAGGGCGAGGGGCCGGGCGACGGTGTACAGGGCGCTCTTCAGGGCGGCGATGGAGAGCGCCTCGTCGACACCGGACGAACGTGCGGCTTGAGCGCGCAGGTCGCGGTACTGTCCGGCGACCATCTCGGTACGCATCGCCTGCCACTCCTCGTGCAGGCGCCGTCCGTGCGGCGTGCCGAGTGCCGTCTCCGTCAGCAGGTCGTCCGCCCAGGCCAGCGCGAGGTCACCGGCGAGCACGGCGGCGGATGTCCCGAACGACTCCGCGGAGCCGTGCATGCCCGCGGCCCGGTGCGCGCGGGCGAGTTCGACATGCATGGCCGGGGCGCCCCTGCGCTGCAAGGACCCGTCCATCACGTCGTCATGTACGAGGGCGCACGCCTGGAGCAGTTCGAGGGCGGCTCCGGTGTGCAGCACCGCGGTGGTGTCGCCCGAGCCGCCCGCGGCGCGCCAGCCGCAGCAGGCGAACGCCGTGCGCAGCCGTTTGCCGCCTCGCTCGGCCAGCCGGGCCAGGCGATCGGCCAGCTCCTTGGCGAACACGGGATCCACGGCACGCGAGTGACGTAGGCGTACGTCGATGACCTGCTTGAGGACGGTGCCGACGGCGTTCGCGGCGTCGGACGCGGTGAGAGGGGCGTCGACGAGTTCGGCCGGTGCGGCCGCCATCGGCGGCATTTCAAGCATGCACAATCCCTTCCCGCTCTCGGCTGTCTGCCAGTCAGTGCTTCCGCCGAGTGCCCCGTCACGGATGCGCTGATGCCGGCCCGGTCCGGCCCGGCGCCGGTGCGGGCGAACTCACCTCAGCGGCCCATCGGCGCGGAACTCATGGCGGAGTGTCACCCCACGCCTCTTCCCGGTCGCGTATGTACGCGAGGTCGGCCCACCGGTCGAGCCGGCGTACGGGCTGGGTGACGCGGTGGTTGCCTGTCGGCCGTTCGCGGTGCCGACGGCTCGGGCAGATGCCGGTTCGCACGGGAGATCACCGATCTGCCGAAGCCACAGGCCGGGTGCGCGTCACCCGGGATGCCAGGTGTCCGTCAGGCCACGAGGCGATGGGCGAACGCCAGGGAGTGGGCGAAGAGCCCCTCCACCTGGACGTCGGAGAGCCCAAGCCAGCCATGGTCGGCGCGCTGTACCGTCCGCAACTCGACCGGCGACCCCGCCTGCTCCAGTGCCGAGGCGAGGGATCGGCTGTGTGAGCAGTCCACCATGGTGTCCTGCTCGCCGTGGACGAGAAGGAACGGTGGCGCGTCCGCGTGGACGTGGGTGAGCGGGCTGGCCCCACGGGCAAGCTCCGGGGCGGCGGCCGGGGCTGTGCCGAGCATGAGTGCCTCGGGGGTGGTGGCGTCCTCGGGAGTGAAGCGCCCCCGTGCGGCGGTGAGGTCGCTCGGTCCGTACCAGATCACGGCGCCGACCAGTGCCGGATCGGCGTGGGTCAGGGCGAGGAGAGAGGCGAGATGTCCGCCGGCGGACTCACCCCACACGACCGTTCTGCTGGTATCGATGCCGAGTTCGGCGGAGCGCAGGGTGAGCCAGCGCAGGGCGGCCCGCAGATCGTCGAGGGGGGCGGGGAAGGTGGCCTCGCCGCTGAGCCGGTAGTCGGCGCAGGCGACGGCGAAGCCCTCTGCCGCGATGCGTGCGAAGGGCCGGGGGGCCCAGTGCCGCGTGCGCATTCCCATGTCGTCGCGTCGGCCTCGTCGCCAGGCGCCGCCGTGTACGAACAGCACCAGCGGAAGAGGCCCTGGCCGGGAGGACCCGGGCAACCAGAGATCGAGTTCCAGGGGCCGGCTGCCCTCGACTTCGGCGTAGGGCACGCCACGCAGTTCGTGTACATCGGGCTCGCTCGGGGCGCGGGACGGCAGCGGAGCGTGGTCGGGGTGAGGTGCGGCGATCAGTTCCCGCAGCGAGTGCCCGGTTGCCGTCATCGGTTCCGCCACTGGTGGTCCGGCACGAAGCGCACGTCGTACTGCTTGGGGACGCTGGCGAACTTGTGCGGTGCCGGTATGACGGGCTGGTGCGGCAGGCCAAGTTCCTCCGCGGGCGCGCCCAGGTTCTCGAAGAACCGCTCGAAGGTGCCCCCGGGGCCGGCGGCGACGCCGACGACCTGGCTGTGGTGGCGCTCCATGCGATAGGCGTGCCGGCAGTTCCTGGGTACGAAGCCGAAGTCGCCCGGGGTGAGCAACTTCTCCTGCTGATTGCCCTCGGTGTCCTCGACGAACAGCCGAACGGCACCCTGGGTGATGTAGAAGACCTCGTACGTGTCGGTGTGCAGGTGGGCTGGGATTATGTCGCCCTTCGGGCCTTCGACGGTGAAGAAGTTGAAGGCGTTCTCGGTCTGCTCGCCGCCCGCGTAGACGGTGATCAGATCGCCGAACAGGTGGGCGCGGTCCCCCTCGCCCTTCTCGATGAAGTACGGCTTGCCCGGCTCCGGGGGAATGCGCGACGCCTGTCGGTAGCGGGTGGCGTACTCGATGGTCATGCCGTCTCCTCGGATCCACCATTGACGTTCATGTCAGGTAGCCTGACATGGGAGGTTGCCGAAATCAAGCCGTGAGGTGGTCGACGTCCTGCGGGCGACGTTGGAGGAGCCGTGGGGGCGACCACCCTCGCCGAGCTCGCGATGAGACCGCCGCGAGCCTTCCGGAACACAGCCGGGAGCCCCTGGGACCCCAGCTCGAGAATCTTCCGGTGCGCGTTGCCGACGTCCTCGGCGCGTAGTCGGACCCTTGAGGCACGGCGCCGGCGGGGGAGGAGTCAACTTCCGTGCAGGGCGGCACTTGGGCTGGCGGCGACCCGCGGCACGGTCCCGCCAACCATGACGGCACCGCCGGTGGACTTCTGCCGTTCGGATCAGGTACCGGCCCTCGCCTCGGTCCACGAGCTGCCAGGCATGGTCGCCGGTGCCGGAGTTGTCGAACTGCACGACGCGTGCGCTGTTGCGCAGGGACATGCCGTCGACGGCGAGGACCGTGCCGCTGCGCTTGTTCCGGATCCGCCGGAAGGGCGGTTCGGGCGTCCAGGGCCGTCCGTCCGGGGTGGCCGTGGGGAAAGCGGTGATACGCGGCCGCGCCGCGCCCATGGGGACGAGGGTGACGGTCTGCACGGGGGCGTCGCTGCGCGCCGGGCCGACCTGGCATTCCGTTCGGTCGGACAAACGTCGGCGGAACAGGGGCGGAGCGCTCGGTCACCGCCTTGTCAGCGTGGCGACAGCGAATATATAACGTTGTAAAACTAGCGCACGGGCTCGGCGCACGGCTCACGGTGACGGACACTGAACCCGCACCGACCACCCGAGTCGGGCGGTTCGGGAAAGGAATGACGTGCGGGTCAGCCTCAAGGACGTCGCCGCGCACGCGGGGGTGTCCATCAAGACCGTCTCCAACGTGGTGAACAATTTCCAGCACGTCACCCCCGCCATGCGCGAACGCGTCCAGCGCTCCATCGACGAGCTCGGCTACCGGCCCAATCTGACCGCCCGGCACCTGCGGGCGGGACGCACGGGCATCATCGCGCTCGCCCTGCCCGAACTCGGCAACCCCTACTTCGCGGAACTCGCCGCGGCCGTGATCGACACGGCGGCCGAGCACGACTACACCGTGCTGCTGGACCACACCGGCGGACGGCGCGAGCAGGAGCTCCTGGTCAGTCAGGGTTTCCGGGCGAGGGTCATCGACGGACTGATCCTCAGCCCCATCGAGCTGGAGACCGAGGACCTGCGCGACCGCGCGGAGAACGTACCGCTGGTACTGCTGGGTGAGCGGGACTACGACCTGCCTTACGATCACATCGCCATCGACAACGTCGCCGCCGCCCGCGCGGCCGTCGCGCACCTGGTCGGTCTGGGACGCCGGGAGGTCGCGTTCATCGGCGCCCGGCGTGGACGCAACGAGCCCGCCCAACTGCGCGTACGCGGCTGGCGCGAGGAACTGACCGCCGCCGGGCTCCCCGTCGATGAGGGGCTCGTCGCCGCTACCGACGGCTGGGGACATGCCGACGGCGCGGCGGCCATGACCCGCATCCTCGACGCCGGAAGGCGTCCCGACGCGGTCTTCGCCTACAACGACCCCATGGCCATCGGCGCGATGCGAGTGCTCCACGCGCGGGGGCTGAGGGTCCCCGAAGACATCGCCGTGGTCGGGTTCGACGACGTGGTCGAGGGGCGGTTCGGCGCGGTGACCCTCACGTCCGTCTCCCCGGACAAGGTGGCCATCGGCCGCCTCGCGGTGGAGTCGGTCCTCGCCCGGCTCGGCGGTGCGGCTCCCGAAGCGCGCCGCGTCTGGGCGGAATACCGCCTGGTCGAACGGGAGAGCACGCTGGGGCGCAGCGGTGCGAGCGAGGGCACGAGCGGCTGAGACGACGCGCCCGTCATCCATGGGTCTCGCCTTCACCGGCAGCGCAGGGCCGGGCGTGGCGACCGGCACGCGCCCGGCTCCGGGCGCCCGGCGGGCATGGTCACCAGAGTCGTCACCCTCGGCCGTGGCGGCGAGAGTCGAGGCGTCCAACGGCGTCCGGCTCTTCGTCGTCGCCGCGTCCTTCGGCAACGTGGCGGTGAGCCCAGCGCGGTGACGCCCGGTCGGCCCTTCACCCGAGGGTCTTCGCCCGGCGCCCGCCACTTCGGCGGGCGCCGCCTTGCTGCCGCGGACGGCCAGTTGGGTGGCGGGCCCGGGCGGGACGGGGTGCCGCGGACCGTGCGGCCCTGGCGAGTGAGCCGAGCGGCACTCGCCAGGACCGTCACAGGGGCCGGGGCTACAGTTTCTGCCGCGCGTGGAGCATGCGCACCTCCTCGGCGGTCAGAGCCCTGTCGTAGGCGTGGACCTCGTCGACGGAACCGTTCCAGAAGTCGCCGTCCTCGCCGTTCCACTGGGCGCGGCCCACCGCGAGCGGACCGGAGCCGACGTAGTTCGGGCCGGCGGCCGCGGTCGCCGCCGGCTCGCCATCGACGTAGAGACTTATCTGGTTGCTCGCGCCGTCGCGTACCCCGACGAGGTGGTACCAGCGGTCCGTCTCCGGTGTGGTCACCAGCCGGGCACGGTTCTCACCGGGCGTGCTGAAGGCGAAGGCACCCTGGCCGTACTGGAGGTAGAACGGGCTCGCCTGGAAACGGCTGTCCTGGCTCACGGCGGTGGCGTAGTTGCCGGGCAGCTCGTCGAGGGTCACCCAGGCCGAGACCGAGTAGCTTCCGGTGGTGTCGAGCACCGGTCCTTCGGTCTCGGCGTGCTGCCCCTCGCCGTCGAACGTCAGCGCGCTGCCGCTGACACCGGGTGTCCAGGTGGTGCCCTCGGAGAGTTCCAGGTCCTTGCCGTTCGGACCCTCGTCCCCGGCGGTGGTACCGGTGCCCTCGTCGAGGGACCAGTACCCGCCGCCGTTCGGCGCTTCCCGGTCGCCCGCGGCGGCACCGGCCGCGACGACCTTGCGGTTGGCCTCATGGACCCGGACCGGGTCGACCTTGATCTCCCGGCGGTCGTACGTGTACAGACCGTTGAGCTCGTTCTCCAGGTCGGAGATCTGCGTGTACACCGAGCCCGACAGCTCGGCGCCGGCCTGTTCGAGGTAGAACTCCTCGGTGTTCTCCACGTACTTGCGGGTCAGCGCCTCCTTGTCGGCGACGCCGCTGTAGATCACGGTCGGCGCGCCCGGCCACATGTGCCCCGGGTTGCGCAGGGTGAAGCCGCCGTGCTCGCCGTCCATGGCGGCCCGGTGGTCGGGGAACGGCGGGTCCTCGTTGTTGTAGTCGTGGTGGTCGATGATGTCGCCCTTGCCCGAGTCACCCTTGGAGTTGCAGCAGTTCACACCGCTGTGGGCGTTGACGATCCGGGAGGGGTCGGCCGCCTTGACGGCCTCGGCGATACGGCCGCTCTCCTCGCGGTCCCACTCGCCCCAGCCCTCGTTGAAGACGACGTTGCCGATGACGGACGGCGCGTTGTGATGCTGCCGCATCGCCTCCATGCCCTGGTCGACGAACGCCCTCTGGCCGGTCGTGTCGGTGATGTTCCCGGACACGAAGTCCTGCCAGACCAGCAGGCCGAGCCTGTCCGCGTGGTAGAACCACCGGTCCGGCTCCACCTTGATGTGCTTGCGGACGGAGTTGAAGCCCAGTTCCTTGTGCGCCTTCAGGTCGAAGGCCAGGGCCTCGTCGCTGGGGGCCGTGTACAGGCCGTCGGGCCAGAAGCCCTGGTCGAGGGTGGCGAGGGAGAAGACGGGCTTCCCGTTGAGCACCAGCTTCCGGTAGCCGCCGACCTCTTCGATGCCCACCTCGCGCATGCCGAAGTAGCCGTCGATCTCGTCCTTCGAGCTGCCGTCGGTGAGCTTGACGTCCAGGTCGTAGAGGTAGGGGTCGTCCGGGCTCCAGAGGTGCTGCTTCGCCACGGGCAGGCGCAGCTCCTCGTTGGCCGGACCGCCGACCCGGCCGACGACCTTGCCGCGCTTGTCGCGAGCGACGGCCTCGACGCGCGCCTGCGCGGAGGCGCCCCCGGACTCGACGGTCACCGCGAGGGTGCCGGTGTCGATGTCGGGGGTCGTGACTACGTTGTCAATGGAGGTGTCGGCGACCGGCTCCATCCACACCGTCTGCCAGATGCCCGACGACTGGGTGTAGAAGATGCCGCCCGGGTGGGTGGTCTGCTTGCCCATCGGCTGGTCGGCGCCGCCGGTGTCGGTGACGGCGACCACGATCTCCTGCGGCCCCCTGCCCCTCAGCGCGTCGGTGATGTCGGCGCTGAACGCGGTGTAGCCGCCCGTGTGCTCGGCGACCTCCTTGCCGTTGACCCAGACGCGGGCCTGGTAGTCGACGGCACCGAAGTTGAGCTTCAGCCGGTCACCCTTGTGGCCCTTGCCGACCTTCCAGTCCTTGGGCACGTCGACCAGCTTGCGGTAGAACATGTGGTCCTCGTGCCGCTCCAGACCGGAGAGCTGTGACTCGACCGGGAACGGCACGACGATCCTCTCGTCCAGGTCCTTGCCGAAGACCGGTTGCTCGCCCGCCTCCGCCGCGGCGAACTGCCAGGGCCCGTTGAGATTCTTCCACTTGTCGCGCACCTGCTGCGGGCGCGGGTACTCCGGCAGCGGGTTCTTCGGGTCGAGCTCGTCACCCCACTTGGTGGTGAGCCGGTGGGTGGAGTCGTTCTGCGCGTAACGGAGGATCTTCGGGACGTTCTCGCCGCCGGAGGTCAGCCCGCCCTCGCCGTCGTACACCACCCGGACCTGCTGGTTCTTCTGGACCGGCTCCGCGAGGGTGATCAGCAGGGCGTTGCGGTCACCGGGGGCGACACTGACCGAGCCGATCGGCATGGGGGTGGTGTCGGCCTCGACCTCCAGGTGGTCCGCCAGCGTCTTCACGTCGCCGCCGACCCTGCCCTCGAACCGGGCGCGCACCTGCCGGCCGTTCTCGGGGACCGACGGTTCCACCGGGTAGACCTCGAACCCGGCCGGCGGGGTGAACGCCGACATCGGGACGACCTGCTTGGGCAGGCTCCGGGTCGACCAGCGCAGGAACATGTTGGCGCCGCCGGTGTCCTGGAACATCTCCAGGCGGAAGTCGTGCTTCTCGCCGGCGGCCAGCCGGACCGGCACGCTGGTCTGTTCGTTGTCCCAGTCCGGCTCCCAGTGGTCGATGACCGGCTCGCCGTCGATGAAGAGGCGGAAGCCGTTGTCGCCGCTGGCGTAGAAGGTGTAGTCACCGGTGGCGGGTGCCTCGATCTGCCCCGTCCAGCGGGCTGTCGTGTGCTCCGTCCGCCCGGTCAGCTCCTCGAAGGTGCTGGTCAGTCCGGAGAAGTTGACCTGCGGGTCGAGCAGGGTGCCACCGAGTTCGGCGAAGTCCCGCGCGCCCGGGGCCGACATGCTGAAGTACTCGCCCTTCAGACCGTGCACCGCGACGGCTGCCTGCTCGGACGCGAGGGCCGACGCGCCGGCGGATGACTCGGTGGCCGACGCGGTGGACATCAGACCGGTCGTGGGCAGTGTGAGGGCTGCGGCTGTGAGCAGTGCCCACGCTCTCGCTCGTGGGCGGGTGTGTCGTTGTCTCATCGAACCTTTCCTCGCGTAGAGGTCCCGTCCCAGGACCTTTCGGCAGGCGGCACCGGCTTGGGCAGGCGCCGGGACAGCGGTTCTTCCAACGTTGGAAATTCTTGACAGCGGAATGACAACACGTCACCCGGCGACTGTCCAGACCTCGCGCACCACGTGCCCGGCTCCCCGGGAGGCCTGACGCCTCCCGGGGAGCCGGGCTGCTGATCAGAGCGCCCAAGGCGCCGCGAGGGGTGTCACTTTCGAGTCGATCAACGTCCCAGGTGCGTTGCTGCGGCATCACGCCTCGCAGGTGTACATCGCCTCCGGCGGCGGCACCGGTGACGTCTTCGACCGTCCGCAGACCCTTTCCGCCGACAGCAGTTGGGTGCCGCCGCCGGCACCGTCCCAGCTCGGTGAATCGTTTGGTGTCGCCAGCCAGGAGCGGGGCGGCGGTGCGCGGGAAGGACGTCGAGGGGAGGACACTGGCTTGGAGGATGGGGGAGACGGCGTCGGCGGTGGGTACCCCGCGGTTGACGACCGCCATGTCGCTGGGGGCGGGCCCCGCTCGCACGTGCAGGGCGTGGACCGCGGTAGGCAGCTGTTTGGTGGTGCTGAGGTCCGGGCCCCGGGGCCGCCGGGCCGGGGTGCCGGTCCTGGACCGGAGCTCCTCCGACTCCCACGCGGCGCGCAGCAATACCGGATCGGCCCCGCAGGCCTGGGCGAACCTGCGGGCAGCGCTCAGTGAGAACGCGTTCGCCAGACAGGATGTCCGGCGGCCGACTTCGTTGTTGGTCAGCTGGGCGGTGCGGATCAGCAAGGGCAGCCGGTTGCAGACGGCCCGAGACGGCCCGAGACGGCCCGAGACGGCCCGAGACGGCCCGAGACGGCCCGAGACGGCCCGAGACGGCCCGAGACGGCCCGAGACGGTTCGACCGGCGCGGTCTGCTGGTCCGGGTCTTCACCACGGTCGGCAGCCGTGTCACCGCATTCGCCGTCCGGAGAGGACGGTGCCCCTTGTCGCCTTCACTGCCTCCGGGTACCCCAGGGCATGCGGGACCGCAGGGGAGACAGCCTAGGGGCGGCCCAGGGCCCGGTGGAGCCGAGCAGAATGAGGCAGACGAGGCAGACGCCGAAGAACCGCCTCGGTGTCTCCACTTCGGAGCAGGCTTCTGCCCCGTCGCCGCCCCGCCGGTCCTCGTTTTCACCAGCCGTGACGGCGGTCCCGCAGTCAAGTCTGACCATGGACACGAGTCCGTCCTGTCCGCCGGTGTCGTCGTCTTCGAAGAGGCCACCCGGCAGGGTCATGGCCTGGTCGCTCGTGTCCCAGGAGTACAGGACGCTCACGTCGTACGGATGGCCTTCGTCATCGACGACATACGAGGCCGTTCGGGGGACCAGGATCAGCCGGCCGGCCCCCGGAAGCGCGGCAACTGACGCGAGTCGCACCCATAACTCCGGCCTGCGAAGGAATTTCATGGCCCGGGTCGTAGGAGATATCGCCTGGGACCGGTCCCGGCAGGTGACTGCTCTGCCGGGGAGGGTGGGTGAGCATGTGGTGGCGACGGCTACTGGTCAGCCTCTGCCCGGGCAGGTACGGGAGGTTCTGGAACGGGCCTCGAACGCCCGGTGCCATCGGGGGCGGCTTCGGCGTCCGCGTGGGAGGGGCGGTTGGTGTCCTGGCCGCCGTTCGTGTCGGTGTCCCCGCCTGCCTTGCTGAAGTCGAGCACGTCGGCGGCCTTACGCAGGGCGTTGGCCGCGACGTGTGCGGCGTCGGCGACGACGTCGCCGCGTTCGGCTATCAGACGGTCGTAAATCGGGGCGGGAGTTCTGTCGATGGCTTCCACGGCACAGTCCGTTTCTCGGCTAGTGGTTACGGGGCGGCCGGCCCGTAACCGGTCCAGGATCCGCTCCGTGGTCTGCGTCCCAAACCATCAGTCCGCTACCCCGATCTTCTGCCCCTCATGTCGCAGACCTGAAGGCCGACGACTGGTGTCTGCCCGCCCGGCAACCGTGTCCTCCGCAGCCGTCGTCCGAGGGGCAGGCGCATGCCGGCCAGATGGCGAGGAACAAGCCGCACGATCTGCGCGACCCACCGAGGACACCGCCAACCCCATCGAATCGATCAAGCAACGCGGCAATCGCTCCGCAAGGCCTCTGCTGGAACCGGAGCTGATCGGACAGGCCGGAGAGGGCAGTCAGCTCCAGCGAGTTCCTGGGTGCTGCTTCTGTCGGCGGCCTTCATGCCTTGCCCTGGTGGGCGGCGCCGCAGTCGTAGTCGTTCACCGCGTCGAAGGCGGGACGGTTGCGCTCGCCGTACACGGGGTCCACGACGTCACGCGTCTTGGCACCCGGTTTCAGATGGCCTGCCGAGGTGGCGATCGCCTTGAGCACCGTGCGGAAAGTGTTTGGCGACGTCCGGCGGCGCGCTCGCCTGCCCCCTCTCACCCATGTCGGCGATCAGGACGGCCTTCCTCCGCAGCTCTTCGAAGTCCAGCGGCTCCCCTTCGATCGGCGCACCGACTTCGGCGCCGGTGTCCGGTCCGGGAGCAACGGCTCGATTCGCGCCCACTGCGTATCCGTCAACGCCACACCGGACCATCGACCGACTGATCCAAATCCAACCGCCTCCAGGTCAGCTCGTCGGACCGGCCGGCTTTGATGCGGGACCACTGGGCGATGGGGCGCCCGTTCGTTCGCCACTCCTCGGGGTTCTCGGCGGAGTACCAGGGCTGGGGCCAGCCGCTGGGGGAGTCCTCCCAAGCCTCCTGGCGTCCGTAGACGGTCATGTCCAGCAGCCCGTGGGTGGGTGCCATGACCTCGACGCCGCGACCGCCGGTGTAGTACGTCTCGAACACCCGCTTTCCGTCGCGGACGTAGCAGACGAGGTGGTGACGCTGCCAGTCACGACCCTCCAAGAGCTGGGGCGCCGTCTTCCCGAGGCCCGGCCGGCACCGTGCAGCCTTGAGCGGTTCGGGCGGGCTTGGTCAGTACCGGCCAGTGGAGGGGACGGTTCCCATGCGCATGGCTGACCCTGCGGGGTCGCGCGATCTCATCGACCAGTACGAAGCCCTGCAGATGCTGCATGCGTCCGAGGCGGGCAGACCAGCAAGGTCCACTTCGCCCGGGAGCCGGGCGGGCGCCCGGTGCAGCTCGACCACGACTGGAGACGCGCCCCAGTGGGGGCAGGTGGCGAAGACGATGTGGTCGACGACGTCGTGCGTGCTGGAGCGCTGCCGGTAGGCGGCGCGCTGGCGGTCGGCACCGGTTCCTTCGGCGCGCAGGCGCTGCCACTGCACCGCACACCACGGGTACGTACGCGGTCCCAGCTGCCCGCCCCGACCTGTCGCCCATCGGCGTCGGCCACCAGTACCTCGGCCCCGAAGCAGGTCGAGCGCACTGAGTACCCCGAGCACTCCGAGCCCGTCACGACCTCGGCTCCCAGGAGCCGCCGTCGCCGCGTCAAGATCATCCTGGGAATCACCGCGCTGACGCTGGCCGCGGCCGCGGGTGGCGGATACCTGTGGCTCAACGCCGTCTCCGACGTGAAGGATCTCGGTGTGAGCGACTGCAACGCGGTCAAGCCACAAGTCACCGCCACCCCGGCCGGCGCCGCGGCCGCCGACGACCAACGAGCCGTCTGCCAGACCCTGCGCTCGATGAAGGACGCGTGGGCCCGACACGACGCCACCGCGTACGGTGATCAGTTCACCCAGGACGCCACCTACACCAGCTACGTGGGCACCGCCTATCAGGGCCGGGACGACATCGCCGAAGCCCACCGCGCCCTGT
Organism: Streptomyces sp. NPDC097107; assembly: GCF_044762405.1. Lineage (NCBI taxonomy): Bacteria > Bacillati > Actinomycetota > Actinomycetes > Kitasatosporales > Streptomycetaceae > Streptomyces > Streptomyces sp. NPDC097107. Next base: position 85,073 of record NZ_JBIWEF010000009.1, on the reverse strand, counting down.
TCGACGGATTCCTCAAGGGCACCAAGCTCTCCGACTCGTGGCTCAGCCTCCGCTTCTACGGCCCCGACACCGCCGTGGCCACCAGTCGCGGCGACACCTATGAGGGCGGGGAGCCGGAGGCGGCCGATCTCTCCAGGACGCAGAGCTACACACTGGTCCGCCAGGCCGACGACACCTGGCGCATCGCCGCCTTCCAGAACACCAAGCGCCAGCGCGTCATGGAACGCATCTCGTTCCTGTTCTCCCCCGACACCAAGCCCGCGGCCGAGAAGTGAGCGCCCGCGACGACAAGGACTCCGCCAGAGCCACCGCGCTGGTTGCCGGTGAGTTCGCCGTGGGGGTCCGGGACGGGTGAAAACCAGGGGAGCGGAAAGCCGCGCGCTGCTACGGTCGGGCTCCATGAGCTGGCTTCCTGATGACTTCGTCCACCCTGCCCTGGTACCGCTGCCGGGCGGTGGTCATCACCTGCGGCCGATCCGGGAGGCGGACACCCCGCTCGACTATCCGGCTGTGATGGGTTCGCGCGAGCGGCTGTGGAGCATCTTCGGCCCGGCCTGGGGCTGGCCCGCGGCCACCATGACCTACGAGGCCGACCAGGCCGACCTGTTGCGGCACGAGAAGGAGATCGCCGCACATCAGTCCTTCAACTACGCGCTGTTCGACGCGGGGGAGACAGCTCTGCTCGGCTGTGTCTACATCGACCCACCGGAGAGGGCCGGCGCGGACGGTGAGATCTCCTGGTGGGTGGTGGACGAGCTGGTGGGCAGCAAGGTCGAGCAGGCCCTCGACGCGCTGGTGCCGCAGTGGATCGCCGCCGACTGGCCGTTCGAGCAACCGCGCTTCCTCGGGCGCGAGGTCTCCTGGTCGGACTGGCTCGCCATGCCGGAGTATCCCGTCGCGTAAGTAGCTGCTGAGGTGATCCAGAGCGCCGAGGCTGTCGGATAGGGCTGGCGACGACCGATGAGTTTCTCCATGATGCACAGTCATGGATCGTGATTGGTGCACCGCAGCCCCGAGGGTGGAAACGTGCACCGGCCGCACCCGCTGAGATCCAGACACGAGACATCGAGGAACCGAGATGCGCACCCTGATCAGCACTGCCTTCATATCGCTCGACGGCGTCGTGGAGGGCCCGGGAGGCGAGCCCGGTTACAGGAACTCCGGATGGACATTCAAGGACGTCGAGTTCCTCCCCGAAGCCTTCGAGATCAAGGGCCGGGAGCAGAAGGAAGCTGCCGCGATCCTGATGGGCCGTACCAGCTACGAGGCGTTCAGCCCGGTGTGGCCCGACATGGAGGACTTCGCCGACTACAAGCTGATGCCGAAGTACGTCGTCTCCACCACCCTCACCGAGGACGACCTGGCAACGAACTGGGGCGAGACGACGATCCTGCGCAGCCTCAACGAGGTCGCCGCGCTGAAGGAGACCGAGGGCGGCCCCATCATCGTCCACGGCAGTGCATCCCTCAACCGGGCCCTTTCGGACGCCGACCTGATCGACCGTTACCACCTGCTCGTCTTCCCGCTGCTGCTCGGCGCGGGCAAGCGGCTCTTCAGCGGCACCGACAAGGACACACAGAAGCTGAAGCTCGTTGAGCACGAGGCCTACGCCAACGGGCTGCAGAAGAACGTCTTCGACGTCATCCGCTGACAAGCCTCCCGCGGTCCCCCCGCCGTCGTGGCACTCGGCGGCCCGCGCCCGGCACGCCGCTGCGGACGGTTTCGCCTCGGCCACCATCGAACTCCCCGGAAGCGGTGACCGGCCCCGTTGGACCGCCGCCGAGCAGGCCGCGCCGACCTGCGCCGCACACTGGAAGCCGGCGAGCCGGTCGGCGACGAGATCGTCGACGCCCTCATGCCGCCCCTGGTCGAAAGGTCGGTCCCGGAATGGCGGGCCGCCCTGGACGCCCTTCTGACGCTGCCGGAGATCGGTGGCCCGGTCGGCTACTCGGGAGGAATCATCTCCATCGGCGTCCGCCTCGCGCTGGTCGAGCCGCGCATCTCGGCCGCTGTTCCGCTCGCGGGGAGTTGCGTGCCTCGCGTCATACTCGAGGAGGCCCGCCAGGTCACCGTTCCGCTGCACGTCCTCCTGCAATGGGACGACGAAGCGAACGACCGGCAGTCGGTCCTGGACCTGTTCGACGCTTTCGGCTCCGAGGAGAAGACGCTGCACCCCAACATGGGCGGGCACACCGGCGTTCCGCAGCACGCGGGGGACGCCGCGGCCCGGCTCCTCAGCCGGCACCTGAAGTAAGGCCGTGGCTTCGGGCCACCGGCAGACGGTAGTCCGCGGCGGCCAGGACGCCCGGCGCGGACGCCATCGTGGCCGGCGTCCAACGCGAGCTCCACAATGGACCGACGATCTTCTGCACGCCCGCCGGGAGGGGGACCGTTGACCAGCCTTCGCGGCCCCCTCAACGGGTGAAGCAGGACTCAGTAGTTGCGCCACTCGTCCAGGACGTAGTCGAGCACGGCGGGGTCCATCAGAGTGCTGGCCCGTACGTCGGTGCGGCGGCGGTCGACGGGGAACACGGTCGCCGCCCTGAGCACCGCGTCGTCCAGGTACCGCAACTCCGGGACGTCCGAGGGGAGTCGCAGGGCCGGGGGTTCGGTGCCCCGGCCGGCGAGCACGAACCCCCAGTTGCCGAAACTCGGCACGTCGACCTGGAACTTCGTCGTCGCGTAGCCCGCCGTCTCGATCGTCTTGGCGATCGACCAGTACGTCTTCGGGGCGAAGAACGGTGATCCACTCTGCACCATCACCTTGCCCTCCGGCCCCAGGACCCGGCCGAGCAGATGGTAGAACTCCACCGAGTACAGCTTGGCCAACGACGCCGAATCCGGATCCGGGAAATCGATGATCACCGCGTCGTACTGCTGCCGGGCACCGCGCAGCCAGCTGAAGGCGTCGGCGTTCACCACCTCGACCCGGGGGTCGTCCAGCGCGCTCCCGTTGAGCGTGCGCAGTGGTGCGTAGGACCGCGCCAAGCGGGTCATGGCCGGGTCCAGCTCGACCAGGGTGACGTGCCGGACGTCCTCGTACCGGAGCACCTCGCGCAGCGCGAGCCCGTCGCCGCCCCCCATGACCAGCACGTTGGAGCGACGGCCCGAGAGCGCGGGGTGGACGAGCGACTCGTGGTAGCGGTACTCGTCGACGGAGCTGAACTGGAGATCGCCGTTGAGGAACAGCCGGATGTCGGGGCTCCCGGTGAAGGCGGTGGACCGGGTGATCACGATGTCCTGGTACGGGGTGGTCTCGGCGTGCACGATGGGATCGGCGTACATGTGCTGACGCGCCGTGACCTCCAGGTCATCGGCCAGCACGTACGTCGTGCCGAGCACGGCGAGCACGGCGACGACACCGGCCAGCAGGCCGGCCCGTACCGTGCGCCGGAGCTCGCGGCGGAAGATGAAGATTACGACGATGACGCCGGCGACCGCGTTGACCACGCCGACCACCAGCGCGCCCTTCAACTGTCCGAAGGTCGGCAGCAGCAACAGCGGGAAGCACAGACCGCCGACCAGGGCACCGATGTAGTCGACGGCGAACATGTCGGCGACGGCACTGCTTGCCTCCTGCCGGCGGATCCGCTGCAGGAGGGTCATCAGCAGCGGTATCTCGGCGCCGATCAGCAGGCCGACCACCAGGGACACCACGATCATCGCGGGCATGTACAGCTGCAGCCAGGCGAAAGCGGCGTACAGCACCAGGACGGACAGGCCGCCGATCAGTGCCAGTACCCCTTCCAGTACCGCGAACGCGACGACCGCGCGGCGGCGCAGCGGCTTCGCGGCCAGTGAGCCCACGCCCATGGCGAACACCATCACGGAGATGACCACGGAGGTCTGCAGTACCGAGTTGCCGATGAGGTAGCTGCCCAGCGCGGTCAGCGCCAGTTCGTAGACGAGGCCGCAGGCGGCACAGAGGAAGACGGAGAGCAGCAGAAGGAACCGCGCCCCCCGGGGAGGCGGTGATTCCGGGGGGCGGGAGGGAGCGGCCGCGGTGTCGCGGTCGTCCAGAGTGGTGGAGCTCATGGGTGGTGTCCTAGGAGAGGGCCGCGCCGACCATGAAGGCGGTGCCCAGGTACATGCCGGCCTGGACCCAGGCGGCGGGGTGCGGGCGGTTGTCTTCGTCCTCCAGCGCGATCGCGCCCATCTGACCCGGCGTGAGCATGCCGATCACCATGCCGACCAGCGTCATCACCAGCACGCCGGCCAGGCCGTAGAGGAGCGTGCTCAGCAGGCCCTGGCCCAGCCCCCGTTCCGACTCGCTCGCCCGGATGGCCTCCATGATGACCAGACCCACCGCGACGGACTGGCTGCCCAGCAGCACCGCCGCCCCGCGGTTGCGGTCCCGCCACACCACGTGGAAGAGCTTGCCGGGTGTGACGAGGTCGAGGGCGACGAAGCCGACGGCCATCACGGCGAGGCCCACGACTCCATAGAGCAGTGCCTGGCCGGCAGACTCGAAGATCTCGGTCACTGGGGTGCCTTTCTGGAGAGCGTCTGCAGGGTGGGGAGGTGGTGCCGGACTTCGAGCGCCGGAGTCACTTGCCTTCGCCGGGGCCGCCACCCCGGTAGCTCTGGCTGTTCGGGTTGGGCCAGTTCACGAGGTGCTGCTGGTGTCGCCGGTACCCGTTGCGGTAGTCCTCGATCTCGATCAGACTGCCGCCCTTGTGCGGTGAGACGGTCACCATGTCGTCGCCGTAGCGCAGGAAACGCATGCCGCCACCGGAGGACCGGTCGAGGGCCTTGCGGTGGTCGTGGATCGCGTTGGCGACCCGGGCCGGAGAACTGTCCTTGTCGAGCCATCGGGACCCGCTGGAAGCGGTGTACTCATCGCGGATCCAGGAGCGCGGGACGCCGTCGTCCCCGTCGCTCGAGCAGGCCGAGAGCAGGACCGTGACCAGCGCGGCGGCCACCGCTCCGCGGACGAATCGGACACTGTTCATCGAGTCTCCAGCGTGGTGTGCGTCGATACGATCTGCCCGTCCTGCGGGTAGGTGTGCCAGGTCCGCCAGGACAGCCGGGTGCGGCACACCTCGTCGGGCGCCTCGACGACCACTGCCGTCACGGCCTCCGGCGAACCTGGAAAGACTCCGCACAGACTGTGCTCCGCGTCGGCCGCCCGGCCGAGGATGTCCACCACCTGTGCGCTGAACTCGAGAGGGTCCAGGCGCGCCGTGGTGGCGCTGAAGTCGTAGTCCCAGGCGTCTTGTTGCCGAGTGAGCCTGGCCGGCAGGCCCCGGGCGGCACCCGGCAGGCACGCCACCGTCTCCCTCACGGGCCCGACGAAGACCTGGTGCGAGGCGCCGAGGAGCCTCATGCGTACGCTCACTCCCCCCACCAGCACCTCTCGTTCGGCGAGTGCCGGCCGTTCGGTCAGGTCCAGTGAGAAACAGAGCTGGTCCGCGGCCGTGTCCAGGTAGGGGGCTTGCAGAGAGAGCAGAGATAGAGCGTGCACGCGGCCCCCCGGTCCGATATTGCTACGAGCGGCGCTGAGTATCGCACATGAGCCCTCAGCGGCGCCTTGCGGCTGGGGTGCTCGCGTGGAAGCGCGCCCGCCGACCGCACGACGCGTACCCGCCGAGCGCGCAGGCCGGGCTCGCCGCCGTCGGCGAGTCCCTGAACCGGGCCCGGGCCCGCGCCGAGGAGACCGGTGAGCCGCTGCTGGACCGGCCGTGCAGCGCGGCGCTGCGCACGCTGCGCGCTTCGGCCGCCGAGGATCAACACGCCTTCGGTACCGCGCTGTCCGACCCCTTGGTCAGAGAGTCCACCCTGCACGGACCCTCAGCCTTTCCGAGCAGCCTTCTCCCGCTGGCCCCCATCGCCCTCGCCGCGCTGGCGTACCGCACTCTGGGCCGGGCCCCTGCCGTCCCCACCGGCTACCTGCCGCACACTTTGATCACCGGGTCGAGAGCCGAGGCCCCCGGTTCCTGGGATTCGGCCGGAACCGGCGGCGCGGTGCGGTGGCCGCGCACGGTGCAGGGCACCTGGTGGGGGAGCGACCGGACGGTGAGCGGACCGTGAGCGGGAAGCTCAAGACAATCGGCCGACACGGCGCTGGACTCGCTCCGCGATCTGTCCGGGGTCTTGGAGACTCAGGGCCGTGGCCACCATCATTGACTCGCAGTCAGTGAAGGCGGTCTCGGCAGTCGGCAAGGACCCCCGAGGTGCGACTCGGGGATGGAGATCAACGGACACAAGGGGCATTTCGTGGTCGACAGAAGCCGCCCCTCTCCGCCTCCGTGAGGTGCGCGCCGGTTGTCCTCCTCTTTCCAGTCAGGGAGTTCGCTCTCGCCGCGTTCGCGGCGGTGCGGGAGGGCCAGGCCTGTGCCCCGAATACAGCCCGCTCCATCGAGCTGCTCGCCGGGTTGGAGAGGAACGTCGGGGGCGTGATCGGGGTGCGGGTCGGGTTCGCCGTCCCGGAGCGAGGGAGCTTCCGGTGGGCCGTACAGCGGCTGCGTGGGGCACGTTGAACGGTCTGACCACGCCGTATCGTGGCCGGCCGGGCACAAGCCGTTGCCACAGGAACGGAACCGCCCCGGCTCGGCCGCCGACAGACAGCGTCGCGGGCCGGTGCGGCTCAGCGCGTCCGGTAGCGCGCGTAGATCAGTCCGCTGTCGAAGGCACGTTCCTCGACCAGCTCGAGATCGAGGCGGACGCCGTCGGGGAAGAACCGCTTGCCGCCGCCGACCACGCTCGTGGTGATGAACAGGTGGTACTCGTCCACGAGGCCGGCCGCGATCGCCTGGGCCGCGAGGTTCGGGCCGTCGACGGTGAGGTCGCGATCAGACTCGGCCTTGAGCTTGCGCACCGCGTCCGGGTCGAAGGTCCGCTCGAGCCTGGTCTGCGCGCTGGACACCGACTCAAGCGTCGTGGAGTACACGACCTTCTCCGCGGCCTGCCAGTCGCGGGCGTACTGCAGGATGTGCGAAGGCTGGTCGGGCTCGGTGTGCGCGGTCTCCCAGTAGAGCATCGTCTCGTACATCCGTCGGCCGTAGAGGTACGTGCCGACGGGGCGGAAGAGGTCGTTGATGAAGGTATGCACCTCCTGGTCGTCGGCCCCGGTGCCGAGGCCGCCCTCCGCCGCCTCGGCGTATCCGTCGAGTGAGGTGATCATCGAGTAGATGAGCTTTGCCATGCGTCTCCTTCGGGTACGACCGCGCCAGTCTGCCGGCGGCCCTGCAGGTGTGACCTCCGCACGACCCGGAACTCATCGGCCGGCCGGCCCGGTTTCGTCCACCGTCAGAGCCGGGATGAAGCGCACCGCGTCGGCGGGCCCAGTTGCGCGCTGCAGCTCACAGGCACGGCACCCCGCACGGTCTCAAGGACCGGCCGGCCGGTCGGCTCTATGGTGGAACGCCAGTCCACACCCGCGACGGACGGGGGCACGTGGAGGGGGCCGGGCATGGCGGGGTACCCCGTTCGTTGGTCACTCAGCCCGGGTTCTCGGCGGCCAGCCCGGCACTGACGATCTGTGCCTGGCGCCGGACCCGTCCATCGACGCCGGTCGTCACCATCGAGCGCAACGGCGTGCGGGTGACAGGGGACTCCGACGACCCGGCCGACGTCACCCGGATCGTTCGGGTGCTGTCGTCACCGACCCCAGACAGCCATCCGAGTTCATCAACGCCGTCCGACGCGCAGCCGCCGAAGCCACCGATGCACTTCTCGTCCACCACAGCGGACACGGCCCGAGACCCCGGTACGACGGAAACGCGCGGCCGGGCCGACGATGACGGCGAGCCGATCTCCCTGGTCCTACCCCCGCTGCCGACACAGACGCCGTAGTCGACGTCCGGCCCTGCGTGCCCCCTTCAGCCACACGCGCAAGCGCGGCCCCGGGGTCGGGCACGCCCGGCTGCAAGCGCGGCCGACCCGGGCGGCTGAGGGTGTCGGCATGCAAACAAACCGAGCGGGCAGATGAACGGTTCGCCACGGGAGGGGAGAAAATGAGTACGTCAACGGAGCCGGTCGAGTCGTCGGAAGCCGCGGCCGACCGGTGCTGTGGATGCGGCGACCACATGGCGCCTGTCCCGGGCGAGGCGCCCGAGACCCCGCGCGAGCGCGTCAACCGCAGATGGAACGAGATCATGCAGGAGACCCGGATCGCCCAGACGGGAGTGCAGATCCTCTTCGGCTTCCTGCTGAGCGTCGCGTTCACGCCCCTCTTCCGCGACCTGGGCACGTTCGACCACGTCGTCTACGTCATCACCGTTGTCTCGGGCGCCACCGCCACGGCCTGTCTCATCGCCCCGGTCTCCATCCACCGCTTCCTGTCGGGTCAGCGGATGAAGGACGAGATGCTGGAGGTGGCACACCGGCTCATGATGGGCGGCATGCTCCTGATGGCCGTGACCATCGGCTGCACCCTGCTCCTGATCCTCCACGTCATCGTGCCCGGCGTCATGGCGAAAGTTCTCGTGGGTGGCGTGATGCTCTGGTTCGCGCTGTCCTGGTACGCCCTCCCTCTGTGGATGCGTCGCCGGTCCGCCCGGCGCACCGCCCAGCAGGAGGCCTCCTGACGGACGTGCGCGCGGGAGCGGCGGCATCGTCACCCGCCACGGTCAGGGTTGCGCTCGAAGAACGGCAGGAGAACAAGCCGGCCCCCGTCAGTTGAGTGGGACGCGCGGCCAGAAGGGCCCGGGGGTGAAACGCCTCACCCGGGCCAACGGCATCGACGCGGAGGCGGCCAAGTGGCGGCGAGGACGTCGCGACCACCCCGGGACTCACTGGCGTCGGCCGTTGCCCGGTTCGCCACAGACCGAGCGGACGCCGCGACGAGCAGCGCCGGGGCCGTTACGGACCGGGCCGACGCACTGGCTGCCCAGGGTGTACGGAAGCAGGGCGAGCAGCACGAAGGCCAACGGGTGGACTCGGCCCGGTGCCAACGACGGGATCCCGACACCACTCGTCACTCAGGACCGGGAACGCCCCCTCTCCGCCGGAGGGCTGTGTCCGTGAGTACCGGTGACGCCGGAGGGCCTACGGTCGGAGCCGCCCACGAGGAGCCTCTGACCGAGACCATCACCCGCCAGGAACGCGCCGATCTCCTCCGGCGCCGGGTCCCGCCGGTCCTGCGGCGGCGTGGTACCTGGTGACGTGGGTGCAGAAGCGTTCGCGATCAGGCGGTCAGCGCCGCTAGCTCCGCGTCGGCACGCTCGGTGACCAGGGCGAGGACCCGGCCGGCGGCGGCCAGGTCCTCGGCGGGTACCCCGTACCAGATGCGGGCGGAGATGGGGGCGACCTCCGCGCCGACGGCGGCGAGCAGCTCGCGTCCCGCATCCGTGGGGCGGAGGTACGAGGCGTCCGCAACGAGCAATTGCCGGGCCAGCAGCTCGTCGAGAATGGCGCGGATATCGACCGGATCGGCCTTGAGGGAGCTCCGGACCTGGGTGACGACGTCGTCCGGTGTCTGCGGCGCGTCGGTGCTGACGGCGGCGCGCAGGACGATCTGCTGCCGGAACGTGACACCGTGCCGGTCCAGGACGTGTTCCAGGACGCCGCGGGCGGCGTAGTGGGCCAGGCCGAGGACGCGGGAGTCGGCGGCGGGTGCCGTGGGGGTGGCCGCAGTGGTGGTCATGGTGTTCTCCCCTTAGTTGTGTCGTCTAGTTGTGTCGTCGTTCGGTACGGACGGAGCGAGGGGTACGTCGAGCAGGGTCATCAGCTCGTCGGTGAACGCACGCGTCCGCGAGGCGTCGAGGCCGCCGAGAGGCTCCAGCAACTGCTGAAGCAGTTCGTGGACCACCACGACGGCCTGCCGAGTGACGGCCTGGCCCTGTTCGGTGAGAGCGAGCTGTACGGCTCGCGGGTCACTGGGATCGCGGGTGCGCTCGATCAGACCGGCCGACTCCAGGGCACGCGCCAGCTTCGAGACGTACAGCGCCTCCAGGCCGGTATGGTCGGCGAGCCGGCGCTGGCTGGGCCGCTCGCCGGCGCGCTGCATGCCGTGCAGCGACGCGACCAGTGAGTACTGCGCGTGGGTGAGGCCCAGTGGAGCCACCGCGCGATCGACCGCGACGCGCCACTTGTTGGCGAGCCGCCATACCAAGAAGCCAGGCGTAGGACCCGGTGAACCCTTACTCATGCCGATAGGTTACATGGCTACTATGTCCATGGCTACTATCCAGTGGATCTCGGTGCACCCCACTCGGCGGCGCGACGTCCCAGTAGAACGCCGCGAGTTCGTAGGCGCCGACCATGACTCCGGGATCTGCCGTGCCACCCCGCTGCGCGTGGCACGCAGAATCTCCGCGACCTCGCGGAATGAGGAAACGCACCGTTCTCGCGGGACGGCCGTGAAGCGCTGCTGACCCGTGCGCGCGCGGCCGGTCTCCCGGCGCACCGCATCGCGGAGCTGGCCGGCGAAGGGCTGACCAACGTCAGGCCGGGTCGATGGGCGGGCGCCGTTCGTCGGTCTGCTCAGGGCCCGGATCTCGCGCGGCCGCGCCTCGCGTCACTTCGTTACAGCTACGCCCTCTGGACAGCTACGCCCCTCTGGAAAACATGGCGGTTGTACCACGAGGTGGCTGCCCGGTCGGCTCTGCCCGGCCGTCGCCGCAATGATCCAAAGGCGCACCATCCACCATCCGGCATGGGGACGGATTGGGAACGCCACCAGCATGCGGGCGCTGCGGCAGGGCCACCGGTGTGGCCCGCCTGTCGCACGACCACCCGAAACGGGCTATTTAATCAGAAGATGCTAGAAAAGGGGTATGCAGGGGCGTACCGCTCGATCGAACCGTGCCGGTCAGCTCTCGGTCGACCTGACCGGTGAGGGAAGGAGCCCGGGCCGCTGGTGGGAGCTGCGTGGGCGCAGCGTCGCCGGGCAGGTGCTGTTTCTCCAGATCGTGGTCGCGGTGTTCCTCATCGCGGCCGCCGTCGCGGGTCTCACCCTGCAAGCACGCAACGACACCGAACAGGATGCGCAGGAGAGGTCACGGGCTGTCGCGGAGAGCGTCGCGCACTCGCCGGGGCTCGCCGCGGCACTGGAGTCGGACGATCCGACAGCGGCGTTGCAACCGTACGTGGCCGCGGCCCACGGGGGCACAGGGGTGGACTTCATCGTCGTCATGGCGAAGGACGGCACCCGCTACGCCGACACCGACCCGCAGCTGATCGGCAAGCGGGCGGCGGGCGTCGAGCGGGCGGCGGGAGGCGAGCCGTTCACCGAGATCTATGAGGGTGATCCGACGGATGCGGCACGAGCGGTGGTCCCGGTCACCAATGGTGACGGCGCGGTCCTGGGGCTCGTCGGGGCAGGGGTGAGCCTCCGAACAGTCGGACAGTCGCTGCAGAACCAGATCCCGGTGATCATGACCTCGGCCGGTGTCGCGCTGCTTCTCGCCGTCGGCAGCGCCGCGCTGGTCAGCCGACGCCTGCGACGTCAGACACGCGGCATCGGGCCCAGTGAGATGACTCGGATGTACGAGCACCACGACGCGGTGCTGCACGCCGTCCGCGAGGGGGTACTCATCACGAGCCGCGACGGTCGTCTGGTTCTGGCCAACGACGAGGCGCGGCGGCTGCTGCAGTTGCCGAAGGACTCCGACGGTCAGCACATCACGGAGCTGGGCCTGGAATCCGCCACGGTCGAACTACTCTGCTCCGATCGCCCCGTCACGGACCAGGTACACCTTGCCGGGGGCCGGCTGGTGGCCGTCAACACCAGGCGCACCACCCCGTCCGGCGGACCCTCCGGTCACGTGGCGACCCTCCGGGACAGCACGGAGCTGCGAGCACTGGCGGGCACGGCGGAGGTGGCCCGTGAGCGGCTGAACATCCTTCATGAGGCGGGGGTACGGGTCGGCACGACCCTGGAGGTTGCCCAGACGGCCGAAGAGCTGGCGGGTGTGGCGGTTCCGCGGTTCGCCGACTTCGTCACCGTGGACCTGCTGGACGCCGTCGCAAGGGGTGAGGAGCCCTCCGGCACGCCCAGGCAGATGCGGCGCACCGCCCTGCGCGGCATTCGGGAAGACCACCCGTTCCGGCCCGTCGGAGGCGTCGTTCCGCTCGACGTCACGGGCACGCCCGCTGCCTCGGCGCTGGCCAGTGGACGCGCGGTTCTGGAAGCCGACCTGACAGCCCTCCACACGTGGTCGGCCCAGGATCCCGAAGGGGCCGACGCCGTCCGCGCGTACGGCATCCACTCGCTCGTCACGGTGCCGTTGCAGGCGCGCGGCATCCCTCTGGGCGTGGCCCACTTCTGGCGTACGGAGGGCTCGGCACCCTTCGACCAGGAGGACCTGACGTTCGCCGAGGAGCTGACCGCCCGAGCCGCCGTCGCCATCGACAACGCTCGCCGCTTCACGCGCGAGCACACGATGGCGGAAGCCCTTCAGCGGAGCCTCCTGCCGCACGTCCTGCCCCATCAGAGCGCCGTTGACATCGCCTACCGCTACCTGCCCGCCCAGGCTCGGGTCGGTGGCGACTGGTTCGACGTGATCCCCCTGCCCGGTGCCCGTGTCGCGCTCGTCGTCGGTGACGTCGTGGGGCACGGGCTGCACGCGGCGGCCACCATGGGACGGCTGCGCACCGCCGTACAGAACTTCTCGACGCTGGACCTGCCCCCGGACGAACTCCTGACCCATCTCGACGAACTGGTCAGCCGCCTCGACCAGGAGGATCCCGAAGGTTCGAGCGGGGAAGCGGTCACCGGCGTCACCTGCCTCTACGCGGTGCACGACCCGGTTTCCGGCCGGTGCAGCATCTCGCGCGCAGGGCACCTCGCCCCCATGCTGGTCCATCCCGACGGCACCGTGGGGCTGGCCGACCTGCCCATCGCACCGCCACTGGGCCTGGGAGGCCTCCCGTTCGAGACCGCCGAGCTGCAACTGTCCGAGGGGAGCACGCTCGTCCTCTACACGGACGGGCTGGTCGAGCGGCGCGACCGCGACATCGACGCGGGCCTGGAAGCGCTGCGCAGCACACTCGCCGGGGCACACGAGCGCACTCCGGAGGAGACCTGCGAGGCCGTGTTCGACGGCATGCTGTCCGAGCACCGTCGCGACGACGTCGCACTCCTCGTCGCCCGTACCAGGCTGCTGGACCGTTCCCACGTCGCCGACTGGGACGTCCCCCGCGACCCCGCCGCCGTCGGCGCCGTCCGCAACGCGTGCAGCCGTCAACTGACCGCATGGGGTCTGGACGACATGGCGTTCACCACAGAGCTCATGCTCAGCGAACTGCTCACGAACGCCATCCGTCACGGTTCCGAACCGATCCACGTGCGGTTGCTCTACGACCGGGCGCTGATCTGCGAGGTGTCCGACGGCAGCAGCACCTCCCCCCATCTGCGCAGGGCGGCCACGACCGACGAGGGCGGACGCGGGCTGTTCCTCGTGGCACAGCTCGCCGAGCGCTGGGGAACGCGGTACACCTCGACCGGCAAGGTCGTATGGACGGAACAGTCCCTGACACAACCGTCCTCGGCCGAGGCGCCGTTTCCCGATCCACGTCTCTTCCCGGGGCTCGACGACCTGTCCGAGTTGGAGCCGTGACCGGTCCCCCAGGCGGCAAGGAACCGATGTGTCGCAGGCGTGGGGCCTACTTGTGTACCAAGGTAACGATCACTCCGCCGACCTGAGGTTTTTGCGCTGGTTGGCAATGAAGCGCGCTTTCTTCTGGCGATTCCCGCACGTGTTCATGTCGCACCATTTGCGGGTGCGACTTTGGCTGGTGTCGAAGAAGGCGGCTCGGCAGGTCGGTGAGGCGCACAAGGCCAGTCTTCCGTCTCGTTCGCCTGCGATGATGCTGATCGCGTCGGCGGCGATCACGCTGAGGGCGTCTTCCACGCGGGAAGCCGAGCTGAGTCTCCATTGCCGCTTGCCCTCGGGCGTGAGGATCGTCGCGGCCCGACCTTGAGCGCTGCGGCCATTGATGACTTGGACAGCCGGCGCGGGGAGGGCGTCCCGGACCGCAGCCGCTGTCGCGGCGGCGTGGATCGACTCCCTCAGTTCCCGGGCGAGGTCGAGCTGGGCAGGGGTGCAGGTGTCCACGGCGAGGCCGTTCACCTCCAGCCAGTCGACGAGTCGGTGCGGCACGGGAATGCGCTCCACTGGATCGCCGTGACGCTCCGACAGCGTCCCAGTGAAGCTGGTCGCCAGCACGTTGCCGAGGCGGAAGTCAGGGAATCCAGCACGCATGGAACCACCTTAGCCGGTTGCGGAGTGTCTCGAAGAACTGCTAGAACCGTCTTGGCCGGTTCTGCGATGGCCAGGAGGTCTCATGTCCCGCCCGACCAGCGACGTGCAAACATTTGAAGCCCACGCGACCGACGCCGACCTCGACGACCTGCGCGCGCGACTGGCCGCGGCGCGGTTACCGGAGGCCGAGACGGTCTATCGCGCCCCGCCCGGCCCTCGCCGATGGGAACAGGGCGTTCCGCTCGCCGACCTCGTCGATGTCGTGAACTACTGGCGCAACGGGTACAACTGGCGGTCGTTCGAAGAGCGCCTCAACCGGATCGGCCAGTTCCGCAGTGGCAGATCCGAAAGACGCAGACGCGCCGGCGTTCCACGTCGTGGTGCCGTCGCTGCCCGGCTTTGGTTACAGCGACAAGCCGGCAACCACCGGGTGGGGCACCGAAAGGATCGCGGCCGCGTGGGTGGAACTGATGGGAAGGCTCGGCTACAGCAGGTTCGCAGCCCACGGCGGTGACTGGGGAGGCAATATCACCACAGTTCTCGGCGGCAGGTTCCCGGCGCACGTTCTCGGCATCCACACCACGTTCGCGGAGGCGCCGCCCGGATTGACAACGGACGGGCTGACGTCGGTCGAGCGCAAGTGGATTGAGGAGACCCGCGAGTTCTGGCGCCACCGTGCGGCGTACGCGAAGCAGCAGGCGACCCGACCACAGACCATCGGCTACTCACTCGTCGACTCCCCGGTCGGGCTTCTCGCCTGGATCCTCGACAAGTTCGCCGAGTGGTCGGACACCGAAGACAGCCCGTTCGAGACGATCTCCAGAGACCGCGTTCTCGACGACGTCACTCTGTACTGGCTGACACGGACCGGGGCATCGGCCGCCCGCATCTACTACGAGAGCCACAACTCGCTGGACCCCGAACTTCGGGTCGACGTCCCAGCAGCGATCACCATGTATCCCCGCGACGTCGAGAAGTGCCCACGCCCCTGGGCACAGCAGCGGTACCGACAGATCGTCCGATGGAAGACGCCCGAACACGGTGGGCATTTCCCGTCGCTGGAGGTCCCCGAGTATTACGTCAAGGATCTGCAGGAAGGGCTCGCCGCAGTGCTGGACGCTCATTGGTGAACGCGGCCGGGTGCCGGCATTCGATCAGTGCCTGATCCGGCTCCAGGCATTGCCCGACGGCTTTACACGGGAGAGGAGGGCACCCCGAGGACATCCTGTCGCCCTGGCCTTGCAGCCCGATGTCCACCATGTGACCGCAGGCGGTACCCTCATCGTGGTGGGGTGCTCAGTGCTCCACCAGCAGCTCGGTCTACACCAACGTGACGTCTCCGGCTGCTCCCAGTTGCTCCAGGCACTGGAAGACCAGACCGGCCGCAGATGCCCACGTCGCCCCGCGGCGAGACGGCCGGCGAACGCAGCGCGACGAGCACCCGCCGGTACGGTGGGAGCGCGGCGCAGCCACTTCGACCGTGTGATCGGGTGGACCCCGAAGTCGGCGGCGATCTGTTCCAGCGTGACGCGGGGCTCGCGGTTGCGCGCGACCCGCACGACATCCTCGCGGAACACCCCGGATCCGGCTTGGGCACTGCAACATCCATGGAATAGAAGGTAAGGGCGGTCCCCACTGGCCCAGCCAGTACGGCGCCGGCCAGTTGCCGCGCAGTCTCGGTGACAGACGGGTCGTCCACCTGCCGACTCGCCAGGTGGGCCGCGGGCGCTGACAACGTCGTCCCGGGGCGCCGTCGATGAACTCGGCGCCTGAACGACGGCTACGAACCCGTGAACCGGGACCTATGTTCACGACTGACAGTGGCTAAGTGGCTGGCCTGGCCGGCAGGGCTCGGGGTGGGCCTGATGAGGTCAGCCTCCTTCGCTTCCTCACGGTCCGCGCTCACCGCGCTGGCGCAGGCCGGCAGGAGTGCCAGTGCCGCACAGGCGGCGCGCCTCTTGACGCGGGTGTGGCGCACAGCGGCGTAGCGGGTTGCGTACTCGTCGGCGGTTGGTCTGCGCGCGCGGCAACGGCCTGCAGCGGCTCTCCGGTCAGCCGGAGTCGTTGCTCGACGCAGCGACTGAGGGTGCCGAGGCCTCCGTCTGCCGTGGCGTCCCCCTCTCGGCCCACCCGCGCACAGCGTGCGTCGAGGGTGCCCCACCGGCCCTGCGCCCGGCCGCCGGGCTCACCCGTCTGCCGGGCACGGCCGCGAGGTCCGGGCGCCTGCGGCAGACTGAGGGCATGGGCGACCTCAAGGGCGCGGAGGCGTCGTCGCGACGGTTGCCGCGGCGGCCGCAGAGCGTGGCGGAGGCGCGGCGCTTCGTGCGGGCCGCTGCCGACGGCGTCGCGCCGGTCCTGGTGGACACGGTCGAGCTCCTGGTGAGCGAGCTGGTGACGAACGCCTTGCTGCATGCCCGGACGGACATCGACGTGTCGGCCCGCGTCGAGGACGGCACGGTACATGTGCGCGTGCGGGATCAGCGGCCGGACCGGAAGCTACTGCCGCAGGAATGTCCCGCGTACACCGGAACGGGACAGGGACTCGCCATCGTCGGCCGACTGGCGTCCCGGTGCGGTGTCGAGGCGGACGAGACGAGCAAGACCGTCTGGTTCGAACTGGGACCCGACGGAACGCCTCCGCGGGTGACTGACTGGGGGTCCGCCGAGCCGCCCGACTCCGGTGCGCATGTGACGCTCATCGACATGCCGGGCGCGCTGTACGTCGCGTCCCAGCAGCAGCGTCACACGTTGCTGCTCGAGACGATGCTCGCCGCGGCGGCCGGCTTCGATCTCGGCGTGCCGCCACGAGACCTCACCACCGCCCAGGACGTGAGCAACGTGATCAGCGCGCGGGTGACGGCCGCCCTGCGCCGGGAGCCCGCCGGGCAAAAGGCCCCGTCCCTTTCCGTGCGGCTGCCGGCGGACGCCGGGCCGGCGGTGGAGACCCTGCGCCGCGTGCTCGGCCTCGCCGAGGAGGCGGCCCGCGACGAGCATCTCCTCACCCTGCCGGCACTTCCCCGCAACGGTGTCTTCCAGCAGTGGCTGTTCGACCAAATCGTCGGCCAGCTCGCCGGCGGCCCCGCCACCGCCTGGACCATGGTGCCGCGCGAGCCCGGCGCCAGCCCCGTGGAGCTGGTGCCGTGGGACGCCGCGCAGGTGCGGTCCAGCAGGGTCCCGACCATTGCCGCCGACGAGCGCAACCGCATCATCGCGGCGAACGGTCCAGCGGCGGACATGCTCGGCTGGCAGCCGGACGACCTCGTGGGACAGCCACTCACCGCGCTCATCCCGGAACACCTGCGCAAACGCCATCTCACGGCGTTCACCTCCCTGCTGCTCAGCGGGCAGCCCCGAATCCTGGGCCGCTCGGTTCCGCTCCCGGCGCTGCACCGCGACGGCGGGGTGGTGCCCGTCCGGCTGTTCATCCAGACCCAGGAGACGACCGACGGCCACACCGTCTTCGTGGCGCAGCTCACTCCCAGGGCCTCCGCGCCCCCTGCTTCGGCCAAGTCGCCTCCCGGCCGCAGCCGGTCGGCCGCGGTGGATCCGCGCAGCGCGCCCTCGGACCTGCCGGGAGGTGAGGCCGTTCCGGACGGCGCCCCCGACGGTGCGGCGGCGGGTGCCCCGGGGAACGGCCCGGACCACGTCGGCCCGTCGGCCCTGGAACGCCTCTCTCTGCTGGTCGCCACCAGCGCCGCGATGAGCAACACCCCCGGTACTGAGGAAGGTCTGCGGGGTGCGGGCAGGGTCATGACCGAACGGCTGGCCGACTGGTGTGCCGTGGACCTGTTCACAGAGGACGCCCAGGCGGAACGGATCTGCGTCGTCCACCGCACCTTTCAGGACTTCGGTCCCGAGCGACACGAGGGCCTGCTCCCGCCCGTGACCGATGCCGCCCGCGGCCCCTTGGCGCGTGTACTGCGCGGAGCCGGGCCCTTGCTGCTCACCGGAGCACCGCCACCGGGCCAGTCGGCCAGCCCCCTGGACGCGCACTACCTCGATCTGCTGGGACATCTGCGCGCCCGCAGTGCCATCGTCGCCCCGCTGCGGGCGCGGCGTCAGGTGATCGGAGCCCTGACCGTGGCTCGCGGCGACGGGCGGCAGCCGTTCACGGAAGAGGACCTGCCCCTGGTCGACGAACTGTGCCGCGGGCTCGCCCTGGGCGTGGACAACGCCCGTCTGTACCAGGAGACCCGCAACATCGCCGAGCGGCTCCAGCGCTCGCTGCTGCCCGTACTGCCGAACATCGAGCACCTCCAGATGGCCGCCCGCTACGCCGCATCCTCAACGACCGCCCAGGTCGGTGGGGACTGGTACGACTGCTTCGTCGTCCCCAACGGCGAAACGGCGCTGGTCATCGGCGACGTCACCGGGCACGACCTCGACGCAGCCGTCGCCATGAGCCAGCTGCGCAGCATGCTGCGCGGTATCGCCGTCGACCGCCAGGAGCCCCCGGAAGCAGTCCTGCGCCGCCTGGACCTGGCCAACCAAACGCTCCACCGGGAGGCCACCGCCACGTGCATCTACGGTCTCGTCCGCGGAGGTACGGACGGCCCCTGGGAGCTGGTGCACTCCTCCGCCGGGCACCTGCCGCCGCTGCTGACCGCCCCGGACGGCCGGACCCGCTACCTGGACGCGGGCTCGGGGTTGCTGCTCGGCATGGACTCCGACGTGCCGCGTCCCAGCGCGACGGACGAGATCCCGCCTCACTCGACCCTGCTGCTGTACACCGACGGACTCATCGAACGGCGCGGCGAGTCCCTGGACGCCGCGATGGAGCGTCTTCGCCGGCGCGCCTCCGAGCTGGCCCGTGAACCCCTCGACGTGTTCTGCGACGAGCTGCTCATCGGACTCGGCGCCGACAACGACGACGACATCGCCGTTCTCGCCGTCCGACCGGTGCCGCCCGCCGCCTCCGGCTGAGGCGGCACGGGTGCGGTACGCCGCATCTACTACCGCCCCGCTCGGCGCTCGTGACATCCGCTGGGCGCCGCAGGTAGGAGCTGTGGACCGCGCTGATCCGGTTCCGCGTCCCAGGCAGGTGGCATCAGCCCCGGGGCGCCGTCCGATGCAGGCGTTGCCGATCCCCCGCATCAGCTCGTACGGCTGCGTGCCGGGAGGGCTACGCCCAGCAGCTCGGCCACGAGGTGCGCCCGACCGGGGTGTACGTCCCGTACGAGAAGGGCAGTTACCCGGACGGCTGGCACCGGCGTCTGCGCGACGCCCACCTCGCCACGATGGCTGCCCTCGGCCTCGGCGCCGGTCTCGCCCCCGACGGCTTCCTCGCCGCGAGGGGCGGCCGGACAACCGCGCGGCGGTCATTCCGTACTCGGATCACTCAGCAGGGATGAGAGGCACATGGCGACCAGGGAAGCGACCCGCACCGGACTCGGGCGCCGTACGGCGTCGACAGTGGCCCCCTACGCCGTAGGAGCTGCCGTCACCGGCGGGGCCTTTCTGCTCTTCAGGGGCTCCTTCGCGGACGAGATCGCCACCCGTTTCACGCTGGACGGGACAGCCGACGGATCTCACTCTCCGGGAGCCGCATGTGGCCTGTATCTAATGGTGTTCGGGATCGAAGCCGCCGGTTCCGCCGCCGCGCTACTTTCGATCAAAGGTCCTCGGACAAGAGGCTCGGTGGCCGCCTTCTCCTGGGGTCTGTCCGCCACAACGGCCTATCTCTTCGTAGTGGTGATGCAGGCCAGTACGCACCTCCGCAGCGGGGCGGTCAAGTTCCCTTCGTACCACCTCGGCATCGCCGTCGTCGCCGGCCTCGCCGCAGGAGGCGTGGCGTGGCTGGTCGGGAGGAGGCGCGCGTGAAGCGGCCTCCGGCACGCGGCACCGCCGCCGGCCGGCACCGCCCGGTGACAGCCGGCTGGAGGCTCGCGAGCGGCGCGGTAGCCACGATCGGTCTACTCGTCATCGCCGGGGGAGGAGAGACTGTGGGCCATGGCGAAGGCCTGGACACCTGGTCAGGACGGTGTGCTGTCGAAGTCCCCCAACGGGTCGAACGTCGGTAAGGGAGTCGGGGACCTACCGTCTACTCGGCTTCCCCGCAGCAGCGTTGCGGTCGGCCGAAGCCGGCCGATGGCGTGCGTCGCGTCAACGAAGCGCGACGCGAAGGTCAGTGACCGACGTCCCGTCCACTGCACGGGACTTGTGTGGACGTCGACGGTGGTGCCGGCGGTGCCGGAGGTGAGGGAGCCGGGGCCGAACGGGCATTATGCCCCGAATTGTTCCGATCTGCGCAACACTCGCCCCCACCCGGCTTCTGCCGTCCTCGCTGGAATCGGACAGGCTGAGCCGCATCAGCACGGGCTCTGCTCGGATGCCGGCCGCCCGGCTGTGTGGCCGGCGTCATGCGTTGGCGGGCCGTGTTCCCCATGCTTGGAAGAGTGTGGCGTGTACGACCAGGGTGTCAGGATCGTCGAGGTGCCGGGAGAGCGCTTCGATGTGATCGTCCAGTTCGGCGTCGGTGATGAGGTCGTGCTCGATCAGGGCCGATCGGCAAAGCTTGGCTCGGTCGACGAGCAGGGTTTGGTACGGGTCGGTGTGCTGGAAGACGTGCGTCGATGCCCGGACCTGAACGTCCTGGAGTCCTCGTCGGCGCAGCATGCCGGGCAGTCGGCGGCCCAGCATCACGTCCATGCCGTTGCGGCGCCAGAGTTCTGCGATCGCCGTGACGAGGCGGTCCCAGGAGGGATGGGGCGGTTCGCAGATCCGGGTCAGCCAGTCGACGTCCTGCACGGCCACGGTGCCGCCGGGCTTGGTCAGGGCCACCATTTCGTCGAGGACCTGGTCGGTGTGGGGGACGTTCATGAGGACCAGGCGGGTGTGGACCAGGTCGAAGGAGGACTGCGGCAGACCGGTGTCCGCTGCGTCCGCGTTGGTCAGCGAGACGTTGGACAAGTGGTGTTCGTCGATGGTGCGGCGGGCCATCTCGATCATGCGGGGTTCGGCGTCAACTCCCGTGACCTGGCCTGCTTCGCCGACTCGTTCCGACAGCGCGTCCATGATGCCGAGCGGTCCACAGCCGACGTCGAGGGCTCGGCCGCCCTGGCCCAGCGGCAGCCGGTCGAGTAGGGCGTGTGTGTCGTCCTTCAGTAGCTCCCCTTGGAAGATCAGGCGTCGGCGCTCCTCGTCCTCGGCTCCGAGGAGGTAGGGGGGCGGGGTGGAGGGGGTGGTGGTCATGGGCTTTCCTTCTGGTCGGGCGGGGACGCGGAGGTCTGCCGCAGCCGCTCCCGGAGTCCGAGGAGATGTCGGCTCAGGTCAGGCAGGTCGGCGGGGCGGAAGGCGGTGGGCAGGTCGGCTCCGTAGGCGCATAGGGCGGCGTGCGTGCCGGAGGTGAAGCGCAGCCAGCCGTCCTCGCCGAGCCGCACGCCGTCGAGATGCTCACGCTCGCGGTGGAAGGCGACCGCCTCGGTGCGGGAGAACCCTGGAGGCAGTCGCAGTGAGAGGACGGTGCCGGCGATGCGGACCGGGTAGCCGCCCGGCAGCCCCTGTGGCGCCGGCAGGTGACCCGTGTAGGAGGCGGTGGGGTCGGTGAGGGCGTGCAGCGCCGGCACGGCGCTCTGGGCGCCGAGTTCGTTGAGGAAGTCGCGGGGCATGGCACGGACCTCGTCGAGTACCTCCGGCAGTTCGATGAGCGGGACGCCGTCCAGCCATCCGGTGGCCTCGTCACGCGGGTCGTCCGGGGCGCTCAGGTGCGCGTGGTGTGCCAGCAGCGACAGGCGGCAGTCGTCACGCACGCCGAGCCGGGCGCGGGTCGCGGTGGCGAGGGTGGCGACGTTGCCCAGGCCGCACAGCACGGGCAGGCCCTCGGCGTGCAGCGCGGGGTTGACGAGGTCGGGGAAGCAGGCGTTGACCACCCGCGTGCTGGGTGAGGCGTCCATGCAGGCCAGTACGGAGTCGCGGACCAGTGCGGCCTGGAGCGGCAGTGTGGCGCCGAAGCCCGCCCGGCGCAGCAGCCGGGACCAGTCGGAGTCCTGGGTGCGTGCCTCGCTCGGCGACTGTGGTGAGGCGCAGACGATCAGCAACGCCGGTCGTAGGGCCTGCAGGAGGGGGCGTAGCCGGTCGGCGGGGGAGCGGCCGGCGTCGTGGGGGACGAACCTCACGTGCGTGCCGGCCAGTGTTCCGTGTCCGGTCGCGAGCGCGGCCACGCTGTCGGCGCGCTGGTGCGTGCGGCCGATGACGTGGACGGTGGTGACGCGCTCCGGGCCATGGGCCAGGCCGCGCAGCAGTCCCTGGGCGAATGCCCCGGTTCCCAGTACGGCCCACGCACGGGTCGGGCCGCTGGTCATGGCGCCACCGGTACCGGCGTCGGGACAGTGCCGTCGAACAGCGAGTTGACCGGGACGGTGTGCGGGACCGGCAGACTGGGACAGCGGGCGCTGAGGTCGAGTCGGGGCGGGCGTTGGTCGTCGGTGAAGTAGACCGGTACGAGTGAGCCGTCCGGCCGGTGGGAGAGCAGCGGGTTCGCCACGAGGAAGTCGCGCAGGGCGGGGGTGTCGCGGCGCGCGTACAGGCGGATGCGTTTGGTGGAGAAGTGATTCGGTGGGAGTTCGACGCGTGGGCCGAGGCGGCGTTTCCACTGGAAGATGCCCTTGCTGATGAACGCCTCCGTGCCGTAGAAGTCGACGCGGGGGACGCCTTGCGCCTGTGCCCAGCGCAGCAGGTGGTGGTACACCGCTTTGAAGGTACCGTCGCGGTAGAGCTGCTCGTCGCCGTCCAGGACGCCCAGGAGGCGGGTGGTGAGCGTGGTGCCGTCGGCCGACCAGTGGCACAGGACGCCCGCCACGCGGTGACCCGCGTCGGTCATGAAGAAGAGACTGCCGTTGGGCAGGATGGCGTGCCGGGCAACTTGCCATGCCTCGGTGCGGCTTCGGTCGCCGTGCCGGGTCGCCATGGTCGGCAGATGCATGCGCAGGTAGAAGAACTCGAGGGCGTCAGGAGTGGTGTCCTCCGTCCACGCCCAGTCGTGTCGTGCGTGGTCACGGCGGAACTGCCAGCGTTCGCGCTTGGAGATCTGCCGTTCCAGACCGTCGAGGTCTGCCGGTACGTCGACCGTGAGATGGATGCGGAAGGGTGCGGTGATGCCGCGTCCTGCGGGCAACTGGGCCAGTCGACCCGATTCGGCACCGATGACGACCAGGTCGGCCGGGGGCAGAGCGCCGCGGGCGAGATCGCGCCACGCCACGAGGGCTTGTTCCCGGCCGCCGGTGTCCATGCCGAGCCTGCTCCGCTGGTGCTCCAGCAGCTGGAGGATGTTGGTGCGGCCGGCGGGGAGCCCCACGTAGGCGATGTCCAAGAGACCGCGCCGCTCCCGGGAGACGACGGCCTGCACCCGCGTCGGCGCGTCGTCGATGAGGCGCCGGGTGGTCCGCCAAGCCGGGTGCCGACTGTTGTTCCAGGTGTAGCGCAGGCGCGCGGGCAGTGCGGGAACGAGATCGGCCGCCGGGTGCGGGGCAGCCGGACGGACCGGCGCGGCCGGTTCGAACGAGCGGGGTGAGAGCAGCAAAGGGGCTCCCTGTTGTGGCGGGAGGGCTGGGGTGGCGCGGGGCGCGGACCGGGCGCGGCCCCGCGCCGTTGCGGTCAGCTGACCGCTTCACGTACGGCGAGGGCCAGTTCTCCGGCGTCCGCGACCGGCCGTAGATGCTCCTCGGGAACCGCCTCGTAGTCGACGGCGGCGTAGGAACCGGAACCGTGGACGAGGATGTCGTCGGTGTCCACCAGATCGCGGTCGATGGCGTTGAGTACTCCGGTCAGTGCCATCACCAGGGACCACTCGCGCAGGTGACGCGGGTCGGCGGGAAGCTGGACACCGGTGGACGCGAGCAGGGAGCGCACTGCCGGATAGCGGTCGAGGCACTCCGCCAGGGAGACCACGATGCCGCCCCCGCCCTGGCGGCGGATGATCTCGTTCATGCGTGGTGAGGTCGCCGGCTGCCGGGTGTAGAACGTCGCGTCGAGTTGTTCGTCGGGCGCGTAGGCGACCCGGGGGAAGTGAGGGTCGTGGTCCTGCACGAGCCACCCGTCGCGCTCCGCCCAGCTCGGCCGGTAGTCGAAGCGGTCGTGGTAGAGGCTGGACACCATGTCCGGGGTGCCCAGGTGCTGGACCAGGAAGTAGCCGGCCGAGGTGTCCGGCCACTGCTTGCCGGTGATGTGCCGTTGCCCGTGGAAGTGCCCCAACAGTCCGAAGGCGCTGGACACGGCGTGGGCGTGCAACCGCGGCACGGCGGGCAGCCGGTCGCGCTCGAACAGGGCGCGCGCGGTGTCGGCGACGGCGTAGTTGAGCAGTTCCAGCGAGTGCCACAGCCGCACACCGTGCTCCCGGTGCAGGGCGGGGGACAGCGTGTCGGTGACGGTGCGGGCAAGCTCCTTGACCTTGCCCGGTTCGGCCGTATCCAGCACGGTCAGCGGGTTGGTCCGGCGCAGGTCCGGGTCGTCGGACAGGGCGGAGCGCCACAGCTTGGCGCGTGAGGAGGAGGGAACCACACAGGCGATGCCCAGAGCCTGTGGGGTGGCCAGGCCGCACTCGTGGGCGCGTAGCACGGCGTCTCTGAGCGCAGTCGCCTTGTTGGCGCTGGACGGGGTGAGGATGACAACCCGTTCACCCGTGCGCTCGATGTGCGCGACTGCGCGCGCGACGATCACCAGGGAGGCGTATGTCTTGGTAGTGCGGGTGCGAGGGTTGTGCATCAGGTGCAGCAGGGCCACGCGGCGGCCATGGTGTTCGGTCAGTGGGTGGGCGCTGATCGTGCTGGGGGCGAAGAAGGCGTCCAGCGCCGGGCTGGGGTGCGGCAGTTCCCAGCGCGGTACGAAGGCCGCGGAGTCCTGGTGTTCCTCTCCCGCGGTTTCGTGGAGCACCCGGCGCAGTTCCGTGTCGTAGTGGGCCAAGGCCGCGGGAAGTTCGACCTGGCCGGTGGTGAGGGGCGGGGCCGAGGTCACGAGGCAGCTCCTTCGAGCAGTTGGTCGCCCCGGACCAACTGCGCGGCGTCCGCCCCGGCGGGCACGTGAGCGGGGTCGGTGCCGATGTCCTGTGGGCGGTTGTGTCGGTCGACGAAGACGACGTCGGGCCTCAGCGTCCTCGCCTCCTCGTCGCTGACGGTGGCGTAGGCGATGATGATCACGAGGTCGCCGACGGAGATCAGACGGGCGGCGGCGCCGTTGATTCCCACCACTCCGCTGCCGCGGGCGCCCTCGATCACGTACGTGGTGAGCCGGTTGCCGTTGTCGATGTCGACGATGTCGACCTGCTCACCGGGTAACAGGCCGGCCGCGTCCATGAGGTCGCGGTCCAGCGTGAGGGAACCGACATAGTGAAGGTCGGCCTGGGTGACGGTGGCGCGGTGGATCTTACCGTGGAGCATGGTGCGGTGCACGGGTTTCTCCTTCTGGAAGGTCAAGCCGCTACCTGGATGCGCCGCAGATGCCGGCTGCGGTCGGTGAACGCGTTGCGGGCGTGCAGCAACCGCCAGTTGTCCCAGACCAGCATGTCGTTGCGCTGATAGGTGACGGCGATGTGCTCGGCCTCGAAGGCCCGCTTCCAGCGCTCCTGAAGGTCCGCCGCGGGGTCGTCGTCCTCCCGGAGGAGGTTGTTGCAGCTGAAACGGACGATGAGTCCCTTTTCGTGCTCCTCCAGGATCGGGTGCCGGGTCTTGAGGTCGAGTCCGAGGCGTTGGACGCCTTCGGTGGTCTTCCAGTCGTGGGTGTGGTCCAGCAGCCGCTTGCGCTCCTCGTCCGGCAGGGCCTGGACCCAGGGCCGGGTGTCGCACAGCGTGGTTTCGCCGCCGGCCCCGGAGGCCGGAGTGACGCACCACAGGGCGATGTAACGGGGCGGTAGGACGGCGAAGTCATACCCCTCGGTGTGCGGGGTCAGGGGGCGGGTGTTGCCCGCGTGGTAGACGTCGTCCATGCCAGGCTCCGGGCGGACGTCGCCGACAACGGCGCCCGTGTAGTTGGGCACGAAGGTGCCGAGTTCCCGGCAGAACCTGACCTGGTCGAAGGAGTCCAGGACATTGCACATGAGGACGTATCCGTGCTCGTCCATCAACTGGTGGAAGGTTTTCGCCAACAGCTCGTCGCTCAACGGATTTCCGTTGAAGTCGACCTGGGAAAGTATGCTCAGTGGGGAATGCGACAAGGCTGCTCCAGGGCGTAGGTCCTGCGGCGTTGAAGGCGCTGACGCCACTTGAGAGTTGCTTTCACGCGTTGGAACTCCATGACTGATGGATTCCTCCTCGGCTGACGACAGGGAGTGCCCGTCCAAAGAGTCTGCCAACGCGGCGACTCCAGCACGATAGGCCGCGCCCTGGGGAGCAAGTCAATGCCCGGAAGTGGTCGTTATTCGGTCATCAGCAGCAAGATCGACAAAAATCACTGACAGCCGAGAAGGCGCAGCCCAGGCACGATGATGCCAAGCATACGTGTCATGCTTTCCCCCGCATCCGATGGCCGGTTCGCATCTCTTCGACACGCCCGTGAATAGCCTTTCTGTGGAGGGGTACTCAGGCTGCTGCCGTCTGTCCGTATGTTCACTCCGGTGTCCGTGAGGGAATTACCATTCCCGCGCGCCGGGCGCTCGGGTACCTTTCTCACCGGAGTGTCGACGCTGTCGTACGGCGCGCTTTCTGACCCATCCGTACTAGGTGCGGGCCAGGTGTGAACGGGACGGAGAACAGGTGAGGGACAGCAGTGCGCCGAAATCTGAGATCGTGTCCAAGGCCGGCGTACAGGACGGCTCGGGCCAGGAGCGCGGGGCCGTACGGAAACTGCTGTACTCCGAGGCGGTGTCGGCCTTCGGCGGCGGCCTGTGGTTCAGCATGTGGGCCGTCTATCTGACGTCAGTCAAGGGAATCCCCGCCGCCTCCATGGGCTTGGCCATGGGGCTCGGCGGCGGGGCCGGCCTCCTCGCCGCTGTGCCGGTCGGCGCTCTCGCCGACCGGCACGGCGCCCGTCAGGTCTTCGTGTCCGTCAGCCTCGCCCGCGGACTTCTGGTATTGCTCTTCCTCACCACAAACGGTTTCTGGAGCCTGCTGGTGGCAGCGGCACTGTTCACCGCCGCCGAGACGTCTGGCCGAGGCGTGAAGGTCACCCTGGTGTACCTCCTGATGCCGGATCACCGGCGCCTCACGGTGCTGGCCCAGGCCCGGGTCGTCCAGCACATCACCTACGCCGCGGGCGCGGGCGCCGCCGCATGGGTCCTGTCCACCGACACAGCGGGCCCCTACTACGCCGCCCTGACCACAGTGGCCTTTTCGGCCTTCTTGTCCGCCGGGGTCCTCATCGGCCTGCCGCCCACCCCGCCCGTGCCCGCCGCCCGGCGGAGTTCCGGCACCCGCGCCGTACGCGACATCCCCTTCCTGACTCTGATGAGTACCACCGCGCTACTTTCCCTGTGCTGGCCGCTGCTCTCCAGCGGACTCCCCCTGTGGCTGCAGTACCAGACCGCCGCCCCCGTCTGGCTGGCACCGGTGGCCGTCGTCATCAGCTCCCTGTTCATCGCTCTCTACCAAGTGCGCGTAACCCGGCAGGGAGAGAGCCTGCGCGGCGCAGTCCGCTCGACCCGGAAAGCCGGCATCGCGCTGGCCGCCTGCTGTCTGCTGCTCGCCGCCGCAGCCTGGCCGGCAGATGCCCTGCTGTCCTCCCTCGTTGTCCTTGCCGGTCTCGGCGCGCACATCTACGGCGAACTGCACTACGTCGCTTCCCGCTGGGGTCTCTCCCTGCGCCTCATGCGCCGCGACGCCGAGGGCGAGTACCAGGGAGTGGCGGCGAGCACCGAAGGAGCAGTGGCCACCGTTGGGCCGGCAATGATCACCACTCTCGTCACAGGGGCACTGGTCGGCGGTTGGGCCGTGCTCGCCGTGATCTTCGTGGTGGCTGCCGCGCCCACTCCGACTCTCTGTCGGCGGGCGTTGCGGGCACGAAGGGCAGGGGGTTCGACCGGCCCGGCGCCACGCGAGGAGTCGGGCCGATGAGGAGGAGGTCGCCATCTGCTCAAGCTCGGCCCCCCGGGCCCCTGGGCCCGGGGGGACTGCTGCGTGATCAGGCGACACAGCGGGGTTCATGCAAGCAGCGCTGCGAGTGGGGTCATGATGGTCTCGTACTCGACAGGGGGCAATCCGGCCAGACGTCTCTGCCGCCGGACGCCGCCGGGCATCGGGACGCGGTCAGCTGCGTAGTCGCACGCGACAACCCCGGCGACATCGGCGATCACCCCCGGGATACTGGTCGCCCGTGGATGAGGTCAGAGTCGTTGTCGCCCATTCCGAGCGCGCGACCTCGCGCGTCGGTGACGTGTTCCTGAAGATCGACGCCGATCAGGCGCGTATCGACGTCGAGGCCGAGGCGATGTCCCTCGCTCCGGTCCCGACCCCGAAGGTCCTGTGGTGCAAGTCGCCCGTGCTCGCGATCGCCGCGCTCCCGGGGACGACGCAGGACGGAGCAGCCGAGGGTGACGAACGCGTGGTGCATGTCGTCGCGGATCTCCCAGTGGATACGCGGGCGGCGGAACCAGTGCAGCAGCACGATCGTTCCTTCCACGACCCGGCGGTACACGCCCAGGCGCCGAAGCCGTGCCCGGTGCCGCGCCGAGCAATGTGCGGGGTGATCTGGAACCGGCGGACCTTGTTCCGGTAGAGCTCGTGGTCATAGCCGCGGTCGGCGTACAGGTGCTCGGGACGGCGCAGAGGCCGGCCGCGCCTGCCGCGACCGTGCCTACTTGCGCACGTGGAAGCGCAGCACAGTGACCCCGCCTGACTGGACATTGCTGCACGGTTCCAGGTCGATCCGGTCGCGGCTCGGTGGCGTGAAGCGGACGCCGTCGCCGAGCAGCACCGGCAGCACGTACACCAGGATCTCGTCGACGAGGCCGCGCTGCAGGCACTGGGCGGCCACGTCGGCGCCGAGGATCTCCAGGTTCTTGTCGCCGGCGGCGCGGCGTGCCGTGGCCACGGCTTCCTCGATGTCGCAGGTGAGGAAGGTGACGTTGGGGTCCGGCTCGTCGGGCGGGCGGTGAGTGAGCACGAACTTCTCCCCGCCGTCGTAGTCGGTGGCCTCGTCGGACATGCGCTTGCCGACCCCGTACGTGCCCCGGCCGATGAGCATGGCGCCCGTGGCGGCCATGACCTCCGGGAACGTCGCCGACGTCATGTGCTCGAAAATCCAGTCCATCGAGTGGCCGGGACCGGCGATGAACCCATCGAGGGACATCGCCCTGTTCACGACCACTTTGCCGGTGCTCGCATCCGTCATGCGTCTTCTCCAAGCAGGTGGAGGCCGGGATCGCATCATAGGTCGGTGAGCAACATCTTCTCCGGCGGTGGGCACGACCTGGACCTGTCCAATGGCGCCACCGCGGTGTTCATCGACGTGCTGATGCTGGCCGTGTCCGGTCTCGCGTCAGAGGAGTGGGACCTCCGCTTCGCGGCGCTGCTGCCCCTGCAGGACCGGACAGCCATGGGGCGCGGTGCCGTCGGGTTCGACCTGGCGGAGTTCGACTGGGGTACGACAGAGCGGGAACGCGCCCGCGCGAAGGACTTCGTGCCGCGTGCCACAGCACTCGCGGCGAGCGGACATCGCTGGAGCGAGCTGGGCTACCACCCGCCCCGCGTGCACAACTACCTGCACCGCTTCACGACCATGGTGGAGTCCTGCGTCCCACCCGCCGAGAGCAGCGCCGCACGCGGTCTTCCCGGCCCGCACGAGGCCGCGATGGCCTCGTGCGCGCGCCACCGCGTCCTCAGCGCGCTCCCGCTCTGGGACGGCTGCTTCCTGTGCAATCGGCCGCACCCTTAGCCCGGTCGATACCACATCAGGACGCGCGCTTCCGGCGGACTTCCCCGCATGAGATCGGATCTGCACATTCTTCCGCAGGTGGCGCACGACGGGCCTGGCTCAGGAGTTCCACGGCCGGCTGCGGTGGAAGGCCCGCCAGGCTGAAGGGCGTCAGGCCCGCCCGACGACGGCGGTCATGGATTCGCAGTCCGTCGAGGCGGCGGCCCTCGGTGTGCCCGCGGTCTCACGCGGCTACGACAGCGAAGGAAGATCAATGGTAGGCGCCGGCAGGTCATCACGGACTGTCCGGGCCTGCCGCTGATGGTGTTGGGATGGCCGGGAACGTCACGACGGTGGCCGGCTCCGTGCTGACGCCGGTGCGCGCAGACCCCACGTCTGCAGGACATAGGGGCGTCCCTTCTCGTCTCCCTCGATCAGTGGCACGTCGAGCGGGCTGAAGCCCGCCTTGGTGGCCACGGCGACGCTGGCGGTGTTCTCGGCCTCCAGCTCCAGGATCACTTCTTCCACCCCCGGTTGCTCGAAGGCATAGGCGGCCATCACCCGAACTGCCCGCGCGGCCAGCCCCTGGCCGCGGTACGCCGGGCCGACCGCGTAGCCGATCTCTGTGCCCTCGGGAGCGCGCCGCAGCATCACCTCGCCAAGCGGCGCGCAGCCGTCGATGGTGATGGCGAGCAGGACGGTCGTGCCCTCCGCCCGCATCTTCCGCTCCCGGTCCAGCCGTGCGCGAGCGGCCGCTTCGTCGAAGGGCGAGACGATCGGCGTCCAGTACGCGATGTCGGGATGGTCGAACAGATCCGGCATCACGGCCAGGTCTGCTTCCGTCCAGTCACGCAGGACGAGCCCTTCCCCTGTGAGCTCGATCCGATCGGGAAAGGGCAACGTGCTGCTGCTCATGGTGCGGAACCTCCCTGACCTGTAGGACGTGGCAGCATAACGGTGCAGTCGTCGGGCCCACCAGACGTTCTGGGGGCTCTCGGGCCGGACCGCCCACCACGCCCTGATGCTCCCGGGGCCGTCTCCGCCGTCCTGGGGCCGCCCTCGGCCGTCGCGTCACCGGCGAGGAGCGTGTGGAGCCGGCAGCCCGCCTGCCCCGCGAAGCCGCGCAGGTCTTCGGCGCCCGGGTCCCTGCAACCGACGCGATGACCGGCTGGGCTTTCGTCAGGGGCCTCGCCACCCGTACCGGCGGCACCCGGGCCGCCACCCGTTGGGACGTCGGATCCGTCCTGGGCGTCGTCACTCGCATCGCCGGGCCCGGAAGAAGGGGCATCGCTGTGCGGGGTCGGGCTTCCGGGCCGTCTCCAGGAGACCGATCAGGACCTGCGGCGTGAGCGACGCCAGAGGGGGAAAGACGAATGGGGAACGTGATGTCCGGGCCTTGGGCGGCAGGGGCGTGAGTGCCCGCTCTGGCCGAGTAGTGTTACTGTCCGGGCCGCTTGGTGTATAGAATCCCGTCTCATGCCGAAGTCTGACGGGCTGATCGTTGACATTGTCGCCCTCGTGGAGTCCGGGCAAAGCAGCCGGATGTCCCTGACCGTGGTAACCGGTGGCGCTGTCCTCACCGGTCGCCTGGCTCCCGAAGCCGTGTGGAGGCAGCGGGTGTCGGAGGTACTGGCGGGCTCCGCCGACCTGGGTGAGTTCTCTGCCGTCTTCGATACCCCTGTGGAGAGAGACGGGCCGCCCACGCATCTGCACTTCCATGTTGCGAGGATTCTGCAGGGCACGATGGGAATCCCCGAAACAGGCGGGATGTACCGTGTGGCGATCGAGGACGTAAGCGCCTGGACCGTGGGTGACTTCAGCTATTCCGATCACTGAGCACCACCTGACTCCCGCCAGTGGGCCGCCACCGGCCCTGACCGCTGGGCTCAGGGGCAGGAGCGAACCGCCTCGTCCACGGACGGGGGCCGCGGTAGTGGTTGTGGTGCCCCGCAGCGAGGACGTGGCGCGGTTGGGCACGGTGCGGAGTGTGGTGGGGAGATCCAGTCGGTCGGGGAGAGCGAGTGCGGCCGCCGGTTGCAGACAGTGAGGCGGGCGGTGTCGTCATCACCAGGGCCGTGAGCCGTGTGCCTCCCATACCCCGGGGCCACCGCCCCGCCACTCGATCAACTCCGACGTCTCCACGTCCACGTCCTCCAGCCCGGCCCTCCGCAAGAACTCCTCGACGTCCCGCATCCCGTACGCCAGGCCCAGTATCTCGCCGTTCGCGCGGACCCGCCGACCGCCGCTCGGCGACGGCTGACCGACGACTATCGGGCGACGTCCCATGCATCCAGCATCAGCCCGTCCGCGTCGGCCCGCACGCGCGGGGCGGCGCGCTGTGCATGTTCCCGTCCCGAGGCGGCCGCGCCCGCTGGACTCCCTGCGGATCAGTACCCACGCCCCCGCGGGCGGACAGAATTCCCCGAATCGCGCTCGCATCAGCACCGAACTCCTCGCTTCGGCGTGGGCATGGGCCAGCAAGGAACCGTTCTGACCCGTCACAGGCGTGGCAGGAAGAATATCCGCTCCGCCGCCGCTGGACGTGGGTACACGAGCGCCCGCCGCCAGGCCCTCCCGTCCGCAGGTCCCGGCATGGCCGACCACAGGAAAGATCTGCTTGTGCGGCGCCTGCGGACAGCCCGCCTACGCCGGCACGAGGCTTCGTGCGCTCACCGAGGCGGGCTTGTGCTGGGCCGACATGGGCCACCGGGGTTCCGACGGCACGGTCCGTAACCCATGCCGCAAGCTGCGGTGCTCGACCACCCGGACCACCCGTCTCGTCCAGGCCGTCCTCACCCTGCATCCGGTCAGCTCAGACCGATGCGGGAAAGCCCCACTGTCCGCCTCCCATGGCGAGGCTTGTGCGCCCACTTTCGAAGGCACGGATCTTCAGGTGCTGCGCAACCGAGGAGTCAGAGCGGCGATTACGGCCCTGCTCGCTATAGAGGTCCAGGTTGTCATCCGCTGCTGTTCCTCTCGCCCCGCAGGGGTCCGTGGCGGCGTTCCACTGGCTGGTGAGCGCGGGACGGCTCAGCGGCGGCGCCTGGTAGGCCAAGACGGTGGTAGGCGCCTCGATGGCGCAACAGCGGATCGCCTTGTCCCGTCCTGGTGGAGATGACGGCGCCGATGAGGATGGTGTGGTCGCCGCCGGGGTGTGAGGCGTCAACGCGGCAGGTCACTACTGCGATGGCGTCGTCGAGGATGGGCACGCCGTCCTGGTGGTGGTGTGGGATGCCGGCGAACCGCTCCAGCAGGGGCTTCTCGGCGAAGACCTGCGAGGTGTGGTCCATGGTGGCGGCGAGGATGTTCACGGCGAAGGTGCCGTGTTCCCGGATGAGGGCGAGGGTCCGGGAGCGGTTGGCCAGGTAGGCCAGGATGAGCAGCGGGTCCAGTGACAGCGAGGTGACGGCGCTGGTGGTCATGCCGACGGGGCCGCTCGGGGACGTGGTGGTCAGCACCGTGACTCCGGCGGCGAGTTCGCCCATGACGCGGCGGAACCGCTGCCGTCGCTCAGCGGAATCGGTGTCATGGATGGCTGGGGGTGTGCGGGGCACGGTGCTGTGCGGCATCTAGGCCGGCCTCCCCGTCAGGTAGTCCTCGCGGACGCGGCTGCGTTGGCGCTTGCCGCTGGTGGTGCGGGGGATGCCGCCGCGCCGCAGCACGATCACGTCCCGCAGGTTGAAGCCGAAGGACTGGCGGACCAGCGTCGCCGTTTCCCGTTCGATTCGTTCGTGCTGGTCGGCCCGCAGCCGGGTTTCGACCAGGGCCACGACGTGTTCGCCCGTCTCGTCGGTGTAGGAGAAGACGACGCTGTTGCCGGCGTCGATGTCGGGGTGGGTTTCGATGGTCTCCTCGACGTCGTAGGGCGGCAGGTTGCGGCCGTTGACGATGAGCAGCTCCTTCGCCCGGCCGACGATGTACAGGTCGCCGTCGCGGATGAAGCCGAGGTCGCCGCTGGCGTGGGTGCGGTCGGTGACCGGGGCGGTGGCGCCTCCGGGTTGGAGGTAGCCGGCCATGACGGAGTCACCGCGCAGGTGGATCTCTCCGATCTCGTCGTCGGCGCACTCGGTGCCGTCGGGAGTGCGGACATGGACGGTGAGGCCGCCGAGAGGAGTGCCGCAGGCGATGACGGTGATCGAGGGCCGGTCGCCATGGGCGTCGGTGACCTTGTTGTGGTGGTGCAGGTCCTCGCGGTCCAGGCGCAGGGCCTTCTCCCGGCCCCAGGACAGGTCGCCGGGCTCGCGCCGGTTGAGGGACATGGTGGCGGCGAGTACCGTCTCGGCCATGCCGTAGCAGGGGATGATCGCGGCTTCGTCGAGGTTCTGTTTGGCGAAGGTGTCGCGGAAATCGGTCAGGGCCTGCAGCGGTATGGGTTCGGCTCCGACGTACGCCTGGCGCAGGGTGGTCAGGTCGAGGTCGATTTCGGGGGTGCGACGGAAGCGTGCGGTGGCGGTGCGGTAGCCGAAGGGCGGTGCGGTGGTGATGGTGGCGCCGCGCCGGGAGATGTGCCGCAGCCAGGACAGCGGGTCGCGAAGGAAGCTGATGGACGGCATCAGGTCCAGCGGTACGCCGCGGGTCAGGGTGGACAGGGACAGGATGAAGCCCATGTCGTGGTTGGAGCGGCAGATAGTGGCAGACCCGGTCCCTCCCCGGGTCCAGTTCCAGGGCGCGGTGGATGGCGCGGACGTTCGCGGTGACCTGGGCGTAGGTCAGCACTGCCGCTTTGGGGGCGCTGGTGGAGCCGGAGGTGAGCTGGACGTGGTGCGCGTCGTCCGGGTCCGGCACGGGGAGTTGTCCGTCGGACGCGGGCGGGCGGTCGAGGTCCGCGATGGTCAGGTAGCGGGGCCCTCCGATGGTGGTGAGGGCGGTAGCTGTTTCGGTGTCGGCGGTGATGACGGCCGCGGTTTCGGTGACCGTGACGACGGCTCGGAACTGGCGGGTGCCGGTCGCTGCTTCGTCCTGCGGGCTGGGCGGCACGGTGACGGTGCAGGGGACCAGGCCGGCGAGCAGGCAGCCCCACAGGGCGGCGAGTGCCCGGCACCCGTTCCTAGGCGTGGGCGGGCTGGGGTGCGTCGGCCGGGCCGAGCGCCCGCAGCCGGCCGACGAGGTCGGCGGTCAGCGCGGCTGCCGCGGCGGCGTCGTCCAGGCTGGTGGTGCGGCCGGGGCTGAACCGGACGGCCGAGCGGGCGCGTTCGGCGGGGATGCCCATCGCGGTGAGCACGTGGGAGGGTTCGTCGCTGCCCGCGTGGCAAGCGGACCCGGCCGATACGCAGACGCCGTGCACGGCGAGCAGGTCGACGAGGGTGTCACCGCGGACCCCGGCGAAGGACCCGTTCAGCGTCTCCGGCAGGCAGGGAGCGCCGTCCCCGTTGACGGTGATGTCGCCGGCGGCTTCCAGTTCCTTGAGCAGCCGGGCCCGCAGCGCGTGCCGGCGCTCCTGGAAGGCGGAATCGTTCAGGTGGCGCAGGGCCGCGTCGGCGGCCGCTGCCATGCCGAGGATGCCGGGCACGTTCTCGGTGCCCGCCCGCAGGCCCCGCTCCTGGCTGCCGCCGCGGATCAGCGGCGCCAGCCGCACCCTGGGCGCGACTTTCAGCGCGCCGACGCCCTTGGGGCCGTAGAACTTGTGAGCGGAGACGGACACCAGGTCCGCGCCCAGACCGGCCAGGCCCACCTTGCCCGCGGTCTGCACCGCGTCGCTGTGCATCAGCGCGCCGGCCTCGTGCGCGATATGGGCGATCTCCGATACCGGTTGCAGGACGCCGGTTTCGTTGTTGGCGTGCATCACCGACACCAGTACCGTGTCCGGTCGGAGAGCGCGCCGTACGTCATCGGGGTCGATCCGGCCCGCGGAATCCGGTCGCAGGATGGTGATCTCGGCGCCCAGTTCGCCGGCCATCGCGCAGGGTTCCAGGACGGCGGAGTGCTCGACAGCTGTCGAGATCACATGGGTGGAGCGGGCCGTTGCGGCCAGCACGGTGCCGACGACGGCGAGTGCGTCGGCCTCTGACCCGCCTGCGGTGAGGACGACGTCGCCGGGTGCGCAGTCCAGCAGCGCGGCCATCTGCCGGCGGGAGGTTTCCAGGGCGTCCTTGGCCTCGTCGCCGGCGTCGTGCCGGCTGGAGGGGTTGCCGGTGATGCGCATCCCGCGCAGCACCGCCTCGGCCGCTTCCGCGCAGACGGGACTGGTGGCCGCGTGGTCGAGGTAGAGGCCCGCTTCGCCCGCGGCGGGCGCCTGCGGGCTAGGCACAGATGAGGGGCGTGTCATCGTCCACTCCCTCCCGGTGGTTGGTCACCAGGCGATGCGCCACCTGTCGGCCGAGCGCGGCGACGTGCCGCTGGTCGGGCGCGAGGCCGCCGAGCAGGGCCTCGACCCGCTCGTCGTCCCACGCCTCGATGTCGGCCAGCTTCACGCCCAGGGCGGCCTCGGTGATGACGCTGGCGGTGGCCAGCGAGGCGGCGCAGCCTTGAGCGCGGAAGCGGATCTCCGCGACGGCCCCGTCCGCGATGCGGGCGGTGAGCATGATCTGGTCCCCGCACACCGGGTTGCCGATGAACGCGCGCACGTCCGGGGCGTTGAGTTCGCCGGCGTTGCGCGGGTTGGTGAAGTGGTCGATCACGGTCTGGCTGTAGCGCGGCATCGTGTCAGCCCTCCACCGACGCGGCGGGGACCTCGCACTCGGCGGCGATCTCCTGGCTGTCGATGAACTTCTCGATGCTCACTGCGCAGCAGCCGAGTTCGGCGCCCTGCAGGCGGCGGCGGAAGGACACGGCCTGCCCGGTGCGGCCGCACGGGCAGGGGGTGAGGGGCCTCACGTTTTCCGGACAGGCTTCTGACCGTCTATTTCACACGGCGATTCGCAACTTCTCATACTCGGCGTGGACTTCGCGCGGAGGGCGGTAACCCACCGCCGAGTGGAGGCGTCTGCGATTGTACCAGAATTCGATGTAGCGAGTGATGTCCTGCCGGGCGCCCTCGCGGGTCAGGTAAGTCACCCTTGATACGCGCTTACTGGGTGGCGCCACTTCTTCCTCGTTTCCTTGTTCAGGACAACCCTATTGGGTGCCTGTCCGGAAACTTCGGGGCCCCTCAACTGCCACCGATCGGTAGGGCCCGTGGTGGCCGTGGCGCTCCGGGCGCACTGAAGCAAGCCCCCTGAGCTGGTGCGTGAGCTCAGGAGGCCGATAGTCGCTTCCCCCTTGTGAAGTTGTGCGACGGCAGGATGCTCCAGCCGTCGGACAGCAGGTCAGTTGCGGCAGTCGCACCCCGGGGCGCAGCCGCAGGTGGCCGCCGGCTCGGCGGGATCGGGGCCGGCCTTGAGCCTGCTCAGCCCGGCCGGGGCACAGCAACCGCCCCCGCGCCATGCCTCCCGGCCCTCCTTGACAGCGATCACCGCGATCACCAGAGCCGCTGTCGGGTCCGCCCAGGACCAGCCGAACGCCGCGTTGGCCACCAGCCCTACCAGCAGGACCGCCGACAGATAGGTGCACAGCAGGGTCTGCTTGGAGTCCGCGACAGCCGACGCCGACCCGAGTTCCCGGCCGGCTCGTCGTTGTGCGGCGGACAGGAACGGCATGGCGGCCAGGGATACGGCGGCCAGCACGATACCGGTCAGTGACGACTCGGCTTCCCTGCTGCCGACCAGAGAGCGGATCGCGTCCACCGACACGAAGGTGGCCAGGGCGAAGAACGACACCGCGATGATCCGCAGTGCCCTCCTCTCCCGCCCCTCGCGCACGTCGTGCTCACGAGCGGAGAACTGCCAGGCGACCGCTGCTGCCGATGACACTTCGATCACCGAGTCCAGGCCGAAGCCGACCAGAGCGGAGGATGACGCGATCGATCCCGCCGTGATGGCGACGATCGCCTCGATCACGTTGTACGCGATCGTGACTGCGACCAGGAACCGTATGCGGCGGGCCAGGGCGTCCCGGCGAGCCGGAGCCGGACCGAGAGAGATCGCCGACGCCATCAGCAGCAGCCCTTTTCTGCGGCATCCGGGCACGTGCCGTCCTCGGCGACAGCCACCACGGCGCTGCGTAGGTCGTCCAGCGCATGCCCCAAGCGGGCGTCGGCGAGTTCGTAGCGGGTGCGGCGGCCCTCGGGCACTGCCACGACCAACCCGCAATCGCGCAGACACGCCAGATGATTCGAAAGCCGTGTCCGGGAAATGCCCAGCGCGTCCGCCAGGTCGGACGGGTAAGCGGGAGCCGATCGCAGGACGAGCAGCAGCCGGCAGCGGATCGGATCGGCCAGGGCACGGCCGAACCGTGCCAGTGCCTCGATGTCTTGGGCGAGTTTCAGCACACCACTGACGATACACGGGAACCTGAATTCAAGGAAGCCTGAACAGATGGAGCTGGCGCAGGGGACGGGGCGCAGCAGGCCGGGACTGTCGTGCGACCGGCGTTACAGGTCGCCGGATGCTGCCGCCGCAGAGA
This sequence comes from Streptomyces sp. NPDC097107, assembly GCF_044762405.1. NCBI lineage: Bacteria > Bacillati > Actinomycetota > Actinomycetes > Kitasatosporales > Streptomycetaceae > Streptomyces > Streptomyces sp. NPDC097107. The sequence goes on along the minus strand of NZ_JBIWEF010000009.1, from coordinate 46,713 downwards.
CGGTGACTTGGCCACCCACCTGAACGGAGGCGCGTGATGCGCCCTGCCCGCGTCCGGCGAAGCACCGCGCGGCGTGACCTGGCCGCGTCCGGCCGCTACCTGTAGGTGTTGCTGCCCACGATCACGGCGTCGACCGAGTCGGGGAACTCGAAGAAGCCGAGGTCGCCGGCCTTTTCGCCGCGCGAGGTCAGCCATTCGATGTCGTCGTCGGGGCGGGCGATGTAGCCGTCGAGGCTGGTGCCGATGAAGACGGTGGCGCTGAAGGTCATGAGGTCCTCCCAAATAGGTGGTCAAGATCGCGCGGAGCAGGGCGGCGGGATCGCCGTCGCCGGTGAGGGCCCACCGCAGCAGGGAGCCGTCAGTCAGTCCGGGGTCGTGGGCAGCGACTTCAAGCGCGTGGAATCGCACGACTGCCCGATGGTCACCTGCGCCGCCCGCGCAGGCTCCCCGTGCCGGACCGGTAAGAGTAAGGTGGCCACCCAGTACCACACCGCCCGCTTCCGCCTCATGCCTCAACGCGCCAGCGCCCTGAGCGTGCCGACCTCTGCCGTACGGAAGCCGGGAGTCTGCGTGGACCGAGCTGCCCCGGCCGGTGAGCACCGGCGCCGAACCGGCCGGACACGTCCGTCTCGGCTACGCCCGTGCCTCGACCGCCCAGTACGAAGCCCGGCCCAACACCATGGGCAGAGCCCGCGCTCAGGCCGTCGCCTCTCGGCTCCCGGCCAGCGAGCGCGAGCTCGCGCATCATCTGCAGCGGTTCGCCGCGTGCAGGATCACCCAGCAGACTGCGGCGAAGACTCGTCGACGACCCACGCCAGGTAGGCCTCAGACCCTCCAGTCACCGGAAGAGTGATCCACTCAGGTACCTCGTAGCTGTGCTGCTGTGACACCCAGGCTTCCAGTTCCGGCAGCCGACCCGTGGTCGTCTTGTACGAGATCCTCCACTCCTGCGCCGTCTCGATGGCGTTCTTCCAGCGATACACCGCGGTGAACGGCTGGTCGATGTGGGCACAGGCGGCCAGCCGGTTCTCCACCGCGCCGCGGGCAAGAACCCTCGCCTGTTCCTCGTCATCGATGGTGGTCTGCGCAATCACGATCTCGCTGGCCATGCAACTGCCCTCCCAGTTCGGTGTAGCACGACGCTATCCAGCGGACGTTGCTGTTACGAACCCGCTGCCGGACCAGGAGATCAGATCAGACCCGCCGCCAGGAGCACAGCCGCTCGGCGACGCCGTAGGAGTCCAGGACCGGAGCCTGGATGCAGCGGACCAAGTCTCGACGGAGCTCACCGTGTTATTCGCGCCCCGTGCATCGGGCGCGCCCCGAACTGGGTCTGCATCGACCTGGCCGACGCACAGTGCGATTTGGCGCTCGTCCGTCTGCCACCCGCGGGGCGGAGCAGACCGGTTGGTCGGGAAAGCCTCGATCTCCGCGCGCAGCTTTTGAGCAGCGACAGACCTGGGTCGATCGGTCGGCCAGGCAGGCGTTGCGCTGAGGTTGTTGCCGCCGGTGATCAGGGCGACATTGCGCTCTTGCGCGGCCAGGCGGCGAAGGACTCCTCGCAGCGCGTGGCGACGCCGTGCCACTGCGGCGGACGGTTCACGCACGATGCCGGCGCGCTCATGTCGGCACGGGCCTGCCTCATCGACGGAGCAGATGCTTGTGCGGCAGTCCACCCGTCAGGACGGCACACGGTTCCCGGTCCGGGACCTCGCGCCGCTTGTCACCAGGGGGTAGACGCCGCTGTGTCCTTCGGTGGTGCCGGTCGACGAGACCGGTGGGTGCGGCGTCACCTTTGGGGGGGGTGCGGTACGTCAGGGAGTTGATGCCGTCGAGGAAGGGCTTGTGATCGTGAATCCACCGCGGGACGTGATCTTCGCAATCCGGTTTCTGCCAGGGGCTTCTCGCGTACCTGATGCCAGGTCGAGCCCGTCTGACGGCCCTGGTCAGCCAGGAGGATCGCGGGTCTGTCGGACGGGCGGCGTAGCCAATACTCTGAGCCCCATCCGCACTACCTGGGGGTGGAGTCATGACAAGTAGGTTCACCGAGTTGGCCGTTGGCTGCCACGATCCGGAGAGGCTCGCGGCCTTCTGGTGCGAGGTCCTGGACTTCAGGTGATCGACCGGAGCGAGGGCAAGGTCGAGATCGGCTCCTGGGTGCCGAGCGAAGAGGATGTCCGGGCCCGTCAGATGCCGCCCACCCTGCTGTTCACCCAGGTACCCGAGGGCAAGACCGTGAAGAACCGGGTCCACCTCGACGTCAGCCCGATCGACGGCAGCACCGAGGACGAGGTGACCAGAATACTCGGCCTCGGCGCCACCCAGACGGATGTGGGCCTGGGGTCGGGACTGCCTCTCATTCCGGTTTAGGTGGTGTACTCGACGGCGGGCGTGCCCTGGGGCGTTAGGGTGAGCGGACTCCAGGCGGGTGGTGAGTGGATGATGCAGTGGCAGAGGTTCGCTGAGCAGATGGCTGTGCTGGCCCGGGATCTTCTGGAGAAGACGTCGGTCCAGGAGACGCTGGACGCGATCTCGGCGGCGGCGGTGGATCTTGTGGAGGGCTGTGATGCGGCCGGGATCCTGGCGGTGCGCAAGGGCCGGGCGATCACGCTGTCCTCGTGCGGGGAGATGGTCGCCGAGTCCGACCGTATCCAGGGTGAGCTCGGGGAAGGGCCGTGCTACGACCTGGCCCGCCGCGAGAACGGCGAGCGCACCTACCGGATCACCGACATGACCCAGCCCCAGCCTGCCTGCCCCGCATACGCGGACGCGGCCCGCGGGCTCGGGATCGGCAGCATGGCCGGCATCCTCCTCTACACCGACAAGGAAGATTTCGGAGCCCTCAACCTCTACGCCCGCCGCCACGGCACCTTCACCGAAGACATCGAGACCGCCGGCTGGATGCTCGCCTCCCACGCCGCCGTCGCCCTGGCCAGCGCCCGCACCATCGACCAGCTCGAACACGCCATGGAAACCCGCCACGCCATCGGCGAAGCCATGGGCATCCTCATGGAACGCCACCGCATGAGCGAAGACGATGCCTTCAGCGTGCTGCGCCGCGTTTCCCAGCACCACAACATCAAACTGCGCGACGTCGCGCAGAGGCTCCGCTCCGAGCACGACCGACCCTGACCAGCGTGGGCCTTGGCCGGGTGCGGTCATGCCGGGAATCTAGTGGGCGTTGTGCCCGCGGGTACGCCCGGTGTGGGTGAAGCCGCGGTCGTGGGACTTCTATCGGACAGTGCCGTCGGGCGCTCCGTCGATGTAGTACTGGCCGGGGGAGTCGGGGGGACGGGCCTGGTGGAGCGGGATTTCGGCGGTGATCAATTTGCCTTCCCCGGTGTGCTGGACGGACAGGCGGCTGCTGAGGGCTGTGACGATTTCCAGACCGTGTCCGCCGACGCGGTGGGGGTCCGCCGGCCGTGACTGGGGCAGGGCGGGCGAGGTGTCCCAGACGGTGACCCGTACCAGGCGGCCGTGTTCGGCTGCCTGTACTTCCAGGCGTCCGGGGCCGGGGGCGTGCTGTGCGGCGTTGGCGATCAGCTCGCTGACCACGAGCGACACGTCGTCGGCGGCGCGGGGTGTCACGGTGATCTGGCGCGTGTGGTGCAGGGCGGACAGCAGTGCGTCGGCTTCGGCCCGCGCCCGGGCGGCCGGGGGCGGGGGGCCGCTCCAGGCCAGGTGCCGACGCAGAGTGTGGTCCGGTCCCTGCCCGTCCGCCTGCTTCATAAGCGGTTGAGACATGGAGATCGTCACTCTCAGTCGTGTGAGTTGTACTCTTCTGTCCCGCCTGGCGGGCTGAGCACCGTCTACCCGCCACGGCCCGTGTTAAGGGAGCCGCCCACAGGGCACCGGGGTGGCAGGCGGTGACCGGCAATTTCCCCGGGGGCCGGCGTCCGCCAGGTGCCTGTGGTCCGGAACGTGTGCTGCAGGCGCCGGCCTGCTCCCGTTGCCGGCCTCGGCCGGTAATGGGGGACGGTCACACCCGGCCCCGGTATCGAGCACGCCTCTGTGCCGGGCATCGCGCACGAGCGAGGCCCGGCGCGCCCCGCTCGCCGCCGCCGGGGTTCAGGGCATGACGTCATGAGCACCAGAGCGCGTCGTCCCCCTCGTACGTGTGGGGGAGACGACACCGCAGAGCCCCGTAACAGCCCGGGAGTACGTCGTTGCGCAGGTGAACGCAGCGCTGGCCGGTGTCCGCAACGATCGGCCGACGATCGTCCTGTACGAATCCGTCTGGGCCATTGGCGGTGCCCGAAGCTCGACTCGAACGATGCCGGCCACATCCCGCACGTGAAGTTCTCCGTGCTCAAGGCCCCGGCCGCTGAAGTCGCGGTCGTCATAGCGGCGGAACGACTTCCACAACGAGCGTTCCGAAGGAGCGGTCAGCCCGCTCCGCCGTCGAGCAGCCAGTTGTAGCGCAACCGCAGCGCCCGCTCCGTGCTGGCTGTCACAGTAGCGAGCCCGACCACGACGTTGGACCATGCCGATAGGTCAATGGGCGAGGTGAAGGTCCCGACGTGCTGGGCGATGCCCTCCGGCGCCCGGGTGACCTGTTCGGCGAGCTGAAGAACCAGGAGAACCAGACCGGTGACGAGCACGATCGACGAGAGGACACCGATCCAGCGGCTCAGCGCGGGGTGTGCGCGGTCGAAGCGCGCGCGGCGGCCTTCGGCAGAGGAGGGGTCCGGGATGAGCTGGTGCTCGGCTCCCTCGGTGGTCACGTAGTGGCAGCGCTTGAGCCCGAAGGCGCTGGTCCGTACTTCGACCGTGCCGCCCTGGACGGGGAAGACGGCGGGGACCTTGGACTCGGCGTGATGCCTGCCCTCGAGGTACAGGTGGGCCTTGACGTGCCCCTCCGACTGATTCTGATGCTTGACGTCGACGGCGTAGACCGTCTGCCGGCCGTCTTGGCTCACCAGCCGAAGATGGAACAGTGCGCGGGTAAGCATCTGCCACCAGCGGAAGGGCTTCAACGGTCGCCCGTTGCCGGGCTTGACCCGCTGCACAGCCCGACGATGCCGCCACTCCTTGAGCATGCCTCTCCTCCTGCTAGTTGCTGGGTTCCGCTGTGCAGGCGAGGTCTTGGGACGGGCGCTGCCCAGTGGTCAGGAACGCGGTCGCCGCGTCTTTTGCGCACGCGTTGGGCCCGAACGGATAGACGCCGTGCCCGCCCTGGTCGGCCGTCACCATCGCGGCCCGCTTCCCGAACGCCTGCCGCAGCTTCTGGGCGCCGGCCAGCGGTGTACCCGGGTCACGCTCGTTCTGCACCATGAGCACGTTCGACGGACCCCGCCCACCGATGCGCACCGGCGGCTCGACCCGCTCGTCCGGCCAGAAGGCGCACGGACCGATGCTGGCCGTGGATCCGCCCAGCATGGGGTACTTCAGCCGGTCGACCGCGACGTTGCGCTGATACTCCCGGACCGTTTCCGGCCAGCGGTTATCACCGCAGATCACCGAGAAGCGGGCGGACATGAAGTTCTCCATGTCCGGAAACGGCGGGGTCGCCGGCGGCAGCCGGTCCGCGTCGAGTGCCTGCCAGATCCTGGCTACCAGGGGCAGGTCCGCATCGCTGTAGAGACGGTCGAACGTGACTCCGCGGAACGACGTCGCGTCGAAGCCCTGGACCGGTTCCGTCTCCAGTCGCTCAGCGAGATCGAAGAACTTCGCCCTCACCTGCTCCGGCGTGGTGCCCAGACCGTACTCGGGATGCGCGGCCGCGAATGCCGCGAAGTCCGGGAACCGGTCCTCCATTCCACGGGCCAGCAACCGCATGGCTGTGACGTCGTAGCCACCGGGGCCCAGGTTGCTGTCGAGCACAATGCGGTCGCTGCGCTTCGGGAACATCGTCGTGTACACCGCACCGAGATAGCTGCCGTAGGAAGCGCCGAGGTACGAGAGCCGCGGCTCACCCAGCGCCGCCCGGATCCGGTCCATGTCGCGCGCGGTGTTCGCGGTGGTGGTGTGCGGCAGCATCCACGCCGTCCGCGAAGTGGTGCACTGCTCGGCGACGGCCCGCGCGTGCGGCGCCTCGCGCGCGACTTCGGCCGCGGTGTGCGCGTACGGCGGGACGTTGCCCCGTGCCTGCTGCTGCGGCGTCAGATCGCAGGTCACCGGCGTGCTGCGGCCGACGCCCCGCGGGTCGAAGCCGATCACGTCGTAGGAGTCCAGCACCTCCTGCGGCAGCCCTGAGCCGGCGAGGACGGCCGGGTAGCCGAGTCCCGTGATACCGGGGCCGCCCGGGCTGGTCAGCAGCACGCCGCGGCGCTGCGAAGGTACCTTGCTGGCCAGCCGGGAGATCGCGATCTCGATCTGTCGGCCGTCCGGATCCCGGTAGTCCAGCGGAACCTGGAGGGTCGAACACTCCAGTCGGGGCAACGCGGCCTTCTCCGCGACCGCGCCCTTTTCAGAGGCGGCCTCCTCCGAGCACGGGCCCCATTGCACGGAGTCTGGCGTCGCCGCCACCGCCACTCCTGGGACCGCGGTCACCGCCACCACGGTGGTGGCGATGGCGAGGGACAAGGTTCGGTGCATCTGATGTCCTCCTCATGGGTGCACGGGGGCGCCAGAGCGGAAGTGCTCGGGACGGCCCCGCCGCGGAGCAGCGCCGGGGCGGACCGGGCTGTGATCACCACCCGACCGCCTCGACGAGTCTGTCCGTGCGGCGGCCGTCGGCACATCAGCCCGGCGGCTCGAATCAACTTCGACCAGAGTCGAGAGTGCGGTTCGACTCTGGTCGAAGGACACATCAGCCCCAGGTCTGACTCGCCGACCGTCGGTTTCGCGAAGCCCCGCAGTGCCTTTCGCCGCGTAGGCGACCGCCCTTCACGACCGCATACCTTCAGGTCAGCCTCGACCGGCACCCGCCGGTCGGGGCAGATCTGTGTCCGGTGTGGGCGTGGTGAGGGCGAGGCTGGGTACGGTGCCCGGTCATGGACGACTACGAGCGCACCGACCTTGACGGAAGTGACCTGTGCGAAATCCGCACCACGCCGGTGGAGACGGCGGAGCGCCTGGCGCTGCTGACGCGGGAGGAGGCCTTCGAAGCACTCGGTCTGGCGACCCTCTCGCAGGAGGGCGGGCCGCCGATGTCGCTCGAGGCGGACCGCCTGGCCAAAGCGATCGCCGTCCGCATCCCCTCGGAGAACTGATGCCGGCCGGCGGACCTGCCGGCGATCGTCCGGCCTGTCTTCCGCGGGCTGGGGGAGTAGTCGATAACGGGGAGCTGGGCGTCGGGCTGGCAGTGGGCGCAGGCCTTGAGCCCGGAGGCGAGCAGGCGGCGGGCTACTGACCGAGGTGCCGACAGCGGGGGAGATCGCCGCGCCGGTGCCCTCCCCCGATGTTGCGGCGGCCAAACTCCGGGACGGTTCGGCGGGCGGTATGTGTCGTGCCTGCTCGTCGACGTCGTAGGCCGCCGTCTGCTGCGAGTCAACGAGGAGGCGGATACGCAGCAGGAACGCCGTGCTGGTCAGGCTCATCTGGCCGGCAGCGTCTACGACGAGGTCCTGCGTACCCCGAGCTGGTCCAGGAGCGAGAGGGCGGGCAGGGGCAGCGGGTTCTGGCGGGGTCGACTACTGCCCGTCGAGGACGCCGGGGGTGCCGTGCAGAACCACGCTCTGCTGGAGCGGGATGCGAGTCCCGCCGAACACGTTTCCCGGTACCGCCGGGTCGGCCGCGCCGAAGGAGATCCGACAGCAGCTTGAGACTCTCGGGAACGTCCAGGAACGCACGGACGGCGTCGGCAGAGAAACCGAGCATGGCGCGCGGAATGCCGGCGAACCCCCGGGATGCCAGCGACAGCAGGAAGTTCTGTGCGTAGACACCGATGTCACGGCCGTCCGCAGCGCGCGCCCCGCTCCCTCCGGCCCGCGGCTCACCTGTTCGTTTCCGGCATTAGACAACGGACCGAGCTGACCAGACTGCGTCGTGCGGTACGTCACACGACTGTTGCAGCAGAACATCAGACCGTCGTGACCATCGACTCAGTGTCGTCGTTCGGCTCGTCCGTCCTGAACGTCGTCTGATCCCGCCCCCGGCAGTAGCCGGCGGCCCGGAGTCCAGTCCGGGACCGAGATGTGGACCGAACAGAGACGAGCCGCCCGCACGAGGGCCGTGCCGCCTCTGCGCCCGACTGCACCCGTCGTCCCGAAGCAGTGAACCATGCGCCGACGGTGGGCCTTGTTCGCCGGGTTCGGACGGCGGCAAGAGGTCCCGTCCCACCTGCACGGATGCCGTGGGAGTAGAATTCCAGACCCTCGCTTGGAGGTAAATCTCTAGTGGCTGATGTAGACATGCGGAGGTCATTGGGGTTAGTGTCTTGCTGTAGCCAGGAAGTCAGTGAGGCGCGGCAGAGACGAACTGCCCGCACGGAGAACAGTGGTTGCGGCACGGCAGTGGAGTGGCAGGGCCGGAGGTTCCCAGGGTCCCGCCGCTGGCCGCCGGGCCGGACGGCTCACGGGGTCGTCAGCAGTAACAGCAGTGCCGAGAGGCGTAGTAGACGGAAGAGAGAAGGAGGCGGACGCCATCAGGATCGCCCGGGCGAGAACGGTTCTCCCGGGTACCGCAGGCCCCGGAATGGAAGGTGGTCCCACGGTCACGCATCCGCGATCCCTCAACTGCCCGCCCCCCGACTGAGGGCGGTGCGGAAGCAGAAGGCCGGCAGTGCAGTAAGCCGGCGGATGGTGTTGCAATCCCCTCGGGGCCTTGGTGCCGTACGGCACCAAGGCCCCTCGACGCGTTGAAGGCGTCACGGTCGTACCCGTCGCGGGATTCAACGTCGACCGGCAGGCGCGTGATGGCTTCCGCGACAGGGAGATCCTCAGCCGCGTGGGCAGGCGGGGCCGCGACGATCACTAGAACTCAAAGTCCGGGCCCGCGGGCACTTCCCGAACGAGGCCGCCGCGTTGAAGTGCGTCTACATGGCGCTGATGAGCCTGGCCCCGACTGGCAAGGGCCGGCGCCCGCCTGAGCTCGCTTCGACCAGTCCACAAGACGAGTATCGCCTGTGGCCCCGCCGGACAGCGCCTTTTGAAGTAACCGCTGATGAGCGCCCTTCAAGACAAGACAAGGTCAAATGCTCACGAACAGCCCACTAAGTCACCCTTCGGCCCTCGGCGTCAAAGCCGTCGAGCCACTACAACCCGTTCACATCTGGGCGGAATCCGACCGTGCCCTCGGAGCGAACGCCGCGCGATAGGCGGTCGGTGTCGTGCCGAGGGAGCGCCGGAAGTGCAACCGCAGGTTGGAAGGGCTGCCCAGACCGCATCGGTGGGCAATGTGGTCGACGGGGAGTCCGGTGGTCTCCAGGAGTTCCCGGGCACGGTCGAGCCGGGCGGCGAGCAGCCACCGCAGGGGCGTCGTGCCGGTCTCGGCGACGAACCGCCGGGCGAAGGTCCGCGGCGCCATGTGCGCGTGGGAGGCCAGTTGCGGCACCGTTAGCGGTTCGTTCAGGCTGGTCAGGGCCCACGCCCGGGTGGGCGCGAGGGTGACGCCGTTCGCGTCGGGGGCGAGTGGTCGTTTGATGTACTGCGCCTGCCCGCCGTCACGGTGGGGAGCGGAGACCATGGCGCGTGCCACCTGATTCGCCGTCCGTGAGCCCAGGTCGCGTCGCACCAGGTGCAGGCAGAGGTCGATGCCGGCGGCGACACCGGCCGAGGTCAGTACTTGGCCCTCGTCCACATAGAGGACGCGCGGGTTCACCGACACCTTCGGATACCGCACGGCGAGTTCGTCGGCGTACCTCCAGTGCGTGGTGGCCTCGTGGCCGTCCAGGACCCCGGCTGCCGCCAGTGCGAACGCTCCGGTGCAGATTGACACCAGGCGCCGGCCCCGGCCGTGGGCTTCGACCAGTGCGGCGAGTACGTCCCGCGGGAGCTCCCGCAGATGAGGAACGTACCCAGGGACGACCACGGTGTCCGCCTCGCGCATCGCCTCCAGTCCGGCCGTCACCGTCACGGTGAACCCCGCCGCCGTCGGGATCGGCCGCGCGGTCCGTCCGCACAGGGTCAATCGGTAGGGGGCACCGGGCACGGCGATGAAGACCTGGGTCGGTATGCCCAGATCCAGGGGCAGGACGCCGTCCATGACCAGCACCGCCACTCGATGCGGTGCGGCAGGGGTGGCAGTTTCCTCACGCATGGAGGCAAGTCTGCCACTGGCGCGGCCGGTTGGCGCAGCCGACCATCGATGTCATGAACGACGTGACGACAACCGGCATCCCGCCGCTGCCCGACACTCCCGTAGCCCGCCGCGCGCTGGCCCTGGTGCGCGAGACGGAGTCCGCAGCCACGGCCAACCACAGCATCCGCAGCGCACTGTTCGCCCGCCTGCGCGCCGATCACCAGGGTGCGGAGCCGGGGCACGAATACGATCCGGAACTGCTGTTCCTGGCCTGTGTACTGCACGACATCGGTCTGACGCGGGCGGGCGACCGTCACCAGCGGTTCGAGGTGGACGGCGCGGACACCGCCGCGGAGTTCCTCACCGCCCAGGGCCTGCCCGCCGCCGACGTCGACGCGGCGTGGGAGGCCATTGCCCTGCACACGACGCCGGGTATCGCCGAGCGTCGTGGCACCTTGTGCGCCCTGGTACACCAGGGGACCGGCATGGACTTCGGCTGGGACGCCGACTTCGTCGACGACGCCACGGGGGCCGCGATCCACGCCGCTTATCCGCGGCTGTCCATGGCTACCACCCTGACCGACGAGATCACCGGCCAGGCCCGCAACCGTCCAGAGAAGGCGCCGCCCTTCTCCCTCGCGGCCGAACTCATGCGGGAGAGGTCTCTGCCGCCCCGCAGGACCCGCATGGAGACCATGGCCGACACCGCGCGCTGGGGCAACTGAGCATGACCACATACGGAACTCTGCTGTTCGACTCGGCGCAGGAACTCGACTTCGCCGGTCCGTGGGAGGTGTTCACCACCTCCGCGGACCTGCGAGACGGCGGGGACGACGTCCTGCTCGTCGCCGAGCGATCCGCCCCCGCCTGGTGCTCGCAGGGCATGCGGGTCCTGCCGGACCATACACTCGGCGACCACCCGCCGCTGGACGTCGTCCTCGTCTCCGGCGGTTGTGGCGCCCGGGAGGCCGAGACCCGCAACGAGCGGGTCATCGCATGGCTCGCCGACACCGCGGCGCACGCGTCCTGGGTGGTCGGCGTCTGTACCGGCGCCTTCCTGCTGCACGCCGCCGGCCCGGCCCGTGCCCGCAGGGTCGCCACGCACCGGCAGTACGAGGAAGCGCTCGAAGCTCGCGGCGACGTCACCGTGGTACGGGACGCTCGCTAATCAGCGCGCGCGGGGGGACGCGCCGGCGCGGCGGCAGGCGCCGTTGGGAGATCCTCGACACCGGCCGCGACATCGGCGTTCGTCGCTGTCCGCTGTCCGCGTCCGCTGCTTCCCGGCCCGCTCCCGTGATCTACTGACCCGCACCGCGCCGGTACGAACAGGACCGGACGCGAGTCACAGGGAACGAGGAGGATCGATGCGCATACTGGTCGTGGGAGCCGGAGCAACCGGGGGCCACTTCGGAGGCCTACTGGCGGCCGCCGGACGGGACGTGACCTTTCTGGTCCGGCCGGCACGGGCGGCCGAACTGCGCACGCAGGGCCTCCGGCTGACCGGACCGCACGGCGACGTCCACATCCCGAGACCGAGTCTCGTCACACCACAGGAACTGGCGCAAAAACCGTACGAGCCCTTCGGGTTGGTGCTGCTGTCCGTGAAGTCGTACGGGTTGCGGCAGGCGGTCACCGACATCGCACCGGCAGTCGGACCGGGCACCCTGGTGCTGCCCGTCCTCAATGGCATGGCCCACCTGGACGTCCTCGACACCGCCTTCGGCCCGGACGCCGTGCTCGGCGGCCTCTGCCTGATCGCCTCCACCCTGGACCCTGACGGCCGCATCGTGCAGCTGGAGGATTTCCACCAGATCACCTTCGGGCCGCGTACCGAACGCGCCGAGCAGCGGTCCGCCACCGTGCGGGCAGCGCTGGACGGCGTCGGTTTCCATGTCCGGCTTTCTCTCGCAATCGTGCAGGAGATGTGGGAGAAGTGGTACCTGCTAGCCTCCCTCGCAGCCGTGACGACCCTGATGCGCGGGTCGGTCGGCGAGGTCATGGCCGCTCCCGGAGGGCCCAGGTTCATCGAGGGAGTACTCGCCGAGGTCGAGGCCGCCACGGCAGCGGCCGGGCATCCCGTCAGCAATGAGGCCAAGGAGCGCGCGCACAAGCGCCTCCTCACCGCCGGCTCCCCGCTGACAGCCTCGATGTTCCGCGACCTGTCCGCCGGACTGCCGGTGGAAGCCGAACACATCATCGGCGACATGGTGGACCGCGGAGCGCGTAACGGTGTGCCGATGCCGCTGCTGGCCCTGGCCCGCACCCACTTGGCGGTCTACGAGGAGCGCCGGTCGAGCTGAGCTGACCCTGTCAATGTTCCATAGCCGCGCACGAGTTGCCGACCGGTCTTGTTCCCACGGCTTGGTTACGGGGAGTTCACGACGGTCGAAGCCGTCAGCCCGGGCCGTCGGCCTGTCAGGCGATCGTCCCGCCCGCATTGCGAACCAGGCGTTGGAGCACCTTTACTGTGGTGATGTAGTCCGCGTCGTCGATGCCCTCGTGTAGAGCGGCCCGGATCGCGGGGGCGTTGCGCGCAAGGTCGACGCGGGCCTGTTCCCCCTCCTCGGTGAGCCACAACCGTTCCTCGGCGTCTCGGACCAGCCAGCCGTGCTTCAGGAGCCCCTCGGCCTCCACCGCCAGATCGTCCTCGGTACGGATGTAGGAGGCCATCGCCTCCCGCAGTTCGGGCAGCGTCATCCCCTCGCCGTCGGGCGAGATGTCGTTCACCGACAGATTGCGCAGCAGCCAGAACTGAGGCTGGGTATAGCCCTTCTCAGCCTGCCGGGTCCGGGTGTACGCAACGAGCGCCTCATAGGCGACACCAGTCCAGTAGGCGGCGGGCTGTCCGGCGAGATCGGCGTCGGAGCTCTGCTGCGCTGTCATGCTTCTTCCTGGTGCTTCGGTGCGAAGCCTGCACGTCGTGCAGGTCATGCGAAGACCGTAGAACCTCGAGCGAACTTGAGGGCAAGCCGGTGAACCCCTGACGCGATCGGCGCGAAGGCGGGGAGTTCGGCCAGGCCGGCCATCGGCTTCCTCGAGACTCGGCGGGAGGCCGCCCGCCCGGATTCGACCGCGAGACCTACCAGGGCAGAGACAAGGACGAATGCCGGATCGGTTTGTCGAAGCCGGCCCGAAGCGTCGCGACTCGCTGCGACAAGCTCGCCGTCCGCTGCGAAGCCACCGTCCGACTCGCCTTGATGCGGCAGTCCCTGTGACCTCATCTCAATCACGCCATAGCGGTGTTCGCGCTCGGGTGTGGGCCTCCCCGCCGTGTCGGAGCGGATGGACGGCGAAGCGGGATCTCCTCCCGGCCGCCGTGCCCTGTTCCCCTCGGCCGTCGCCGGGCCCCGCCCGGGTCCGCCCGAGGACGACCTGGTGGGCGCGGTGAGTCGGCCGTGCGGAATCGGCCCCGCGCCGTCCCGTCGGCCCGGGTGACCATGGAGTGGTCGAACTGTTGGGCAGGACGGTCGGGGAGGTGCCGGCTCCGCAGAACTGCTCGGGGTACGCAGCGAGCGGCCGAACGTCCTCAGGCGCCTGTACAGGGCTCCGTAAGTGACGTGTAAAGTCGGCGCCGGTGTGCCGGGAAGTCTGGTCGGCGGTCAGGGGACAGCTGCCTTCGGCGATCGGGGTTGTTTTTCGTGGTGCTCGTCGCGGTCTTTGGCGCCGCTCTTCTCGTGGCGGTCCTCCTGTCCGGGCTCGCGGCCCGGACCGTGCTGTCCACCTCCTTCCTTTTCCTCGTCGGCGGCGCGCTCGTCAGCGACGGGTTCCTCGGGTTGATCCACATCACCCCGGACAGCGAGATCGTGGCGGTCACCGCCGACTTGGCGCTGTTCGCGGTCCTGTTCACCGACGGCATGCACGTGTCCTTCCCGAAGCTGAAGGAGAACTGGAAGAACCCGGCCCGCGCGCTGGGACTGGGCATGCCGCTCGCGTTCGTCGGAATGTCGCTCATCACTCATTACCTTGTCGGCCTCGACTGGACGACGTCCTTTCTTGTCGGCGCCGTACTCGCGCCCACCGATCCGGTGTTCGCCTCCGCGATCGTGGGCCGCAAGGAAGTGCCCGCGAAGCTGCGGCAACTGCTGAACGTGGAGAGCGGCATCAACGACGGGCTGGCCCTCCCGGTGGTGCTGATCCTGATCGCCGCCGCCGGCCCCACGAGCGGCGATGCCGAGGCGTCGTTCGGGAAGATCGCCCTTGAGCTCGGGCTGGGGCTGCTCTTCGGCGCCGTCCTGCCGCTGCTGGTGAACGGTCTCGTACGGTTCCGACTGCTGGGCGCGGAGCCCAAGCTGCAGCCGCTGCTGCCGCTGGCCACCGGGATCATCCTGTATGCCGCCTGCCACCTCACGCATGCCAACCCCTACCTCGCCGCCTTCTCCGCGGGCGCCGTGCTCACCGCAGTGTCACCCGAGGCCAAGACGGCATTCGAGCCGCTGGGTGAAGCCCTGGCGGAGTTGGCGAAGTTCGCGGCACTGCTGGTGTTCGGCGCGCTGCTGACACCGCAGCTCTTCGGCGACCTGTCCTTCGGTGGGTACGTGGCGGTGTTCTTGGCGATCGTACTGATCCGGCCGGCATCGATGCTGATCTCCCTGATCGGCACGCGGTTCGACCGTCGGGAGAGGCTGGTGGCGGCCTGGTTCGGCCCGAAGGGCTTCGCCTCGGTGGTGTATGGATTGCTGGTGCTGCAGGCCGGTATCCCGCAGGGCGAGCAGGCGTACACGCTCATCGCCGTGTGTATCGCCTTCTCGATCATCGCGCACAGCAGCACTGACGTGCCGATCGCGAGGGTCTTCGACGTGGAGGACCTGGCCGGTATTCCCGAGCCGCAGAGTGCGGATCCGTCGAGGGAGACGGGCCAGACCGAGGCCTCTGACCGACGTGCGTGACTCGGACCGCCGCGAGCGCGGCAACGTGGGCCGGGTGGCCGCCCTCCGCGCGCTGGTGGCGGCGGGCGTGGTCATGCGGGTGCTGCCCGGCCCGGGCCTGCCCCTCCCTGTGCGCCGGTGTCGCCTGATGCCGGCTGCGGGAGGCATGCGCCGGCCCGGCCGGCGACGTGAGCGACGAACCGAGGCACCGACACGGGTCCTTGTTTCCATGGACCTGACCTCGAACTGTCCGTCGTCCGAGGGGCACTCGCGCAGCATGTGAGCCCTGACCCGTGGCGGCGACTTCTCCGGAGAGGCCGCCCGGGAAGCGGCTTCGGGGTGAGCTGCCCACCTCGTCCCGGCGTGTTCGGGAGGGGACAGGACGGCGTCGGCCGGTAGCGCCCGGTACGGGCCGCGCCGTTCAGATGGCCATCGCCTCCTGCAGCCAGCGGTTCACCCGGTACGGCAGCCACCAGGCGAGGTCGCCCACCCGTAGGACCAGCAGTTCCTCGGTGAACTCGGTGAGCACCGCCGGCGGTACCTCGCGGTGGTCGACACCGAAGTCCAGGGCGGCGATGGCTGTTCGGTACTCCGGCTCGTCGGCCGTGAAGCGGCGCAGTTCTCCCCAGCGCCGGTCGCGGATCTGCACGAAGCCGGGGCCCTGCCGCCACACGCATTTGCACAGGTAGTGGTTGGTGCGCCAGGCGTACAGGGCGGCGTCCGCGTCCGTGACGTCGCCGATGACGCGTGGTGGCTGCAGGTGGGACAGCAGCTTCCACTGCTGCTCGCCGCCCTCGGCGGGCAGCCGCAGGTCCCAGTCGACGTGTACGGCACGGGCAGTCAGCTCACGGACCAGGCAGAGCAGAGCGACGGCCCGGCGTTCAGCGGCGGCACCGGTGGCCGTGAGATCGACCGGCTCGTCGAGGGCCACCCGGCGGGCGCCGCCGTGCCACAGCCGGTCGCAGGCCTCGCCGGTCACCTCGGGGAGGTCGATCGTGCCGAGCGCCATGCCCGGGCGGGTGCATGCCTCCTCGTCGTGGTCGCGCCACGCGGTCACTGAGAATCTCTCGGTGGTCTGCGTCATGATGTTCGCTCCAGTGCTCGGGACGGGGGTCAGGACAGGACCGGTTCCTCGTCGCGGGTCCTCGGCCGGTCGCCGGGCTCGCTGGTGCCTGGGTCCGTGCCCTCCTGCCGCACGCGGTGGGTGTGGCGCATGAAGTCCAGCCGCAGCAGGTCCTGGTTGACCGCGGACGGCGCGAGGTGCACGTACTGCCCGGCGTCCGTGAACACGATCCCGTCGGCGACCCAGCCGTCGAGGAGGTTCCGTACGTCCTCCTCGGTCCGGGGCTCCGGTGTCCCGCCGGTCGCCTTGCGGTGCAGGGCGGTAACCGTGTGCGGCTGGTCCAGCAGCCGGAACGTGGCGATCTCGAAAGCGTCCGTCAGCTCCCTGGTGCGCCACGCGAAGCCGCTGCGCCGGCTCACCAGGACGATCCGGTCACCAAGATCGGTGTGCGTCAGCCGGGCGTCGACATGGCGCTTCTTCCACAGCGCCAGCGCGGCGTTCAGCCGTCCCACGGTGTCCTCGCCGATGCCGCGTGCGGGCGCTTCGAAGACGTACGCCAGGTCGTACAGCTCCTCCTCGGGCAGGTCGTACGTGAAGCGGTAGTGTTCCTCGGGACGCAGGCCGGTGAAACCGAGCTGGGGCTTGTTGAAATAGGGGCTGAACCGCTCGATGGCGATGCGGGCCGACAGGTCGACCGGCGGGTTGAGGTGTTCCAGGGCCGGGATCTGGTGGATGACCGGCGCGTAGTCGTCGTCCGTCTCGCCGGGAAAGCCGTGCAGGTAGTTCCAGGAGACGGAGAGCCCGGTCTCGGCCGCGTCACGCAGCATGCGCACGTTCTGGCAGCCGCTCACGCCCTTGTCCATCAGGTCCAGGACACGGCTGTTCAGGCTCTCGATGCCGGGCTGGACGTAGATGAGTCCCGCGTCGGCGAGTGTCCTGAGCTGTGCGCGTCGCATGTTCGCCTTGATCTCGATGTGCATGCGCAGGTCGTAGCCGCTGTCGATGATGCGGGGCAGCACGGTCGACAGGTACTTCATGTCGAGGATGTTGTCGACGACGTACATGTCCAGCACCCGGTGCCGCTGCGCGAGATCCATGATCTCCGCGTAGAAGGTCTCGGGGCTCTTGCTGCGGAACTGCATGAAGGAGCCGTTCAGTCCGCAGAACGTGCAGTGGTGCTTCTCCCCCCACCAGCAGCCGCGGGCGCCTTCCACGACGAGCTTCGGCTCCACCCAGTTGCGCGCCACCGACGCGGCCAGCCGCTCGAAGTAGCCGCTGTAGTCGGGCGGCAGGATCGACGCCGGCGGCAGTGGACTGGTCGCCATCGGGTTGGCGACGCCGGCCCCGTCCGGCCCCCGGTGGCACAGCCCCGGGATGCCTGTCGGATCGGTGCCGTCCCGCAGGGCGGTCAGCAGCGCGGGGAAGGCGCTTTCACCCTCGCCGCGTACGACGTGGTCGACGAAGCGGAAGTTGCGGTGGACCGCGGCGCCCTGCTCGGAGTCGCAGTTGGCGCCGCCCATGACGGTCACGATGTGCGGCGCGAGTTCCTTCACGCGCCGGGCGGCGGCGAGGGCGGCGGTGTTCTGCTGGAACGTGGAGGTGAATCCGACGACGTCCGGTTCCGCGGCGACGATCGCCCGTGCGATCTCGTCGACGAACTCCGGTACGACACGGTGCAGTTCCTTCGTCATCCGCATCCGCGACTTTCGTACCTTGGGTGTCATGACGCGGGTGAAGTCCTCGTCCTTCCACTCCGGGTCGTCGTACAGCGCGGAGGAGAACACCCAGTCACCGCAGCCGAGGAAGTAGGACGACAGCGCGTAGTACTCGTAGTCCTGAGCGGTGAACTCGGTCCGACGGGTGATCCAGTCGGTGAACTCCAGGTTTGCGTGCAGTACTTCGCAGGTGGCGTCCGGCACGCACTCGTCGACGCTGCGTTTGAGGATGCCGAGGGCCAGCGAGGGCAGGTCGATCGGGGACCAGGGCATGTTGACCAGCAGAACGCGCACGGCTTGCTCCTTGGTTGTGCGTCGGAGGCGGAGACGTCGGTGGGGGGAGGAGGAACCCGGCCGGTCCCGGGGCGGGACCGGCCGGGTGGTCGTCACTCCTCGTCGCCCTCGTCGGCGTTCCGGAACGGAATGGTGATCGTGATGCCGATGCCGGGCTTGCGGTTCTCCTCGTCGTCCGCGAGCGGGTCGTTGTGGATGATGTCCTTCTGCACGGAGCTCTCCTTTCACCAGTGAGCGGTTCGTGCCGGCCCGGGCCGCCGTGAGCGCGGCGGCTCCGGGCTCCCCCGTGTGGGGGAGTCGGAGGTGACCTGCGCCGGGGGCGCGGTCAGGTGGCGGCGCAGGAACGTCATCGCGCGCCGGAGCACGGCCACATGAGTGGCACCGTCGTAGCCGTCGTGACCGGTGTCGAGCCACATCGCCTCGTGGGCGATGCCGGCGGCGTCCAGGGCGCCGAGGTAGGAACGGATCTGATCCGGAGGGCACTTGGCGTCCCGGGTGGCGCCGACCACGAGCAGCGGTGCCGTGACACGGGAGGCGTAGCTGAGCGGGGAACTGCGCGCGTAGCGCTCCGGCACCTCGTCCGGTGTGCCGCCGAACAGCCGCACGTCGAGGGCGCGCAGGGCGGACGTCGAGGAGCGGTGTGCGGTGTCCCAGTCGGCGAGCGGCTTGACGGAGACGCCGGCCTGCCACAGACCGGGGCGCGTGCCGAGGGCCAGCAGCACCAGATATGCCCCCCAGGACACGCCCCACAGGGCCGTGGCATCGGGTGCCGCGAGCCCACGGCGCAGCAGGTCGGCGCGGACGGCGGCGAGATCCTGCACCTGAGTGTGACCGACCCCGGCGGTGAACGCCTGCCGCCAGCGCGGGCCGTAGCCGGTCGAGCCGCGGTAGTTGACGCGGGCCACGGCGTAACCGGAGGCGACCAGGGAGTGGACGGTGGCGTCGTAGGCGTCGCGGTCCTGGTCGGCGGGGCCTCCGTGGACGAGAAAGACGAGCGGGGCGGGCCGGTCCGGGGCCGTCGCGTCAGGGAGCCCGAGGAGGGTGTGGACCGGGCCGTCGGGCGTGGGTGTCCACAGGTCCAGGTGCCGGCCGGGCACCTCGGGCGGAGTGCCGATCAGGGGCGGCAGCGGGGTGCCGTCCGTGGCGCGCAGGACGGGCGGGTGCGCGGCGTCGGTCCACAGGTAGTGCAGACCGTCGCCGGTGCGGGGCGCCGCGTCGAGGATCGTGCCGGGCGGAGTGGCGACGC
The DNA here is from genome assembly GCF_044762405.1 of Streptomyces sp. NPDC097107. NCBI lineage: Bacteria > Bacillati > Actinomycetota > Actinomycetes > Kitasatosporales > Streptomycetaceae > Streptomyces > Streptomyces sp. NPDC097107. The sequence continues at coordinate 27,408 of NZ_JBIWEF010000009.1, read as the reverse complement.
GGGTGTGGCGGCGGGTCGACAGGTCCACGCGGTGCAGCAGGGAGCGGCCGTGGCGGTCCTGCCGTACGAGGATCGCGCCGGTGTCCGGGTACCAGCGGGCGGTGATCTCCGTGTCGAACGGGCACCAGTCGTGGACGGCCGTACCGGCAGTGGGCGTCCAGGTGGCCAGGAGGTAGTGCTCGTCGGTCTGCAGCACGAGGAGCAGTTCGTGTGCGCCGTCCGGGCGGAAACCGCGGCACCACTGGCGGGCGGTCCTGGCCCGCAGCACGGCGGTGACGGCGCCGGTCGCGTCGAGGAGCGTCACGGTGTCGCCCGCGCCGGTCACGGCGAGGAGGCCACCGTCCGGAGACATGCCGTGGAGGGTGAGCGGTCCGGGCGCACGGAGCAACTGCCTCGCCGGGTTTCCTTTCCGGCCGAGGTGGACGGTGCCGGTCGGGCCGTCGGCGAGGGCGACGGCCGTGGTGCCGCGGGAGGCGAAGGCGAGCCCGCGCGGCAGACCGGGCGGCAGGTCCAGCAGGCCGGGCGGGTCCGGGATGCCGCGGGTCTCGCTCTGGAGGAAGGGCTGGTGTCGCCATGTTCCGCGGCCGTGGCGGTCCTCGTCGAACCACCAGATGTCGGCGTCGTGGTCGATGGAGCAGTGAAAGGTCCCGGCGGGCCGGGACGTGACCTGCCGCGCCCGGCGCGAGGAGGCGTCCCAGGCGAAGACCTCGCAGCGTCCGTGGGCGTCTGCCGTGTACACCATGCGGGACGGGTCGGAGGGGGAGGCCTCCGGGAGCGCGCTGCGGAACACCTGGTAGCCGGCGGCGTCACTCATGAGCGCTCTCCTCGTCCGTGGGCGGCAGTCCGGCCGGGGCGGGCTCGCCGGTGAGCAGCCGTCCGGCCACCCCGTGGGTGTACACGGCGAGCGGGGCCAGCAGAGCCAGGCACAGCACCGCCGGGGCGTGCGGCCCCTTCCAGGCCAGCAGCCCTGCCGCCAGTGCCGGGCATCCGGCCGCGGCCAGCGCCGCCGTGGCTCCGACGGCCGCGCCCGCCTGCGACTGGACGTTTCTCGGAACGGTCCGCACCATGGCTCCGGACAGGACGACGGTGACCGTCGGCAGCAGCAGCGCCAGCAGCGCGAAACCCGCCGCGTAGCTCCACGCACCGCCCGCGGCGACCAGCACGCCGGCCGGGATGAGCAGGAGCCAGGTCGCCAGGACCACGGCACCGCGCGCACCCAGCCGAGCCACGAGACCAGGCGCCAGCAGGGCACCCACCAGCCCGGCCGCCCCCGACGCGCTGAGCACCAGCCCGATGGTGGTGCCACCGTCGCCGTCGAGCACGAACACGGCCGTGTACGACAGCAGCGTCACGATGACCGAGGCCGCCGACGCCCATACCAGGACCATTCGCAGCAGCGCAGAGCGCGCCACCGTCCGGAAGCCGGTGCCCGCCGTTGCTTTCCGGCGTTCCGGCACGGGCGGGTCGAGCGGGGCACGCAGGGCCCGGATACCGAGCGCGGTCGCGGCGTACGACAGGGCGTCGGCCAGGAAGGGCAGCGGCCGGGCCGCCTCGAACAGGGCTCCGCCGAGCCCGGGGCCGACGACGAGGGCCGCCTGATCACCGGCCTGCAGTCCGGCGGCGCCCCGGGTGACCTCTTCGGGCCGCGCCACATGAGCCAGAGCTCCCCGTGCCGCCGCCTCGTGGGTGAACGCGCACAGTCGCTCGGCGAAGGCCAGGCCCAGCACGGTCCACAGCGGCGGACGCCACCACAGCAGTGCGACGGTCAGCGCCGCCATCGCGGTGGCCGCGAGCGTCGCCGAGCCGATGAGCAGCACGCGCCGGTGCCCGTGGTCCGCGGGCCGTGCGACGATCGGCCCTGACACGACCCCGACGACGGCGACGGCACTGGCGAAGGCGCCCGCCGTGGCGGCGGAATGCCCGAGGTCGAGGATCAGCAGTGGCAGGACGATGCCGGCGGCCTGCGTGCCGAGGCCGTCAACGGCATTGGTCCACCACAGGATCCGCAGGTCACGGTGGACCTTGCGGGACACCCGCACCGGCGATGCCGGTGCCGACGGCTCGTTCACGACGTTCACCCCCCTCCGGCAGCCGACGCGGAGCCGCCGGACCGGTGAAGAGCCGATTCGACGTGAAGAAATAGTGTGCTGTTCGTGAAAGTGAGCCGGAGCCTAGTCACGGGTCCATCACAGCGACAAGGGTGCGGTCGGCGGGGCGGACGGCCCGGATCGGGGGAGTTTGACCAAGAACGGTCTGGCCGCCGGTGCCCGCGCCGTGCTGCTGCGTCATGACGCCGCCTCGTACCGCGGCCGGAACTTTGGTGGGCGGGGCAAATCACTTCCGCACACGCCGACGACCCGAACTGTGGCGTGTCCAGGTCACGGCGCGGCGCCACCGTGTCTTGCACTGGTCAAGCGGAACTGCGCCTGGCACGTCCTGCGGGGGGCCGGGACACACGCACGCCCGCTCACAGGGGGAGGCCGCGAGGGAGGCGGCACGACGCAGTGGCCCGGTCTTTGGCCGATACTGCGATCGGATCAGCCGTGGCGTCGAGTCGTGCCGCCCCTGCCGGAGGAGGCCGGGGACCGCGACCGCGTGGTGCAACCCCACCTCCTCGGTGACCCCGCATCGCGGCCGCTCGCCTCACGCCCGGGAACGAGTCCCCGGGGCCGGCGGACCGTCCTGTCCCGTCGTCGTGGGAAAGGGCTGCTCGGTCCAGATGGTTTTGCCGAAGCGGGAGTAGCGGGTTCCCCACCTCTGTACCAGCTGCGCGACGATGAACAGGCCGCGCCCGCCCTCGTCCTCCTCGCCGCTGTGGCGCAGGTGAGGTGACGTGTGACCCGTGTCGGCGACCTCGCACAAGAGAGTGCGGTCACGGATGAGGCGTACCTGGATCGGCCCCTCGGCGTATCTGACGGCATTGGTCACCAGCTCGCTGACGACGAGCTCGGTGGTGAAGGACAGTTCCCCGAGACCCCAGTCGCGCAGCTGCCGGGTGGCCAGGTCCCGGACACGGCCGGCGGTGACGGGTTCGGCGGGCAAGTCCCATTCGACGACTTGCGACGCGTCGAGTTCGCGGGTACGGACGAGCAGCAGCGCGGTGTCGTCCGTCGTCGAACCGCCCGGCAGGAGTTCCCTCACGGTACGGTCGCACAGTTCTTCGAGTGAGGCGTGCCGGTCGCTGAGTACCTGTCCCAGGGTGTCGAGTCCATGATCGATGTCACGGTCGCGAGCCTCGACCAGACCGTCGGTGAAGAGGGCCAGCAGGCTGCCCACAGGCAGCTCGATCTCCATGGACTCGAACGGCAGGCCGCCGAGTCCCAGGGGCGGGCCGGCCGGCAGGTCAGCGAAGGACACCCGGCCGTCCGGCTCGACGATCGCCGGCGGCAGGTGCCCGGCCCTGGCCATGACACATCGCCGCGACACCGGGTCGTAGACCGCGTAGAGACAGGTCGCTCCCGTGGTCACATCGGCGTGGGTGCCGTCCGGCGTACCCATCTCGCCCCACTGCTCCTCCGCCGACTGCGCCACCAGGTCGTCCAGCCGCGAGAGAAGTTCGACGGGGTCCATGTCCATCTGGGCGAACGCGCGGACGGTCGTACGCAGTCGCCCCATGGTGGCGGCTGCCTGCAGACCGTGGCCGACCACGTCGCCGACCACGAGTCCGACCCGGGTCCCGGACAGGGGGATGACGTCGACCAGTCGCCACCGACCCCCGTCACGTCGTCCGTGGGGAGGTAGCGGTAGGCAAGGTCGACCGCTGACCCCTCGGGCAGCTGCTGCGGCAGCAACTGGCGCTGCAGGGCCAGGGCGGCGGTGCGCTCACGCGTGAACCGGCGGGCGTTGTCGATGGACACAGCCGCACGGGCCACCAGTTCGTCGGCCAGTGCCACTTCGCCGCTGTCGAAGTTGGCGGAAGCGGCACCGCGGACGAAGGTGACGAGTCCCAGCATGCCGCTCCCCACCCGGAGCGGCACGACCAGGGTGGTGTCGTCGAGCACGAGTCCGCCCGAGGAGAGGCTGCGGTCCTGCGGAGAACCGGACGGGTATTCCACGGGCGGGTGGTCCGCGACGGATGAGGGCGAAGCCCGCTGTCCCGGTTCCTCGGCGCCGGTCTCCTCACTTGAGCGGGCGACTCGGACCAGAGGCATGGCCGCCGAACCGCTGGTGGCCGGCAACTCGCCTTCCAGTACCATCGGCGCAAGGTCGACCGTGACGGTGGTGGCGAACGCAGGCACCCCCATCTCGGTGATCTTCTCGGCCGTGACCATCACATCGAGGGTGGTTCCGATCCTGCGGCCGGCCTCGACGAGCAGGGCCAGCCGCCGCTGCGCCCTGTGACGGTCGGAGATGTCGAACGCGTCCTCGCACACTCCGAAGACGTGGCCGTCGGCGTCCTGGAGCCGGTAGTAGGCGCAGGACCAGAGGTGATCCGTCTCCGGATCGCTGGGTGGCCGACCCAGGAAATGCAGGTCCAGAAAGGGTTCCCCGGTATCCAGCACGTGGCGCATGACGCCGTCGAGCGTGGGCGGATGCCCCTTGGTCACAAATCTCCCCTCGCTGTACATCTGGTCGGGGTGCAGGCCGCGGAACTCGGCGAACGGCTGTCCGATCTCTCGTTCATAGGCCGTGTTGCACCAGGTCAGGCGCAGATCAGTGTCGTAGATGGCCAGGCCGACCGGTGACTGGGTCGCCAGCCCGTTCAACAGTGCCAGCCGGGAGTCCCACAGCCGAAGATGCTGCAGTTCCGTCGCAACGATGACGTGCCCCGCCGGGCCGGCGCCCGGTAGGGGACACACCGCCGTGGCGACGACCACCTCGAAGCCGCCCCGGTGCCGCGCGGCACGGATCTCGTTTCCTCGGACGGGGTGGGCGTGTGGGGAAGGCGGAGACGTCGGTCCAGGTGGCAGGAGCGTGGTGAGGGGCCGGCCGACGATTTCCTGCGGCTGGTAACCGAGCAGCCGTTCCGCCGTGGGGCTCCAGCTGATGATGGTGTCCTGGGTGTCGACGACCACCGTGGCCGCCCGGGTGATGTCGAGAGGGCTACGGAAGTCCGCACTTTGGTCCGTGTTCCGTGCAGTCATGGCGCCACATCAGCCCCGTTCGTCTCCTACAGAATCCGCCGTCCCCTGGGGAGGCACAACCGCAGTGCCCCCGCGCCGCACGGAAGCCCGGTGTGGCTACCGGTGGAGACGGCTCACCGCCGCCTGTGCGACCAGCGCGGCGACGCGAGAGCGGCTTGCGTGCTCAGGCCGGTCGGGCGGGGGAGCGGGTGGGTGTCTCGCTTCCGATGCCGACGACGCCGCTCACGCTGCTCCACCACCGAGACCGTGACGCGTCCGATCATTTCGTGGCCCTGGAGGGTTCGGTTGCGGTGGCCGTCCGGGACGCCGCGATGTGGCCGCCGGCGAAGTCGGTGATGTCGCGCTCGGGGCGGCCGAGGAGGCCGGGGCCGCGTAGAACTGCGCGCATTGCCTCCTGTTGCTCTCCGGAGTGCGCGGGCCGTTCGGGGTGGAGTAGCCAGACGTCCTGCACGCCCGTATGGGCGGTGGCAGCTCAGTACGGTGCGGGACACCCTCGCCTGTCCGGTGCTGGTCCTGGGCCGGCCCCGTCACCGCCCTGGTCATCGCCGCCATGGCCGTCGAGGAAGGCCGCGACGCCTGGCAGGGCAGGGGCTGTTGCGCTCCCACGTCCGCGGTGGCGCCCCGTCCACCGGCACGACCGCCCCCGACGCCGTCGACCCGAGCGAGAGCCGCACAGGCGTGGTTCTGGGCGCGCTGGTCATGATCCTTACGCAGCTCGTCCGGGTTGCGATCATGACGATGACGCCGGTCCACATGCACGGCCACGGCCACGGCACCGCCGCCTGCGGACTCGTCATCGCCATCCACATCGGCGCCATGTACCTGCCCTCGCCGCTGACAGGCTGGCTCGTCGACCGCTACGGCCGTATGAAGGTCGCCGCCGCTTCCGGCGTCACTCTCCTGGCCGCCGGTGGCGTCTTGGCCTTGGGCTTCTTGTTCGGCAGCGAGAGCCGGAAGACCTTGTGCCACGCGGAGACCACCTGCTTGGGCAGCGGCCCGGTGACGTACTCCAGCTCGTACTTGTCGAACAGCGCGCGCACCTTCACCGCGACCTCGGCGTACCGGTTGCTCGGCAGGTCCGGGAACAGGTGGTGCTCGATCTGGTGTGACAGGTTGCCGGTCATGAAGTGCATGGCCTTGCTGCCGCTGATGTTCGCCGAGCCCATCATCTGGCGCAGATACCACTGGCCGCGCGTCTCGCCCTTGATCGACCGGCGCTCGAAGACCTGTACGCCCGCGGGGAAGTGTCCGCACATGATCACTGAGTGGGACCAGAGGTTGCGGACCAGGTTCGCGGTGAACGTGGCGGCGAGTGTGGGGAGGAACGACGGGCCGGACAGCAGCGGGTGGATGACGTAGTCCTTGAGCACCTGCTTGCGGATCTTGCGGCCCACGGCCCTGGCCTGCGCGCGGAACTCCGGGGTCTGGCGGCGGTGCTTGCTGAGGTTCTTGCCGAGCTCCAGGTCGTAGGCTGCGATGCCGTACTCGAAGAAGCAGGCGTTGATGAAGTTCCACAGTGGCTGGCCGAGGTGGAACGGGTGCCACTTTTGGTCCTCGTCGACGCGCATGATGCCGTAGCCGAGGTCGTTGTCCTTGCCGATCACGTTGGTGTAGGTGTGGTGCAGCTCGTTGTGCGCGTGCTTCCACTGGTCGGCCGGCGAGACGTGATCCCACTCCCAGGTGGTGGAGTGGATCTTCGGATCGCGCATCCAGTCCCACTGGCCGTGCAGGACGTTGTGGCCGATCTCCATGTTGTCGATGATCTTTGCCACGGACAGCCCGGCAGTGCCGAGCAGCCACGCGGGCGGGAAGATTGAGAACAGCAGCACGCCCCTGCTGACCAGCTCGAGCTTGCGCTGTGCGGAGATGACCTTGCGGATGTAGGCGGCGTCTTTCTCGCCGCGGCTGGCGATCACCTCGTCGCGGATCGCGTCCAGCTCGCGGCCGAGCTCCTCGATCTGCTCCGCGGTCAGGTGGGCGGTGGGGTCGATGGAGGTCAAGGTGCTCCTACCGTTCGATGTCGCAGGGGCCCGCCGCGGCGGACACGCAGGTCTGGATGAGGACGCCCGGCCCGGCCTCGGTGATCTCGCCGGTGCGCAGGTCGCGGACGGCGCCCGCCGTGAGCGGCGTGACGCAGCCGAAGCAGATGCCCATCCGGCACCCGGAGGGCATGAGTACACCGGCCTCCTCGCCGATGTCCAGCAACGGCGTGGCGCCGTCCGCGTCGGCGGTCTTGCCGGTGGCGCTGAACGTGACCTCGCCGCCCTCGCCGGCGACGACGATGCCGGGGCGGAAGCGTTCGGTGTGCAGGCGCTCTTGTACGCCGTGCCCGGTCCAGTGCTCCTCGGCGGCGTCGAGCAGGCCCGCGGGCCCGCAAGCCCAGGTCTCGCGCTCGGCCCAGTCGGGCACGAGTGCGTCGAGACGGGCGATGTCGAGCATGCCGTCCGTGTCGGTGTGCACCTCGGTGAGCCGCAGCTTCTTGTCCGCGACCAGGCCGTGCAGTTCGCTGCGGAAGATCACGTCCTGTGGCTGTGGCGCGCAGTGGACCATGACGACGTCGTCGAACTCGGTGTCGCGCAGCATGCCCATCACGGGTGTGATGCCGCTGCCGGCCGTCAGGTAGAGCACCTTGGCGGGCTTGGCCTGCGGCAGCACGAAGTCACCCGTCGGCTGGCCGAGCTGGATCAGCGTGCCCGGTTTCGCCCTGCGGACCAGGTAGTTGCTGACTTTGCCGTCCGGGATCGCCTTTACGGTGATCGTCACGCGGCCGTCCTGGCGGTTTGCCGGCGAGGTGATGGAGTAGGCACGCCACAGGCGCACCCCGTCGACGTCGACCCCGATCCGCACGTACTGACCGGCTGTGTGGCCGCGCCAGCCCCGTCCAGGCCTGATCACGATTGTCGTGGCGTCACTCGTCTCGGGGCGCACGGCCTCGATGCGCCCACGCAGGTCAGCGCCCGCACGCAGCGGGCTGACCAGGTCGAGGTAGTCCGACGGCAGCAGCGGAGTCGTGACCATCTCCAGCAGTTTCCACGCCCTGCTGCGGAGGGCTGTACTCGTCATGACTTCAGCTTGCTGTGCCTCAAGGCGTAAAGTCCTGTCCGCAGGATGTAAATCTGGTCGGCTGAATTGTTCACAGGGAACAAAACGTGAGCCATGCGATCCGGAGGGCCGGCGAACTGGCTTTGGATGAGGCGACGGTCACCGCGCTGCGGGCCGCGCTGAAGACCACCGCCGACGAGGTCGTCCAGGCGATCATCGACGAGGTCCCTCCCTACGCCAACGCCCTCTCCGGCCGCATGGGCGCCACCATCCGCCGAGCCGTCCGAACCGCCCTGGGGCACTACCTGGACCTCGCGAGCGGGAACGCCACAGGCGGCGACGCCGGTGACGCAGCCTACGAGCTGGGCCGCGGCGAGGTGCGCGACGGCCGTTCGATGGACGCCCTGCTCAGCGCCTACCGCGTCGGCGCCCGCGTGGCCTGGCGATGCCTGGCAGCGGGCGCCGTACCCGCAGGTCTGCCCGCCGCCGAGGTCGCCAAGTTCGCCGAGCTGACCTTCGCCTACATCGACGAGCTCTCCGCCGCGAGTGCCGCTGGCCACGCCGACGAACTGGCCGCCCGGGGCAGGGCCCACGAGCGCAACCTGGAACACCTGGCCCGTGACCTCCTCGCCGGCGCGAGCCCGGACGTGCTGCTGGCCTCTGTCCAACGGGCCGGATGGCAGGCTCCGGTCTCGCTGACCGCGGTCCTGCTGCCCGCCGCCCAGACCCGGCCTGCCTACCGCGCGCTCGACCCGAGCACCCTCGTCCTCGACGACCTGCCGGACGCCACCGGTGTGCTGCTCGTCCCCGATGCCGACCGATCACATCTCTTGCGGCAGCTGACCGACCGCACCGCCGTGGTCGGCCCGGCCCGGCCATGGACTCGTGCGTCCGCCTCGTACGCACGAGCCGTACGCGCGCGCTCCCTCTCCCCTGATATTCGCGATACCGAGGACCACCTGCCCGAGCTGGTGCTGAGCGCCGACGTGGACGCCTTCGCAGACCTGCGTGCCCGAGCCCTCGCACCGTTGCGGGCCTTGCCTGTCGCGACCGCACGGCGGCTGGAGGAGACGCTGCGGGCATGGCTGCTGCACCAGGGCAGGCGGGACGAGGTGGCGGCGGCGTTGTTCGTCCATCCCCAGACGGTCCGGTACCGGATGTCGCAGCTGCGGGAGGTGTTTCCGGATCTCGCATCGCCGCACCGGGTCCTTGAACTGACGCTGGCGGTCGGTCTTCGGGTCAGCTGACGCGTACTCGGTGATACTTGCACACCAAGACGCTTCGGCCCGAAGTGTTGCTCTCCCGTCCGGGTGGCGCTGCTGTGCGGGCGGGGAGCAGGCGTAGCGGCGTGAGCCGCACAGGGATCCAGCGCCGGCCGCAGGCCAAGCGGTGGACCGGTAAACGGCTTCGGACGGAAGGGCCACCACCGCTCGCGCCCGGCGGTTCCGTGGTGCGATACGCCAGGCACGCGTCCCGGAGCCCTCGATGAGCGAACAGCCGGCCACCACGGACACGGCCCGCCAGCAGTTGGAGCCCGCGGCCGCCGATGCGGTCGGCGCTTATGCGGCCAAGACCCGCGAGAACGCCGACCAGCTCGCCGCCGTCCTCGAAGACATCGCCACCAACGGCCTGCCCTCGGTGGAGGACTGCACGCCGTGGGAGGACCTGCGCGAGATCCACCTCGCCCGGCTCACCCGCCAGCTGGAAGTGACGAAGTGTGCCAGCGCCTGCCAGTTCCCGTCTTCACCCAGGCGGCGGCCATCGGCTCCACCGACTTGCGCCCGCTGTCCAGCAGCACTACTACCGCTGAAGCACGAAGCTCCAAGTCACAGCCACCACCTGATGTCTCCGCGGAACCAGTGGCGGTTCACCACCCGGCCCGGGGGAGCGCTTCAGCAGGGGGATCGTATTACGAGTTCTTTGATGAGGTATCAAGGAGGAAGCACGGAATGTCGGCGTGCCGGGCCAGCAGGAACTCGCCCAGGGACTTGCCGATCTGGTCCAGAACGAGATTGGCGGACCCACTCGGGGTGAAGTAGCCCTTGAGGACGAAGGAGATCCCGTTGATCGACGGCTGCTCGTACCGCTCGACAGTGTCTCCGCCATCAAGTCCCAGGAGCCTGCACAGTTCGCAGGTCGTCAGATAGGAGGCGAGCCAGGGGTAGGCCGCCGGGTCGCTGACCCACACGCCCAGGTTGGCGTCAGCCCCCTTGTCCCCGGCGCGAGCGTGTATGACGTCACCCAGCGGTCGGCGAACCGTGGGACCGTATGCACCGGGCCACGTGGGCCGGGTGGTGGGGCCAGCGGGCTGACCGGTGAACGCCCGGCAGCGCGGAGGCGGGGCGATGTCCAGGATGCGTCCATCCGGGAGGTGGACCCGGTGCTGAACCACACTTTGTGGTACCAACGCCGCGGTGTAGTCGATCCGCGCCTGAGGAGTGTCGGAGAAGACACGAGTGATCTCCGTGTAGAAGCCGGGAATACTACCGAGCCAGTACGATGCGAACTGGGCGAGGAAGCGGCGGACGGTCTCTTCCGATCCTGCTGCCACCGCGAGTTGCACGGGGACGGTGGCCTCCCACTGATCGCGCGGATCCTCCACCTGCCGACCGCAGACGAAGAAGCGCAGCTCGTCGAGCTCGTGGTCCTGAGCTGCGAGCGATGCCTGGGCTTCCAGAACGGCCACCTTCTCGTCGATCCGCAGTCCGGTGGGAAAGACCCACATCGCGCCTCGATAGCCGGCCTTGTGGTGGATGTTCACTTTGGTGGTGGGAGAGGGGGCGCTCCCACGGGCCCCGAAGATGCGTACGCGGTCAGGCGCCACCTGGCTGAGTGACACCGAGTTCACGTGCCAGTTCGCGTCAGGGTTGAGGTAAACGGGGCCCTGGATCTCGTACATCAGTTGGGCGGTGACGGTGTCTACGGTCACGGACCCACCTTCCGAAGCCCTCTTGGTGATGACCGAGCTGCCGTCTTCGGCGATCTCCGCGATCGGGAACCCGGGCAGAACGTTGTGGCGCAGTCTGGTGAATCCGGAGAAGTTCCCTCCCGTTGCCTGCGGGCCGCACTCGAGGATGTGGCCGGCGGCGATGGCCCCGGCGATCTTGTTCAGTTCGCTGTGGTTCCAGCCGTGCCACCATGCGGCAGGGCCGGTGACCATGGAGGCGTCCGCCACCCGTCCGGTGATCACGATGTCCGCGCCCTCGTCCAGAGCCGTCTTGATGCCCCAGCCGCCCAGGTAGGCGTTGACCGCCAGCATGTCGGAGACGGGTGGTGCCGGGCAGGCTCCGGTGTCCATGTCGGTCAGCTGTCCGCCGTGGACCATCGCGGCAGCCCGGTCGCTGAGGTCGTCACCGCTGACGTATGCGACACGCAGAGGCAGGCGCTGCTCGGCCGTGGCGCTACAGATCACCTCGGCCAGGCCTTTGGGGTTGAAGACGCCGGCGTTCGTTATGATCTTGACGCCCTTGCGCGCTACGGAGGCCAACTCCGGCAGCAGTTGATCCAGGAAATGCTGTGAGTAGAAGTCCTTCCTGTCCTGCGGGCGATTCAGGAACTTGGCGATCACCATGGACTCGAAGGCCTCAGTCATCGAGTCGCCGAACATCACATCTACGGCCTCGCCATGCAGGGCCTGAGCGAAGGCGTCAAACCTATCGCCCATCGATCCGCTGAAGTTCGCTATGCGCACGGGGCGTTTCGACGTCATGGAGCCACCCTTCTTGATCGAGTCAACGTGCAGTGGTCCGCAGGTGGGCTGCCTGCGTTCGGCCTACTCGCACCGGCCACGCCTCGCTTCTCGTACGGTCTTCTGTCGACTCGGTTTCCGGCGTCTTCTGGTACGCGCAGCCGGATCTCGCTGCGTTCTGGAGAGGTCCGTTTCCCGTAGGTGCATCGGGTCTCGCCGGGGAGCCCGCTCACCGGCGCGTCGGCAGAGTGGTGGCACAACGGCGTGCCGAATAGGTGCCGTTCGTGTGCGGCGAATGGTTTCTGCCGCATCCCCTCACCAGGCGGTGAACTTAGTGAGGAATACCCCTGCGCACAAGGGAGTGACAGGGGCGTGCGATGTCATGTGAATCCGGCCGTTGGCGCTGGATGCGCCTACCAATCCAGGCGACCCGCGCCTGCATGCGGCCATGATGCCTCCGGTCAACGGCAATTCAGGATGCTTTGCCTGACGCCGGGGCCTTGGCCGCGGGGAGCGAAAGCGGCGCCCCGGTGGCCCCAGGCGCGCGACGAGGTGCTCACTGCGCTACCGCACGCCCTTGTCATGCGCCTTCAAAAGCCAGGGGCACGAGGGCACGGTTTCACGTGGCGCCGCACCCGGATGGGCACTTCCGGTGATCACCGCGGATGCCACCGACACTTCTGCGAAAGCGCCAGTTCCCTCCATGGGGGAGCGACCTCGCTACGGTCTGTCCGGTTCCGTTCAGCAGAAGGGAGAATCCATTGAACAGATCGAGGGTTTCTGATTGCCAAGACCTTGCCGGTCGCGTGGCGCTGGTGACAGGCGGAGGGAAAGGAGTCGGGGCATCCATCAGCCGCCGATTGGCAGGGCGTGGAGCCCATGTAATTCTCAACTACTTCCATTCGTCGGCCGCCGCCGAAGGCACGCTGATGGCGATCCGGGCGGCCGGAGGTTCCGTGCGTTCCGTACGCGCGAGCGTCGCCAAACCCGAGCAGGTCGCCTCGATGTTCGAGGATATCAAAGAGAGAGAGGGGAGACTGGACATACTGGTCAACAACGCCGCACGCGGAGTGCTTGCCCCGTACGGGGAGCTGACCGAGCGTGACTGGGAACTGGCCTTCGCCACAAACGTGCACGGGCCTCGCGTCTGCGCCCTCCGAGCCGTACCCATGTTGGCAGAGAGCGACGAGGCGTCCATCGTCAACGTCTCGTCCATCGGCGCCGGCATGGCTATGGACAACTACATGCTGGTCGGAGTCTGCAAAGCGGCCCTGGAGGGGCTGACGCGCTACCTGGCCGCTGACCTGGGGCCGTACGGCATCAGGGTGAACACCGCCTCCGCCGGACTGCTGGAGAACGACACGGCGAAGCTGTTCCCCGAAGCGCAGGCGCTCAGGGACACGTGCACTGCAGCCGCTCCGCTCGGCCGGCTCGGCACCGAAGAGGAGCTGGCTCAACTGGTGGTGTTCCTGGCCTCTCCCCAGGCCAGTTGGATCTCAGGCCAGTCCTACCTCGCCGACGGAGGGCTGTCCGTCGGACGAGCCATGCTCACCCCGAAGGCCTTCGTGGCGCCGCAAGGACGCGGGAAGTGACCGGCAACTCCCCCCACCGGTCGGCCGCAGTCGAGGACGTCCGACCAGCGGCGGCGAACGACAGCCTGGCAGCCATGCCGTGCCCGGACCGCCAGCCGTTCCGGCGCCGGCACGCCGACTCCCCACCAGGGCGGCGCAGCGGAGCCTTCGCAGCGAGCCCCCCGGTGGCAGCACGCCCGAGAAACCAGACCCGACGCACAGGAGGAAACACTCGTGACTTCCCGAACTGCTTTCTTGTTCCCTGGCCAGGGGGCATATGTGCCGGGCATCCTCGGTGAATGGGCTGAGCACTTCCCCACTGCGGCCCGGACTCTGCAGACCGTGGACGAAATTGCGGCCGAGCACGGCCTGGAGCCGGTCACCCCCCTGTTGCTGGAGAGGGGATCCCCGTCCTTGGACGAGCTTCTCTCACAGAGGAGCGACGTGGTGGACCTCGCCATTTACGCCACAGATGCGGTCGCCTTCGAACTGCTCAGCGAACTGGGTGTGCGCGCCGACGTGCTGGTGGGACACAGCTTCGGTGAGTTCGCGGCATTGTCGGCGGCCGGCGCCGTCTCCGTCGTCGACGTGGCACGGCTTGCCTGCCTTCGCATCGAGGCACCCCGTCGGGTCGATCCTCCCGAAGGCGGCCTGGTAGCGCTGAGCGTGTCCGCCGGCCGCGCCGGCCACCTTGTGGCACTACTCGACGAACCGCATTTGTGCGTTGCGATCGACAACGGACCGGACCAGAGCGTGCTGTCCGGGCCGGCTTCTTGCCTGGCGGACGTCGAGAAGCTGGCCGCGAGTCTCGACATTCGCGCCACCCGGTTGCGGGCCAGGTACGCCTTCCACAATCCGCTCATGTACGAAGCGGCGGACCTGTTCACCAGGACGGCCTCGGATGTGCCCCTGCACGAGCCCAGAATCCCCGTGTTCTCGCCCACACTGGGACGCTTCGTGCGGTCGGTCACGGATGTTCGCGAAGTGATCCACCGCAACCTCGTCACGCCAGTGCACTTCTACGACGCCCTGCTCACCCTCTTCCGGGAGGGAACCAGGGTGTTCGTCGAGACGGGAGCACGCAGCGCACTGACCAAGATCGTGCGAGCGTCGCTGCCCTCCGCGGTCTCGGCGGTGCCGCTGCTGCCGAGTCGTGGCCGCCCCCTTGAGCTACTCAAGGAGCTGGACGCTGCCGGCGTCCCCTTCGCCTGGCCGCGGGACGACGACCCTGCTACGGCCCCCACCACCCCGGCCCGCGAGACAGTGCGCCCGGATCCGAGGACAGCGGCAGGGCCGCCCGACCGCTCGGTGCTCATGGCAGAGCTGGTCGGGATGTACGCCGAGGAACTCGGCTTCCCCGAGGAAATGCTGACACCGGACATCGACCTCGAGGCGGACCTCGGCGTGGACTCGGTCAAGCAGATCGCGCTGTTCGAGCGCGTCCGTCGGCAGTACGGGCTTCCGGAGTTGCCGTCTCAGCGGCGAATCCAGGCCACCACGCTGGAAGAGCTCGCCGGACTCGTGGAGGAGCTCCGCCCATGACGTCACGGAGCCGTCAGGATCAGCTGATCGCGGTGGTCGGAATGGGTGTGGCCGTACCGGGAGCATCGTGTCCCGACGAGGTCTGGGAACTGCTCAACGGCACCCGCGATGTGTTCAGCGAACCCGGAGAGCGGTTTCGGTTGGCCGACTTCTGGTCGGCCGACCCCCAGGCACCCGATCGTACCTATGCACGCCGGGCCGGCTACCTGCACGAACTGCGGCTCCATCACGCACTGCAAGGGGAGGAAAGGGACGGCGCCGGATCACACGGCGATCAGGCTGTGCGCTGGCTGCGGCATTCCCTGCTGCAGGCACGGGAGGGGGTCCTGATCGACGCCGCCTACCGTTGCGGCGTCTACGCCGGAGCCTGGCCGGGCGGAAGCCAGAGCCTCGTGCAGACCATGCTGTCACACACGGTCTCCCGCCTCGTCACCGAAGGACGGGAGAGGGAAGAGGTACAGGCAGCCCTACTGGAGCACTATCGGTACGCGGTGCCTTTGGAGGAGGCAGCGCCCATATCCGCCCTCCGGGCGGCACTGGCCCGGCTTCCCGAACCAGTGGTGGAGTCCGTCCTCGTGGACACGGCGTGCGCCTCGTCGCTGTACGCGGTGGACCTCGGTGTCAAGGCCCTACTGGCGGGTGACTGCGACATCGCCTACTGCGGTGGCTTCCATGTGCTCGATCCCACCGCGTCAGTGATGTTCGCCAAACTGAATGGCCTGTCCAAAACCGATCGCGTGCGCGCCTTCACCAGCGCTGCCGACGGGACCGTGTTCAGTGACGGGGCGGCTGCGGTCACCTTGAAGACGCTTGAGCAGGCTGTCTCCGACAAGGACACCATTCACGGCGTCCTGAGCGGTTTCGGGGCCGCAGCCGACGGCCGCGGCAAGTCGATCTCGGCACCGAACACGACCGGACAGCGGCGCGCCATCCTGCGCGCACGGGCGGTCAGCGGACTCGGCCCCGAGGACATCGACTGGATCATCGCCCACGGAACGGGGACGCCGGCGGGCGACGGGGTGGAGTCACAGGTCATCTCGGATCTGGCCGCAGGCAGCGACCTGCTGTGCACAAGCAACAAGCCGGTCTTCGGACACACCGGGTGGGTGGCGGGGGTCTTCTCCCTCATCCACGCCCTACTGGGCCTCCGCAGGGAATGGATCCCCGGACAGGCCAACGGCCCCACTGAGGAAGAGCGTGCCGGCACACTGCCCCTCCACGTGCCGAGCAATGGCCGTCCGTTCCCGGCCGAGCCGCATCGCGCGCGTGTCGTCGGCGTCTCCGGATTCGGCTTCGGTGGCACCAACGCCCACCTGCTCGTCACAGATCGCCCGGATGACACCCCTCGGGTGCGCTCACAGCCGGCTGCCAGGCCGCGGTCCCAAGAACTGGCGTTGGTGGGTTGGAGCGCCCACCTGCCCGGGGGCCCGACGACCAGCCACGTGCGGGCATGGCTGCGCGACGAGGGCGCGTTGGTCGGCGCCCGCTTTCCACAGCCCTACCCTGCTCCGTCACCCGTTGAGGTACGGCTTTCCCGCCGCACCATCTCGGCGGTCGATCCGTGCCACCTGATGGCCTTGCAGGTGGCTGCACGCTTCGTGGAGGCGCATGGGGAGATATGGGCCGGCCTTACGGAGACCACTGGGGTGATCGCCGCACACACCGGGTTCCCGGCCATGCTGACGGGGGCTTCTCTGCGCTGCCACGCGCGGGATCTGACCCGAGCCCTCAACGGCTGCGACGATGCTCGCGCCGTCCGGCAGGCCGCTGACGGCTTGGCAACCTTGTTGCGGTCCACCCCTTCCTGCACCGAGGACTCACAGGCCGGAACGATGCCGAACGTCATCGCCTCACGTATCACGGCGCGCTACGACCTGCACGGCCCCACCATGTCGATCGACGCAGGTGTGGACAGCTCCCTCCTCGCCATCAAGACAGCCCATCACTATCTGCGCACGGGTGAACTGGACCTCGCGCTGGTACTCGCGGTCAACGGAAACGGTTCCTCCGAGAACGGCGCTCTGTTCGGGTGCGGCGATGCCGGCGTCGCTGAGGGGGCCTTTCTGCTCGCGTTGACCACGCCCCCCTCAGCGGAGGCACACGGGTGGCCGGTGATGGCCCGCCTTGCCCTGAACACCGTACCGGGGTCACCTCAGGGCCAGGCCCGCGAACCGCGCGAACGCAGTTACCTTGCTGCCGACCACGCGCTCGATGTCCTGCGCGCTGTCGAATGCGGGACACTTCCGTGCCGATTGCCGGGTGTTCAGAACGACACGGTGCTCATAGTCAACCCGAACGAAGAAGCCGAAAGGCGTCGCATCCAGGCAGGGCCCGCCGATGGAGAAAGTGGGGCAGCCGGCCCGCGTCGCGGACCAGTCGGCGCCAGCAGCGTCCAGAAGCGGGAGGCCCCGCGGCAGGGTGGGCAGGGACCACGGGAACAGTGGCTCACCGACCGGTACACCAGGGAGTTCATCCGCCAACCGCTCAAGACACACAAGACGGCCGTGCGTGCAGCTCTGCCCAGGCGAGGCGTCGTGCTCGTCGATTGCGCCGAGTCCGCGTCGCTGCTCCGGCCGGCCGTGGAGGACGCTGATGCGCTCCTCCTCACCCTGGCCGAGAGCGGTGAGGGACCGATGGACTCCGGGACGCTCGATGAGCGCTTCCCCGGCCTCAGCGAAGCGTCTCCTCACCTCACCGTGGTCTGTGACCTGGGCAAAACCGACCTCACAGGCTGCCTGGTCCTTCACGATGCACTCTTCCTCGTCACCCAACGCCTGTGGTCGAGATGGCAGCCCGACAGCTCCATGGTCGTGCTGCTCACCGGCTTGGAGGCGGGAACGTACCAGCACCCGCTCGTGGCTCTGTTCACCGGATTCGTCAAGAGCCTGCAGTGGGAGAACCCACAAGGGGCACTCCTCGTGCTCGCCACCGATGAGGCGGCCACGCCTGCCCTGCTGACCCGCGTCGGGCACGAGATGGCCTCGGACCGCCCCGTGCCGCCCCTCGTCTACTACTTCAAAGGCGACCGGCGGGTGGAGACGCTGCACCCCTCTCCGCTTCCGACGTCCTTCTCCGCCGCACCGTTCCCTGTGGAAGACGGCTCGATCGGTGTGGTTACGGGCGGCACCGGCGGCATCACCGAATGCCTGCTGACCACCTTGTCAGCGCATGCTCGACCCAAGCTCTGGCTACTCGGGCGCACCCGCGACATCCCCCTGCCCGACGAGGTGCTCTCAGCCCCGGACGACCAGCTCCCACGTCTGCGCAGTCAGCTCATGCGCCGACTCCGCGACGCGGATTCCGGCATGTCGACGCGCGCAATGGTCGCCCACGTCGACGAGATGATGCGGGCTCGCAACGCGCGCCGCGTGATCGAACGGCTCAGAAACCGGTTCGGTGCCGAGAAGGTGGAGTACGTCAGTTGCGACATGAGGGATCCCGCGGCTGTAGACGAGGCCATACGGCACGTGGTGAGCCGGGACGGCCGCGTCGACTTTGTCGTACACGCCGCAGGGCAGGTGGGGTCCACGGTCCTGGCGAAGAAGACGCTCGAGACCTTCCGTCGGGTCCGGGACACCAAGGTACTCGGCCACCATCATCTCAAGGCGGCACTGCGAGCAGCCCCGCCACGGCTCTGGTGCAATATCGGATCGCACTCGGGAGCGGCCGGTGTACCCGGCGACCCCGACTACGCCGCGGGAAACGCCTACCTGGAGGCGGCAGCGGAAGCCCTCGGGCCAACTGCCGAGATCACCATCGGTTTCGGCATGTGGGCTCAGGCCGGCATGGGTGCGGACCCCGTACTCCAGGAGCAGATAGCCCGCGATGCTCTGTTCACACCGATTCCGACCGCAGAGGGCACCGCTCAGTTCCTGAGCGAGTTCGGCGCGGCTCCGCTGCTGGCAGGGGCGTCAACCTACCTCGGCCGGAACGAGAAGGAGCGTCTGAGGAAGCAGCGACCGGGGCTGATCCAGCCGGATGCGGCAGACCCAAAGACCTTCCGTCAGCTTCCCTCATGGGCCGGCAGCCGCGTGTCGGGCCTCTCAGCGTCCGCGACCTGGGACATGGACGCCAGGGACGCATACCTCTTCGACCACCTCGTCCACGGTAAGCCCACGACACCGGCGACGTTCATGCTGGACATCGCCGCGCACGCCGCCGAACTGCTGGTGCCGGGGTCTCTCACGCGCGGGTTCCGGCAGGCCGAGTTCGAAAGGTTCATCAGGCCATACGCCGGGCGCACACACACCCCCCTGCGGATCAGGGCCCACGTATGCGGCGGACCCGTCGGCGACGACCGCACGGCCGCGGTCGAAGTGAGTATCCACTCCGACACGCTGGCTCCGGACGGACGTCTGCGGGAGGGCGCGCTCCGTCACTTCCGCGCTCTCGTGCTCGTCACGGGGGCGCCGGTGACCGCACCCTCTCACCGGGCGTCTAAGGACCCGTCGGGCGCCGCTTCGGTCGCCGACCCCTATGCCACCGACGACGGGCCTGTCTCTCTGCGCGGCATCTTCCGCAACCTGTCGCACTGCGAGGTCGGAACCGACGCCGTGTGCGGTCTGTGGACCCCCCGGCTCACGGGCCGGTCCTACCTCCGCAGCACCACCATCCCGCCCTTGCTCGTATGCGCCGCCCTGCGCACTGGCTCCCTGCGCCCGGGGTCGTCAGGCCACCAGCCCCTTCTGGTTCCGCGCTCCGTCGAGCGGCTCGACCTCTACGTCGAGGGTGCCAACGACCGGGAACTGCTGGCCCGGTACGGGCACACGCTCGGCGTGGGCGTGGACGGCGAAGGGATCTACCGGGCGTGGACCGCGGACGGCCGGCTCCTGTTGGAGGTCGCGGGTGTCCGGGCGATCGACATGGCCGGACCGCCCGGGTGAGCACGCCGCACCAAGTCCTGAGGCTGTGTCGACGGTGCGGCTACCGAGGAGAGGAAGCGGGAACACCATGAGGGACAGAGTCTGTGTGGTCACTGGCGCGTCGGCGGGAATCGGCAAGGAGATCGCTCGCGGTCTGGCCCGGCAGGAAGCGCGAGTGGCCATCGTGTGCCGCGACCCGGCCAGGGGCGCGGCGGCCGCGGCCGAGTTGCGCCTTGCCGCTCCCCGGACGGAAGTCAGCCTCTTTCTGGCCGACGTCTCCGTGCTCGGCGACGTCCGACGGCTCGCAGCCGAACTGCACGACGCATACGGGCGTGTGGACGTCCTGGTGAATAATGCGGGGACCCACGATCCCTACGCCGCCGTCAGCGCCGACGGGTTCGACAGAATGATCGCGACCAATCACTTGGGGCCGTTCCTCCTCACCCACTCGCTACTAGATCTCCTGGAGCGCGGCGCACCCTCGCGAGTGATCATGATCGCCTCCGAATCGCACCGCTTGGTCACCGGCATCGATCCGATGTCGTTCCATCAGCCTGGTTCGTACGGGCCGATCGGGTCCATGAGGGTGTACGCCCGCTCGAAGATGCTCTGCGTGCTTTTCGCCCAGGAGGCGGCGGAACGATGGCGGGACCGCGGCGTCAGAGCCACCTCGGTGTGCCCCGGGTTCGTTCTCACCGACATGTCCAGGAGCGCTCCGATCATCGCGCCCCTCTTCGCCGCGGGAGCCCGCACGCCTCTGGTGACCTCGCCGGCGGAGTCCGTGAAGGTGATTCTGCGCCTGGCCACCGACCCGGCCTTCGCGCACCGCGGAGGCGAATTCCATTCGACAGCCCTCGGGTTCGGCCTGTTACCGAAGGCCTTCCTGCGCTTCAACACCGGACTGCAGCGGGAGGTGTGGGAGCGCTCGAAGGAGCTGGTCTGCCTGCTGCCCGGTACGGTCACCGCTCCTGGACGCCCCGCCCACCGCCCCACGGCTTCTGATCCCGACAAAACAACGACTGGGGGAGACGACAATGGTTGAGCCGGGCCACAGCGGGGAGCGCGAAACCTCCGCGGATGAGACCTCTCGGCCACCACGACCAGAGGGCGCGGAGGCAGCGATGCGGCCGATCGACGGATGGACCCATCCGGGACCCCTGAGCGGCATGGACACCCTCTTCTGGCGCATGAGTGCACATGAACGACTGCGTGTGGAGGTCGTGTGGGTCTGGTTTCTCGACCAGACCCCCGAATGGGGGGCCTTTCTGTCCGGCTGCGACTGGATGACACGGGCGATGCCCCGGCTGCGGCATCGGGTCGACGAATCCGTCCTCCACATCGGTGTTCCCCACTGGTCACCGGATCCGGACTTCCGCCTCAGCAGGCACGTGCACCGGATGCGGCTGCCCGCACCGGGCGGGCTGCGCGAGCTGCTCGACCTGGTCGAATGGCGGGCGTCGGGCACCCTGGACCGAAGGCGTCCCCCGTGGGAGGCCACCCTGGTCGAGGGATACGCAGACGGCCGAGCCGCTGTCGTGCTGAAGTGGCACCACGCCATTGCTGACGCCCTCGGCATCCAGATCGCCATGCGCAACCTGCTGCCCCGCTCCCCTCGGATGCGGATGCCGTCGGTCCACGCATCGGTGCCCTCGCCGACCGACGGTAACCGTGTCCAATCCCGGAACCCGCTTCCGCGATTGGGGCGGACAGCCCGCTTCGCCCTGCAGGACGCCGGGACGCTGCTGACCGCGGCAGCGGGAGAATCGGTGCGCGCCATGCTCGCGTCCGACGAGGCCGGGGCGCGCCTGCGGCGCGCAGCGAGGAATCTGCGAAGCGTCGTTTCCCCGGTAGAACCCTCGCCACTGCTACGCCGACGCAGCCACGAACTCCACTACGGGCTGGTGTCGGTTCCGTTGCCGGGCCTCAGGGCGGCGGGGAAAAGAACCGGGGTTTCGGTCAACTCCGTTTTTGTGGCGGCGATACTCGGCGCCTTTCACGCGTACCACCGGCATCACGGCTTGGCACACGAGGCCATCCCCGTCATGCTGCCAGTCAGTATCCGCGAGCCCTCCCAGCCGGGCGCCGGCAACCACGTCGCGGCGATCCGGATCGCCGGCCACGTGGGGAATCTGACCCCGGTCGAACGGATGCTCACCGTCCACAACACCGTGAGCAGAGCCCGTCACGATTTGATGGACGGGCTCTACCCGATCCTGGCCGCCAACACCCGCTGGGTCCCACCGCCCCTCTTCGGGCTGGTCGCGCCCGTCCTTGCTCAGGGTGTCGATCTGGTGGTCACCGGTGTTCCCGGACTCGCCCAGGACACCTACGTGGCCGGTGCCCGCATCGTGGACGCGGTGCCCTGGGCTCCCCGAGGGCCGTCGGCCGCCAACATCACGACGGCTTCCCACGGCGATATGTGCGGCATCGGTGTCAACCTCGACCCTGCGGCGGTCACCGCCCCCGACCTGTTCCACCGGTGTCTCGAGCTCAGCTTCGAGGACGTGCTCACCGCACCGGGACGCTGATCCTCCCACGCAGCCGACAGTAGAGCGAGGGCCACTACGATGCAGGCACCGTTCGAGGCGCAGTTGCGAGCGGAGAGACTCAGGTTCATCGACACCGTCGCCGGCCTTTCTGAGGACGAGTTCAACAATGGATCCACGCTCTGCGCCGACTGGGCACCCCGGGACGTGCTGAGCCACGTCATCAGCGTGGACCGCGTGCACCTGCTCCTGGCCCACGGTCTGTGTCTGAACGCCGCGAACAAGGCCCAAAAGTCCTGGGGCCGGGCTCTCACCAGGCCGGAACTGATGCGGCGGGCGGACACATGGGGACGCGCTCCGAGCCTCTCCAGCCGCACGGCCGCCATGGTCGTACTGGGGGATCTCGCCATACACCACCAGGACATCCTGCGAGGCCTGGGCCGCACGCGGGACATCCCCGATCCTGTCTCCACCGCCATCTTCCGTGACGGACTGATGCTGAGCCTCTGGCTGAACGGGCGGGCTCTACGCTTCCGCCCCGTACCCAGCGACGGCCGCCCAGCGCGGGGACTCCCCACACTGGTGGGCGCGCCCGAGGTCCACGGTACGCGTGAGGCGCTGGGGATGTGGCTCGCGGGTCGTGACGCTACAGCCGGCGAATTGTCGTTCGTCTGAGCCATGCCTCATGGCGCGCCAAGACACCAGAGCCCGCAGGGCTGCCCCGTCCCGAGGAGGAGACATGCCCACAGAGGAACCGGCCGAGTCCAGAGTACTGGTCAACGGCGTCTCAACGCTCTATTACGAGGCAGGCACCGGCCCGGCGGTGCTGTTGCTGGCGGGCGTCGCGGAGGACGCCCGCAGTTGGTGGGAGGTCATGCAGGACCTCGCCCTGACCCATCGCGTTCTGGCGCTGTCCCTGCCAGGGCTCGGGGGGACAAGCCCCGTGGACGACCTGCGTCCTGGATCACTCGCCGCGTTCTCCGCGGCGTTCCTGGAAGTTCTCGGGGTGCGGGAGAGCATCGTGATCGGCCACTCCTTCGGCGGAGCCGTCGCAGCTTACATGGCCTTGGAACATCCGCGGCTCGTGTCCCGCCTCTGTCTGGTCGACGCCGCAGGGCTGGGCCGTGCGATCAACCCACTGCTGAGCAGCATCGCAGCTCTCCCCGCACCCGCCGCCGACCTGTTGGCGACCGTCGCGACCGCGCCCGGCATAGGTGCTCTGGCAGCCCTCTCGGCCAATGTGCTGCTGCGACAGCCCTGGCGTGTGCCATTGACGGTGTTGACAGCCCAGTTGCAGTTGACCCGCACCCGGCTGTCGGTGCGCACTTCCATCGAGATTCTCCGGGTGGGGGCCGGGCTGACCGGGCAGAAGCCGGAGTACGTCGTCCTGGACCGACTGCGGGACATCACAGTACCCGCGTTGGTCGTGTGGGGCCTCACCGATGTGCTGCTCCCGGTATCACAGGGAGCCCGGGCGGCCCGCCGTCTGCCCCACGGCAGGCTGGAGGTGATCCGCGGTGGTGGACACGTATGTTTCCTCGACTCCCACGAGGACTTCATGGCAGTGCTGAGCCCCTTCGTGCGAGACAGCATCGACCGGCCCCGCAAGTAGGCCCGCTCAGTATCCCTCCTGCCCGTAGCGGTGCTTGCGCGGCGTGAGCAGATGTCGATGACCGTAGCCAGATACAGCCAGGTGGAGCCGACGGCTATGTAGGTGATGTCGCCGCACCACTTGGCGTTCAGGGCATCCGCACTGAAGTCGCGCATCACCAGGTCCGGGGCGGGAGGAGCAGTCGTGTCCGCGATCGTGGTGCGCTTCTTGCGCCGCAGGTGGCGGCCGGCGATGCGGTTGATGCGCATCAGCCGGGCCACCCGCTTGCGGTTGATCCTCCGCCCGCGCAGGCGGAGTTCGGCGTGCACGCGCGGGGCGCCGTAGGCACCGTGGTGTTCGGCGTGGACGGCGCGGATCTCCGCGACCGCCAGTTCCTCGGCCGCCTGGCGCTCGGCGCGGGCCGACGCGGTGGCCTGATGCCGGTAGAAACCGGAGCGGGACACCCCAAGAACCCGGCACAGCCGCTGGATACCGAAGTCGGCACAGTGGTCGGAGATGAAGTCCCAGCGGCGGGTCCTCACTTCGCCTCCCGAGCGAAATAGGCGGCTGCCCGGCGCAGGATCCCTCGCTCCAGCTGCCACTCCTTCTCCGCCTTGAGCAGGCGGGCGTTCTCGTGTCGGCGTACTTGCCTATGCGCAAAGGTGCGTACGGATGAACGTGCAGAGCAAGTAGCCGCCCGCTGCGCTCATCGCCATGCGAGAGGATGGGGCGGTGGACCTTCGTTACTTCAATCAGACCGGCTGGACCGCGATCTTCAATGGCACCGAGACCGAGATCGGCCGCATGGTGCGGGTGGAGGCATGGGACCCGGCAACTGGGACGGCGCTTGTCGTCGACCCGAAGCGAGGCGCCATGCGTCCCGTCACGGAATACGAGGACTTCTCCCACCTCGAGAAGGCCGACCAGGTCGTAGCCGCAGTGCCTGGGGGCGGGTGGCGGGCCCACTGGAGAGACGAGGGCCCGGGGAATACCCCGCTCACGGAACAGGTACTCGCGTGGCTGATCACCTCGCAGGGCCGGGCAACGGCCATCACGATGGACGCTCACGGGCATGTTGACGATGCCGACAGTGCCGACGCCTTCATCCCGCCGGGCGAGGAGCTTGGCCAGGATTGAACTCCCGGATCAGGCGACTTCCGTCTCGCGTTCGATGGCTTTGAGGCGGTTCTTCAGCCGGTAGCTGGGACCGTTGATGGCGACGACTTCGCAGTGGTGCAGGAGGCGGTCGAGGATGGCGGTGGCGAGGACTTCGTCGCCGAAGACCTGGCCCCATTCGCTGAAGGTCTTGTTCGAAGTCAGGATAATGGAGCCCTTTTCGTAGCGCTTCGAGATGACCTGGAAGACCAGATTTGCCTCGGCGCGTTCGAGGGGCTGGTAGCCGACCTCATCGACCACGAGAACGCTCGGCCGCAGGTAGGAACCCAGTTTGCTGGTCAGACGTCCGGCTGCCTCGGCTGCCCTGAGGTTGCGGACCATGTCGTCGAGGCTGGTGAAGTAGATCGAGTAGCCGGCCCGGCAGGCCGCGACAGCCAGCGCGATCGCGATGTGGGTCTTGCCGACGCCGGGCGGCCCCAGCAGGGCGGCATTGGCCTTTGCTTCGACGAAGGACAGGGTGGCCAGGTCTTTGATCTTGCGCGGGTCGAGCTCGGGCTGGAACGAGAAGTCGTACTCATCGATCGTTTTGTGGTGCGGCAGCCGGGAAAGCCGCAGGCCCTGGCGGAAGCGGCGGTCGTCGCGGACGGCGAGTTCCTCGGAGAGGACCAGGTCGAGGAAGTCGAGGTAGCCCATCTTCCCCTCGTCCGCCCGCCGCGTGTAATCGTTGATGGTTTCCGCCAGGTGGGGCAGGCCGAGCTTGGTCGCCGTGGTGCGGTTGCCGGTCAGCTCGCTCAAGACGATTCCTTCGTCGCTCGGTTACTGGTGAAAGGGCGGGTCCCGGTCAGCTCGTCATAGACCGACAACGGTCGGCGGCCGACCTCGACGCGGGTCGCCGCAGCCCGGTTGAGGAGGGCTTGCAGCGGCCCGCTCTCCTCACCCGGGGGGGCGATCGTGACGCGGCCGGGGCAAGGCGTCGCCGGTGGTGGTCCGGCGTCCTTTGCCGGTGGGCAGGCCGTCCCAGTGCTGTTCTTCGACGACACGGACGCCGCGTCCGACCGCCCGTGGATGCATGGCAAGCAGCGTCTCGCCGGTGGAGTCGGCGATGGTGGAATGCAGCATGACCTGCGACTTCGTGGCCCTGATCTCCACCAGCTGACGCGGTCGGACCTTGCGGGCGGGGACGGAGTAGAGGTTCCCGCCGAAGGCGACCAGGCAGTCCTTGCCGACCGGCCGCAGATGACGTTCGGCCACCAGATACGGAGTGGGTGGCAACGGCTTGAGTGCCGCGTGGTCACGAACTGCCCGCTCACCGATGACCTGCTGGTGAGTCCGGTGCGTCTGGGTTCGTCGTTTCGGCACCCAGGCGGTGAACGCGGCGTCCATCTCCTCGATGCAGGAGAAGGCCCGGCCCGAGAGAACGTGGTCGCGGACGATCAGGACCTGGCGTTCGACGCGGCCCTTGCCCTGGGGCCGGTAGGCGGCCAGCACATCAATGTCGAAGTCGTAGTGGCCGGCGAACCCGACCGCCTCCGGATGCAGTGGAACCGCCTCACCCGGGGCAACGTGACGGCGCACGACCGTCTTGGTGCGGTCGTAGACGATCGTCATCGGGACCCCGTTGAAGTGGGCGAATGCCCGCCGATGGCAGTCGAAAAACGTCTGCAGGTCCAGGCTGGTGGTGAAGCAGCAGAACGGATCACGCGAGTACGACAGCACCATGTGGAAGGAGTAGACCTTCGGGATGCCCAGAGGGGCGAGGATCCTGCCCTCATCGCCCCAGTCCACCTGAGCCTGAGCACCCGGGATCACCTCGAACCTGCGATGCATCCCCGCCAGCTCCCGCGGAGCGATCCCCAGTTCCTCCGCGATCCTCGGGCGGGCCTCCTGCACGTAGAGCTTGACCCGTTGGTAGTTCCCGGTGAACCCGTACTCCGTGGCCAGCCGCTCGTGAATCACCGCGGCCTTCATCAGGATCTCCGCCCGCAGCATCGCGTCGATCAGCGGAGCGACCTCGTCGACCACCCGCTTGCGCGGCTGACCACTCGCCATCCGGCGTGGAGGCGCAGACGAGTCGGCAGACAAGTACTTGCTGACCGTCCGCCAGTTCAGCCCGGTCTCCTTGGCGACCTCCGACAGGCTCATCGCCCCGGACTCCACCAAACCGCGAAAACGCCGGAGCTCGAGCCAGCGCTGCGGGTCCAAGACCATGGCCCACCCCTCTCTGCGACCTTCGACAACAGGCAGCAGCGTGCCGGGGGCCGGCACTCAGCACATCAAGAACTCTGCACGTTCATCCGTACGCGGCTATGTGCGTTCACGTGTACGCCGACACTGGGCGACCGGAACTTCTCCTCCGCCGCACTGCTGAACCAGCTGGCCATCACCGGCGCCGATCTCCTCATACGCTGCAAGACGAACCGAAAGCT